>NZ_VFOK01000001.1:0-677378 GCF_006716095.1 Barrientosiimonas humi
CAGGGCGCCGCACACATCTCGCTGCGCGTGCCCCGCTCGACCGGCCTCGACCTCGACGCGCTCGGGCGCAGCGGGGGCGTGTCGCCCGTGCTCGTCCCGGTGCTGCGTCGCCTGGTGGGCGCCCGTCTGGCGTTCGTCGTGAGCGGCGGCACCGGCTCGGGCAAGACCACCCTGCTCGCCGCGCTGCTCGCCGAGGCCGACCCCGGCGAGCGGCTGGTCGTCGTCGAGGACGTGCGCGAGCTCGCGATCGCCCACCCGCACGTGGTGCGGCTCGAGGCCCGCTCGGCCAACGTCGAGGGCCGCGGCGCGGTGACGATGACCGCGCTCGTGCGCCAGTCGCTGCGCATGCGACCCGATCGCCTCGTCGTGGGCGAGGTGCGCGGGGCCGAGGTGCGCGAGCTGCTCAGCGCGCTCAACACGGGCCACGAGGGCGGCTGCGGCACGCTGCACGCCAACACCATCGGCGACGTCGTCGCGCGGTTCGAGGCGCTGGGTGCGCTCGCCGACATGACGCCCGAGGCCACCCGCACCCAGCTCGCGAGCGCGGTCCGCGTGGTGCTGCACCTGCGCCGCACCACCGGTCGCCGGCACCTCGCCGAGATCGGGGTGCTGCGCCGCGACGGCGGTGACCTGCGCTGCGTCCCGGCGTGCACCGTGCACGACGACCGGGTCGAGCCGGGGCCGGCGGCCGACGAGCTCGAGGCCCTGCTCGGGTCGGTGCCCGCGTGGTGATCCTCACGGCGCTGCTGCTCGCCGCAGCGGTCTGGGCCTGGCCCGGGCGGCGCGAGCGAGCGTTGCTGCGGGTCGCCGTGCTCGACACCGCCGACGCCGGTGCCGAGGCCGGCGCCGTGTCGGTGCCGTGGTGGCGGCGGGAGGTGCGGCTGCCCCGGCGGAGCGGTTCGGGCCGTGAGGAGGTCGTGCAGCAGCTGCTCTCGGGTCTGGCGGCCGGCCTGGGGGCCGGGCTGGCGGCACCCGCCGCGCTGTCCGCCGCGGTGGCGTCGTTGCCGGCGGCCGTCCGTCGCGACGCCGCACTGGTGCGTGCCCTCGGAGCGCTCGAGACCGCCGTGGCCGGGGGAGGGTCCGCGGGCGCCGCATGGGTCGACCTCGGGCAGCAGCTGCGGCTCCCCGTGGCGCTGCAGGTCGGTCGGGCCTGGACGATCAGCGAGCGGCTCGGGTCGCCGTTGTCCGAGGCGGTGCGCAGCGCCCTCGATGCCCACAACGCACGGCGCGCCGTGGAGCGGGCGTTCGCCGCGCAGGCGGCCGGCCCGCGGGCCACCGCGCAGCTGCTCACCTGGTTGCCGCTGCTCGGGGTGCTGCTCATGCCGGTGCTGGGCGTCGCCCCGACGTCGGCCTACCCGCCCGCCGTGCTGCTGCTCGCCGTGGCACCCGGACTCCTCCTGCTGCTCGCCGGACGCCGGCTCACCCGGCGGCTCATCGACCGGGCGCTGCGCCCACCCCAGCTCGGATGAGCGCGCTGGCGGCGGTGCTCGCCGGGTGCCTGGTCGGCGCCGTCGTCTGGTTGCTGCCGACGCTGCGCCGCGCACCGGGCCTGCGTGCCGCGCCGCTGGTCCGCGCCGAGGCGAGCGTCGACGACGAGCACGAGGACGAGGGCTCCGGTCCCGGAGGCACCGAGAGCACGACCGGTGCCGTCGCTGCCCCCGCGTCCGACGACCAGGCCGCGGTGGGGCCGCAGGAGGTCGCCGACGCCATCGACCTGCTCGCCCTGGCCCTGACGAGCGGGGCGGCGGTCACCTCCTGCCTCGACCTGGTGGCCGAGCAGTGCCCCGGGCGCGTCGGTGCCGAGCTACGGCAGGTGTCGGCGGCGCTGCACTGGGGCGTCGAGCCGCGCGCCGCGTGGGCCTCGGTGTCACCCATGTGGGCGCCGGCCGGGGCGGCGCTCGTGCTGGCCGAGACCGCGGGCGCCGCCCCGGCCGCGCTGTGCCGCGAGGCCGCCGCGCGGGTGCGGTCCGACGAGCGGCACCGCCTCGAGACGGCCGGGGCCAAGGTCGCCGTGCGGCTCGTGCTGCCGCTGGGGCTGTGTTTCCTGCCGGCGTTCGCGCTGCTGACCGTCGTCCCGGTCGTCGTGGCCATGGCCTCGGCGATGCTCACCTCCTGAGCGGCTGGATCTGGTTGATCCACAGGGAGATTCGGCGAGCGACCGTGATCCACAGGGTCGGCTCCACCGCTGGAGGGTGACCGTCTCCAGGCGCAGGCTGGCTGCAGAGGCGGCGCACCTGTCGCCGCCGCGAAGGAGGTTTGCGCATGACTCGATCCATGGCCGCACGGTGGCGCCGGCTGCGCGTGCTCGGTGAGGCGGGGATGACCACGGCGGAGTACGCCGTCGGCACCCTCGCCGCCGTCGCGTTCGCCGGGCTGCTGATCGCGGTGATCAAGAGCGGTCCGGTCAAGTCGGCGCTGAGCGGGATCATCACGTCCGCGCTCAGCGTCGCCGGCTGAGCCGTGGCGCGGTCGCGGGCCCGGGCCGACGCGGGCATGGTGACGGCCGAGCTCGCGACCGCGCTGACCGCCCTGGTGCTGGTGCTCGTGCTCAGCCTGAGCGCCCTGGTCGCCGGGGTCGACCTGATCCGGTGCACCGACGCAGCGCGGGTCGGAGCCCGCGCGGCGGCCCGTGGCGACGACCCGCAGCAGGTGCGCGCGCTGGTGCTCGAGGCGGCGCCCGACGGGGCGTCGGTCACGGTGACCGACCGCGGTCAGGCGCAGGTCGAGGTGACCGTGCGCAGCCGCCCGCGAGGGCCGGTCGGGGTGCTGGTCGGGTCAGACCTGAGCGCCCGGGCGGTCGCGGTCAGGGAGGGCGCCGATGCCCCGTGAGCCGAGCGCGCGTCGACGCGACGAGGGGTCCGGCACGGTGCTCGTGGTGGGGGCCATCGGGGTGCTGGTCGTCCTGCTCCTCGGCGGCCTGACGCTGGTGAGCGCGGCGCACGCGAGCACCCGCGCCCGCACCGCGGCCGACCTCGGCGCCCTGGCCGGAGCGATGCAGCTGGTGCGCCCCGACGGCGCCGACCCGTGCGCGAGCGCCGCGGCCGTGGTGCGCGCCAACGGGGGCGCGCTGCTGGAGTGCCGCGCGACCGCGCAGGTGCTCGACGTGCGGGCCTCGGTGCCCGCAGGCTGGCCAGGGCTCGGTGCGGCCACCGCGCGCAGCCGCGCCGGACCGCAGGTGGGTGAAGGGCCCGCCCTCGACCGGCCCGCGGTGGCAGGATCGCCCGGGTGAGCGATCCCGTCGAGACCGACCGCACCGACGCGTGGGCCGACGCGGCGGCCGAGCACCTCGCGGCGCTGGTCCGGCTGCCGACCGTCTCGCGGCCCGACCGCGACGAGCAGGACGCCGAGGCGTTCGCCGAGCTGCCGCGGCTGCTCGAGCGGCTCTATCCGCGCCTGCACGCCACCCTGGAGCGTGAGGTCGTGGGCCCCGGCGGCCTGCTGTTCCGCTGGCCCGGCGCCTCGCCCGACCGCCCAATCGTGCTGATGGCCCACTGGGACGTCGTGCCCGCCGACGCGGACACCTGGCAGGTGCCGCCGTTCGAGGGGCGGATCGACCGCGCCGCCGGCGTCGTGCACGGCCGCGGCACGCTCGACGACAAGGGCTCGATGGTCGTCGTCTGCGAGGCGGTGGAGTCGCTGCTCGCCGAGGGCCGCGCGCCCGCCCACGACGTCTACCTGTCCTTCGGGTGCGACGAGGAGGTCTTCGGCACGGCCGCCGAGGCGGCCGTCGAGGCGCTGGCCGCACGGGGCGTACGCCCGTGGCTGGTGATCGACGAGGGCGGGGCCGTGGTCGAAGGCGTGTTCCCCGGTCTGCAGCGACCCGCGGCGATGATCGGCGTCGCCGAGAAGGGGGTGCTCGATCTGCGGATCCGGGTCGAGGACCAGCCCGGCCACGCCGCCACCCCGCGTCGCGGGGGAGCGGTCGCGCGGCTGGCGCGGGCGCTGCACCGCATCGAGCGGCACCCGTTCCCCGTGGTCCTCACCGACCCCTCGCTGGCGATGGTGCAGACGCTCGGACGGCACGTCACCGGGCCCCTGCGTCCGCTGCTCGCGCGCGCCCACCGGGCCCGCCCAGCGGTCGCGCGTGCACTCGCCGCGCTCGGCCCCGAGACCTCGGCCGTCGTGCGCACCACCGTCGCCCTCACCCGGCTGAGCGGAAGCCCGGCCGTCAACGTCGTCGCGGCCAGTGCCGAGGCGCGCGCCAACATCCGCATCCAGGTGGGGGAGACCGTCGACGGCGTCGTCGCCCGGCTGCGCCGGGTCGTGCGCGACGAACGGGTGCAGCTGGAGGTCGTGAGCGGCAACGACCCGAGCCCCGAATCACCCAGCGACGGACCGCAGTTCGCGCTGCTCGCCCGCGCGGTCGAGGCGACCTACCCCGGCACGGTGGCGGCGCCGTACGTCATGCTCCAGGCCTCCGACGCGCGGCACTTCTGCCGGATCAGCGATCACGTCTATCGGTTCAGCCCGTTCGCCATGTCCCGCGCGCAGCGCGACAGCATCCACGGCGTCGACGAGCAGGTCGACCTCGACTCGCTCGGCCGGGGCGTCGCGTTCTACCGCACTCTCCTGCTGCACGACGACGGCGCCTGAGCCGCGGGAGATCCGCGGGCTCAGGCGCCGTCAGGTCGTGCTAGCCGGCCCTCGTCAGCGACGGTCGGTGTCGCGGTTGAACTTGTCGCGGGCACGGTCGAACATGCCCTCGCGGCCCTGGGCGTTGCCACGGCCGTGCGGGTCGTTGCCCGGCTCGACGTAGTCACCGTCGCGGCGACCGTCGGTGTAACCCGCCTGGCCGCGACCCGGCTCGACGTAGTCACCGTCCCGGCGGCCGTCGGCGACACCGGCCTGGCCACGGCCGGGCTCGACGTAGTCAGCGTCGCGACGCGGCTCGACCACGTCGGCGTCGCTGCGCGTCTGGGCGCCGGCCGGGGTCACCCGCGACTGGTCGCCCTGCACGACGGTGTCGCGCTCGCGCTCGGCGTCGCGGGCCGCGACGCGACCGCGCGCGGCCTCGACGTCGGCGCGGTCCTTCTTGCGGATGGCGGTGTCACGCGACTCCTCGGCCTCGTCGGCCCGCCGCTCCAGGTCCTTGCGGTTGCGACGGCGCTGGATGCCGCGCTTGCTGCCGTACTTGATCATCCAGAGCGCCAGGGCGGCGAGGACCGCCGCCGCGGCACCGAGGATGAACGCGGTCAGCCCGTTCATGTCCATGCTGATTCCGGCAGCGTCGATCGGGAACGTCGTGCTGGTGTCTGCACCAGTGACGACCCACAGAACGATCGCTGCCACGATGACGAGCAGCAGGATGGCTGCGATGATCATGGTGACTTCACTCCCTCACACCCCGAGACGAAAGTGCTTGCTGTTACTGACGATACAGAAACAACAAGCGGATGAGCAGGAGGAAGTCACCGGCCCCAACGGATGGGAAGTCAACCCCTGGACGGATGTTCGGCCTCCCGGAGCACCAGCTCCAGCACCCGGCGCGCGCCCTGCTTGTCGAGCGGCTCGTTGCCGTTCCCGCACTTGGGTGACTGCACGCAGGCCGGGCAGCCCGACCGGCACGGACAGTCCGTGATCGCGGCCAGCGTGCCGCGCAGCCAGGTCGCCGCCCGCTCGAAGCCGCGCTGGGCGAACCCGGCCCCGCCGGGGTAGCCGTCGTAGACCACGACGGTGGGCAGCTCGGTGTCGGGGTGCAGCATCGTCGACACTCCGCCGACGTCCCACCGGTCCGACTGGGCGACCAGCGGCAGCATCGCGATCGCGCAGTGCTCGGCGGCGTGCAGCGCGCCCGGGCCGTCGGCCTCGTCGACGACCTCGGCGAGCAGCTCGGGAGGAGCCGTCCACCACACCCCTCGCGTCGTGAGCCGCTGCTCGGGAAGGTCGAGCGGGTGCTCACCGATGACCTCGCCGGAGGGCAGCATCCGCAGGAACGAGGTGACTTGCGTGCGCACGTCGATCACCCCGTGGCACAACCGGATCGGGCCCCACCGGGTCTCCCGCTCGGGCGCCACGACCCGGAACTCCGACGTCGAGCGCGCCACGGTCGACCACCCGGGGTCGCCCTGCGTCACGTGCGCGCTGCCGTCGTCGAGGTCCAGCTCGGTGACGACGTACGTCTTCCCCTGGTGGACGTACACGGCGCCGGGATGCGTTGCGCGGTGGGCGCGTTCGGCGTCGACCGTGCCGAGCACGCGGCCCGTGCGGTTCTCGACGATGCGCACGACGGGCTGGCCCGCGCCGCGCAGCGACACGTGGTCGCCGGGGCGGTCGTCGCGCGCCCAGAACCAGCCGCGCGGCCGGCGGCGCAGCACCCCGCGCGCGACCAGCGTGTCGAGCAGCGGCACCATCGTCGGCCCGAACACCTCGGCGTCGGCCTCGGTGAGCGGCAGCTCGGCCGCCGCGGCCGCGAGGTGCGGCGCGAGGACGTAGGGGTTGGCCGGGTCGAGCACGGTCGCCTCGGCCGTGCGCCCGAAGATCGTGCCGGGGTGGTTGACCAGATAGGTGTCGAGCGGGTCGTCGGCGGCGACGAACACGACGAGCGCGGGGGCGTCGCGGCGACCGGCGCGCCCGGCCTGCTGCCACCACGACGCGATCGTGCCGGGCCAGCCCGCGAGCAGCACGGTGTCGAGGCCGCTCACGTCGATGCCGAGCTCGAGGGCGTTGGTGGCGGCGAGCCCGCGCAGCTCGCCGCTGCGCAGTCGCCGCTCCAGCTCGCGTCGCTCCTCGGGGAGGTAACCGCCGCGGTAGGCCGCGACCCGGTCGGCGTAGTGCGGGGCGTCCTCGGTCAGCCGGGTGCGCACCATCTCGGCGACGACCTCGACCCCGACGCGGGAGCGGGCGAAGGCCAGCGCCTGCGACCCGTCGGCCACCAGCCGGGCGAGCAGGTCGCCTGTCTCGGCCACGGCGCTGCGCCGGGGAGCGTCCGGCCCCTGCCCGGGGGCGGCTCCCGGCTCCCACAGCGCGAACGTGGTGGCCGGGCGGGGCGACCCGTCGTGCGTCACCGCCTCGACGGGGAGGCCGACCAGGCGCTCGGCGTGCGCGGCCGGCTCGGCGATCGTCGCCGAGGCCAGCACGAAGGTCGGGTGCGCCCGGTAGCGAGCGCAGATGCGCCGCAGACGGCGCAGCACCGCGGCGAGATGGGAGCCGAAAACGCCCTTGTACGAATGGCACTCGTCGATCACGACGTAACGCAGTGCGCGCAGGAACGGTGCCCACCGCTCGTGCTGCGGCAGCAGCGTGTGGTGCAGCAGGTCGGGGTTGGTCAGCACCAGCTGGGCGTGGTCGCGGATCCACCGGCGCTCGTCGACCGGGGTGTCGCCGTCGTACGTCGCGGCCCGCACCCCCGGAACGGCCAGGCGCTCGACCGCGGCCAGCTGGTCGGCCGCCAGCGCCTTGGTGGGAGACAGGTAGAGGGCGGTCGCGCCGCGCCCGGTGACGGCGTGCGACCCGTCGGCGACCGCCGAGAGCACCGGCAGCAGGTAGCCGAGGCTCTTGCCGCTCGCGGTGCCGGTGGAGACGACGACGTGCCGACCGTCGGCCGCGAGGTCGGCGACCGCGCGCTGGTGCGTCCACAGCCGGTCGACCCCCTCGCCGCGCACGGCGGCGGCGACCTGCGGGTTGACCCACTCGGGCCAGTCGGCGAGCTCCTGCGCGCGCGCCGGCTGGTGCTCGACGTGCAGGACCCGGCCGGTGCCGGCACCGGCCAGCCCCGCGAGCAGCCGCTCGGGGTCGGCGCTCGCGCGCTGCGGCGGTGCCGTGGTGGTGGTCATGGTCCTGCCACGGTAAGCCGTGGCGGGCCGGATCCTGGGCAGGCGTAGGAGACCCGCCACCGCTCTGACTAGGGTTCGTGCTGCGCAGACCCGTGAGGAGGCTCGGCTTGAACCTGGACGTCAGCACGCGTGAGGTCGGCGATGTCACTGTCGTGGCGATCGCCGGCGAGGTCGATGTGTTCTCGGCCCCGGCCCTGCGCGACGAGATGAATCGGGTGATCGCCGAGGGCCGTACGCGTCTGGTCGCCGACCTGACCGACGTCCCCTTCCTCGACTCGACCGGCCTGGGTGTGCTCGTCGGCCGGCTCAAGGCGGTGCGGCAGCAGCAGGGCGAGCTGCGTCTGGTGATCGCCAGCGACCGGCTGCTGCGCAACTTCAGCATCACCGGGCTCGACAAGGTCTTCCGCATCTACCCCACGGCCGACAAGGCGCTCGCCGACCTCAGCTGAGCCGCATGCCGCGTGGCTAGGCTGCGCCCCATGCAGAGCAACCTCTTCGACCAGAAGAACCTCGAGGTCCAGAGCCAGAACCGGTTCACCCTCCAGAACCCCCAGATGCTGCGCGTCGCCCTCGGCGAGGACGTGCTGTCGGTCAAGGGCGCGATGGTCGCCTACCAGGGGCAGATCCAGTTCAACCACGAGGGCGCCGGGTCGATGGGCAAGCTCCTCAAGAAGGTCGTCACCAGCGAGGACGTGCCGCTGATGCGCGTCTCGGGCCGGGGCGAGGTCTTCTTCGCGTCCGCGGCCGGCTACGTCTTCCTGATCGACCTGACCGGCGACGGCATCTCGGTCAACGGCCGCAACCTGCTGGCGTTCGACTCGCGCGTGCAGTGGGACATCAAGCGGGTGCAGGGCGCCGGGATGATGTCGGGCGGCCTGTTCAACATGCTGCTGCAGGGCCAGGGCACGGTCGCGCTGCACAGCGTCGGCCAGCCGGTCGTGCTCGACTGCTCCCAGCAGCCCACGTTCGTCGACGTGCAGGCGTGCGTCGGCTGGTCGGCCAACCTGGTGCCCCAGGTCGTCAACAGCATGAACATGAAGTCGATGCTGCGCGGCGGCAGCGGCGAGGCCTTCCAGTACGCCTTCCACGGCCCGGGGTTCGTCATCGTCCAGCCCGACGAGTGGACCCCGGCGGCGCAGAGCGGCGGCGGTGGCGGCCTCATCGGCAACCTGATGAGCTGACCTCGCGACGATGTCGGCCAGCCCGGCGCCACCCCGGGTGACGCCCGACCTCCCTCGCCTGCGCGACGCGCTCGCCGCCGCCGACTACACCCTCGACGGCATCCTCGGCTGCCTCGGCGACCGGGCGGCCCGGGCGCTGCACCGCGAGCAGCCCACCCCGGCCGAGCTCGTCACCCGACCGCTCACCACCCCGGTCGCCGTCCTGGTGCGGCTGTTCGCGCTCGGTTACGCCGTCGAGGCGGCGCGGGTCGACGCGGCGCTGCCCGGCTTCGGCACCGACCGACTCGTCGAGCACGGCCTGGTCGCGCGCGAACCCGCCGGCGTGCGTGCGCTGTTCGACCTGCGCCCGTACGCCGACGAGGACCACGCCTGGTGGGTCCTGTCGGACCTGTCGGAGGTCATGACCGGCGAGCCGCTGCTGACCGACCACGTGCTCGGCATCGGCGGCGCCTCGACCACGCTGGCGTCGTGGACCCCGCGGCGCGCCGCCGCCACCGCCCTCGACCTCGGCACCGGGTGCGGCGTGCAGTCGCTGCACCTGTCGACGCACGCGGCCTCGGTCGTCGCGACCGACACCTCCGAGCGGGCGCTGGCGATGGCCGCGGCCAACGCGGCGCTCAACGGGCAGGACTGGGAGCTGCGCCGCGGCGACCTGCTCGCCCCGGTCCAGGGGCAGCGGTTCGACCTGGTCGTGAGCAACCCGCCGTTCGTCATCACCCCGCGCACCGGCGAGGTGCCGGACTACGAGTACCGCGACGGCGGGCGGGTCGGGCACGAGGTGGTCCGGTCGCTCGTGCGCGGGGTCGGCGAGCACCTCGAGCCGGGCGGCGTGGCCCAGCTGCTCGGCAACTGGGAGGTCCCGGTCGGCGGCGACTGGCGCGAGGTCGTGGGGGAGTGGCTCGACGGCACCGGCCTCGACGCGTGGGTCGTGCAGCGGGAGTCGCAGGACCCCGCGGAGTACACCGAGCTGTGGCTGGGCGACGGCGGGCACCGTTATGGGACAACGGGTTTCGCCGACATGTATGCCGCGTGGCTCGAAGACTTCGCGAGCCGTGACGTCGAGCGGGTCGGCTTCGGCGTGATCACCCTGCAGCGCCCCGCAAGCGATCGCGAGCCGTGGCGCGACCTCGTGGAGGTCACTGGTCATGTCGCGCAGCCGATGGGTCCCGCGGTCGACGCGGGCCTGCGCGCCCGCACCTGGCTGGCCGAGCACGGCGACCCCGGCGTGCTCGCGACGGCCTGGCGGTGCGCCGACGACGTGACCGAGGAGCGCTACGCCCGCCCCGGCGCCGACGACCCCAGCGTGATCCTGGTGCGCCAGGGCGGCGGGCTCGGGCGCACCGTGCGGGCCGGCACCGTGCTGGCGGCCTTCCTGTCCGTCTGCGACGGCGAGCTGCCCGCCGGCCCGGCGCTCGACGCCATCGCCTCGCTGCTCGACGTCAGCCCGGAGGCCGTGAGCGACGAAGCCCTCCCCGACGTACGCTCGCTGGTCGCCGACGGCCTGCTCGTCGCGGACTGAGCGCCACCCGTCACGACGGGTGCGTCGCCGCCCGGTGCTCGCTAGCGTGGTCGGCCCGCGACCAGGAAGGGAGTGGTCCGCGTGCGCGTGACCACGATGGGGAATCTGCGAGTCGCCCTGACGGTGGGGTTCGTCCTGGGCTGCGTGGCCATCTGGCTCGCGGCCGAGCCGTTGGGCTGGTCCGGCGGGCCGGTGGTGGCGGCGATCGGGGCGGCGGTCCTGCTGTTCTTCCCGACGGTGCTGGTGCGCCGTATCGACGGCGACACCCCGCTGGCTCGGCTCGGCGTCACCACCTGGTGCGTGCTGATCCTGGTGCTCGCGCTGGCGGCGATGGCCGCGCTGCCGCGGCTTCCGCTGGTGACCGCCGGAGCGGTCGTCGCGACGGTCGTCGCCGGCTGGCAGCTGCAGCAGCGCGCGCGGGCCGCGATCGAGCGTGACCCGGGCATGCTGCTTGCGCCGGGCGGCGACACCGACTTCGGCGTCTACACCGCGCTGACCCCGATGCTGAGGCCGCCGTCGTCGCAGCCGCCGGAGACCGAGCAGGGCAGCACGCTGCACGACCCCGACGGCGGTCGCGACCGCCTCGCCGAGTGGACGCGCCCGCAGGCCGAGGACGAAGGGCCGCCCGAGTCCGGGCCCGGGCGCACACCTCCCCGCGAGCGCTGACCGCGCCCGTGAGCGCTGACCGCGCCGCGATCGACGCTCAGGCCAGCTGCCAGGACCGCTTCGACATGCCGTGCCAGAAGCCGTCGATCGCGGTGGTGGACTCCAGCCCGCCGCCCGCGGCAGCGCCGAGCGAGAGATAGAGCGGAGCCCAGTGCTCCGTGCGCGGGTGCGCCTGGCGTACGGCCGGGGCGCGGTGCAGGAAGTCGATGAGCTGGTCGACGTCGCCGGCGGCGACCGTCTCCGCGGCCCACTGGTCGAACTCGGCCGAGACGCTCGGCGGGGGAGCGTCGGCGGGTGCGCTCGGGTCGAACCAGCGCAGGTTGTGGGTGGTGAAGCCGGACCCGACGATCAGCGTGCCGTCCTGGCGCAGCGGTGCGAGCCGGCAGCCCAGCTCGAACAGCCGAGCCGGGTCGAGCGTCGGCATCGACAGCTGGAGCACCGGCAGGTCGGCCTCGGGGTACATCTCCACGAGCGGGACGTACGCCCCGTGGTCCAGCCCGCGCTCCTCGTCGCGGCGGACCGGCACGACGCCGCGCAGCAACGCCTCGACGTCGCGCGCGAGCTCACCCGCGGCCGGCGCGTCGTAGCGCACGTCGTAGTACTTCTGCGGGAAGCCCCAGAAGTCGTAGACCAGCGGTGCGCCCGTCGTGGCTGACAGCGTGACCGGGTCGGCCTCCCAGTGCGCCGAGACGATCAGCACCCGCCGCGGCCGCGGCAGGTCGGCGCTCCAGCGCGCCAGCTCCGCGGGCCAGGTCGGGTCGTCGGCCAGCGGCGGCGCGCCGTGGCTGAGATAGAGCACGGGCAGGGAGTCGGCCATGAGCACCAGCGTACGCCCGGAAAGTTGACCCGTCACCTATTTCCTGGTCCCCCGCTGCGCCGCGGCAGGCCAAGGCTTATGGTCTAGTCGCCCGAGCACGTCGAGGCAGCGACGAATCCGCTGCACGTTGGTCGGGCGGAGGGAGAAGTCATGGCGCGCAAGCTGGTCATCGTCGAGTCGCCGGCGAAGGCGAAGAAGATCGGCGAGTACCTCGGCACCGACTACACCGTCGACGCCAGCGTCGGCCACATCCGTGATCTGCCGACCCCGTCCGAGCTGCCCGTCGACATGAAGAAGGGTCCCTACGGCCGGTTCTCGGTCGACGTCGACAACGGCTTCGACGCCTACTACGTCGTCGACGCCGACAAGAAGAAGAAGGTCGCCGAGCTCAAGCGGCTGCTCAAGGACTCCGACGAGCTGTTCCTCGCCACCGACGAGGACCGCGAGGGCGAGGCCATCGCGTGGCACCTGCAGGAGGTGCTCAAGCCCAAGGTCCCCGTGCGCCGCATGGTGTTCCACGAGATCACCAAGGAGGCCATCCAGCGCGCGGTGCACAACACCCGCGACCTCGACGACCGGCTGGTCGACGCGCAGGAGACCCGTCGCATCCTCGACCGGCTCTACGGCTACGAGGTCAGCCCGGTCCTGTGGCGCAAGGTGCGCAACAAGCTGTCGGCCGGCCGCGTGCAGTCGGTCGCCACGCGCATGGTGGTCGAGCGCGAGCGCGAGCGGATGGCGTTCGTCGCCGCGTCCTACTGGGACGTCGAGGGCCAGTTCCAGCCCGAGTCGGCGGGCCAGGCGTTCGCCGCGCGGCTCACCGCCGTCGACGGCAGCCGGGTCGCGGTCGGTCGCGACTTCGACGACGCCGGCCGGATCAAGGACTCCGGCCTCGCTCACCTCGACCAGCAGCGCGCCACCGCCCTCGCCGAGGCGGTCAACGCCTCGCGCGGCGAGGTCACCTCGGTCCAGGAGAAGCCCTACACCCGCCGCCCGTCGGCACCGTTCACCACGAGCACCCTGCAGCAGGAGGCGAGCCGCAAGCTGCGGCTGAGCTCCAAGAACGCGATGCGCGTCGCGCAGCGGCTGTACGAGAACGGCTACATCACCTACATGCGCACCGACTCCACGACACTGTCGGAGTCGGCCCTGACCGCCGCGCGGCAGCAGGCGCGCGACCTCTACGGCGCGGAGTACGTCCCCGACTCGCCCCGGCGCTACGAGAAGAAGTCCAAGAACGCCCAGGAGGCGCACGAGGCCATCCGCCCCGCGGGTGACCGGTTCCGCACGCCCGCCCAGGTCGCCGGTGAGCTGCGCGGCGAGGAGTTCGCGCTCTACGAGCTGATCTGGAAGCGCACCGTCGCTTCGCAGATGGCCGACGCCCGCGGCTCGACCGCGACCGTCCGGCTGCGAGTCCCGGTGCAGGAGACCGGTTTTGCCCGCGAGGCCGAGTTCAGCGCGAGCGGCACGGTCATCACCTTCCGCGGGTTCCTTGCCGCCTACGAGGAGGGGCGCGACGCCACCCGCGACGCCGCTGGCGAGGACCAGACCGAGCGGCGCCTGCCGAAGCTGAGCGAGGGCGTCGGGCTCGACGTGCTGCGCGCCGAGGCCGACGGCCACACCACCAGCCCGCCCCCGCGCTTCACCGAGGCAACCCTCGTGAAGGCGATGGAGGAGCGCGGGATCGGCCGGCCGTCGACGTACGCCGCGACCGTCGGGACCATCCAGGACCGGGGGTACGTCGGCACCCGCGGCACCGCGCTCGTGCCGACCTGGCTGGCGTTCGCCGTGACCCAGCTGCTCGAGCAGCACTTCCCGCGACTGGTCGACTACGACTTCACCGCGTCGATGGAGGAGGGCCTCGACGAGATCGCGGCGGGCAACGACCAGCGCGCCGCGTGGCTGTCCCGGTTCTACTTCGGCGACGAGGCGACGACCGCCGAGGGGCTGCGCGCCATGGTCGACAACCTCGGCGAGATCGACGCCCGCGCGATCTCGACCATCCCGATCGGCGAGGGCGTCGTCGTGCGCGTGGGCCGCTACGGGCCGTACGTCGAGCAGACCGTGCCCGAGGGCGTCGACCCCGCGACGGGCGAGGTCGTCGACGCCGAGCAGGAGGCCAAGGCGGGCGACACCCCGCGCCGCGCGAGCATCACCGACGACGTCGCCCCCGACGAGATGACCGTCGACAAGGCGCGCGAGCTGCTGGCCCAGGCCGACGACGACGGGCGGGTGCTCGGGCAGGACCCGAAGACCGGCCACGACATCGTCGCCAAGTCCGGTCGTTACGGCCCGTACGTCACCGAGGTGCTGCCGCAGCCGGAGCAGCCGGCGGGCGAGACCAAGCCGAAGAAGAAGGCGACCGGTCCCAAGCCGCGCACGGCCAGCCTGTTCAAGGACATGGACCTCGCGAGCATCGACCTGGAGACCGCGCTGCGGCTGCTGAGCCTGCCCCGCGTCGTCGGCGTGGTCACCGAGAAGGTCACCGGCGAGGACGGCGCCGAGACCGAGAAGCAGGTCGAGATCACGGCGCAGAACGGTCGCTACGGGCCGTACCTGAAGAAGGGCACCGACTCGCGCTCGCTGCAGACCGAGCAGCAGCTGTTCGACATCACGCTGGAGGAGGCGCAGCAGATCTACGCCGAGCCCAAGCGGCGTGGGCGGGCTGCGCAGCCGCCGCTGAAGGAGCTCGGCACCGACCCCGCGTCGGGCAAGCCGGTGGTGGTCAAGGACGGTCGCTTCGGGCCCTACGTCACCGACGGCGAGACCAACGCGACGCTGCGCAAGGACGACGACCCCAGCACGATCTCGCCCGAGCGGGGGTATGAGCTGCTCGCCGAGAAGCGCGCGAAGGGGCCGACCACGCGCAAGCGGGCCGCCAAGAAGACGACGAAGAAGGCCACCAAGAAGACGGCCGCGAAGAAGTCGACCGCCAAGAAGTCGACGACGAAGACGGCCAAGAAGGCCTGACCGGCGACCGCCCGCCCCACCCGCCGGGGCGGGCGGTTACCGTATGCCTCGGCTCCAGCGAGCCATCCGGACGGTGCGGGGGAACCGTCACGGCGCACCAGGCGTCCGACCCGCGTACCTGATGGGCCCCCCCAAGGAGAGACGCCACATGTTCAGCACCCGCACCAGCCGTGCCGCTGCCGCATCCATCGCCCTGGCCGGCATGGTCGGCCTGAGCGCCTGCCAGAGCAACGAGGTCACCACGGCCCCGTCCACGTCGTCGGCCGCCTCGCCGGCCGCGCCCACGAGCCAGGCGCCCAGCACCAGCCAGGCCCCGGCCGCCCCCTCGACCAGCGAGGCTCCCGCGCCGTCGACCACCGAGGCTCCGTCTTCCAGCGAGGCGCCGTCGAGCTCCGCCTCGTCGGGTGACGCCGGTGACACGAAGGTGACGGCCGAGGGCACAAAGCTCAAGTTCGGGCAGGAAGCGGTGGTCCTGGAGAGTTCGACTGGCGACACGAGCGCTGACAGTTACCGACTCAAGGTCGACGGGCTCGAGGTCGCGCCGGACTCGGTCTACACCGGCAACCTCAAGAAGGAGAACGGCCCGGTTTACTTTCTGAAGTACACCGTGACCAACATCGGCAAGGCGGGTTCGGGCAGCTTTGATGCAAGCAGCGTCAACAGCTTCATGCTCATCCCGCAACTGAAGGCTGGGCAGTCCGGCAAGAAGCTGCTCGGTTCGCTGCCGCAGTGCGACTCTGACGACACCGAGCTGTCGGTCGGTCAGAGCGGGAAGGGATGCGAGGTGTATCAGGTCAAGGGCGGTTCCACCGTCACTGACGTCGTCTGGTCTCCCGGCCGCATCACCTGGGGCAAGTGAGCTTTAGCTAGACAGGGTGCGTGCCAGGCAGCGTGTGCTGTGCGTTCCGCCCATCGCTCAGTTTGAGTCTGCTAGGTGCGCGAGCACTCAATCAAGGGGAGGTATGGGGAACGATGAGACGGGCTCTTACTGTGGCTGTTGCGGCGGCTGTCTTCGCAATTCCGGTGGTCTCTGGTTCGACGGGGTCGGCTTACGCGGCAGCGAACCCCTGCTCGCAGTACTACCAGCAGTACCAGACATACGCCCATTACGCGGAGCAGGCTCTGGAAGCAGGGGATGCGGTGGCGTACCAACGGTACGCTTCAGCGGCTAATGCCTACCTCCAGCAGTACAACGCCTGTATGTCTGGTTGACCGCAACTCTTCACGAGCCGCCTAGTTCCGTCTTCCAGACGGTGGTGGGTGACAGACTTCAGCGACGGCCCGGTCTCTCCTGCGGGGAGACCGGGCCGTCGACGTACGTCGGGGGCGGGTGGCGAGAGACCGGCTAGGTGTACTGACCCGCCAGGTTGGGTACACGGTCCGCGGGGGTAGCGCCGTGGAGCGCGGTGTGGCCGCGGTGGTGATTGTAGGTATGGAGGAACTGGGGGAACTGCGCGACGCGTTCGGACTCGCTCGCGTAGGGGCGGGCGTAGGCCCATTCTTCTTGCAGGATCCGGTTGAACCGTTCGACCTTGCCGTTGGTCTGCGGGCGGTAGGGCCGGGTCCGCTTGTGCCGAATCGCGTTGTCGTTCAACACGCTCGCGAAGTCGCGGGAGCGATAGCAGGAGCCGTTGTCGGTCATCACTCGGGCGATGGTGACCCCGATGCTGGTGAAGTGCTCGATCGCGCGGGTCATGAACGCCGAGGCCGTCTGCTTGGTCTCGTCGGCCAAGATCTCGCTGTAGGCGTATCGGGAGTGGTCGTCCATCGCGTGGTGCAGGTAGGCGTAGCCCAGGTTCGGCCGCCCGTGCACCTTCCGGGGCCGGTTCGGGTCGCGGTGCGCGCTGCTGTTGCGTGAGCCAACGACACGGCCCAGGACGCGATGACCGCCACCGTCGGGGATCCGACCGAGCTTCTTGACGTCTACGTGCACCAGCTCCCCCGGAGCGTCCCGCTCGTAGCGCAGCACCCGACGGCGCTGGGCCCGGACCGGGGCACCGGTCGCCGGGTCGGTCCAGCGCAGCACCACAGCGCCGTACCGGGTCAGGATCCGGTGCACGGTCGCCGGGTTCATGCCCAGGTGATACGCGATCCTGGCCGGCCCCCAGCGGCGCGAGACCCGCAACCCGAGCACGCGCCGCTCACGACGCCGGCTCGTCTGATGTCGACAGCTCCGAGGACGACTGGAGCGGTCCTGCATCCCGTCCTTGCCGTGCGCCCGGTACCGGTCAGCCCAGCGCTTGGCCGTGGTCACTGACACGTTGAACCGGTCCGCCGCCCGACGCAGTGGCCAGCCGTCCTCGACGACGCAGCGCGCCAACCGCAGCCGCCCAGTGGGAGTCAGGCAGGCATTAGCGTGGGACATGAAGACCTCCGGGTTGAGGAGCGGTTCCTAGACAGCTCCACACCTCACTCGGGGGTCTTCCCCATGTCACCCCGCCATGCCGATCGCGTCACCAACCTCCCGGGTCAGTACAGCTAGGGCGTGGGCTCGCCGAACCCGAGCGGCTCGCGGGTGAAGCGGTAGGTCGCCCAGCTGAGCTGGCGCACGGACCCGTCCTCGGCCCGGCGCACCACCAGCCGCTCGCCGCGCTCGCGGCCGGACACCGTGACGTACGCGTCGTCGCCGGTGCGTTCGAACACCGAGGGAGGGGCGTCGGCCGGCGCCCGGTCCAGGCGCGCCTCGAGCCGGCCCTCGCGCACCGAGAAGGTGAAGCCGGAACCCTCGGAGAACCAGCGGCCGACCAGCGGCACCAGGTCGTCGGGCAGCTCGGTGCCGGGGGTCCACGGCTCCGGCTCGGGCGGCTCGCGGTCGAGCAGCGCGGCGCCGAGAGTCGTGGCGAGCTCGGCGGGGTCGCCGGCGACGGAGGAGTTCATCAGCGCCATGCCGGTGGTGCCGGACTCGCGATGGGTGAAGAACCCGGTGATCGAGCCGGGCAGCCCGCCGGTGTGGCCGACCCAGGGCTGCCGCTCGCGCCGGACCAGCTCCAGCCCGAGGCCCCAGCCGAGGGTCCAGCCGCGCAGGTCGGCCACCACCTGCGGCTGGCTCATCTCCTCGATCGTGTCGGCGGCCAGCACCGACTCGTCGGGGTCTGCGAGGAAGGCGTGCCAGGCGGCCATGTCGGTCGCGGTGCTCCACAGCGCCCCGGCCGCGCCGGTGGCCCGCTTGTCGACGAGCGGCTCCTCGACGGGGACGTCGGTGTAGGGCGCGACGTAGTAGCGGCCCGCGAGCGGCGGGGTCGGGACGAGGCCGGTCCGGCGCAGGCCGAGCGGGTCGAGCAGGCGCCGCTGCAGGCTGTCGGCCCAGCTGTCGCCGTCGAGGCGGGCGACGATCTCGCCGAGGATCGAGTAGCCGAGATTGCTGTAGTGCCAATAGGTTCCGTCGGGCAGCACCCGCTCGGCGTCGTCCCAGCCGGCCACCAGCTGCTCGCGGTCGGGGAACTCCAGGGTGTCCCACACGTCGCCCACCGGCTCCCGCTGCATGCCGGTGGTGTGCGACAGCAGCTGGCGCACGGTGACCCGCTCGTGCCGCGACCCGGGGATCAGCTCGTCGACGGTGTCGCTCAGGTGCAGCCGGCCCTCGTCGCGCAGCTGCATGACGAGCACGGCGGTGAACGTCTTGGTGTTGGAGGCGACCTGCACCTGCGTGTCGAGGTCGTGCGGCTGGCCGGGGTGCGCCAGGGTGGCCGACCCGATCCCCTTGTGCCACAACACCTTTCCGTTGCGGGCGGTGGCGGCGAGCATCCCCGGGACGCGGTGCTGACGCTGGTGGTCGGCGGCGAGCCGGGTGAGCTCTCGGTCGGTCTCGGGCAGGACGGTCTCGACGGGTTCGGCCATGCACCCGAATGTAGCCATGGGTGGACGGTCACCTGACGGTCATGGAGCGGTCGTGCGGCGGACACGTTGCGCGGACAGGGTGGGGTCACCACACGAGGCCTTGGGGGTGACGATGGCCCTGGCTCAGCAGCCACGCGGTCGACGGTCGTACGCCCTGCCCGCGCGCGCGACCGGCGACCTGTGCCGCGTGCACCTGACCTGGGAGGACCCCGGGCGGCAGGCCGCCTCCTACTTCGTGCACGGGCAGCCGCACCACCTCTCGGGCCCGCAGCGGATGCGCCCGACGAGCCTCAACCTGCTCGGCCAGACCGGTGAACCGGTCTTCGTGCACAGCGGGCTGCACCCGGCCGGCGAGGCGTGGGACTACCTCGTGGTCGCGGTCGACGACCGCGGCGAGGTGTGCGCCACCAGCGACGTCGTGGGGGCCGCCTCGTCGGTCTCGGTGTCGGTGAGCGGGCGCCCGGTCGCCACCGTGGGCTCGTTCGAGGGCCGTTCGCACGGGCGGGCGCTGGCCCGGTTCGGCTACGTCCGATACCAGTCGACCTTCCCCGCCGACGTCGACTTCACCCACGGCCGCGACGAGCCGTCGACCGCCTGGAGCTGGTTGCAGCCCGGACCCGACGACGCGTGGGCCGGACGGCGCACGCACCGCTTCCGGCTGCGCTTCGACCTGGACCACGCGCCGCGCGAGGACCTCGACCTCGCCGTGTGGCTGGCGGACCGGCACCCCACGCGTGCCGCGACGGCCGGGCTGAGCATCAACGGGGAGCGGCTGGAGCCGCTGCTGTTCGTCGACCAGGCCGACGGGGCCGGCGGCGCGGACCACCAGGTGGCGCCGGGGCACGGGGCGGGGCCGGCGTACCTCGAGCGGGCGGTGCCGGCCACGGCGCTGCGGCCGGGGGAGAACGTGCTCGAGATCGTCAAGGACCAGGGGTCCTGGATCGCCTACGACGCGCTGGGGCTGTTCGCGCGGGGCTGACGTCGGCTTGACTCTCCCGTGACGTGAGGCGCTGGAGTGGGCGCCGTGACCAGGGAGCAGGACCAGACGATGTCGACGTGGACGGTCGGTGAGGTCGCGCGCGAGCTCGGCGTGACCGTCCGCACGCTGCACCACTACGACGAGATCGGGCTCGTGGTGCCGAGCGAACGCTCGGCCGCGGGCTACCGGCTCTACACCGAGCCCGACCTCGAGCGGCTGCAGCACGTCGTCGTGTATCGCCGGCTGGAGCTGTCGCTGGAGCAGATCCGAGACCTGCTGCAGGGCGGCGACGCACAGACCCACCTGCGCCGGCAGCGCGAGGCGGTGCTGGCGCGGCTCGACGAGCTCGCCGGCCTGGTCACGGCCATCGACAACGCACTGGAGAAGACCATGAGTGACCAGCGGTTGACCCACGAGGAGCTGAAGGAGCTGTTCGGGGGCGAGTTCTACGACCACCGCGACGAGGCCGAGCAGCGCTGGGGCGACACCGACGCCTGGCGGGAGTCGCAGGAGCGGCAGAAGCGCTACGGCAGGGCCGAGTGGACCCAGATCAAGGCCGAGACCGACCAGCTGCAGGGCGAGCTCGCGCGGCTGTTCAAGGCCGGCGTCCCGGCCACCGACCCGGCCGCGACGGCCGCCGTCGAGGCGCACCGGCAGCACATCACGCGCTGGTTCTACGACTGCCCGCTCGAGATGCACCGCAACCTCGGGGAGCTCTACGTCAGCGACCCGCGGTTCACCGCGAGCTACGACGAGGAGTACGCCGCGCCCGGCCTCGCGCAGTGGGTGCGCGACGCGATCGGGGCCAACGCCGATCGGCAGGACGCGGCAGGCTGAGCGCGCGGGAGGGCCGCGGGAGTCGGGTCGCGGGGCGCTGTCGGCGGGGTCGCCTAGGCTGCGAGCCATGCCGGAGCCTGCTGCCGCCTCGCGTGGGGTGTTCGTCGTGCTCGAGGGTGGCGACGGCGCCGGCAAGTCCACCCAGCAGCGGCTGCTCGCCGACTGGCTGGCCGAGAGCGGCGCCGAGGTGGTGCTCACCCGCGAGCCCGGCGGCACCCCGCTCGGCGAGCAGATCCGCGCGCTGCTGCTGCACGGCGACCACGTCGCGGCGCGCGCCGAGGCGCTGCTGTTCGCGGCCGACCGCGCCCACCACGTCGAGACCGTGGTGCGCCCGGCGCTCGAGCGGGGCGCCGTCGTGGTCCAGGACCGCTATCTCGACTCCTCCGTCGCCTACCAGGGTGCCGGGCGCGACCTGGCGGCCGATGACGTACGCCGGTTGTCGCTGTGGGCGACGCACGACCTGCGCCCCGACCTCACCGTGCTGCTCGACGTGCCGCCGCAGGTCGGTGCCGAGCGGCGCGGCGGGGTGCACGACCGGCTCGAGCGGGAGGGGGCCGACTTCCACGAGCGGGTGCGCCGCGGCTTCCTCGACCTCGCCGAGGCCGAGGCGCACCGCTATCTCGTGGTCGACGCGTCGCTGCCGGCCGACGAGATCGCCGGGATCGTGCGCGAGCGGGTCGCCCCGCTGGTGGGGGGTGCGTCGTGACGGTCTGGCGCGACGTCGTCGGCCAGGACGAGACGGTCGCGACCCTGTCGGCGGCGGCCGCCGACCCCGCGCAGATGACGCACGCGTGGTTGCTCACCGGCCCGCCGGGGTCCGGACGCTCTACTGCCGCAAGGGCTTTCGCGGCTGCGCTGCTGTGCCCCGACCACGGCTGCGGCGACTGCCACGAGTGCCGCACCGCCAAGGACGGCAGCCACGCCGACGTCACCGTCGTGGCCACCGAGGGGCTGTCGATCCAGGTCAAGGACGCGCGCGAGCTGGCTCGGGTCGCCCAGCACCGGCCGTCCGTCGGCGCGTGGCGGATCATCATCATCGAGGACGCCGACCGGCTCACCGAGCGCGCCGCCGACGCGCTGCTCAAGGCGCTCGAGGAGCCGGTGCCGCGCACCGTGTGGCTGCTGTGCGCGCCCTCGCTCGAAGACGTCATCGTCACGATCCGCAGCCGCTCCCGGCACGTGCGGCTGCGCACCCCGCCGGCCGACGCGGTCGCCGAGCTGCTGGTGCGGCGCGACGACGTCGATCCGGCGATGGCGGCGTACGCCGCGCGCGCCGCGCAGTCGCACGTCGGCCTGGCACGTCGGCTGGCCCGCGACGAGGGGGCGCGCATCCGGCGGCGCGACACCCTGCAGCTGGCCGGGCGCATCGGCTCGCTCGGCGACGCGATGGAGGCTGCGGCCGACCTGGCCTCGATCGCCACCGAGGAGTCGACCGCGAGCTCGGCCGAGCGCGACGCGGCCGAGAAGCAGCGGCTGCTCGAGCAGCTCGGCGCCGACCCGGCCGCCCGCACCCAGCCGCCGCACATCCGCTCGCAGGTCAGCGCGCTCGAGAAGGAGCAGAAGACCCGCGCCACGCGGTTCGGGCGCGACGTCGTCGACCGGTCGCTGGTCGACCTGCTGTCGCTCTACCGCGACGCGCTCGTGGTGCAGGCCGGCACCCCGGTCGAGCTGGTCAACGTCGACCAGACCGAGCTGCTGGCCACGCTGGCGCGCTCGTTCAGCGCCGAGCAGCTGCTGGCGTGCATGACCGCGATCGGCACCGCCCGCGAGCGCATCGAGGCCAACGTGCCCCCGCTGCTCGCGCTCGAGGCGATGACGATCAGCCTGCGGCTGCCGCAGCGCCGCTAGCTCCCCGCGACGGCGCCGGATCCGGTGCGAGCCGCGCGGCCGGGCGCCGAGGTTCGTCGGTTAGCGTTCAGGGCAACCCCCCGACGAGAAGGTGAGCCCGGATGACCCCCACGACCGATCGGCGCCGCCGAGTGCGCACCACCGCAGCAGTCACGGCGGCCGCGGCCCTCGTGCTCGCGGGGTGCACCGACTCCGGCTCGTCCGAGCAGTCGTCCACGTCCGTGCCCGCCAGCGCCACCAAGGCGCCCGCGCCGTCGCTGGCGAAGTTCTACGAGCAGAAGCTGGACTGGCGCGGCTGCGAGGACGGGGCGCGGTGCGCGCAGCTGGAGGTGCCGATCGACTACGCCAAGCCTGCGGACGGCACCATCAAGATCGCGGTGCTCAAGCGGGCGGCCACCGGCAAGCGGCAGGGCTCGCTCGTCGTGAACCCCGGCGGCCCGGGCGGTTCGGGTGTCGACTACGCCAACGCGGCCGACTTCATCGTCTCGCGCGACGTGCGCAAGGCGTACGACGTCGTGGGCTTCGACCCTCGGGGCGTGCAGCGCTCGGCGCCGATCACCTGCTACTCCGACACCCAGATGGACGCCTACCTCGCGGGTGACCCGACGCCGGACGACCCGGCCGAGGAGACCGCGTTCATGAACGGCAGCAAGGCGTTCGGCGCCGCGTGCAAGACGAAGGCGCCCCAGCTCGTCGGGCACGTGTCGACGGTCGAGGCCGCCAAGGACATGGACGTGCTGCGGGCGGTGCTGGGGTCACCGAAGCTGGACTACCTGGGCAAGTCCTACGGCACCTTCCTCGGCGCGACCTACGCCGACCTGTTCCCGCAGAACGTCGGCCGGTTCGTGCTCGACGGCGTGGTGCCGCCCGACCTCGACAACAGCGCCGTGAACCGCGGTCAGGCGGAGGGGTTCGAGCGGGCGACGAAGGCGTACGTCAGGGACTGCATCTCCGCGGGCAGCTGCCCGCTGGGAGGCACCGAGGCCGCCGGCGTGAAGCGCATCCAGGACTTCCTCAAGCAGCTCGACGCCAAGCCGATCCCGGTCACGAACGACGCGCGGGTCAAGCAGCTCACCGAGGGCTGGGCGTCGATGGGCATCGCGGCGGCGATGTACGACCAGGGCAGCTGGTCGACGCTGACCGACGCGTTCCGGCAGGCGTTCCGGGGTGACGGCAACGGGTTGATGTCGCTGGCCAACAGCTATGCCGAGCGGGACAGCTCGGGCAGCTACGGCGGCAACATCATGCAGGTCATCGGCGCGGTGAACTGCCTGGACCGGCCCGGCTCGTCCGACCCCAAGTCGTACGAGCGCGACGCGGCCGACTTCAGCAAGGTCGCCCCGACCTGGGGGAAGATGCTGGCCTGGGGCACCGCCGGGTGCGGCACCTGGCCGGTGGAGGCCACGGGCAAGCCGAAGCGGATCACGGCCGAGGGCGCCGACCCGATCCTGGTGGTCGGCACCACGCGCGACCCGGCGACGCCCTACGAGTGGTCGGTCCGGCTCAACAACATGCTGGCCGACAACCGGTTGATCTCCTGGGACGGCGACGGCCACACGGCCTACATGCGCAGCAACCAGTGCGTCGACGACACGGTCGATGCCTACCTGCTCGAGGGCAAGGTGCCGAGCGCGAAGGACACCAAGTGCTGAGCGGGTCGGCCTGACGTCGTTGCGCGGCGCGGCGCTCGGCCGGTCTCAGGTCTCCGGGCCGAGCGCGGCGTCGAGCACCGCGGGGTCCTCGCAGGCGCGGGCGAACGCGGCGATGCGGGCGCGGATCTCGCGGCCGAGCACCTGCTGGCCGATGGGTTCGGCGACGGGGGCGAGCAGGGCGGGCTTGATGGCGTAGGTGTACTTCCAGACCGCGAGCGTGCCGTCGACGCCGCCGCGCACCTCGGGGGTGAAGCGCCAGCCGCCGCCGAAGCTCGCGAAGAACCACGGCCCGGTCTCCATGGTCATCCCGACCGACGACGGCGGGCGGTAGGACACGTAGCGGCTGACCATCGACGGCCCGACGCGCGCCCGGGTGAGGGTGCGCACGCCCTTGCCGGGCCGCTTGGCGTCGAGCAGCTCCTGGTGACGGATGAACGGGTCCCAGCTCAGGCGTACGTCGCCGGTGGTCTGACTCACCGCGAACGCGACCGCGGGACTCACCGGCACCCACGTCGAGGCCACGACCTGAGGCACGCTCACGAGCGTAGGCGAGGCGCCGGCGCTCGATTCGGCGGCTCGCGGCCCCGTGCGTATACTCGGTGCTCGCGCCCGGCGACGGGCGCCCGCCGCCTTAGCTCAGTCGGCAGAGCGATTCACTCGTAATGAATAGGTCGTCGGTTCGATTCCGACAGGCGGCTCACCTCCAGACACCCCCGGCCGACGGTCGGGGGTGTTCTCGTGCCGGCGGATCGGCCCCCACCTGTCGCACCCCCCTGGCAGCATGCCGCCAACAGCTCAGGGGAGGGTGACCATGCCCGAGATGGACGAGCAGGACGTGGACGAGAAGGCGGAGCCGGGATTCGGGGGCTGGCTGTCGAGGTCTTGGCTCACGGCCTGTGCCTCTGCCCTCGTCGGAGGGATCGTCACTGCGGTCGTCATCCATGGACCGAACCAGTTCCGTCATTGGCTCGACACGTTCAGCCGGACGCCGGGCTTCGGTGGTGTTGCGGCGCTGGGCGCGGCTGCGGTGGCGTTCGCGGCCGCGAGCAAGACCGTGCGGGCGTCCAGGGAGAGCACGACGAAGACGATCAGGGCACAGGCCGTGGAGAAGCGCGAGGACCGGTGGTGGGACACGGCCAGATGGGCGTATGACTCCTTCGCGCGGCAAGAGGCGACCAGGAACGTGCCAGTGGTCCTTGCCGTCCTGCAGCACCTCACGACCGAGCTCGGCGAGCGACCGGACACCGAGGGCGGCAGGCTCGTGAAGTCGTTCGCGGCCGCGGTGGAGGAGGAGGTCAACCAGCAGCGATTGGCCGCGGCGCAGGAGACGGTGCGGATCCTGCAAGCCGCTGTTCAACCCGACAGGCCAGGCCGGCCCCCGGTCATCGCGCCAGATGGCACCCGAGTGGGCTGGACGCCATGGAAGATCGTGGAGGAGTCGGGCCCGCACAAGGGCGAGGTATGGGCTGCGCTGCCGATGGAGCCCGGCGAGGAGACGAGAGTGCGGATGGCTCCCGTGTCCCTTGACGTGCAGGCCCACGTGTCCTACGTGCCCACGAGAGCGACGCCTCAACAGGTCGCAACGTCACCAGTCATCACGGTGCCCCTCGCAGCCGATCCCACCGGGGAGCAGCTCGCTTCGCTCCGTGTGCACTACGGCTCCAATGGAGTGACAGGGCCCGATGGCAGGGGTCATGATGGAAGCGCGGAACGAGCGGAGGAGCCCTCGGATGGTGAGTGACCGGACGCAGACCAAGGGTGGCAGGACGATTCGGCGGGTTCAGCTGGACGAGGCCATTCAGATCCCTGAGGCCGGTCGTGAGGTGACCGACAACGTGCTCTCGCAGGTCCGCGACGTGGTGTCCCACTACGAGACTCCTGAGTGGCAGCGGCTGGCCGTTCGCGATGCCGTTGCGCAGGTCGAAGTCCCAGAGTCGGTGCGACAGGCGATCCGCGAGATGAGTGGGGATGAGCTATTGCCGGACGGCACCCGTGAGGCTCTCAGGAACGCGGGATCGGTCAGCAGCGTTCCGGCGCCAATCCTGGAACAGGTCCAGCTTCTGGTGAAGTCGTATCTCGACTCTGTCGAGCTCGCGAACGAGGCGCGGGCACTGCGCCACGACGTGACGTCGTTGCGGGTCGACGCCGAGGCATCTTGACTCTCGCGGGAGCGTGGAGATGAGCCACGCACCGGTGGCAGCCTGGATGAGGCGGGCTGGCTCGTCCCGCTGGACGACGAGGGCAACCGCGTGGTGGCGCTCTACGTTCTCGCCGACCCGGCCGGGCACCCCATCTGTCTTCTCGTTCAATAGGCCCGCACAATGGGCCCGCACCGAGCGCAGACGACACGGATCGGGCTAGCTGCTGGGGAGGCCCGAGGATGTGCCTCCTGAGGTAGCGCTTGGCCCCCGGGGTCGCCGTGTGGCCTGCCGGAAGACTGGCGCAGGTAGTGTCACCAGGCGGTGGTTCGAGATTCGCGACGTCCCACTCGGCCCGGGCGACGCGAACGTCCCGCACGGAGGTCAAGGGGGATCTGTGGAGATCGAGCAGCAGGCAGAGATCACGAGCTGCGCGCCTTGAGGGCGCCGATGCGGTCGATCGTCGTTGATCACGTCTCGCTCCGGTACCGGCGCTCCAGCCGCGCGGCGCTGCAGGACGTGACCTGTGAGCTACGACCCGGCGTGACCGGGTTGGTCGGCGTCAACGGAGCGGGCAAGTCGTCGCTGTTGTCGTTGATCGCCACCGGTCGTCGGCCGAGCAGCGGCAGGATCACTTGGGACGAGAGCGAGCCGAGCCTGGCCGACGTCCGGCGCGAGACGTCCTGGGTCCCCCAGGCGGCGGCACCCCCGAGGAACTTCACCGCCGAAGAGTTCTTGACCTACGGCTGTTTCCTCAAGGATGTTCCGCGCCGTGCTCGGACGAGCCGCGTGGAGCATGCTCTCGAAAGCGTTTGTCTGCTGGACTCGCGGCGCGTGAAGTGCGGGGCCTTGTCCGGTGGTCAAGTGCGACGTCTCGGCATTGCCTGGGGCATGTTGAGCGAGCCGCAGGTGCTCCTGCTCGACGAGCCGACAGCCGGCTTGGACGTCTACCAGCGTCGTGGGGTGCGCGAGCTGATGCGAGCGGGCCTGGCGCCGATGGTCGTCGTGAGTAGCCACTCGTTCAACGACCTGGAGAGCGTCGCGGATCGTCTTCTTGTCCTCGACTCAGGGCGCCTGGTTTTCGAGGGGTCGATGCAGCAGGTGCGAGAAAGGTTGTCGGCGGTGGAGAGTCACGACCCAGAAGAAAGGTTCGTCGCACTTCTGGACTCGGTGCGGGAGGTTGAGTGAGACCTCAGCGAGCACAGTTTTTCCTCGTCGCAGTCATGATGCTCTCGCTCCAGCTGGCCGCGGTCTTCTCGCGCGGAACCTCGCAGTTCTGGGCGCGCGAGTCGGGTAGTGCTCTGGACTGGGCCTTGGCGTCGTCGCCTCTGGTTGCCGCATGCGTGGCTGGTGTTGCTTGCTACCAGGCGCAGGTCTGCGTTCCCGGGAGGCAGCCTCACGAGGCCTTGGCCCAGGTGCGCACTTCCAGAGCCGTGATCCTGTCGTCGTGGCCCGCGGTCGCAGGCGGCATCACCTCCACCGTGCTCGTCGTGGGGATCGCGCTGCTGATCGTTCTTCGTACCCGCGGGGATCTGCCGCTTCCGCATACCTGGGGGTTGCTGATCGTGGCGTTATGCATGGATGCCGCCGCTGGTGCCGCGGGAGCGATCTTGGGGTTGATCCTGCGCGGCCCTATCGTCCCGTTCCTCGTGGCCATACTGGGATTCTTGGGATTCTTCGTGGCCGGATCCGTCGGGATCGCTCGGCTCCTGCGAATCGGGGGCAGCACCGGCTCGGTCTCTGACTTCTCCGTGTCGTGGCCGACTGTAGGAATCTGGTGTGCGGCCCTGCTGACGATCCCATCGATGCTGGTCCTGATGGTCGGCTGGGTTCGAGGTTCGCCCAGACTCTTGAGCTCCACGCCGATCACCGTGCTCTGCCTGGCCGTCGTGGCGGGGCTGTTCTGGGTGCTGGCCGCCGACAGCGGCGGTCAGGGCTACGTCTACCAGCTGAAGCGAGACACTCCAGATCGCTGCGCCTCGCAGGACGGCATCACGGTGTGCTCGAGATCGTCGTCGGCCTTTGATCCGGCCTCCACGGCGGAGGCCCTGGCGCCGTACGAACAGGTTGTGCGCTCGCTCCGCCCCGGAGGGTCGAAGGATTCCCGCTGGAACGTGGTGTCCGTGGCCGGGGAAGCGCCGCCGGGCCGTTTGATCATCGCGAACTCAACCGGCGCGGAGATCCCCATGAAGTACGAACTGAGCGAAGGGGCGCTCGGCGGGTCAGGGTGCCCCAGGCTGGTCAACAGTCCGAAGTTCGTCTCGGTGCTCACGGTTGCCGGCGAATGGGTGGCCTACCAGGTGACCAACGAGCCCGTTCCTGGAACCACTGCCGCACAGCTGGAGTGGCTGAGGTCGCCGGAAGGAAGGTCGTGGACCGCGCGGGCCGCAGCGGCGATCGAGTCTTGCGACGTCGCCGGCGTGCCGGCTCCACGCGGCTGGGGCTCGCAGGAGTCGGGCCTGACGTGGTGAGTGGGCTACTGCTCTTCGTTCGGGCCCGCGGCGGGACCGCGGTGTGCGGTGTCCTGGCAGCGATCGTCGTGGCAAACCTCACGCTGCAGAATCAGCTGATCTTCGATCCCGGAAGTCCCGAAGGGACTCTGGTGCAGGCTTGGTTCCCCATCGCCGTCTCCCTCGCCGCGGCCCGGGCCTCATACGACTCCACGGGCCCCCTCTCGGTATTCGCAGGGAAGCGGGTGCAGGCCATCGCTGCCGGCTGGCTGGTGGCAGTCGGCTGTGCGGCTCTGATCGTGTCCCAGCCCGGCGCGCCTGCAGCCGAGTCATCGATCTACCAGATCCGCCCAGCGCTTCCTGTCGGGCTGACTGTCGCCGTCGCGTACCTGGCGAGCTGCGTCGCACCGTTCTGGTGGACGGCAACCATCAGTTTCGTCTGGGCGACGGCGCTGTTCTTCGCCGCGCGTCCGGCACTCACCGGCGGTGACTCGTGGGTGGCGGCGATCTGGGACGGTGCGAACGGTGCAGACACCGTCGTGTCCGTCCTGATCGTGGTGGCCGCCGCAGCGGTGAAGTCGGTTTGTGCGGCGCGGCGCATCGTCCAGCCGCCCGCCGACCCGCATCGGTGACTCCGATCGGTGAGGAAACGTGCGCTGCAGCGCACGGTTGCTCACCGATGCCGGTCACCGATGAGGCACCTCGTGCCTTCCCCTATCGTGGGATCCTCCACCGCCCCGACCCCCGCACAGAAGGACGACGTGGACACCTATCGACATAGGCCTCGGCGATGACCGAGGTCCTGCTTCTGCTGCTCGCCGCGGTGCTCGTCGTGCTGTGCGGGCTGTTCGTGGCCGCCGAGTTCGCGTTCGTCACCGTCGACCGGCGTGCCGTCGAGCGCGAGGTCGCGACGGGCGACCGGGCCGCCACGGGCGTACAGACCGCGCTGAAGTCGCTGTCGACGCAGCTGTCCGGCGCCCAGGTCGGCATCACCATCACCAACCTGGCGATCGGTTTCCTCGCCGAGCCCTCGCTCGCCCGGCTGCTGACCGGTCCGCTCGGCGCGGTCGGCATCGAGGGCGGCGCGGCCCGCGCGGTCGGCGTCGCCATCGCGATGGCCGTCTCGACCACGCTGACCATGGTGTTCGGCGAGCTGGTGCCGAAGAACTTCGCGATCGCGCTGCCGCTGCGCACGGCCCGCGCGGTGCAGGGCTTCATGCGCGGCTTCACCAGGGTCACCCGCCCGCTCATCGCCTTCCTCAACGGCGCGGCCAACAAGTTCCTGCGCCGCATCGGCATCGAGCCGACCGAGGAGCTCGCGTCGGCGCGCAGCCCGCAGGAGCTGTCCTTCCTCGTGACTCGCTCGGTCGACCAGGGGACGCTCGACGAGGCCACCGCCAATCTCGTACGCCGGAGCCTGCTCTTCGGAGACCGCCGGGCGCACGAGGTGATGACTCCGCGCTCGCAGCTGGACTTCATCAGCCCCGACGAGCGGCTCACCCAGGTGGTCGACCGGATCCACGACAGCGGTCACGCCCGCTTCCCGGTGCTCGACGCGAGGACCGACGAGGTGCTGGGGCTGATCACCACCGCGCAGGTGCTGCAGGTGCCGGTCGACATGCGCAGCCGGCGCACGGTCGCCGACGTCATGCTGCCGCCGACCCTGGTGCCGTCGTCGGTCGACCTCGACACCCTGCTGGAGATGCTGCGCGACGGCCCGCACCAGCTCGGCGTCGTCATCGACGAGTTCGGCAGCGTCGACGGGGTCGTCACCCTGGAGGACCTCGTCGAGGAGATCACCGGCGAGCTCGACGACGAGCACGACCAGCCGTCCGCCCCGCGCGAGCTGACCACCGGCACGTGGGAGCTGTCGGGTCTGCTGCGCATCGACGAGGTGCGCGACACGATCGGGCTGTCGCTGCCGGAGTCCGACGACTACGACACCCTCGCCGGGCTCGTGCTGTTCCGCCTCGAGCGGATGGCCGAGCCGGGCGACGAGGTCGAGCTCGACGGGTACGACCGTGAGCACCGCACCCGCCCGGTCACCCTCGGCGTCGTCGACCTCGAGGGCGTGCGCATCGACACCGTGCGCGTCTCCGTCGGCGACCCGGTCGAGCCGGACGAGACCGAGGGGGAGCGCTGATGGACTGGGTCTTCCTCGGCGTCGCCGTGCTGCTGCTCGGCCTCAACGCCTTCTTCGTCGGCGCGGAGTTCGCGCTGATCTCGGCGCGCCGCAGCTCGATCGAGCCGCTGGCGCAGCAGGGCGACCGGCGCGCGCAGGTCACCCTCGGCGCCATGGAGAACGTGTCGCTGATGATGGCGACCGCGCAGCTGGGCATCACCGTCTGCTCGCTCGGCCTCGGCGCCGTGGGCGAGCCGGCGCTCGCCCACCTGATCTCCGGGCCGATGGGCGCGGTGGGGCTGCCCGACGGGCTGATCCACCCGGTCGCGTTCGTGCTCGCGCTGGCCATCGTGGTCGGGTTGCACGTCGTCGCCGGCGAGATGATCCCCAAGAACATCGCGCTCGCCGGACCCGACCGCAGCGCGCTATGGCTCGGGCCGCCGCTGGTGCTCGTGAGCCGGGTGCTCAAGCCGTTCGTCGTCGCGATGAACTGGCTGGCCAACCGGGTGCTGCACCTGATCGGCGTCGAGCCGCGCGACGAGGTCGTCAGCACCTTCACCCGCGACGAGGTGCACGAGATGGTCGAGGAGTCCAGCCGCGAGGGGCTGCTCGACGAGCACGAGCGCGACCTGCTCAGCCGCGCCCTGCACTTCGAGGAGGGCTCGGTCCAGGAGGTCACGATCCCGGTGTCCGAGGTCGTGCTGGCCCCGCGGACGGCGCCCCGCTCGAAGCTCGAGACCCTCTCCCGCGAGTCGGGCTTCTCGCGCATCGCGCTCTACGACCCCGACGTGCAGGACCAGTTCGTCGGCTACGTCCACGTCAAGGACGTGCTCGACAACAACCCCCGCATGCAGTCCGAGCCGGTGCCCGACAGCGCCGTGCGCAGGCTGCCGTCGCTGGCGTCGGAGGCGACCCTGCGCGACGCGCTCGAGACGATGCGCCGCTCGCAGGCGCACATGCTGCAGGTGCGTGACGGCGGGCGCACGGTCGGCATCATCGTGCTGGAGGACGTCATCGCGCGCATCGTCGGCCAGATCGGTGCGCAGGGCTGAGCGGCGACGAGCTCGACCGGGTCCCGGGGCAGGTACGCCTGGCGCGGGTCGGCGGCGACGTGCGGCTCCACGAGGCGTCGGGTCACGCACTGCTGTACGCCGACCGCGCGAGAACCCTTCTGCCCGAAGCGGATCGGGTCCTCATGCGGCGCGACACCGTCTTCGACGTCGCGTCGATCACGAAGGTGTTCACGTCGCTGACGCTGGCGGCGCTGGTCGACCGGGGTGACGTCGCGCTCGGGGAGCCGGTGCGGGCGTACCTGCCGGGGTTCGTCGGCAAGAACGCCGTCACGGTGCGCCACCTCGCGCTGCACACCAGCGGACTGCCGTGGTGGCTGCCGCTGTGGAGCGACTGGCCCGACCGCGCCGCGCGTCTCGACGCGGTGCTGCGCTGCCCGCTCGAGGCCCCGGCCGGGACGCGATACACCTACAGCGACCTCAACCTGATCACGTTGCAGCTGGTGCTCGAGGCGGTCGCCGGCGACGGGCTCGCGGAGCTGGTGCGGACGCGCGTCACCGGCCCGATCGGCATGTCCCGCACCGGTTTCGGGCCGGTCGAGCCGTCCCTGTGCGCCGCCACCGAGGACGAGGTCGACGCCGGCCGCGGGGTCGTGCGGGGCGAGGTGCACGACGAGAACGCGTGGTCGCTCGGCGGCGTCAGCGGCCACGCCGGCATCTTCTCGACCGCGCACGACCTGGGCCTGCTCGGTCAGGCGGTGCTCGACGGGTTCGGCGGCAGGTGGGCGCGCGACGACCTGAGCTCGGGCGCGACCGGCGAGCAGCACAGCCTGGTCTTCGAGCTGGACCGCCCCGCGTGGATGGGCGGCCTCGCCGGGCCGCGCACGATGGGGCACACCGGGTTCACCGGGACGTCGCTGGTGATCGACCCCGACCGGCAGGCCGTCGCGGTGCTGCTCACCAACCGGGTGCACCCCACGCGCGAGACGCCGAGCATCCACCCGCTGCGCGCCGCCTTCGCCGACGAGGTGGCCGCGCTCGACAACCTCAAGAATGATCGAGGCGGATAGGCATGCCGGTCCGCCTCGATCATTTCTGGTCGTCTCAGGGGGCTGACCGGACCCGGCGGGTGATCTCCTCGGCCACCAGGTCGGCGTTGGCCTCGGGCAGCCAGTGGCCGGCCTTCACCTCGACGAACCGGTAGTCACCCGACACGAGCTCGGCCGTGCGCTCGGCCGCCGCGCGGCCGAGCGCGAAGTCCTTGCTGCCCCAGACGTACGTCGTGGGGACGGTGACGGTGCTGGGGGAGGTCGGTCTCGATACGCGCTCGTCCCTCGCGCTACTCGACCGGCTTGGGCTTGCGCTGCTCGACCGGCTTGGGCTTGCGCTGCTCGACCGGCTTGGGCTTGCGCTGCTCGACCGGCTTGGGCCTGCGCTGCTCGACCGGCTTCGGGTCGCGAGCTTCTTGGCCTTGGCGAGCACGGTCGTGGGCATCGCGCGGTACCAGTTCATCGGCGCGGTCAGCGAGGCCGGCGTGGGGAAGCGCGCCTCGTAGCGCGCGGCCTGCTCGTCGGTGAGGCCGCTGCGGCGGTAGAACCCGCCGAGCATGGCGTGCAGCCGCCTCTCGGGCAGGGTCGGCAGCTGGAACATCGCCATGTACCAGCTGCGCTTGGCCTGGTCGCTGCGCAGCATCGCCCAGTTCAGCGCCCGCGGGTGCGGCGTCGACAGCACGGTGAGCGACGCGACCCGCTGCGGCACCCGCTCGCCCAGGGTCCACGCGACCGCGCCGCCCCAGTCGTGACCAACGACGTGGAAGCGCTCGGCGCCGGCCGCGTCGGCGAGGGCGAGCACGTCGGCGACCAGCTCGCGCATGGCGTACGCCGACCGCGCCTTCGGGCTCGCGCCGGGTGAGTACCCGCGCTGGTCTGGCGCGATCGTGCGCAGACCCGCGGCGTTCAGCGCGGGCGTGACGTCCTGCCAGGCGGTGCGGTCCTGCGGGAAGCCGTGCAGCAGGACGACCAGCTCGCCGTCAGCCGGGCCGGCGTCGGTCACGTCGAAGGTGAGTCCGTCACGGGTGTAGGTGTCCACGCTCACAACCTACGGCGTCGACTCCGCACGCGTGTTGTATCTATGATGGATACAACATGAGTGCATCAACGACCACGCGCACCTCGGCCGCCGACCGGGTGTACGACCACGTCAAGTCGGCCATCCTCGGCGGCGACCGCGAGGGCGGCTCCTTCCTCACCGAGGGCGAGGTCGCCGACGAGGTCGGCGTCTCGCGCACGCCGGTGCGCGAGGCCCTGCTGCGCCTGCAGGTCGAGGGTCTCGTCACGCTCTATCCCAAGAAGGGCGCGCTGGTCACCTCGGTGACCGCGCGCGACGCGCGCGAGGTGCTCGAGGCGCGGCAGGTGATCGAGGAGTGGGCCGCCGGGCGCGCCTGGAGCCGCCGCGCCGACCTGGTCGAGATGCTGGAGCCGGCGCTGGAGGCCATGCGCGCCGCCCGTCAGGCCGACGACCCGGGCGCGTTCTCGACCGCCGACCGGACGTTCCACGAGCTGATCGTCGACGCCGCGGGCAACGGGGTGATCTCCCGGCACTACTCCTCGTTGCGCGACCGCCAGCTGTGCATCCTCGCCGGGCAGATCCGGGCGGGGTCGGGCCGGATGAAGCACGCCCTCGACACCCACGGCGAGCTGCTCGAGCTGCTGCGCAGCGGCACCCGCGCCCAGTTCGTCAAGGCCTCCCGCGAGCACGTCGCCGACGCGATGCAGCGGCTCGGCGTCGGTGGCGAACGGTGAGCGCCGTGACCGCCGAATCCGCAACCACCGCAACCGATCTCGACGACGGGTTGCGCTTCCGGCTGGGCGGCCGGCGGGCGTTCGCCGTGTGGCTCACCGCCATCGCGATCTACGTCCTCGCCGTCTTCCACCGCACCTCGCTGGGCGTCGCCGGCATCATCGCCGCCGACCGCTTCGGCATCAGCTCGGCGCAGCTCGCGACCTTCGCGATGGTGCAGCTCGCGGTCTACGCCGCCATGCAGATCCCGGTCGGCGCGCTGCTCGACCGCTTCGGCTCGCGCGTCATGCTCGGCGCCGGCCTGCTGACGATGAGCTCGGCCCAGCTGGCCTTCGCGTTCGTCGAGTCCTACGCCGGTGGCATCGTCGCGCGCATCTTCGTCGGCATGGGCGACGCGATGGTCTTCGTGTCGGTCCTGCGTCTGGTCGCCCTGTGGTTCCCGCCGGCCCGGGTCCCGATGGTGACCCAGGTGACCGGCCTGCTCGGACAGCTGGGCGCGCTGGTCTCGGCCGGGCCGCTGGCGTACGCCCTCAAGGAGCTGGGCTGGACCACGAGCTTCCTCGCGGCGTCGGTCGCCGGGGCGGTGCTCGCGATCGCGCTCGCGGTCGTCGTGCTCGACAGCCCCTACCGCGAGCACGAGCGCACCGAGCTCAAGATGCGCGCCGTGGGCCGGGCCGTACGCCTGGCCTGGCGCCAGCCCGGCACCCGCCTGGGCCTGTGGTGCCACTTCACGACGCAGTTCAGCTCCAACGTCTTCGCGATCATGTGGGGCTTCCCGTTCCTCACCGCGGGGCAGGGCCTCAGCACCGCGCAGGCCTCGACGCTGCTCGGCCTCATGGTGGTCACCGCGATCTGCGCGAGCCCGGTCTTCGGGGTCTACATCACCCGCTACCCCTACTCCCGCTCCACCCTGGTGCTGGGCCTGGTCGTCGCGATCATGGCGGTGTGGGGAGCGGTGCTGCTGTGGCCCGGCCGCGCGCCGATGTGGCTGCTCGTGCTGCTCGTCGTCATCACCGCCGCCGGCGGCCCGGGGTCGATGATCGGCTTCGACCTGGCGCGAACCTTCAACCCCAGCAACCGGATCGGCAGCGCGACGGGCATCGTCAACGTGGGTGGTTTCGCCGCCGCGCTCGGCACGGTGGTGCTGATCGGCGTCGTGCTCGACCACGTCGCCCCCGGCGGCCCGTCGACCTACACCGTCGACTCGTTCCGCTGGGCGATGGCCGTGCAGTACCTCGTCTGGGTCACGGGCCTGGTGATGATCGTGCGCTACCGCCGCCGCACCCGCAGCGTCGTGCACAGCGACGAGGCGTACGCGCACCTGGTGCCCGCACGCCTCGCCGACCGCGCTCGCCCCTGACGCCGAGTCTCGTTGGGGCGCAGGGGGTTTCAGCCCTGCTCGCGCGACCTCAGGATCGCCTCGCGGCGGGCGAGCCGGTGCTCGCGGCGGATGGTCGCCTCGCGGAAGCGCCGCTGCTCCTCGCGCGTTCGAGGCTGCAGCTCGCGCACGCCGCGCGGCTTGCCCTCGCCGTCGACCGCCACCATCACGAGGTACGCCGTCGCCACGTGCACGGGGTCGCTCAGGTCGTCCCACCGCGTCGTCTCGACCCGGCAACCGACCTCCATCGAGGTGCGGCCCGCCCAGTTGACCTGGGCCTTCACCGTGACGACGTCGCCCACCCGCACCGGGGCGAGGAAGAGCATCTCGTCCATCGACGCGGTGACGGCCGGACCGCCGGAGTAGCGCGCGGCGGCGGTGCCGGCAGCGTCGTCGACGAACTTCATGATCACGCCGCCGTGCACGGTGCCCAGCAGGTTGGTGTCGTGCGCACTCATGATGTGCGCGAGCGTGAGCCGGGTGTCACGCGGTGCGGTCTCGAAGTCGTCGGTGGGAGCGTTCACGGCATCCACCATGCCCGCTCCCACCGGCGCCTCCTGCAGCTGGTCGGCCACGCGGGTCAGGATCCGGCCTTGGCGTCGACCTCGTAGGAGGTGTTGATCGCCTCGAAGAAGTTGACCAGCTGCAGCGTGTCGTTGGCCGTGGCCATCCACTTCGCCGGGTTGCTGACGTTGAACTCCGGCTCGAAACCGAGCTCCTCCAGCCGCCGGTCGGCGAGGTACTTCACGTAGGTGTTGATGTAGTCGGCGTTCAGCCCGAGGATCCCGTTGGGCAGCAGGTCGCGGTTGTAGCGCTCCTCCATCGCGACGGCGTCGAGGATCATCTGGCGGATCTCCTCGGCGAACTCCTCGGTCTGCAGGTCGGGGTTCTCCTCCAGCACGGTGTGGATGAGGTTGATCCCGAACTTCAGGTGCAGCGACTCGTCGCGCACGATCCAGTCGACCAGCGCCCCGAAGTTGCGCAGCAGGTTCCGCTGCCGGAACGACAGGGCCACCATGAACCCGCTGTAGAACCAGATGCCCTCGAGGATCACGTTGTAGGCCACCAGGTTCCGGACGAAGTCCTGCTTGCCCTCGGTGGTGGTGATGTCGAGGGTCTGCTCGGTCATCCGCTGGATGAACCGGACCTCGAACTCCTCCTTGGCCGCCATCGACGGGATGTCGACGTGCGCCGAGTAGGCCTCCTCGCGGTCGATCGGGAACGTCTCGAGGACGTACTCGAACGCCACGCAGTGGTTGGCCTCCTCCCACATCTGCTTGGCCAGGTAGAGGTGCGCCTCGGGCGCGTTGATGTACGGGTAGACCCCGAACGCCAGGGCCTTGTTGACGAGCAGCTCGTTGGGGTTGAAGTAGCTCATCAGGAAGGTGACGGCGTGGCGCTCCTCGTCGCTCATCCGCTGGAAGTCGGCGAGGTCCTCGCCGAGCTGCACCTCGTGCGGGAACCAGGTGTTGGCGACCGCCTGGTTGTACAGCTCGTACGCCCAGTCGTAGCGAATCGGCTTGAGCAGCAAGCCTTCTGAGATTCCGGTGCCGAGCAGCTGCCCGGCGTTCTGGGTGGTGGCGTCGGTGGTCACTGGCAGGCCTCGCAGTTCAGGAGCTCTTGGGGGTCGGTGGGGCAGACGAGGACGTCGTCGTCACGGACGACCTCGACGGCGGGGGTGGGGGTTTCGACGGGCGCGGCCGGCGCGGGCGCGACCGGTTCGGGCGCCACCGGGTCGACCAGGACGGGCGCGGCCGGTGCCGCCACGGGTGCGGCCACCGGCTCGGGTGCGACCGGCTCGGTCGCGACCGGTGCCGCGGGTGCCGTCGGCACGGCCGGCCTGGCGGGCGTACGCCGGGCGAACCCGAACCCGCCGGCGCTGCGGCCGGAGGACTTGGACTTGTTGACCGCGACCGTCGACTGCTCCGCGGTGTGCCGCGGCTTCATGTGCAGGTAGTAGGTCGTCTTGACGCCCTTGCGCCACGCGGCGGAGTAGATGCGGGTCATCTCGCCGATGTCGCGCGACTCGAGGTACATGTTCCGGCTGATCGCCTGGTCGATCCACTTCTGGGCGCGCGCGGCCACCTCGAGGTAGGCGTACGGCGACAGCTGGAACGACGTGCGGTAGATCGCGAGCAGGTCCTCGGGCATGTCGGGCACGTTGGTGAGGTCGCCCTGCGAGCGCAGCAGGTCCTCGCGCATCTGCTCCCACAGACCGCGCTCCTGCAGCGCGCGCACCAGGTTGCGGTTGATCTCGAGGAACTTGCCCGACGACGTCGCCCGGCTGAACAGCTGGGAGAACTGCGGGTCGAGACCGGGCGTGGTGCCGGCCACCAGACCGATCGACGCGGTCGGCGCGATCGCCATCAGCGTGGCGTTGCGCATGCCGCCGGAAACCTTGGCGCGCAACGCATCCCAGTCCATCCGGGTGGTCCGGTCGACATCGACCGGCACGCCGCGGCGGCGCTCCATCGCCTCGAGCGTGTCGATCGGCACGAGGCCGCGCGACCAGCCGGAGCCGGCGAAGTTGGGGTACGCCCCGCGCTCGCTCGCGAGGTCGGCGGACTCGTCGATCGCGTGCCACGAGACGAACTCCACGAGCCGGTCGATGAGCTCGTACGCCTCGTCCGACTCGTAGGAGATGCCGAGCCGCTCGCACACGTCGGTGAAGCCCATGACGCCGAGGCCGACCGCGCGGTTCTGGTCGTTGGAGTGCTCCGACTCCGGCACCGACGAGCGGGTGATGTCGATGAGGTTGTCGAGCTGGCGGATCGCCATGCGCGCGCTCTCGGCGAGGCGGTCCCAGTCCCACTCGCCGTCGTCGAGGTGGCGCGAGAGGTTGATCGAGGCCAGGTTGCAGACCGACACGTTGTCGCGGTCCTGCGGCAGCGTGATCTCGGTGCACAGGTTCGACAGGTGGATCGTGCCGGTGTTGTCGTTCAGCGCCCGGAGGTTGATCGAGTCCTTCCAGGTGAGCCACGGGTGCGACGTGGTCTGCAGCGACACGAGGATCGCCGTCATCTGCTCGCGCGCCCGAATCTTCTTGAACGAGCGCAGCTTTCCCTTCTCGGCGAGGTCGACATACTCCGCGTAGCGCGCGGAGAACTCCTCGCCCACGAGCTCCACCAGGTCGGGGGTCTCCAGCGGGTCGAAGAGGTACCACGGCTGGTCGTTCTCGACGCGCTTCATGAACTCGTCGGAGATCCAGACCGCGGTGTTGGCGGTGCGGGTGCGGCGGTAGGGGTCGCCGGCGTTCTGCCGCAGGTCGAGGAACTGCGGGAAGTCCAGGTGCCAGTTCTCCATGTAGAAGCACAGCGCGCCGAACTTCTTGCCGCCGCGGGAGACCGCGCGCAGCGTCGAGTCGATGGTGTGCATGAACGGGATCGGCCCGGTGGAGGTGGTGTTGTTGCTGCGGATGGGGGAGCCCTCGGCGCGCAGCTTGGTGACCGACAGGCCGATGCCGCCGGTGCCCTTGGTCAGCCACATGACGTCGCGCACCGACTTGGCGATGTGCTCGATGTCGTCGTCCATCTGCATCACGAAGCAGTTGGACAGCTGCGGGTTGGCGGTCCCGGCGTTGACGAGGGTGGAGCCGGCCGCGAGGTAGTCGAGGCGAGACATCTTGCGGTAGAAGCGGATCGCGGCCTGCGTGGGCTCCTTCTCGTTGACCGAGAGGCCCATCGCGACGCGCATCCAGAAGTAGGCCGGCACCTCGAGCATCTGCCCGCCGGGGCCGGTCGCCATGTAGCGGTTGCGCAGCGTCACGATGCCGATGTAGCGCAGCGCGTCGTCGTTGCTGTGGTCCAGCGCGGCGGCGAGCTCCTCGAGGTTGAACGCGCTCGCGAGCCGCGGGTCGAACAGCCCGTCCTCGACGGCCTCGCGCACGTAGCCCGGGAAGCGCGCCTGGTGCAGCAGCGCCAGCTCGGTCTGGGTCTCGAAGTCGCCCAGCACCTTCTTGTAGATCGTCTTCAGCAGCAGCCGCGAGGCGACCACGTCGAAGTCGGGGTCGTCCTTGACGTTCTGCACCGCGACCTGGATCGCGGCCTCGTCGAGCTGCTCGGTGGTGATGCCGTCGAACAGCGTGATCTCCAGCTCCGACGCGAGCTGCATGGTCATCGCCAGCCCGTCGGGCAGGCCTTCGGCGGCGCGCTCGATCGCCCGGTTGATCCGATCGGCGTTGTACGGCTCGCGCGACCCGTCGCGCTTGGTGACCTGAATGGCCATGTCGTGATGCCTCCTCCCTCGAGTCCTGCGTGCCCGAGGTCGCGAGGGGAGGCGGACGTACGACCGCGCCGGGGCAGCCGTGATCGTCGTGGGCCTGTCCCTCGAGGCCGCGGACCACCGTCCGGTCGGACGGCGTGCTGGCAGGTCTTCGGACTCGTGGGCGTGGGCCGGCTGGCCCGCCTAGTGGCCGTCGCTTCCCAGACCGGCTCGAGGCCGGATCCAGTGCCGATGACGGCGGTCGTTCCCACTCACCGCTGCGGGGCAGTCCCGGAATCGCACCGGGTTCCCTCTTGCCTCACCGGCCAGATGCGGAACATCTGGGGGTGAACCAGCAACGAGAGCACCATATGTGGTGCCGCCCGCGACACGCTAGCCGGGGATGTGCTGGATCGCCGAGAGGCCGGGTGCTATACGCGCGGGGCGCCCGCGCGTACGACAACGGCGGACCAGGCCGTGCTTTCGGCCGCGTCTCCTCCTCCGGCCGGGCTCGCAGGCTCGCCCGCCCGGCATCGTCGACGGCGGCACAGATAACACGACGGCGGACCACATCAGAAGTGGTCCGCCGTCGTACTAACTGTGCCGCCGTCGTCTCGTTCGTCTTGTCGACGATGCCGGGAGGTGCGCAGCGCAGCACGCAGCTCCCGGAGGAGGAGACAAGACCAGAATCACTCCGGCGCGTCGGCCTGGGAGTCGGAGGTCTGGTCGCGGTCGATCGAGCGCTCGGTCTCGTCGGGGGCGTGGCCGGGCATGGCCCAGCGGGCGGTGGTGACGCCCTGGTCCTTGGCGCGCTGCAGCGCGTCCTCGACGACGCGGTCGGCGTCGGCGGAGCCGATCCAGTGCGAGCCCTCCTCGACCGACTTGCCCGGCTCGAGCGCCTTGTAGGTCTCGAAGAAGTGCTGCATCTCCTTCAGCGTGAAGTCGCTGATGTCGGTGATGTCGGTGACGCCGTCCTTGCGCGGGTCGCCCGCGGGCACGCACAGGATCTTGTCGTCGCCGCCGGCCTCGTCGACCATCTTGAAGACGCCGACGGCGCGGGCGCGCACGACGCAGCCGGGGAAGGTCGGCTCGTCCAGCAGCACGAGCGCGTCGAGCGGGTCGCCGTCCTCACCGAGGGTGTCCTCGATGTAGCCGTAGTCGGCGGGGTAGGACATCGCGGTGAAGAGCAGCCGGTCGAGCCGGATGCGGCCGGTCTCGTGGTCGATCTCGTACTTGTTGCGAGTCCCGCGTGGGATCTCGATGCTGACGTCGAACTCCATGGAATGTCCTCATCGTTGAGCTGTGCGGTGCGGCGCACCGGGGTGGGGCGCCCGCGGGGTACGTCCGCGGACAGTTCGCGGTTAGTGTCTCCCACGAGAACGGGTCGCGGAGCAAGGGGGCAGCGTGCGCAGATCGCACCGCGCGCTGGTCGCGGGCGCCGCGACGGTCGCGCTGATCGGCGGCTACGCCACCTTCGACACCTTCGACGTCGTGCCGGGCGTGCTCACCACCGCTGACGCTCCGCGCGAGGCCGTGCCGCTGCCGGGGGAGTCGACCCCCCCGCCCGACGTACGCCGTCCGCAGCCCCCGCAGCCCCCGCAGGCACCCGCCGCTCTCCCCGGGGTCGGCGGCACCGCGCCCACGCCCGAGGGCGTCCGCGCCGCGCTGCAGCCGCTGCTCGACGCCCCCGGTCTCGGCCCGACGACGTCGATGGCGGTGCGCGACGCCAGCACCGGGCAGAGCCTGTTCGCGCTCGACCCCGACGCCGCGCGCACGCCGGCGTCGATCACCAAGCTGCTGACGGCGTACGCCGTGTCGCGCACACTCGACCTCGACAGCACCCTCGCGACGACCGTCCGGCAGGGGCCGGGCGACCAGGTGGTGCTGGTGGCGGGCGGTGACACCGCGCTCGCCAGGGGCAAGGGCAACCCTGACGAGGTGGCCGGCCGTGCCGGGCTCGGCGACCTCGCGAAGCAGGTGGCGGCCAACCTGAAGAAGCAGGGGCGCACGTCGGTCACGGTCGGCTGGGACCTGTCCTACGCCCCCGGTCCGCTGCAGAACGTGAACTGGCAGCAGGACCTCGTCGACATGGGCTTCACCACCCGCGTCGGCATGCTCGGGCTGGCCGACGACCGCTCCGACCCCGGCACCGCCCCGCCGACCGACCCGGCGCGCAGCACGACCCAGGCGTTCGTGAAAGCCCTTGCGGCAGAAGGGATCACGGCCGAGCTGGGCCAGAAGGTGACGACCCCCGACGGGGCGCCGCAGCTCGGCGTCGTGCGCTCGGCGCCGCTGGTCGACGTGCTCGGGCTGGCGCTGCGCGACAGCGACAACGCGATGACCGAGTCGCTCGGGCGGCAGGCCGCGGCCAAGGACGGGGTGCCCGGCGACGGTGCCTCGGTGACGGCGTGGGTGCTGCGGGTGCTGCGCGAGGACGGCATCGACCTGCGCGGGGTGAAGCTGATGGACGCCAGCGGCCTGGCCGACGGCACGACGATCCCGGCGCGGGTCGTCACCGACGTCGTGCAGCGCGGGGCGAGCGGCCAGGTCGAGGCGTTCCAGGACGTGCTGACCCGGCTGCCGGTGAGCGGCTGGAACGGCACGCTGCACAACAGGTTCCAGGCGACGGGCAGCACCGACGGCGCGGGCGGCGTGCGCGCCAAGACCGGCAGCCTCCCCGGAGTGACCAGCCTGGCCGGCACGGTCGTCACCCGCGACGGGCGCCTGCTGGTCTTCACGATCATCAACAACGGAGAGCAGCCGCGCGGGCCGCTGGCCGCGCGCGCCGACCTCGACCGCATCGTCACCGCGCTCGCCGACTGCGGCTGCCGCTGAGCAGCCGCCGCGTCCTGACGACGTAGGGTCGCCAGCATGAGCCAGGAGTACATCGACTGGGACCTCGCGCGACGCACCGGCCACCGCATCGTCAAGGACGGGCCCAAGGTGACGCTCGACGAGGCACGGGCCGCCGTGGCCGAGCTGCACTCGGCCGCCGACCGGGCCCACCAGCCGGTCGCCGACACCGCCGCGCTGCACGCGCCGGCCGGCGACACCCCCGTGCACGTCGTCGACCGCACCGCCTGGATCGACGCCAACACCGCCTCGATGGGCGCGCTCGTCGCGCCGGCGGTCGAGAAGATCACCGCCAAGAAGGCCGCCGGGCCGACCGTGCGCAAGGTCGGCGCCAAGGTCACCGGCGCCGAGATGGGCGCGCTGCTCGGTTATGTCGCGAGCAAGGTGCTGGGGCAGTTCGACCTCGCCCCCGAGGGCACCCCGAGCCTGCTGCTGGTGGCGCCCAACGTCGTGCAGGTCGAGCGCGAGCTCGGCGTCGACCCCAGCGACTTCCGGCTGTGGGTCTGCCTGCACGAGGAGACCCACCGGGTGCAGTTCACCGCCGTGCCGTGGCTGCGCGAGCACGTGATCACCAGCGCCCGCACGCTGATGGTCGACCTGGTGCCCGACCCCGACAAGCTGCCCGAGCGGCTGCAGCAGATCACCGGCCGGCTGCCCGGCGCGTTCAAGGAGGGCGGCCAGGGTCTCGCCGACCTCGTCACCACCCCGCAGCAGCGCGAGGAGCTGGCCCGCGTCACGGCGATCATGTCGCTGCTCGAGGGGCACGCCGACGTGGTCATGGACGCCGTCGGCCCGCAGATCGTCCCCACGGTCGGCGAGATCCGCGCCAAGTTCGACGAGCGGCGCAAGGGCGCCAGCGGCCCCGACCGGCTGCTGCGGCGGCTGCTCGGGCTCGAGGCCAAGATGCGGCAGTACCGCGACGGCGCGGTCTTCGTGCGCAGCGTCGTCGACCGGGTCGGCCTCGACGGCTTCAACCAGGTGTGGACCTCGCCCGAGACGCTGCCGCTGCCCACCGAGATCGCCGAGCCCGAGGCGTGGGTCGCCCGGGTGCACGGCTGACCGACGCCGTGCCGGGTCCGCCGCCCGCGGTCGCCCGCACCCGCCTGGCCGTACGCCGTGGGCTGAGCTCCCTTGCGGGAGAGGCTGATCCGCCCGGCCGGGAGCTGACGGTGCTGGTCGCGGTCAGCGGTGGCCCCGACTCGCTGGCGCTCGCCGCGGCCACCGCCTTCGAGGCGCCCCGGGCGGGCGTGCGGGCCGGTGCCGTCGTGGTCGACCACGGCCTGCAGCCCGCCTCCGACGCCGTGGCCCGGGCGGCCGCCGACCAGTGCCGGGCGCTTCGTCTCGACCCGGTGGAGGTCGTGCGCGTCGAGGTCGCCGACGGCTCCGGCGACGGGCCCGAGATGGCGGCGCGCACCGCCCGCCACGCCGCGCTCGAGGAGGCGCGGGTGCGGCTCGGGGCCGACCGGGTGCTGCTCGGTCACACCCGCGACGACCAGGCCGAGCAGGTGCTGCTCGGCCTGCTGCGCGGCTCGGGGGCCCGCTCGCTCGCGGGCATGCCGGAGGCGTCGCCGACGCTGCTGCGCCCGTTCCTCGACGTCACCCGCGAGGAGACCGAGTCTGCTTGTGCCGCAGCGGGACTCACGCCCTGGCGCGACCCGCACAACGACGACCCGCGATTCGCCCGGGTGCGCGCCCGCGCCGCGCTCGCCCAGCTGTCGGAGTCCCTCGGGCCGCAGCTCGGCGCCAACCTGGCCCGCACCGCGCGCCTGCTGCGCGACGACGACGACGCGCTCACCGCCTGGGCCGACCACGAGCTCGCCGCGGCCCGCCCCGCCGCGACCGGCCACGTCCCCGACGGAGACGCCGCGCTCGAGATCGACGGCCTGGTGCGCCTGCCGCGAGCCGTGCGCACCCGGGCGCTGCGGCGGTGGCTGCTCGAGGCCGGGGCCGACGGGGCGGCCCTCGGGTCGCGGCACCTCGCCGAGGTCGACCGGCTCGTCGCCGACTGGCGCGGCCAGGGCCCCGTGGACGTACCGGCCCTGTCGGTGCGGCGCATCGGGCCCACGCTCGCCGCCCACCCCCACGGTCGGGTTGAATGGGCTCGCCCCAAGCCCCGCCCCGCCGACGCCGCCGACGACGTCGCCGGTGCAGACGCAGATCAGGAGTGAGCGTGGACGCCTCGCACATGGGTGACGACCTGGAGAAGGTGCTGTTCACCGAGGACCAGATCCGGGAGCGGCTCGCCGAGCTCGGCGAGGAGATCTGGCGCGACTACGAGGGCAAGGACCTGCTGCTCGTGGGCGTGCTCAAGGGCGCGATCCTCGTGATGGCCGACCTCATGCGCACCCTCCCCGGCAGCGTGCCGATGGACTGGATGGCGGTGTCGTCCTACGGCTCGGGCACCAAGAGCTCGGGCGTGGTGCGCATCCTGAAGGACCTCGACACCGACATCAGCGGCAAGCACGTGCTGATCGTCGAGGACATCATCGACTCCGGCCTGACCCTGTCGTGGATCCGCTCCAACCTGGAGTCGCGCGAGCCGGCGTCGGTCGAGATCTGCACGCTGCTGCGCAAGCCCGACGCCGCGAAGGTCGAGATCGACTGCAAGTACGTCGGGTTCGAGATCCCCAACGAGTTCGTCGTCGGCTACGGCCTCGACTTCGACGAGCAGTACCGCAACCTGCGCGAGATCGGCACCCTCGCCCCGCACGTCTACAGCTGACGCCGGGCCGCGGCGCCGAAGGCCGCGGCGCCGAACGCCGCAGCGGGGAACACTGCCCGCGGGCCGCGCGTTCAACTGCGCAGACGCGGGCATACCGCGTCCGGACGGGCCGTGCGCGGCGTGTACCGTCGGCCAAGTCTGTGTCTCGGCTGCTGCCCACCCTGCGAGCAGGGCGCCGCCGCCGGCCAACCTGAGCAGGAGGATCGGGGCCCCGCCCCGCAGTTTCATGAACGCGAAGCGCATCGCCCGTGCACCTGGGTTCTGGATCGTCCTCGTCGTGGCGATCGCCTTCCTGTGGTTCGCCGTGGGTGGCTCCGGTGGCTTCCAGCGGGTCGACACCTCGCAGGCGATCACCCTCATCAACGAGAACAAGGTCGAGTCGGCCAAGGTCACGCCCGACCGGGTCGACCTCACCCTGAAGTCCGCGCAGGACGTCGGCGACGTGCAGGACGCCGACAAGGTGCAGGCCTACTACGTCCCGGCCCGCGGCGAGCAGATCGTCACCGCGCTCAACCAGCGCCCGCCGAGCCAGGGCTTCACCGACGACCCCGAGCAGCAGAACATCTTCGTCAGCATGCTGCTGACGATGCTGCCGCTGCTGCTCATCCTCGGTCTGTTCTGGTTCTTCATGTCCCAGATGCAGGGCGGCGGCGGCCGGGTCATGCAGTTCGGCAAGTCCAAGGCCAAGCTCGCCAGCAAGGACATGCCCAAGGTCACCTTCGCCGACGTGGCCGGCTCCGACGAGGCCGTCGAGGAGCTGCACGAGATCAAGGAGTTCCTCTCCGAGCCGCGCAAGTTCCTCGAGGTCGGCGCCAAGATCCCCAAGGGCGTGCTGCTGTACGGCCCGCCCGGCACCGGCAAGACGCTGCTCGCCCGCGCGGTCGCCGGCGAGGCGGGCGTGCCGTTCTACACGATCTCCGGCTCCGACTTCGTCGAGATGTTCGTCGGTGTGGGCGCCTCGCGCGTGCGTGACCTGTTCGAGCAGGCCAAGGCCAACGCGCCGGCCATCATCTTCGTCGACGAGATCGACGCCGTCGGGCGCCACCGCGGCGCCGGCCTCGGCGGCGGTCACGACGAGCGCGAGCAGACCCTCAACCAGCTGCTGGTCGAGATGGACGGCTTCGACGTCAAGACCAACGTCATCCTCATCGCCGCCACCAACCGGCCCGACATCCTCGACCCGGCGCTGCTGCGCCCGGGCCGCTTCGACCGGCAGATCGCGGTCGAGGCGCCCGACATGGTCGGCCGGCACCACATCCTGCAGGTGCACGCCAAGGGCAAGCCGATGGCTCCCGACGTCGACCTGCTCGCCGTCGCCCGACGTACGCCGGGCTTCTCGGGTGCCGACCTCGCCAACGTGCTCAACGAGGCCGCCCTGCTCACCGCGCGCAGCAACGGCCGGGTCATCGACAACGGGGCGCTCGACGAGGCCATCGACCGCGTCATGGCCGGCCCGCAGAAGCGCACCCGCGTGATGAGCGCCAAGGAGCGCAAGATCACCGCCTACCACGAGGGCGGGCACGCCCTGGTGGCCGCCGCGCTGAACTACACCGACCCGGTCAGCAAGGTGACGATCCTGCCGCGCGGCCGCGCGCTGGGTTACACCATGGTGCTGCCCGTCGACGACAAGTACTCCACGACGCGCAACGAGCTGCTCGACCAGCTGTCGTACGCCCTCGGCGGCCGGGTCGCCGAGGAGATCGTCTTCCACGACCCCAGCACCGGTGCGGCCAACGACATCGAGAAGGCCACCGGTCTGGCGCGCAAGATGGTCACCCAGTTCGGCATGAGCGAGCGGGTCGGCGCGATCAAGCTCGGCCAGGGCAACTCCGAGGTCTTCCTCGGCCGCGACATGGGCCACGAGCGCGACTACTCCGAGGGCATGGCCGCCGTCGTCGACGAGGAGGTCCGCCGGCTGGTGGACGCCGCGCACGACGAGGCGTGGCACGCCCTCAACGACAACCGCGACATCCTCGACAACCTGCTCCTGGAGCTGCTCCAGCGCGAGACGCTCGGCCAGTCCGACCTCGAGGTCGTCTTCCGCGACGTGCGCAAGCGCCCGCAGCGCCCGGTGTGGCTGTCCAGCGACCTGCGCACGGTGAGCGACCGCGGCCCGGTGCTCACCCCTGCCGAGCGCGAGGCCCTGGCCCGCGGCGAGCAGCTGCCCGAGGACAAGCAGCAGGTCGAGGAGCACCCGCCGGAGGCGGTCATCGAGGTCCCCGAGGGCGGCTATGTCGACCCGCGCGAAGATTGACCACCGCCGGGCCGCCGCGGCGGTCCGGGAGCTGTTGATCGCCGTGGGTGAAGACCCCGAGCGCGAGGGTCTGCGCGACACGCCTGACCGGGTGGCGCGGGCGTACGCCGAGATGTTCGCCGGGCTCCAGCAGGACCCGGCCGAGGTGCTGCAGCGCACCTTCGAGATCGACCACGACGAGCTGGTCATGGTCAAGGACATCGAGGTCTACTCCACCTGCGAGCACCACCTGCTGCCCTTCCACGGCGTCGCGCACGTGAGCTACATCCCCGCCAAGGACGGCCGGGTCACCGGGCTGTCCAAGCTGGCCCGCCTCGTCGACGTCTACGCCAAGCGGCCGCAGGTGCAGGAGCGGCTCACCAGCCAGATCGCCGACGCGATCATGCGCCACCTCAAGGCCCAGGGCGCGCTGGTCGTGCTCGACTGCGAGCACCTGTGCATGTCGATGCGCGGGGTGCGCAAGCCCGGCGCCCGCACGCAGACCTCCGCGGTGCGCGGGCTGCTGCGGGACTCGGCCACCCGGGCCGAGGCGATGAGCCTGGTCACGGGGCGCTGACCCGTGACCGGCCTGCCGACCCGACCGACCGGCCGACCGCTCCTGATGGGCGTCGTCAACGTCACGCCCGACTCCTTCTCCGACGGCGGCCGCTGGTTCGACGCCGACGCGGCGATCGCCCACGGCCGCGAGCTGCTGGCGCAGGGCGCCGACCTGCTCGACGTGGGCGGTGAGTCGACCCGCCCGGGCGCCCAGCGCCCCGACGAGCAGGAGGAGCTGCGCCGCGTCCTCCCGGTCGTCACCGAGCTGGCCGCCGAGGGCGCCTGGGTGAGCGTCGACACCATGCGCTCCGCGGTCGCCGCCCGCGCGGTCGACCACGGCGCCCGGATCGTCAACGACGTCAGCGGCGGGCTCGCCGACCCCGCGATGGCACGGGTCGTGGCCGGGCTGTCGGTGCCGTTCGTCGCGATGCACTGGCGCGGCCACAGCCACGACATGCAGACCCGCGCGGTCTACGCCGACGTCGTCGCCGAGGTGCGCGACGAGCTGCTCGCGCGGGTCGAGGCGCTGGTCGCCGCGGGCGTCGCCCCCGAGCACGTCGTCCTCGACCCGGGTCTGGGGTTCGCCAAGACCCCCGAGCACAACTGGCAGCTGCTCGCCTCGCTGCGGGATCTCGTACGTCTGGGGCACCCGGTCCTCGTCGGCACCTCGCGCAAGCGCTTCCTCGGCGACATCGGCGCCGCGCCCGGGGCACCGTTGCCGCCCGAGCAGCGCGACGCCGCCACCGCGGCCACCAGCGTGCTGCTCGCCCAGGACGACGTCTGGGCGGTGCGCGTGCACGACATCCCCTCGACCCGGGCCGCGGTCGAGGTGGTCGCCGCGGTGCGGGCCGCCCGGGCGGGAGCGGCGTCGTGAGCGCCGACCGGATCAGCCTGACCGGCCTGCGGGTCGCGGCCTGCCACGGCGTGCTCGAGCACGAGAAGACCGAGCCGCAGCCGTTCGTCGCCGACGTGCTGCTCGAGATCGACCTGCGCGCCGCGGGCGACAGCGACGACCTCGCCCGCACGGTCAGCTATGCCGACGTCGCGCAGGAGACCGAGGCGATCCTCGCCGGGCCGCCGGTCGACCTGGTCGAGACCCTGGCCGAGCGGGTCGCCGCCGCGGCGCTGCGGCACGACCCGGTCGAGGCCGTCGAGGTCACGATCCACAAGCCCAAGGCGCCCGCCGGCGTGACCTTCGAGCCCGGCGGCGGCCCCGCGGTCACCGTGCGCCGCGAGCAGGACCGCGAGGTCGTCATCGCCCTCGGCGCCAACCTCGGCCGCCGCGAGCACACCCTGCTCGCGGCCCTCGGGGCGCTGCAGGCGCTGCCCGGGCTCGACGTGGTCGCGGTGTCCGAGCCGTTCAGCACCGCGCCGGTGGGCGGCCCCGAGCAGCCCGACTTCCTCAACGCCGTCGCGGTCGGTCGCACCCGCCTGGCACCGTGGACGCTGCTGCGCGAGCTGCACCGCATCGAGGCGCGGCACGGCCGGGTGCGCGAGACCCGGTGGGGCGCCCGCACGCTCGACCTCGACCTGATCCAGGTGGGCGTGCCGGGCCAGGCCTCGGAGGTGCGCTCCGACCGCGCCGACCTGACCCTGCCCCACCCGCGCGCGCACGAGCGCGCGTTCGTGCTGGCGCCGTGGGCCCAGGCCGACCCCGACGCACTCCTGCGCGTCGACGGCCAGGTGCTGCCCGTCGCCCAGGTGCTCGACGGACTGGGCGAGCAGGACGTACGTCCGGGGCCGGGGTGGCCGCGATGACGCCGGACGAGGGGCTGCGGCCCCGGGTCGTGCTGTGGAGCGGCGCCGGGATGCTGGTCGTGTGCTACGCGCTCCTGCGGTTCGTCAGCAGCCGGGGCGGCAACCTGCCGCAGAACAGCTGGCTGACCATCGCGGTGATCGCGCTCGTCGCGATGCCGATCCTGGTGCTGGCCTGGCAGATCAAGAGCTACGTCGCCGGCCGCACGCCGGAGCCGCCGAGCCCGCAGCTGGCGCGCGGGGTGCTCGTCGCCGCCCGGGCCAGCGCGGTCGCCGGTGGCGTGGCGTTCGGGTGGTACGCCGCGCAGGTGCTGGTGCGCCTGCCCAACGCCGACGTCGCCTCGCAGCGCGAGGAGATGTGGCTCGCGCTCGTGCTGGCGGTGGTCAGCGTGCTGCTGTCGGTCGCCGGGTTCGTCGCGCAGGCGTGGTGCCGGATCCCGCCCGAGGACGACGACGAGGACCGCCGCTCCCGCGGCGGCGGCGCGGCCACGGCCTGACCCGGGCGATCCGTCCGGCACGCGGCTCGGCGCGGGTGGGCTCTGCATTTCGTACGTGAACGCACGATCTGGGGCGGGCAGGCCCGGAGCGGCGCGGGTGGGCTCTGCATTTCGTACGTGAACGCACGATCTGGGGCGAGCGCCGCCCGGGTGCCGGGCCGGCCGGGGCGGTTCGTGACGGGGGTCGCGGCCTCCCGGCGCGGAGCCGTCACCTCTCGTCGACCGGCCAGGCGGACGTACGACGGCGGGGCCGCCCCCCTGAGGGCGACCCCGCCGAAGCTTGCGGGTGGTGCTGGATCAGTCGCGCAGACGACGACGACCCGTGGCGACCGCGAGGGCGGCACCGCTGATGGTCAGCAGCGCGACACCGGCGGCGGTGGCGTTGTCGCCCTCACCCACGACACCGGTCTCGACGGGCGGGCCCGTCGGCTGACCCGGGTCGCTCGGCTCCTGGGTGCCGGTCGGGGTCGCGGTGTCGGTCGGCTCCGGCGAGTCGGTGGGCTCCGGCTCGGTCGGGGTCGCGGTGGGCGAGTCGGTCGGCTCCGGGTCGGTCGGCGACGCGGTCGGGGAGTCCGTCGGCTCCGGGTCCGTCGGGGTCGGCGACGGGTCGGTCGGCGACGCGGTCGGCGAGTCGGTGGGGCTCGGCGACGGCTCGGGGCCGGTGTCACCCACGGTGATCGTCGCGAGCGTGCTGTCTTGGCCCTCGTTGAGAGAGCACTCGATCTGGGCCACGAAGCCGGTGTTGGTGGTCAGGGCGGTGGTGAAGTCCCCGATGACGACCGGGACCTCTCCCGGGGTCTCCGGCGCGGTCTCGCTCTCGCCGGTGCCAGTGGCGGTGACCGTAAGGGTTCCACTCTCGGGAACGGGGATCGGGGTGCCCTGGACGGTAAGCGATGCCGAGCGCTGTTCGCCATCGACGGTGTAACCCGCGTCAGCCGTGCCCTCGGTGATCTCGGTGTTGCCCAGGCTTCGCAGGGTCTGCACCGAGTCCTCGCCGGCGGTGACGGTGGCGGTGATGGCTGGGCTTTCGATGGTAGCGCCGGGCTCGACGGACTCGGGCAGGTCACCCTCGACGGTCACGAGCCAGGGGTCTTCGAAGGTGATGCCGAAGGCCGGCACGGAGCAGGTGTAACTCAATTCGGCACTCTGCGCGGCGTCGGCGGAGGGGGCGGTAGCGAGGGCGAATCCGGCGAAGGCGAGTGCGGTGATGCCGGAGAGGGCCCCGACCCGGCGGCCCGTAGTCGTGCGGTGCGACATGCTTCTCCTCTGGATGGCGGTAGGAGCCTCCCGCTACCTACCGAACAGTAAGTAAGTCCCACCATGCCAGGCCGATCAGCCTCGTGGGAGAGGTTGATCACAAATTTTTCAGGATCACCTGTTAGCGGGCAGGCGAACGGGGACTCGTCCGGGGCGGCTGAGGGCAGTCCCGGACCCCTCTCGACGGGGCGGTCCGACCGCCCGCCGACGCGGCCGCGCGGACTCCTTGTCGATGCCCTACTTGTCGATGTCGCCGACGACGAAGAAGGTCGAGCCCAGGATCGCCACCATGTCGGCGAGGAGCGCTCCGGGCAGCAGCTCGCGCAGCACCGCCACGTTGTTGAACGACGCCGAGCGCAGCTTCAGCCGCCACGGGGTCTTCTCACCGCGTGAGACGAGGTAGTAGCCGTTCAGCCCGAGGGGGTTCTCGGTGGCGGTGTAGTCATCGCCCTCGGGCACCTTGAGCACCTTGGGCAGCTTGACGTTGACCGGCCCGCGCGGCAGGTCGCGCAGCACCTCGACGCACCGGTCGGCGAGGTCGAGGCTGACCTGGGTCTGCTCCAGCAGCACCTCGAGCCGGGCCAGGCAGTCGCCGGCCTCCCGGGTGACCACGCGACCCGGGCCGCCGGGGCCGAACAGCTCGCCGTAGGCCAGGTAGGGCGCGTCGCGCCGCAGGTCGATGTCGAGACCGGACGCACGGGCGATCGGCCCGGACACGCCGTACGCGCTCGCCAGGTCTCGCGGGAGCACGCCGACCCCGCGCGTGCGGGCGCGCAGGATCTCGTTGCCGACCAGCATGCTCTCCAGGTCGGGCAGGCGCCGCCGCACCAGCGCGACGGTCTCGGCGACGCGGTCGAGCCAGCCGGCGGGGAGGTCTTCGCGCAGCCCGCCGACGCGGTTGAACATGTAGTGCATGCGGCCGCCGGAGATCTCCTCCATCACGGCCTGCAGGTCCTCGCGCTCGCGGAAGGCGTAGAAGATCGGCGTGATCGCGCCGAGCTCGAGCGGGTAGGACCCGAGGAACATCAGGTGGTTGAGCACCCGGTTGAGCTCGGCCAGCAGGGTGCGCGTCCAGGTGGCCCGCTCGGGCACGTCCATGCCGAGCATCCGCTCGACGGTCAGCGCGACCCCGATCTCGCTGCTGAACGCCGACAGCCAGTCGTGCCGGTTGGCCAGCACCAGGATCTGTCGGTAGTCGCGCACCTCGAACAGCTTCTCGGCGCCGCGGTGCATGTAGCCCACGATCGGTTCGGCCTCGACGATGCGCTCCCCGTCGAGCACGATGCGCAGCCGCAGCACGCCGTGCGTCGCGGGGTGCTGCGGCCCGATGTTGAGCACCATGTCGGCGGTCGCGAGACCGCCCGCGCCCACGCCGACGGTGAGCTCCTGCGGGTTGGGGGCCATGCCGGCCAGTATGCCGACCTCAGGTCGCGGGGCTCGTAGGCCGCACGGCGTCGATCGCAGATTGGGCCTCCGGCCCGGGTGGTACGTCGGCGGCGGCCGGCTCGGTCGCGCCGAGTCGGACCAGGATCACCCCGAGCAGGATCAGCACCCCGCCGGCCAGCTGCATCGGCCCGGGCAGCTCGCCGAGGAAGAGCCAGGCGAACAGCACCGCGAAGAGCACCTCGGACAGGGCGACGAAGGAGGCGATGCGCGAGCCGAGGTATCGCGCGGACACCACGCCGGTGGCGTAGGCGAAGGCCGCGGCCAGCACGCCCATGCCGAGGATCGGGACGAGCACGCTGACCTCGCTCCCGGCGAGCGGGACCTGCGTGGCCGACCAGCGGAACGGCAGCACCTGCAGCGCCGACACGAGCACCACCGGCACCAGGCCGGCGATCATCCCGAACCCGGTGAGCGCCAGCGGCGGCAGCGCGTCGTCGTGGTCGCGCGCGGCGAGCAGGAAGTAGGCCGCCGAGCACACCGCGGCCGCGAGGCCGAACGCGACGCCGACCGGGTCGAGCCGCACGCCGCCGAAGACGTCGAGCACGAGCGCCAGCCCGCCCATGGCCGCGACGGTGCCGCCCACGGTGAGCGGGTGCGGCGCGCGCCGGGTGGTGATCCACGACAGCAGCACCAGCAGCACGGGGGAGAGGTATTCGAGCAGCAGCGCGACGCCGACGGAGAGCCGCTCGACCGCGAGGAAGTAGAACAGCTGGCAGCCGGTCACCCCGGTCATGCCGTAGAGCACGACGGTGCGCAGGTTGCGGCGCAGCAGGTGCCACCGGCCGCGCATCGCGAGGGCGGCGGGGACGCCGAGCACCAGGGCCGCGACCCCGATGCGGGCGGTGATGGCGGCCGCGGGCGTCCAGCCGGCCTGGAACAGCGCCTTGCCGAAGACCCCGGACGTCGCGAAGGCCGCGGCCGAGACCAGCGCGAGGGGCAGGCCGAGCGGCGCGATGCGGCGCGGCCGGCGTAAGGAGTTATCCTGCATGATGCCCCTGACGCTAGGGGCGCCGTGTGCAAGGAGTCAAGTTGATCTTCACCCATGACACCGAGGTGGCGCTCGCCAACGCCGTGGCGCTCGTCAACAGCGACCCGGCGCGCTCCGGCGGGGTCGAGCACCTGCCCGACGTGGCGGCGCTCGACGCCCACTTCACCGAGTGGGGCTGGACGGGCCGGCACGACGGCACCGAGGCCGAGCTGGCCGAGGTGCGGGCGATGCGTCCCCGGTTCGCCGAGCTGTGGGAGCTGGCGGAGGACGACGTCGCCGAGCGGGTCAACGCCCTGCTCGCCGAGGCGCAGGCGCTGCCGCAGCTGGTGCGCCACGACGGGTGGGACTGGCACCTGCACGCGACCACGCCGGCCGCGCCGCTCGCCACCCGGATGGCCGTCGAGCTCGGCATGGCCCTGGTCGACGTGGTCCGGGCCGGCGAGCTGTCGCGGCTGCAGGTCTGCGCGGCCGACGACTGCAGCGCCGTGCTGGTCGACCTGTCCAAGAACCGCTCCCGCCGGTACTGCGACGGCGGCTGCGGCAACCGCGTCAACGTGCAGGCCTACCGCGCCAGGCAGGCCCGCCACGACTGAGCCGTGAGCGCGGGCCGGGGCGGCACCACGAAGTACGGTGTCGTCCGTGAACCCACCCCCACCCCCGGCGCCGCGGCGGCGGCGCACCGCGCTGATCGCGGGCGGGGCGGCAGGTGGGGTGCTGCTCGTGGCCGCGCTGGCGTACGGCCTGACCCGGGGTGACGACGTCCCGTCCGTGGCAGGGAGCGCCCGGGCGCCCGAGGCGAGCGCCCCGGCGACGCCGGGCGCCACGGCCACGCCCGGTGCCCCCGACGCGGCGAGCCCCACCGCGGGGACCGGTCAGCCGACGGGCGGGGCGGTCGCGCCGCCGGGGTCGAGCAGCTCGAGCGCGTCGCAGCCGCCGGTCGGTGCCGACGGCCGGCGCACGGTGACGGCCGAAGACCGGCTGACCCGTTGGTCCTACGCCGTGCCGGGCTCGGCCGAGTGGGTCGTCGGGAACGACCTGATGTCGTACGTCGACGAGGCCGGGCGGGTGCTGGTGCGCGCGTCGAGCCCGAGCTACTTCCGCAGCGGCTACTGCCGCGGGGGAGCCGGTGTGGCACGCAGCTGGGTCGGCTGGTCCAGCGAGCGGCGCGACGACACCTCGGCGACGGTGACGAACCGGTGGGTGGCCGCCGTGGCGCAGGGGTCGCAGGGGCGCGGCGACGACCCGCACACGCCGGTGCGCACCCAGGAGCTGCCGCGTGTCGACGGCATGACGGTGCGGCAGTCGAGCAGCGTGGTCACGCTGCGCACCCCCGATCCGCAGGGGTGCCTGCCGCCGCAGGTCGAGGTCACCGCGACGCAGTACTCCGGAGCCCTCGGATCACGCACACTGGTGATGGTGCGCGACGTCGCCGTGCGCGACATGCTCCCGGCGCAGGTGAAGGAACAGATCTTCGCGTCGGTCCGTCAGACTCGCTGACGACCGGCCGGTGCCGGGGTCGGGGGCGGCGCCGCAGGGAAGCGACGGGAAGGGCGCTCAGTGAGCAACTCAGGCAGTGGCTGGGACGGCTACGGCAACGACTGGCGCGACCAGGAGTTCGGGCACGGGCAGGAGCAGTACTACCGCGGTCTGCAGGTGCCGGGGGGCGGCCCCGGCCAGCCCGAGCAGCAGCCGGCGTCGCCCGGCGGGCCCGGCGACGGACGTACGCCCTCGCCGATCTTCCCGCAGCCGCCGCCACGGCGTTCCGGTCCCGGTCGAGGGCTGGTGGTGGGCGGCATCGCCGCCGCGCTGCTGCTCGTGGGCGGCGGCATCGGCACGGTGCTGGCGTTGCGGGGCGGTGATCCCGACGTGACGGCCGGGCCGGCTGGCAGCGCCAGCCAGCAAGCCGCGCCGACCACGTCGCCAGCGAGCGCAGCCGCCACGCCGTCGGCCGAGGCGTCGCCCCCGCCGCCCCCGGGCAGGGCGACGGCGCTCACGGCCGGGTCGCAGGTCAACGACGGCTCCGAGGCGCAGTACTTCGCCGCGTACGACGTGCCCGGGAAGAGTCAGACCTTCACCGACACCGAGGGCAAGACGGTGCCGACCTTCGACGTGCGCACGGTCGGGACCTATGCGGGGTTCGCCGACGACGAGACCGGCAAGCCGACGGTCATCGGCCGGGGGCCGACCTACTACCGAGACGGCTACTGCGCCAAGGACAAGACCGACTCGCAGGCCATGTTCGTGTGGCACAACGCCAGGTCGAGCGACCCGGCCGGGGCGGCGCCGCTCGTGCTCGAGAAGTGGGTCGAGGCGATCGCCGAGAAGAAGGACGGCGGGACCGAGCAGGTGTCGGCGCAGACGACCCGGCAGGTGATGGTGAACGGCGGCAGGACGAAGGCGGCACAGTCTCGCCAGACCGTCACCAACACCGACACGGTGGACAAGTGCGGGGTCAAGAAGACCGAGGTGGTGGTCACGGCCTTCGACACCGGGAAGGGCACCGCGACCCTGGTGCTCGTCCGTGACGAGGGCCCGGCCAACGCCATGACCGCTCAGCAGGGTGACGCGATCATCGCCACGCTGCGCCCGAGTCCGGGAGCGACAGGGTGAGCAACAACGACGGACAGTGGCGCGGATACGACGAAAGTGCTTGGCGCGACCAGGAGTTCGGGCACGGGCAGGAGCAGTACTACCGCGGTCTGCAGGTGCCGGGGGGCGGCCCCGGCCGGCCCGAGCAGCAGCCGGCGTCGCCCGGCGGGCCCGGCGACGGACGTACGCCCTCGCCGACGGAGCCGAGGCCGCCGTCGGGCTCGGGCTCGGGGTCGGGCGGGAAGCGCGGGAAGACCGTGGCGCTGCTGGCCGCGGGGGCCGTGGCGCTCGCCGGTGCGGGCGTCGGCGGGTTCGTGCTGCTGAACCGCTCTGGTGACGGATCGCCGGCGGTGGCCGGGTCGTCGAGCCCGGCGGCCGGTCCGTCGTCCGCGCCGTCGGCGGCGACGGCGCCCACCGCCGCCGCGTCCACAGGGACGCCCACCCCGACCGCGCGCAACGCCGGGTTCCGGCTCGTCGTCGACCCGCAGCGGGGCGCGTCCTACGAGGTGCCGCAGACGCACAAGGTCGGCGGGAGCGGCATGGTCGTCCGGTGGACGCACCCGGTCACCGGTGACTCCTCGGTCACGCTGCGCAACCCGGCGTCCGGCGGCAACGGGTTCTGCCCGGAGCAGAACGCCATCACCAGCAGCACCGGCTTCTACGACACCTCCGCGGACCCGGGATCGGCCGGGCCGGCGACGTACGACGAGATGGCCAGGGCCATCGCGATCCGCCCCGACGGCAAGTCCTACGGCTCCTACCCCGCGGCGACGTCGACCACGATCACCTTGTCCGACGGCACCAAGGCGGTGCGGTCGAGGGGGACGGTGCCCTCGACCAAGCCGGAGGATCCGTGCCGCAAGTACCCCACCGAGGTGGCCGTCACCTCGTTCACCAACCCGAATAGCTCACGGACCGTCACCCTGGTCACCACCCGGCTGATCGGTTCGCCGCGCGCCGTGTCGGACACTGTCTTCACGACGATGATCGACTCGATCAGACCGGTGTAGGCGGGGACATGAGCGGCAACGACGGGCAGTGGCGCGGATACGACGAAAGTGCTTGGCGCGACCAGGAGTTCGGGCACGGGCAGGAGCAGTACTACCGCGGTCTGCAGGTGCCGGGGGAAGGTCCCGGGCGCCCCGAGCAGGGGCCGGCGTCGCCCGGCGGGCCCGGCGACGGACGTACGCCCTCGCCGACGGAGCCGAGGCCGCCGTCGGGCTCGGGCGGACTCAGCGCCAAGACCGTCGCGCTGCTGACGGCTGGGGTGGTCGCGCTGGTCGGTGCCGGGGTCGGGGGCTATCTGCTCCTGGGGCGAGGTGACGGCTCGCCCGCGGTGGCCGGGTCGTCGAGCCCGCAGACCGGCCCGTCGTCCGCGCCGTCGTCGGCGACGGCTCCCACCGCCGCCGCGTCCAGCGGGACGCCCACCCCGACCGCCACCACAGCCGGGTTCAAGCTCGTCTCCGACACCGAGCGGGGCGGGGCGTACGAGGTGCCGAACGGGTACATGCGTCTCGGCACGAGCGGCGCCGTCGGATGGACGAACCCGGCGACGGAGGACACGATGGCCCAGATCAGCAATGCCTCCTGGGGCGGCGCCGGCTTCTGCAGCAAGCCGACGACGGTGACCACGAACATCGGGTTCTACGGCACGACCACCGACCCGGGCATGGCGGCGCCGTCTGCCTTCGACCGGTTCGCCAAGGCCGCCGCGGTCAGGCCCGACGGCAAGTCGTCTGGTGACTACGCGTCGCCGACCTCGACCACCGTGACGCTCGCCGACGGCTCCAAGGCGGTTCGCACACGGGGCACGGTCCCCTCTCAGCTGAAGGACGACCCCTGCCGCAAGTTCGACACCGAGCTCGTGGTCACCTCGTTCACCCACCCGTCCACCGGTGCGTCGGTGACCCTCGTCGCGAGCCGCCTGCTGGGCACGCCACGGACGGCGTCGGACGCCGACTTCACCAAGATCCTCGATTCGATCCGGCCGGCCTGAGGTGCTGGACGACCCGGCGCTGCGCGTCGACCCCTATCCGGTGCTGGCCGGGCTGCGCGAGCGCGGCGCGCTCGTCGACACCGGTGGCGGGGTGCGGGTCGCGACCACGCGCGCGGCCTGCGACGAGCTGCTGCGCAACCGGGCTCTCGGCCGGATCTTCACCCCGCGCGAGCCGCAGCAGACGTGGGAGACGTTCAACTGGCTGCACGCCGACTCGGTGCTGGACAGCGAGCCGCCGAAGCACACGCGGCTGCGCCGGCTGGTCGCCGGGGCGTTCGGTCGCGGCCACGTCGCACGGCTGGCCCCGACGATCGAGCGGATCTGCCGCGAACAGCTCGCCGATGCGCGGCCGGCTCTGCGCGACGGCGGCTGGGACGTGGTCGAGCACTACGCCGAGCCGATCCCCGTGCGCGTCATCGCCGCGCTGCTCGACTGGCCGGAGCCCGACCAGCACCTGCTGCGCCCGTGGTCACAGGCCATCGTCCAGATGTACGAGCTCGCGCCGTCCGACGAGCAGTGCGCAGCGGCCGTGCGAGCGGCAGGCGAATTCGCTTCGTACGTCGACGATCTCGCCGATGCCCGCGCGAAGAAGCCGGGCGACGACCTGCTCAGCGACCTCGTGCGGGTGCGCGACGGCAGCGACCGGCTCAGCCGCACCGAGCTGATCGCCACCGTCGTGCTGCTGCTCAACGCCGGTCACGAGGCCTCGGTCAACGGCTTCGGCAACGGGCTGCTCTCCCTGCTCGCGGCGCCGGGCGCGCAACGCGCGGTGCGCCAGCACCTCGCCGACGGCGGCTCGCTCGACACGGTCGTCGAGGAGATGCTGCGGCACGACCCGCCCCTGCAGTACTTCGAGCGCACCGCGACCCGCGACACCACCGTGGCCGGCCGACCCGTGGCAGAGGGCGAGAAGGTCGCGGCCCTGCTCGGCGCCGCCGCCCGTGACCCGGAGGCGTTCGACTCGCCCGACGAGTTCCGTTGGGACAGAAGCGGACCCGCGCACCTCGGCTTCGGCGCGGGCATCCACTTCTGCCTCGGCGCACCGTTGGCGAGACTCGAGCTGGCGACGTCGCTGCGCGAGCTGCTGCGGCATACGGCGGGTCTGTCGGTCGTGGACGTGGAGCGACGCCCCACGTTCGTGCTGCGCGGGTGCTCCCGGATCGTCGTGGCCGACTCCTCCGCATGAAACCGGGTTAGGTGCATATGACCCCAATGCATCAGGGTCATATGCACGTAACCCGGTTTCATGCGGGGATTCACACCTCGCGCAGCACCCACCAGAAGTCGCCGAGACCCGGGCGGGCCGTGGCGGCGGTGGAGGCGCTGCGCGCGGCGAGGGCTCGCAGATAGGCCTGCGGGTCGCTCCGCGCCAGGTCGTACGCCGGTGTCGCCGTGCCGAGACCGAGCTCGCCGAACAGGTCGGCCTGGCGCAGTCGCCGGTCGTGCGCGAGCGAGTCGACCGCGACGTGCCCGGTGAGGTCGCAGCTGCCGTCGGGGACGGCCGCGACCTCGTGCCCGTCGCGGAACGCCGTGAGCGACCCGAACGGTGGGCGCGACGATCGCTCGTGGCCGTAGTCGACGGCGACGACGAGCCCGCGGGAAACCTTGTCGCACAACGACTCCCACGCATCGTCGCGCGCGCGGCCGACCTCGGCGCGGGCGCCTGCTTCTCCGGGTGAGGGCCAGTGAGCGGTCAGCCAGGCCAGGTCGGCCTCTGCGGGTGCGTCGCCGAGCCGTTCGGTGCCGTCGCCGGCGACCTCCACCAGGCGCCACGAGCCGCCCTCGTCGAGCTCGACCACGGGCGCGGGCACCACGTCGAGCCACTCGTGCGCGACGACCAGCGCGGGCTCGCGCAGCGGAAGATCGGGCAGGTCGGGCCCTCCGGGGGAGCGGACCCAGGCGACGGATTCGCCCAGGGCGCAAGGGCGTTCGACCACGTCGACCCCGGTGAGCGCGAGGCCCGGGTCGAGGTCGTGCAGCCGGCCGAGCAGCTCGCCCCGGCCGGCGCCCACGTCGACCACGTGCCGCAGCCCGTGCCGCGCGGCCAGCGAAGCGACGGCCCGCGCCAGCAGCTCACCCACCCCGGGGATGCCCTGCGCGGAGGTCGCGAAGTGGCCCGCCGGACCCTCGGGTCGACGATAGAAGCCGGCGCGGCCGTACAGCGCCTCCTGCCACGCGATCTCCCACGGCCGCCAGGTCGAGGGTGTGCTTGGTGGCGCCGGTGTCGTGCCGCCGCTCGTCATGCCCAGCCGGCGACGACGTCGCGCCCCTGGGGGACGGCGAGGTCCAGCAGACCGGGGAACCTGGCGTCGAGGTCGTCCGTGCGCAACCGGTTCAGCCGCCGAGTCCCCTCGTCGCGCTGCTGGATCACCCCGGCCTCACGCAACGCCTTGAAGTGGCCGCTCTGCGTCGACTTGCTCACCGGCAGGGCGAACGTGCTGCAGGCCAGCTCGCCGTCGGACCCGGCGTCGGCCAGCCGGGCGACGATCGCGAGCCGCACCGGGTCGCTGAGCGCCGCCATCACGCGCGTGAACTCCAGCTCCTCGCGCGGCGGGTGCACCAGCTTGGTCGCGGTCCTGCTTGCCATCCCGCCATCGTACTGTCATGTTCCGAGTACCCGAACATCTGTTATGTTCGGGAAATATGAACATGAACGCTGCCAGTGTGCAGAGCCGGCCGACGAGCCGGGGGACCCGGTGGGTGTTCTGGGGGACGGCGTACGCCCTGCTCGTCCTGCTCACCGGGACCAACCTGCCCACCCCGCTGTACCGGGGCTACGAGACGCGGTTCGGCTTCTCGCCCTTCGTGGTCACCCTGATCTTCGCCGCCTACATCGCCGTGCTCATCCCGTCCCTGCTGCTCGCCGGGCCGCTGTCCGACGCGGTCGGACGACGGCGCGTCCTGCTCCCCGCCCTCGGGCTCGCCGCGCTGGGTTCGGCTGCGTTCGCGCTGGCGAGCGACGTCGCATGGCTGTTCGCCGGTCGCCTGCTGCAGGGCGTGGCCGTCGGCGCCGCGTCCGGTGCGCTCACCGCCGCGCTGAGCGAGCTCGAGCCCGGGGGCAACCGCCGGAGGGCGGCGCTGGTCTCCACCGTGGTGTCCGTCGGGGGCCTGGGGCTCGGCCCGGTCCTCGGTGCCGCCGTCGCCGAGTATGCGCCGGCGCCGGGTGTGCTCCCGTTCCTGCTGGAGATCGTGCTGCTGGTCCCGGCGGCGGTCTTCGTCGCGCGGATGCCGGAGACGTCGCGCGGCGCGGCGCCCGCGCTGTCGAGGTGGCGCCCCCGCCGGCCGAGCGTCCCCGCCGCGGTGCGCGGGGTCTTCCTGACGAGCGGCAGCGCCAGCTTCGCCGCGTTCGCCGTGGTCGGCCTCTTCCTCACGATGGTCCCGGCCTACGTCACGAGCGTGACCGGCAGCGGGAACCTGCTGCTCGGGGGTGCGGCCGCCGCGCTGCTGTTCGCGGCCTCGGCCACGGTCCAGGTGCTGACGTACGGCATGCGGCCGCTGCGGCTGCAGATCTGCGGGCTGCCCGTCCTCGCCCTGGGTCTGGGGCTGCTCGTGCTCGCCGGCAGCCGCGGCTCGCTCGGGGTGCTCCTGGTGGCGACCGCGCTGGCCGGGATCGGTCACGGGCTGGTGTTCCTGGGCAGCCTCACCGCGGTCAACTCGCTCGCGCCACCCGCGCAGCACGCCGAGGTGGTCTCGAGCTTCTACGTCGCGCTGTACGCCGGTGTCGGCGTGCCCGTGCTGGGTCTCGGGATCCTGGCGACCCGCACCGGCCTGCTCGAGGCCGTCGGCTGGTTCGCCGCGTCGGTGGCTGCGCTGTGCCTGGTCGTGCTCACCGGGCTGTGCCTGGCGCACGCCCGCGACGGCTACCGTGCGTGACGTGACCGATCAGGAGATGCGCCCGTCGCTGCGGGTCGGTGTGGTCGGAGCGGGCCGCGTGGGGTCGGTGCTGGGTGCCGCGCTGCGCGAGGCCGGTCACTCGGTGGTCGCCACCTCCGCGGTCAGCGACGCCTCGCTCGACCGCGCTGCCGAGATGCTGCCCGGCGTGCCCGTGGTCGAGGTGGACGAGGTCGTACGCCGGTCGGACCTGGTGCTCGTCACGGTTCCTGACGACCAGATCGCTTCTGTCGTCGAGGGATTCGCGGCCATGGGGCTGCTCGACCAGCCGCGCATGGTGGCGCACGCCGCGGGTTCGCTCGGCCTGGCGCCGCTGGCGCCGGTGCTGGAGCGCGGCGGTCTCGGCTTCGCGCTGCACCCGGCGATGACGTTCAGCGGCGAGCCCAAGGACGTCGAGCGGCTCGTCGGAACCATCTTCGCCGTGACCGCGACCGACGAGTCGCTGGCGGTCGCGCAGTCGATCGTGATGGACCTCGGCGGCGAACCGGTCGTGCTCCCGGAGGCCGACCGGGTGACCTATCACGCGGCCCTCGCGCACGCCTCGAACCACGCGGTCACCCTGGTCGCCCAGGCGCAGCAGGTGCTGCGCGGGCTCGGCATCGACGACCCCGGTCGGGTGCTGCGGCCGATCATGGAGGCCACGGTCGACAACGCGCTGCAGCGGGGCGACCGGGCGCTGACCGGTCCGGTCGCGCGCGGCGACGTGGGCACCGTCGCGGCCCATCTCGCCGCGCTGCGCGACGAGACCGTCGACGTGCCGGCCGCCTACCGGGCGATGGCCCGGGCGACCGCCGAGCGCGCGATCGCCCGCCGCACGGTGCCGGCCGAGCTCGTCGGTGAGCTGCTCGACCTGCTCGGCGAGGACGTACGCCCGGAGTGAGTCGCGACCGCCGACCGCCATGTCGCATTTCGGCTAGTCAGGGCCGGTCGAGCGGGTGAGACTGGTCGGCATGCACACCGATCGAGAGGCCTGCGCCGCCGCCGTCCGCTCCCGCGACGCGCGGTTCGACGGCTGGTTCTTCACCGGGGTGCGCACGACCGGGATCTACTGCCGGCCGAGCTGCCCGGCCATGACGCCGAAGGCCGGCAACATGGTCTTCTACCCCAGCGCCGCGGCCGCCCAGGCCGAGGGCTTCCGCGCGTGCAAGCGGTGCCGCCCCGACACCACGCCGGGATCGCCGGAGTGGAACGTCCGGGCCGACGTCGTGGCCCGGGCCATGCGGCTTATCGCCGACGGCGTGGTCGACCGCGACGGGGTGGCGGGGCTCGCGACGCGGCTGGGTTACAGCGTGCGGCAGGTCGAGCGGCAGGTGCGCGCCGAGCTGGGCGCGGGTCCGCTCGCGCTCGCCCGGGCCCAGCGCGCGCAGTCGGCCCGGCTGCTCATCGAGACCACCGATCTGCCGCTCGCCGACGTCGCCTTCGCCGCCGGGTTCGGCAGCATCCGCGCGTTCAACCAGACCGTGCAGGAGGTCTACGCCGTCGCGCCGCGCGACCTGCGCCGCACCCGCGCGGCCGGCCGCGCTGGGCCCGAGCAGGAAGCCGCGCCCGCGAGTCCCCAGGCCTGGCAGCTCGTCCCGCTGCGGCTGGCCGTCCGCCGCCCGTTCCTGCCCGACAACGTCTTCGGTCACCTGGCCGCCACCGCGGTGCCGGGCATCGAGGAGTGGCGCGACGGGGCGTACGTCCGCTCGCTGCGCCTCCCGCACGGCCCGGCGGTCGTGGCGCTCGCGCCCGAGCCCGACCACGTGGCCGCCCGGCTGTGGCTGTCCGACCTGCGCGACCTCGGCGTGGCCGTCAGCCGGTGCCGCTGGACGCTCGACCTCGACGCCGACCCGCAGGCGGTCGACGAGGCGCTGGGGGCCGACCGGCGGCTGGCGCCGCTCGTGCGGCGCGCCCCCGGCCGCCGGGTGCCTCGCTCGGGCGACGCCGAGGAGGCCGCGCTGCGGATCGTGCTCGGCCAGCAGGTGTCCACGGCCGCCGCGCGCACCCTGGCGGCGCGGCTCGTCGCCTCGCACGGCACCGCCCTGCCCGAGCCGGTCGGCGGGGTGACGCACGGGTTCCCGGCGCCGTCCGAGCTCGCCGACCTCGACCCGGCCGAGCTGGCCATGCCCGCCGCGCGACGGCGTACGTTCTCCGGCCTGGTCCGGGCGCTCGCCGACGGCGACGTCGACGTGCAGCCCACCGCCGACCCGGTGGCCGCGCGGGAGGGCCTCGCGGCCCTGCCCGGCGTCGGCCCGTGGACCGTGGAGTCGATCGCCATGCGCTGCCTGGGCGACCCCGACGCCTTCCCGGCCGCCGACCTCGGGGTGCGCCGCGGCGCCGAGTCGGTGGGGCTGCCCGGCGCGCCGGGCGCCCTGGTCGCCGCGAGCGCTGCCTGGCGGCCGTGGCGGGCCTATGCGGTGCAGCACCTGTGGGCCACCTCCGACCATCCGATCAATCGACTTCCCGAGCCCGGGACGACCAAGGAGTCCGCGTGAGCGACAACAACGACAGCACCACCGCCACCGTGCGCCATCTGCGCATGCCGCAGACCCCGGTCGGACCGATCGTGCTGGTGGCCGACGGGGATTCTCTGGCCGGCGTCTACATGCACGAGCACCGGCACGCGCCCGAGGTGACGCAATTCGGGCCGGAGATCGCCGACGACCCGTTCCTGGTCGGTGTCGCGAGGCAGCTGAGCGAGTATTTCGCCGGTGAGCGGGAAATGTTCGACGTGCCGGTGTCACCGCGCGGCACCGACTTCCAGCGACTCGTCTGGGACGGTTTGCGCGAGATTCCCTACGGCCAGACGTGGACGTACGCCCAGCTCGCCCGCCACATCGGCCAGCCGACGGCCAGTCGCGCGGTGGGGCTGGCCAACGGGCGCAACCCGGTCTCGATCGTCGTCCCGTGCCACCGGGTGGTGGGGTCCGACGGGAGTCTGACCGGTTATGGCGGCGGGCTCGACAACAAGCGGGCGCTGCTGGATCTGGAGCGGTCGCACACGGATTCGGCGCTCTTCTGAGAATCGTCGGAGGAGCCCCGGTCACGACCGTTCGAGGTGGCCGGAGGCGCGGAGCCGACGCTCAGGCAACCCGGTTATCCTGGCCACGGAGCGCAGCACCGTGCGGTGCCGCACGGTGCACCACCTCGCGAGACCGACCAGGAGCCAGATCGATGCTGTCGCAGCTGTGGACGTTCATCGCAGCATTGCTGCCGAGCGCGGGTCTGCTCTATCTGTTCGTCATGGTGATCAAGCACATCGTCGAGGGCGACCGACGCGAACGCGTCGCGCAGCGCCAATGGGAGGCAGAGCAGGACGCCGCGGCGAATGCCGAGCCCGCTTCTGTTTCTTCGCAGGACAAGCCCGGCGAGTAGCCTTTTCTGCCCATCTGCCCTACGGTGACCTCGGTTTACCGTATTTCGGTGCGGTCCGATTCGGCCGAATCCACACCCATCTTTGCGGGTGGACGGCCGCTCGAACGAAAGGCATTCTCCCCATGGCACAGAAGGTCATCGTCCAGCTGCTCGACGACATCGACCAGACTCCCGCCGACGAGACCGTGCGTTTTGCGCTCGACGGTGTGAACTACGAGATCGACCTGACCACCGCCAACGCCGCGAAGCTGCGCGACTCGCTGGCCCAGTGGACCGGGCACGCGCGCCGCACCGGCGGTCGCAAGTCCACCGGTCGTGGTGGCAGCTCCGGCGGCAGCGGCCGTCAGGACCTGAACGAGATGCGTGAGTGGGGCCGCAAGAACGGCTTCAAGGTCAGCGACCGCGGCCGCGTCTCGCGCGAGCTGCAGGAGGCCTACGACAAGGCCAACGGCTGAGCCGAGCAGCAGCCGCGGCCCGGCCGGCGTTCTTGTCGGTCAGGCCGCGCTGATCGGGGCGAACAGGTCGCCCTGGTCGGCCAGCCGCTCCAGCACGTCGTCGAGGTCGAGCTGGCGCAACGACTCCGGGTCGTCCGCGCCGGTCTCGACCTCGTCCCACGTCCGGGGCGCGGCGGCGGTCGGGCGGTCCTTCCCCCGCAGGCTGTAGGGCGCGATCGTCGTCTTCGCCGCGACGTTCTGCGACCAGTCGAGGAACACCTTCCCCGGGCGCAGCGACTTGGTCATCCGCCACACGACCAGCTTGGGCTCGGCCTTCTGCAGCCGCTCGGCGATGCCGCGGGCCAGCTCCCGCGCGTCGTCGCTGCTGCGTGACCCGTCGAGCGGGGCGTACAGCTGCATGCCCTTGCTGCCGGAGGTGACCGGGACGACGGTCTCGAGACCCTCGCGCGCGAGCTCCTCGCGCACGAGCAGCGCGACCCGGGCGCACTCGTGCAGCCCGGCCGGGGCGCCGGGGTCGAGGTCGACGACCAGCCGGTCGGGGTGCTGCGGCTCGGACCTGCCGTCCTCCTCCTCGCCGACCCGCCACTGGGGCACGTGCAGCTCCAGCGAGGCGAGGTTGGCGAAGTAGGTCAGGTCGGCGACGCCGCGCAGCAGCGGGTAGGTGACCTTCTCGCCGCCGCCCCGCGAGCCGTGGCCGACGATCGTGGCCCGCTCGATCCAGCGAGGCGTGCCGCCGGGGATGTTCTTCTCGAAGAACGACATGTCGCCGGTGCCGTGCGGCCAGCGCACCCGGGTCACCGGCCGGTCGGCCAGCACCGGCAGCAGCGCGGCGGCCACCCGCGCGTAGTAGTTGAGCACCTCGCCCTTGGTCGTCTCGGTCTGGGGGTAGAGCACCTTGTCGAGGTTGCTCACCCGGAGCCGCTGGCCGTCCACCTCGACGAGCAGCTGGTCCTGGTCAGGCATCGGTGTCCTTCGGGGTCAGGTCGGCTGGAGTCAGGTCGGACGCGGTCAGGTCGGGGCGCAGCCCCTTCCAGGTCGGCTGCCGGAGCCGGCCGACCTCGGAGATCCCGTGGAACTCCAGGTCGACCACCAGGCTCGGACGCACCCACGTCGCCCCGGCCCGCTCGGCGCGCGGCACGTCGTCGACGAACGGGTCGCCCTCGTCGGGCAGCTCGCGCAGCCGGGGGAGCAGCGCGGCACCGGTGCGTCCCGCGAGCCCGCTGCCGATGCGGCCCCGATACTGCAGGCCGCTCGTCGTCGGTGCCCCGATCAGCAACGCTCCCAGGCGATCTCGGCTGTCGGTCTCGAACTTCCACCCGCCCACGACGAACGAGTCGGTGGTGCGGTGCACGGTCTTGCGCCAGTCGTCGCTGCGCCGGCCGGGGACGTACGGCGAGGCCCAGCGCTTGGAGACCACGCCCTCCATGCCTTGCTCGGCGGTCGCGCGGGAGAGGCCCTCGCCGTCGTCGAACACGGGTGGCACCTGCACCCACGGGCTGCCCAGCCCGGCGCCCTCGAGCAGCTGACGCCGATCGCGCAGCGGGAGCCCGGTGACGTCGGTGCCGGCCGCGCGGAGCACGTCGAACGCCATCAGGGTGATCGGCGCGGTGGCCGAGAGTCGTTCTGCCACACGGGCATTGGTCACGTTGAACCGCTCGGCGAGCGCCGCGAACGACGGGATGCCACCGCGCATGACCACGACCTCGCCGTCGAGGAGCAGGTCGTCGTACGCCGTCAGCCCCGACGCGTCGGTCGTGAGCTCGGGGAAGGCGATCGTCACGTCGCGCTCGGTGCGCGACCAGACCCGCACGCGGCCGCCGCGGACGTCGACGAGCACGCGCATGCCGTCCCACTTGACCTCGTGGCACCACTGCTCGCCGACGGGAACCCCCACGGCGGGGGTGGCGAGCATCGGGCGCATGGGGTCATTCTTGGGGGCATGCGAGCCATCTGGAAGGGCGCCGTCTCGTTCGGCCTGGTCAACGTGCCGGTGAAGCTCTACTCCGCCACCGAGAACCACGACGTGCAGTTCCGCCAGGTGCACCGGGAGGACGGCGGCCGGATCAGATATCGCCGGGTCTGCTCGATCGACGGCGAGGAGGTCGCCTACGACGACATCGCCAAGGGGTATGAGACCGAGGACGGCGAGATGGTCGTGCTCACCGACGACGACCTCGCCGAGCTCCCCACGAGCAGCAGCCGTGAGATCGCGGTCGACAAGTTCGTGCCCACCGAGCAGATCGACCCGATGCTGTTCGACAAGTCCTACTACCTCGAGCCCGACAAGGCCGCGGTGAAGCCCTACGTGCTGCTGCGCGAGGCCCTCAGCCAGGCGGATCGCGTTGCGCTCGTGACGGTTTCGCTGCGCACCCGGATGACCGTCGCGGTGCTGCGCGTGCACGACGACGTCATCACGCTGCAGACGCTGCTGTGGCCCGACGAGCTGCGCCAGGCCGACTTCGGGGTGCTCTCCGAGGCCGCCGACGAGGAGGTCAAGCCGGCCGAGCAGGCGATGGCCCAGATGCTCGTCGAGTCGCTCGCGGGCGACTACGACCCCGAGGAGTACGAGGACGACTACGCCGCCGCCGTCCAGGAGCTGGTCCAGACCAAGCTCGAGGGCGGCGAGGTCAAGGCCGCCCCCGAGCCGGAGGAGGCCGGTGGCGAGGTGGTCGACCTGCTCGCCGCGCTGCAGCAGAGCGTCGCCCGCGCCAAGAAGGGCCGCGGCGAGGACGTGCCCGACGAGGTCGCCGAGGCGGGGGATGCGGGCGAGGTCGAGGAGGAGGCGCCGGCGAAGAAGGCTGCGGCGAAGAAGTCGCCCGCCAAGAAGACGGCGACCTCGAAGGCCCCGGCCAAGAAGACGGCGGCGAAGAAGAGCACCGCCAAGAAGTCCACCGCGAAGAAGAGCCCGGCGAAGAAGTCGGCGAGCAAGAAGGCCAGCTGAGCGAGGGCGTACGGCCATTCCCAGGCCGGCCGAGTAGCTCCGTCGCAAGGTGGTCGAGTAGCCCGGCCAACCACGGTGGTCGAGCAAGGCGGCTGACCACGGTGGTCGAGTAAGGCGGCTGACCACGGTGGTCGAGTAGGCCGGAGCGCTAGCGGAGGCCGTATCGAGACCCGTCGGCTTGGTCTTGAGTCACCGAAAGGCGCCGGGAGGCGGAAGTCGGTCCGTGGTCGGCTGGTCTGGCGGCTCGCGGTGGTGACGTTTCTGACAGAGCCTGACGTTGTTGACAGTCGTGCGTGCCGTAGCAGTCCTTTGTGTCAACAACGCACTGTCGTGTCGAGATCGTGGGGTGCTGTCAGGACCGACCCCGCCCAGACTGGCCAGAAGCTCCCAGACTGGTCAGTTGCAACCGACCAGTCTGTGAGTTCGTGACCACTCTGGCGATGTACGCCATCGGCGACTCGCGAGAACGACGTCACCCCAGGCGTACTCACGCCTCCCGGCGCCTTTCGGTCACCACCGAGCGCGGTGACCGGGTCTCGATACGGGCTCCGCTGCGCTCCGGCCTACTCGACCACCTTGGCCGGTCTCGATACGGACTCGCCTAGCGGCTCGCCCTACTCGACCAGCTTTGGCTGCTCGACCAGCTTTGGCTGCTCGACCAGCTTTGGCTACTCGACCGGCTTGGGCTGGGCGAGGGAGTCGTACCGCTTGGCGACGAGGTCCTGGTAGCGCGAGCCGAGGACCTTGGCCACCGTGTGCAGCAGGTGGGCGTCCCCGCCGACGAGCACCCGGGCCTTGCCCGCGAGCATGCCGTCGAAGATCACCTCGGCGGCCTTCTCCGGCGTGGTCCGGGCGAGCTTCTTGTCGAACAGCCGGGCGGTGCGCGCACCGTCCTCGCCCTCGGCGTAGCGCGCGTTGCGGGCGATCGCGGTCTTGATGCCTCCCGGGTGCACGACCGTGAGCGTCACGGGGGCGCCCTCGATGAGCAGCTCCTCGCGCAGCGACTCGGAGAAGCCGCGGACGGCGTACTTCGCTGCGTTGTAAGCGGATTGGCCGGGCATGCTGAGCAGTCCGAACAGGCTGGAGATGTTGACCAGGTGACCGTCGCTGGAGGCCTTGAGGTGCGGCAGGAACTCCTTGCTGCCGTGCACGACGCCCCAGAAGTTGATGCCCATGATCCAGTCGAAGTCGTCGTAGGTCAGCTTCTGGAACTGGCCGGTGAGGGAGACGCCGGCGTTGTTGACCACCACGTCGACGACGCCGTAGTGCTCGGCCACGGCGGTGGCGTAACCGGCCATCGCGGCCCGGTCGGCCACGTCGACCTTGTCGGTGAGCACCGCTGCGGCGCCGGACAGCTCGGCCTGGCGGGCGGTCTCGGCGAGCCCCTCGCCGTCGACGTCGCTCAGCGCGAGCCGGGCGCCGTCACGGGCCGCGCGCAGGGCGAGCGCCCGGCCGATGCCGGAGCCGGCGCCGGTGATGACGACGACCTTGTCGCGCAGGGGAGGGGTGGCGCCTTCGGTGCTGCTCATGCTGGAACCTGCTCTCGCTCGGTCGAACTCGGGGACTTCGCAGGGACGAACCGGACGCCGTCGGTCAGCGGGCCGTGGCGCAGCTTGACCAGGTCGACCGGGTAGTTCTGCCGCAGCTTCCAGGGCCAGTCGGCGCCCTGCCGCGGCATCAGGTGGGCGCTGCGCCGGACGTACCCCGACTGCAGGTCGATCAGCGGGTCGGACGGCAGCTCGTCGGCGCCGGCGGGCAGCTCGGGCACGAACGCGGCGTAACCGTTGCGGCGCAGGTGCCCGAGCAGCCGGGCGACGTAGTCGGCCACCAGGTCGGCCTTCAGCGTCCACGACGCGTTGGTGTAACCGATGGTGAGCACGAAGTTGGGCACGTCGTTCAGCGCCATGCCCTTGTAGACGTAGTGCTTCGCGAGGTCGAGCTCGCGACCGTCGACCTTGAGCACCGCACCGCCGAGCAGCTGCAGGTTCAGCCCGGTGGCGGTGACGACGACGTCGGCGTCGAGGTGGTCGCCCGACTCCAGCACGATGCCCGTCTCGTCGAAGCGCGAGATGCGGTCGGTGACCACGTCGGCCCGCCCGGACCGGATGGCCTTGAACAGGTCGCCGCTCGGGACGGCGCACAGCCGCTGGTCCCACGGGTCGTACGTCGGTGAGAAGTGGGTGCGGTGGTCGAAGTCGCTGTCGGTGAAGAACCGGGCGACGCCCTTGCCCAGCAGCTCGCGCATGCGCTGCGGGCGGCGCCGGCTGAACTGGTAGATGCCGACGCCCATCGCGACGTTCTTCCAGCGCAGCACCGGATAGCTCAGCCACGACGGGGCGCCCTCGAGCGCCTTGCCGATCGGGTCGATGCGGGGCACGGCCGCGACGTACGTCGGTGAGCGCTGCAGCATCGTCACCAGCCCGGCGTCCTTGGCCAGCTCGGGCACGAGGGTGACGGCGGTGGCGCCGCTGCCGACGACCACGACCTTCTTGCCGGTGACGTCGAGCCCCTCGGGCCAGTGCTGCGGGTGCACGACCTGGCCCTGGAAGTCCTCGATGCCGGCGAGCTCGGGCGTGTAGCCCGCGTCGTAGTCGTAGTAGCCGGTGCACATGTAGAGGAAGCCGCAGGTGATGGTCTGCTCTCCGTCGGCCGTCTCGAGGCGCAGGGTCCAGCGCTGGTCCTCGTTCGACCAGTCGGCCTCGACGACCCGCTGCTCGAAGCGGATGAGCCGGTCGATGGCGTACTCCCGCGCGGTGTCGGCGATGTAGCTCTTGATCGAGCCGCCGTCGGCGAGCGAGCGGGTGTCGGTCCACGGGCGGAAGCGGTAGCCCAGCGTGTACATGTCCGAGTCGGAGCGCACACCGGGGTAGCGGAACAGGTCCCAGGTGCCGCCGAGGTCCGTGCGGCGCTCGAGGATCGCCAGGGACAGCTCGGGGTGCTTGCTGCGCAGCGTGGCCGCAGCCCCGATGCCCGAGAGGCCGGCGCCCACGACGACGACGTCGAGGTGCTCGTTGCTGGTCATGCCGTCGACGGTATCGACACCCTGTCGACTAGATCAACAGTGTGTCGAGAACTGATAGTTTCTGCCGCATGGCCACCTCGTCCGCCGCTGCCCGCACCCGGTCCGCCCGGGGGCGTCGCGGCGCCCGCGCGAGCGGCGACGACCGTGAGGCCGCGATCCTCGCGACGGCCGAGAAACTTTTGGAGACAGTCGCTTTCGCCGACATCTCGATCGACGACCTGGCCAGCGGCGCGGGCATCTCGCGGCCGACGTTCTACTTCTACTTCGCCTCCAAGGACGACGTGCTGCTGGCGCTGCTGGACCGGCTGGTGCAGCGCAGCGAGACCGCGATCGCCGGCCTCACGCCGTCGGCCGACGCGGTGCGCGAGGGCTGGCGCGATGCGCTCGGGGTCTACCTCGACACCTTCGCGGCGCAGCGCGGCGTGGCCCTGGCCTGCGCCGACGCGCGGTTCCGCAACGAGCGGGTGCGCCAGGTGTGGGACCGCGCCACCGCCCTGTGGGTCGACAACACCGCGGCCGGCATCGAGTCCGAGCGGGCGCGGGGCGCGGCACCCGCCGGTCGCCCGGCCCGCGAGCTCGCGATCGCCCTCAACGCGATGAACGAGCGGGTGATCTACGGCGTGCTGGCCGGCACCGAGCCGGCCCTGTCGCGCGAGCAGGCGCTCGACGTCCTGGTCGACATCTGGCTCGCCGCGATCTATCTCTCGCCGCCGCAGCTGTAACTCAACCGGCGCCCGAGTCACGTGCGCCGCCAAGGGGATTCGCCGCTCAGGCGAGCGGGTTGGCCGCCTCGAGCAGGCCGTACGTCATCAGCTGGGTCGCGACGTCGCGCACCAGGGAATCGGCGTCGCCGGGGTCGCCGAACACCCGCACGCACTCCTTGACCAGGGTGGCCAGCTGCTGCGGCTCCTCGGTGCCGAGCCACAGCACGGCGCCCGGCCCGCGCAGGTGCACCGGCACCGCCCCCATCAGCACGACGAGCTCGTCGTCGTCCTCCAGCGCCTCGGTGAACGGCCCGCGCACGAGCATCCCGTCGGCCGGAACCTGCGGCGCCGGACGGTGCGGGTCGTGCTGCTGGTAGGGATCGGGCGGCGGGCCGGCCGGTCGGTGGACGACGGGGGCGACCGGCAGCGGTGTGCTGTCGGCGAGGGCCTGCTCGAGCAGCGGGATCGCCTCGGTGACCTCGCGGTAGCGAAGCCTGCGCACCCCGCCGGTCGCCACCGCCAGCGAGGCCAGCGCGCTGAGCGGGTGCTCCAGGGTGGGCAGGGCGGAGGTCTGCGGGACCAGCGACAGCAGCCCCTCGACGAGCGGCACGTCCTCGAGCACGGGAGGCCCGACGTGGGTGGGGTCGCGGTCGAGCAGCACCAGCAGCCGGGCGGTCGCGTCGTCGTCGGCCACCGTGAGGCCCAGCTCGTCGGGCCCGTGCTGCTGCTTGGCGTGCGCGCTGCCGGAGTGGACGACGAACGACAACGGCTTGGGATAGGCCAGCGCGCGGTGCCGGTCGTCGAGCGCGACCGTCTCGTCGGTGAGGTAGGACATGCCGTCGCCGCACAGGTTCAGCGCCGCGGTCGTCTTGCCGGTGCCCGACTCGGCCACCAGGATCGCGAGGCTCTGCGTGGCCGGGTCGACCACGCCGGCCGCGTGCAGCATCACCCGCCGTCCCATCTGCTGCCGGATGCCGGCGTACGTCACCTGCGAGGCCAGCGCGTACTCCACCCGGTGACGTGCCTCCTCACCCTCCCCGACGTACGCCGGTGCCAGGTCGATCGTCTCCGCCGCCTCCCCGAGGGGCTGGGTGACCAGGCAGTGCGACCACTGCGCGCGCACCGTCGCCAGCAGCTCGTCGGGACAGATGACGTCGACCTCGGCCTCGAGGGCGCGAAGTCGCAGCGTCTGGGGCATGCGGCAGCTCCTGGTGCTGGGACGGGAGGAGGGGGTGCGTTCATCGTAGGGCGGAGTCCCCCTCCACCCGGGTGGTCCAGAACGCCGGATCTGCGCGGGTTGTTCGCCCTCGGCGAAACTCCTGGACCGAGCCCGCCGCGACGGAACAGTCTCGGCACCCGTGGCGTTGTGCGCGTCGAGACCGCCGTCCCGCGGGTGGGGAGCCTCCTGTCGTTCTCATCCCGACGCAATAGCATCGGGGTGACCGGCCCCGCGGGACTCGGCACACGAGGAGAAGAACATGTTCGAACGGTTCACAGACCGCGCCCGGCGAGTGGTGGTGCTCGCCCAGGAAGAGGCGCGCATGCTCAACCACAACTACATCGGCACCGAGCACATCCTGCTCGGGCTGATCCACGAGGGTGAGGGCGTGGCCGCGAAGGCGCTCGAGAGCCTCGGCATCTCGCTGGAGTCCGTGCGCGAGCAGGTCCAGGAGATCATCGGCCAGGGTCAGCAGACCCAGCCCGGGCAGCACATCCCGTTCACGCCGCGCGCCAAGAAGGTGCTCGAGCTGTCGCTGCGCGAGGGCCTGCAGCTGGGCCACAGCTACATCGGCACCGAGCACATCCTGCTCGGCCTGATCCGCGAGGGTGAGGGCGTGGCCGCCCAGGTGCTGGTCAAGCTGGGCGCCGACCTGTCCAGCGTGCGGCAGCAGGTCATCCAGCTGCTCGCCGGATACCAGGGCAAGGAGCCGGCCGGTGCCGGCGTCGGCGGCCAGAGCACCCAGCAGGAGGGCACCCCGGCGGGGTCGCTCGTGCTCGACCAGTTCGGCCGCAACCTGACCCAGGCCGCCCGCGAGGGCAAGCTCGACCCGGTCATCATGCGCGAGAAGGAGATCGAGCGCGTGATGCAGGTGCTGAGCCGGCGCACCAAGAACAACCCGGTACTCATCGGTGAGCCCGGCGTCGGCAAGACCGCCGTCGTCGAGGGCCTCGCGGCCGACATCGTGCGCGGCGACGTGCCCGAGACGCTCAAGGACAAGCAGCTGTACACCCTCGACCTCGGGTCGCTGGTGGCCGGCAGCCGTTACCGCGGTGACTTCGAGGAGCGCCTCAAGAAGGTGCTCAAGGAGATCCGCACCCGCGGCGACATCATCCTGTTCATCGACGAGATCCACACCCTGGTCGGCGCCGGTGCCGCCGAGGGCGCCATCGACGCCGCCTCGATCCTCAAGCCGATGCTGGCGCGGGGCGAGCTGCAGACGATCGGTGCGACGACCCTCGACGAGTACCGCAAGCACATCGAGAAGGACGCCGCCCTCGAGCGGCGCTTCCAGCCGATCCAGGTGGCCGAGCCGACGATCCCGCACGCCATCGAGATCCTCAAGGGGCTGCGCGACCGCTACGAGGCGCACCACCGGGTCACGATCACCGACGCGGCGCTGGTCGGCGCGGTCAACATGTCCGACCGCTACATCAACGACCGGCACCTGCCCGACAAGGCGATCGACCTCATCGACGAGGCGGGCGCGCGACTGCGCATCCGCCGGATGACGGCTCCGCCGGACCTGCGCGAGTTCGACGAGAAGATCGCGCACGTGCGGCGCGAGAAGGAGTCGGCGATCGACGGGCAGGACTTCGAGAAGGCCGCGTCGCTGCGCGACGACGAGAAGAAGCTGATCGACGAGAAGGCCTCCCGCGAGAAGGAGTGGAAGGCCGGCGACATCGACGTCGTGGCCGAGGTCGACGAGGAGCTCGTCGCCGAGGTCCTGGCCGCCTCCACCGGCATCCCCGTGTTCAAGCTGACCGAGGAGGAGTCCTCGCGGCTGCTGCGCATGGAGGAGGAGCTGCACAAGCGCATCGTCGGCAACGACGACGCGATCAAGGCGCTCAGCCAGGCCATCCGCCGCACCCGCGCCGGTCTGAAGGACCCGCGCCGCCCCGGTGGCTCGTTCATCTTCGCCGGCCCCACCGGTGTCGGAAAGACCGAGCTGGCCAAGGCGCTCGCGGAGTTCATGTTCGGTGACGAGGACAGCCTCATCACCCTCGACATGAGCGAGTTCGCCGAGAAGCACACCGTGTCGCGGCTGTTCGGCTCACCCCCCGGGTACGTCGGCTACGACGAGGGCGGTCAGCTCACCGAGAAGGTGCGCCGCAAGCCGTTCTCGGTGGTGCTGTTCGACGAGGTCGAGAAGGCGCACGCCGACATCTTCAACTCGCTGCTGCAGATCCTGGAGGACGGTCGCCTGACCGACAGCCAGGGCCGGGTGGTCGACTTCAAGAACACCATCATCATCATGACCACCAACCTGGGCACGCGCGACATCGCCAAGGGCGTCTCGCTCGGCTTCACCGGCGGTGCCGACACCGGCACCGACTACGACCGGATGAAGGCCAAGGTCAACGACGAGCTGAAGCAGCACTTCCGGCCGGAGTTCCTCAACCGGGTCGACGACACCATCGTCTTCCCGCAGCTCACGCCGCAGGAGATCGTCCAGATCGTCGACCTGATGATCGCTCGCCTCGACGAGCGGCTGAAGGACAAGGACATGGCGATCGAGCTGACGCAGGCGTCCAAGGACCTGCTCGCCAAGCGTGGTTACGACCCCGCCCTGGGTGCCCGGCCGCTGCGCCGCACCATCCAGCGCGAGATCGAGGACGCGCTGTCCGAGAAGATCCTCTACGGCGAGATCGGCGCGGGCGAGATCGTGCTGGTCGACGTCGAGGGCGAGGGCAAGGAGGCGAAGTTCTCCTTCAAGGGCGAGCCGCGCGCCGAGGCCCCCGACTCGCTGGCCGCCGAGGCCGAGTCGGCCGGCGCCGGTGGCGACGGCAGCACCGACTGACCGACGACGTACGCCGTGCGGCCCCGTCCCCTCTCGAGGGGGCGGGGCCGCTCGCACGTCCGACGGCCCTCGGCCCGGCGCGGATACGGTGGGCGCGTGCAGCCACCGAACCGCCGTGACCGAACCCTCCGCGCCGCGATCGCCGCAGCCGTGTGCGGTGGGTTGCTGCTGGCGGGGTGCACGTCCGACGCCGGATCCGCAGACGACGCAACCGGATCCGGCAGCTCCAGCAGCGCCGGCGGCGACCGGGGCGGCAGCGACGGCGCGGGCGCCACGAGCAGCTCCGCCGCGCCGGCGGCCACGACCCCACCGACGTACGCCGGTCAGGCCGGCGCCTTCGACGCCGGGGTCGCGAAGCGGCTGGGCCGGTCCACCGTGCCCGACGCCGAGGTCGCCGGACCGACCGGGACGACCGGCACCTGGAAGGGCACCCGGATCGGTGTCGTGGCCAGCGGCGACGACGCGACCCTGGTCGTGCGCGACGGCAGCGCGTGGCGGATCGTCGGCGGCTGGTGGCCCTCGAAGGACCTGCCGGGGCCATACCTCGGTGGCAGGCAGCACGTGCTGGTGCTCGGGTCGGACGCGCGCCAGGGCCAGTCGATCGAGCGCAGCCGCGCCGACACCATCCAGCTGGTCGGGCTCGACGGCCGCGGGGGCGGCGGCATCCTCGGGATCCCGCGCGACTCGTACCTGCCGCTGTCGACGGGCGGGTCGGGCAAGGTCAACGGCGCGATGCCCAGGGGCGGCCCGGCCGCGATGCGCCAGACGCTCGCCGACGCGACCGACCTGCCGATCAAGGGCTGGATGCTGACCGACTTCGTCGGCTTCCAGCGTGCGGTGCAGGCGCTCGGCGGCATCCCGATCACGCTGCCGCGGCCGGTCGGCGACCTCGAGGCCGGGGAGCAGACGCTCGACGGCAAGCAGGCGCTGTTCCTCGCGCGCGAGCGAAAGTCGTTGCCGCGCGGCGACTTCGACCGTTCGAGCAACCAGGGGCTGCTGCTCATGGCGGGCCTCACCCAGCTGCGCACCAAGGGGGTCACCGAGCTGCCGAAGATCCTCAGCACGATCGACCCGCACGTGAAGACCAGCCTCACCCCCGAGCAGGTGCTGACGTTCGTGGGCTCGGCCTACGCCGTCAACCCCAGCCGGGTCGGGCGCGAGGTGGCGTCGGGCTCGCCGGCCACCATCGGTGGCGCGTCGGTGGTGCGGCTGTCGCCGGAGGCGAAGCAGACGTTCGAGAGGTTCGCCGATGGCAACCTCTGACGGGCCGGTCGCCGGCCCGGCCTCGCCGGCGGTCCGGCGCGCCCGGGCCGGCGACATCCGCCCCATCCGCGAGCTGGTCGCGCCCTACGTCGCCGAGCGGGCGATCGTGCCGAAGCCGGCCGTGGCCTACTACGAGTCGGTGCAGGAGTTCCGGGTCGTCGAGATCGACGGGCGGCTCGTCGGGTGCGGCGCGGTGCACGTCATGTGGGACGACGTCGCCGAGATCCGCACCGTCGCGGTCGACCCGACCGTCAAGGGCCGCGGCGTCGGCACGCTGCTGCTGCGCACCCTCGTCGACGACGCCCGCGAGCTCGGGGTGTCGCGGCTGTTCTGCCTGACCTTCGAGGTCGGATTCTTCGCCGCGCACGGCTTCCGCGAGATCGAGGGCCAGGTCGTCGCGCCGGACGTCTACGCCGAGCTGCTGCAGTCGTACGACGAGGGCGTGGCGGAGTTCCTCGACCTCGACCGGATCAAGCCCAACACCCTCGGCAACACCCGAATGCTGTTGCAGCTGTAGCTCCCGCGGCAGATGAAGATTCCCTCATCGCCGCTTCATCATCGCCTCATCCCGCTCCTGCACACTCGTGCCCGTGATGCTGCGACGACTCGCCCTGCTCGGCGCCTGCCTGATGGTGCCGGTGCTGCTGGCGCTGGCCAGCCAGGCCCTCGCGAGCCGCCCCGGACCGCCCGAGCCGCCGCCCGTCGCGCCCGTGCGCCTGCCCGCCCCGAGCACGCCCGCGCCCAGCCCGACCCCGAGCCCGTCCTCGACCCCGCCGTCGAGCTCGTCCGGCGCGCCGGCACCGTCCACGTCCGCACCGTCCGCGACGTCCTCGCCCGCCGGGCGACCGGGCAGCACGTCTACCCCGACCGGCGCCTCGCCGCGCCCGGGGCCGAGTCCGAGCGAGACGTCCCGCCCGCCGCGCCAGACCCCCGCGCCCGCACGGCCCACGGTGCGCGACCCCGGCGGATCGGTCAGCACGCACACGGTCGCGCCGCGCCCGCCGGCGGGCGACGACGACGACCGCGACGACGCGCCCGACGACGATGACGATGACGACGACGGCGGCGACGATGACTGAGCCGGCGCAGGCGGCCCGGCAGGGCAGCCGGGTCACCGCCCGGTGGCGCATCGTCGCGTGGCTCATGCTGGCGCTGGTCATCGCCATGACCGCGCTGATCGTCACCGTGCGCAGCGCGATGATCGCCGAGGTCGGCCGCAACCTCAACGCCGACGTCGTGCAGGAGAACCAGGAGTTCCGCACGTTCGCCGGCGAGGGCCGAAACCCCGAGACGGCAAGGCCGTTCACCGACGTGTCGTCGATGTTCGAGGTGATGCTGCGCCGGCAGCGCGCTGCCGAGGGCGAGATGCTCGTGGGATATGTCCCGGCGCGCCAGCAGGCGTTGACCGTGGAGGGCGTACGCACGCCGAGCCTGGCCGAGGCCGGTCTCGAGCCCGGCTCGCGCGAGTTCGGCCAGCTGCTCACCGGCCCGCGCAGCGGGATCGTCGAGACCCGCGGGGGCGACGCGCGGTTCGTGCGCGACGAGGTCACGCTCGGTGGGGAGCGCGGCGTCTTCCTGGTGCTGGCCTTCGAGCGGCACCACCTGCAGGAGGTCGACAGCACGGTGCGCCTGATGGTCGGCGTGGCCGCGGGGGCGCTGCTGCTGGCGGCCGCGATCGCCTGGCTCGCCGCGGGGCAGATCCTGCGCCCGGTGCGGTCGGTGCGCCGGGCCGCCGCCGAGATCACCGAGCGCGACCTCACCCGCCGCATCCCCGTGCAGGGCAACGACGACATCGCCGAGCTGGCCGTGACGTTCAACGGGATGCTGGACCGGCTCGAGGCGGCGTTCGCCGCCGAGCAGCGGTTCGTCGACGACGCCGCGCACGAGCTGCGCACGCCCATCACGATCATCCGCGGGCACCTGGAGACGATGAGCGACGACCCGGCCGAGCGCGCGGCCACGACCACCCTCGTGCTCAACGAGCTGAGCCGGATGAGCCGGATCGTGAGCGACCTGCTCGCGCTCGCCAAGGCCGAGCGGCCCGACTTCATCCACCTCGCCGAGCCGGTCGACTTGGCCGAGCTCACCCTCGACATCGACGCGAAGATGCAGGCCCTCGGGCCGCGCCGGTGGACTCTCGCCGAGGTCGCCGACGGCCCCGCGGTCGTCGACGCGCAGCGGGTCACCCAGGCCGTGCTGCAGCTCGCCCAGAACGCGGTCGAGCACACCGGCGACGGCGACCTGATCGAGCTGGCCTCGCGCTTCGTGCGCGACCCCGAGCTCGGCGACGCGGTCGCCATCACGGTGCGCGACGACGGGCCGGGGGTGGCCGCCGAGGACGCCGAGCTGATCTTCGACCGGTTCGCCCGCGGCGCGGGCCAGTCCGCCTCCGGTGCGCGCTCGCGCGCCGGCGCCGGGCTCGGCCTCGCGATCGTGCGCGCCATCGCCGAGGGGCACCGCGGCTCGGTGACCCTGGAGAGCCGCCCCGGCGCCGGGTCGACGTTCGGGCTGCTGCTGCCGGTCGGCGAGGTGCCCGCGACGCGCGACGCGGACGAGCTGGAGCTGTTCGAGGAGATCGACGACGACCGCGAGCCCGCGGAGGCGCACCGATGACCCACATCCTGATCGCCGAGGACGAGCAGCGCATCGTCACCTTCCTGGAGAAGGGGCTGCGCGCCGCCGGATACCTGACCACCGCCGTCGACAGCGGACGTACGGCCCTGCTGCTGGCCCGCTCCGGCTCGTTCGACCTGGTGCTGCTCGACCTCGGGCTGCCCGAGCTCGACGGCGGCGAGGTGCTGCAGCGGCTGCGCGACGAGGGCAGCCGGGTGCCGGTGATCGTGCTGACCGCCCGCGACACCGTGCAGGACACCGTCGCGAGCCTCGAGGGCGGCGCCGACGACTACATGGCCAAGCCGTTCCAGTTCGCCGAGCTGCTCGCGCGGATCCGGCTGCGGCTGCAGCCGGTCGAGTCCGAGCCGGGCAACCGCCTCGTGGTCGAGGCCGCCGGCATGAGCCTGGACCTGCGCTCGCGGCGGGTGCTGGTCGACGGGGTCGCGACCGACCTCACCGCGCGCGAGTTCGCGCTGCTCGAGGTCTTCCTGCGCCACCCCGACCAGGTGCTCTCGCGCGAGCAGCTGCTCGGCCAGGTCTGGGAGGCCCACGTCGACCCCGCCTCCAACGTCGTCGACGTGTTCGTGCGGGCGCTGCGGCGCAAGATCGGGCCGGAGCGCATCGAGACCGTGCGCGGCGCTGGCTATCGGCTGCGGGCGCAGCCGTGAGCGCGCCCGTCCTGCACCGCACCCGACCCGAGCCGGCGCCCGCCGCGCCGGAACCGGGCCCCGGGCGCCCCTCGTGGCTGCGGCCGCGCCTGGTCGTCGGCGGGGTGGCGCTGGCGCTGCTCGTGCTGCGGCTGCTGACCCTGCCGGTCGGCAGCGGTCCCGGCGACCTCACCACCGACGGCCGCGCGACGCTGGTGATCTTCGCCGTGGCGGTCGTGGCGTGGGCGTTCACCCCCGTCGACGACACGTACGTCGCGCTCGGCGCGGGCACCGCGCTGGTGCTGCTCGGGGTCATGCCGACCGAGCGGTTCTTCGCCACGCTCGGCGACGACGTCGTCTGGCTGCTGGTCGCCGCGTGCGTCATCGCGGTGGCGGTGACCGCGTCCGGCCTCGCGCAGCGCGCGTCGGCCTGGCTCGTCAGCGGGGCGGGGAGCCCGCGGCAGCTGGTTCACCTGGTCACCGCCGCGCTGGTGATCACCGCGTTCGCCGTGCCGAGCACCTCGGGCCGGGCGGCCCTCGCGCTCCCGGTCTTCCTGGCACTGCGCGGCGTGCTGCGCGAGAGCCACCCCCGGCTCGTGCGGGTGCTCGCGCTGACCTTCCCGACCGTCATCCTGCTCTCGGCCGTCGGGTCGCTCATCGGCGCCGGCGCGCACCTGGTGACCTCGATGATCGTCGAGTCGGCGGTCGGCACCGGCTTCGACTTCTCCCGCTGGCTGTTGCTCGGCCTGCCGCTGGCGCTGGTCAGCTCACACCTCGCCGCCGAGCTGGTGCTGCTGCTGTTCAGCCGCCGCGAGGACCGTCGCGTGCCGCTGCGGGTGCGCGTCGCCGACCTGGAGGAGCGGCCCGGCCAGCTCACCGGGGCGCTGTCGGTCGCCGAGGGGCGGGCGGCGCTGCTGTTGGCCGTCACCGTCGTGCTCTGGTGCACCGAGGACCTGCACGGCGTGCACCCGGCGATCATCGCGCTCGGCGCCGCGCTGGTCGCGACCTCCCCGCGGTACGGCGTCGTCCGCCTCAAGGACGCCCTGCCCCAGGTGCCGTGGTCGCTGCTGCTGTTCATGGCCGCGACCCTCGCGCTCGGCAACGCGCTGCTCGACTCCGGCGCCGCCCGATACCTCGCCGACGGGCTCTTCGGGGTGCTCGGCGTGCGCACCCCCGGCCCGTTCGTCGTCGTGGTGGTGCTGGTCTCGACCGCCGCGCACCTGCTGATCCAGTCGCGCTCGGCGCGCTCCGCGGTGATCGTGCCGATCGTCGTCGCGCTCGCGCCCGGCGTCGGCGCCGACGTGGCCGCGGTGGCCTTCGCCTCGACCGCGGCCGCCGGCTTCTGCCACACCCTGCCCGCGTCGGCGAAGCCGGTCGCGATGTTCGCCCGCATCGAGGACGTCGAGACCTACTCCGCCGCCGACCTGCGCCGGCTGTCGCTGTGGCTCGCGCCGCTGCACGTGGCCCTGGTGCTGGTCTTCGCCTTCTTCGTCTGGCCGCACCTCGGCCTCCCGCTCACCTGACCCACCCGCACCCCGTCACACCGGAGGAACCGTCATGACCGTCCGAGTCCCGCACCGCGTCGTCATCGCCCCGAGCGGATTCAAGGAGTCCCTCGACGCCGAGCAGGTGGCCGACGCCATCGCCGCCGGAGTACGCCGGGCGCTCCCGGGCGCCGTCGTGTTCACCGCCCCCGTGGTCGACGGCGGTGAGGGGTCGGCCCGCACGCTGGCCTCCGCCACCGGCGGGCGCGTGGTCGAGCGCCGCGTGACCGGCCCCGTCGGGGACCCCGTCGAGTCGCACTTCGCGATGCTCGGACGCACCCCCGTCGCCACGGCCCTGGTCGAGATGGCGGCAGCCGCCGGGCTGCGCCACGTCCCGGTGGACCGGCGCGACCCGACCCGCACGACGACGTACGGCGTGGGTGAGCTGATCCTGGCCGCGCTCGACGAGGGCGCGCGCCGGATCGTCGTCGGCTGCGGCGACTCCGGCACCAGCGACGGCGGGGCGGGCGCGCTGGTCGCCCTCGGCGCCCGCGTCCTCGACCGCGACGGCCGGCCGATCGACACGCCTGGCGGGGCCGCCCTGGCCGACGCCGCGTCGCTCGACCTCAGCGGGCTCGACCCGCGCCTGGCCGAGGTCGAGATGGTCGTCGGCTGCAACCTCACGAACGTGCTGTGCGGCCCGCGCGGCGTGGCCCGGGTCTTCGGCCCGCAGAAGGGTGCCACCGAGCAGCAGGTCGAGCAGCTGTCCGACGCGCTCGACACCTGGGCGGGCGTGCTCGAGGCGGCGGCGAGCGAGCGGGGCGTCGGCGGGCTGGACGTGCGGCACGGCGCGGGCACCGGCGCCTCCGGCGGGCTCGGTGCCGCGCTCGCGGTCGGCTGCGGCGCCGAGCTGCGCTCGCGGTTCGAGGTGTTCCTGCACGACGACCTCGGCGCACCCGAGATCGACGCCGCCATCGCCCAGGCCGACCTGGTGATCACCGCCGAAGGGGCGGTGGACTACCAGACCCCGCGCGGCAAGGTGCCCGCCGAGGTCGCCCGCCGCGCCAAGCTGCACGGCAAGCCCGTGATGGCGCTCGCCGGCTCGATCGGCACGGGCGCGGCCGACGTGCACGACATCGGCATCGACGCCGTCGTCGGCATCATCCCGATCCCGATGGAGCTGGCCCAGGCGGTGGAGCAGGCGAGCGACCTGGTCGCCCAGGCCACCGAGCGCGCCCTGCGCCTGGTGGTGCTGGGGGCGGTGATCTCCTCGGCCGCGTGAGGCCGGGGCGAGGCGTGCATTTTGGGTCGATATCGACCCGATGTGGCACGGATCCGGGGGTCGGGCGTGCACTTTCGGGTCGATATCGACCCCGTACGCCCGGGCCGGCCCCCGGACCTGACCGCCGGCGTACGCCCGGGCCGGCCGCCGGAGTCGGCGGAGTCCGGCGGCGGCGGGCGCGCAGGCACCTACGATGACGGCACCGAGCCGTGCCCGTCGCCGGGCCGAACGGAGTCCGCGATGCGCACAGTCCTGCGAGCACAGGCGGCCGAGGCCCGTCTGGTGCTCGGCCTGTGCTGGGCGCTGCTGCTGCTCGGCGTCGGCAGCGCGTGGTCGCAGCTGGGCTCGGCCGAGGGCGAGCCGTTCGCGGGCCGGCTCGCGACCGCCCTGCTCGCGAGCGCCGGTGCGGTGCTGTTCGCCCGGCTGCAGCTGTCGGTCAGTCGCGGCGGAGCGGCGCTCGGGCGCCGGTGGCTGGCCCCGCTTGTCATGGCCACGAGCCTCGCGCCGCTGCTGTGGGACTCGGTCAACCCGATGCTGGTGGTCGCGTGGGCCGCTGCCCTGCTGCAGCGCGACCTGCGGCGATCGCTCGTGGCCTCGGGCCTGCTGCTGGCCGTCCTCGTCTGGGTGTTCCCGCGCTCGCGGCTGGCGGCGATGGGCACCTTCGCCGACCTGTTCTTCGAGCTGCTGCTCTACACCGTCGTCCTGGTGACCGCGACCCGGCTGGCCGTGCTGCTCGACGAGCTGCGGCTGACCCGCGAGGTGCTCGCTCGCCGTCGGGTCGATGCCGAGCGCGAGCGGGTCGGGCGCGACCTGCACGACATCATGGGCCGCACGCTCGTCGCGGCTTCGCTGCGCAACCAGGCCGCGCTGCGCGCGCTCGGCGACCGCGACCCGGCCGGTTCCCGGGAGCTGGAGCGGCTGCACGACACCATCGGCCGCGGCCAGGCGCAGCTGCGCGAGCTCACCTCCGGGCCGGTCGTCACCCGGCTGGACGAGGAGCTGGAGACCTGCCGGATGCTGTGCGAGCGGGTCCAGATCGAGCTGGCCGTGGACGTACGTCGGGAGCCGCCGGGCGAGCAGGCCGCCCTGGTCGCGCAGGTCGTGCGCCAGAGCGTCACCGACCTGCTCGGGCACAGCCGGGCCACCAGGTGCCGCATCGTGCTCGACCGCGACGACTCCGTCACGGTGGTGGCCGTGACCAACGACGGCTCGGTCCTGCGCGAGGAGCCGCCGGCTTCGCGCCCGGCCGGCCAGCTGGCCCGCGCCGTCGTCGCGGCCGGCGGCAGCATCGGCACCGAGCACGCGTCCGGAGGGCTCGCCACTCGCATCGTCCGCCTCCCGATCCGCTCCGAGGTCCCCGCGTGACGCGCCTGGGTCGCGCCCGCGCCCGGCTGGCCGACGGGGAGGGCGCCCGGCTGCTCACCTGGGTCTGGGTGCTGGCGTGGGGCGAGCACGCGATCGGCGAGGGCCGCGACGTCGTCGTGCAGCTGACGGTCGCGGCCGCGGTGCTGCTGGTCGTCGCGTGGGAGGTGACGCAGGACCGGTGGCGCAGCGGCGGTGCGTGGGCCGGGACGCTGCTGGTGGCCGGGTCCGTGGCGCTGGGCGGCGGGGAGCACCTGCGCGAGAGCAGCTATCTGCTGGGCTGGGGAGTCGCCGTGCTCGTGCTCGCCCTGCCGGGTCGCCGCGCCGCAGCGAGCGTCACGGTGGGGGTGCTCGCCGCCGCGGCGGTGTGGGCGGGGCAGGACCCGGCGCAGCTCCCCGCGCTGCTCCTCGGCGCGGTCGCGCAGCTGCTCGTGGTCTGCCTGCTGCAGCAGCTGGTCCGCACCACCCGCCGGCTCCGCCGCTCCCAGGAGGAGCTGGCGCAGACCGAGGTCGACGGCGAGCGCGGGCGACTGGCCGGAGAGCTCAACACCCTCATCGGACGTACGCTCGCGCAGACGGCGGCGCAGGCGTCGCGGGCGCGGACCCGGGTCGGTGTGGACGACCCGGAGGTGCAGGGCCACCTCGCCGAGGTCGAGAGCCTCGTCGCCCGCGGGCGGGACCAGCTGGCCCGGCTCTCGTTCGAGCCGGTGGTGGACGACCTCGCGACCGAGGTGCGCTCGACCCAGACGCTGTGCACCCGCCTGGGGGTCGCGGTCAACCTCTCGGTGGACGACGTCGACGCCGCGGTGCAGCCGGTCTTCGCGCTGCTCCTGCGCGAGGCGGTCACCAACATGCTCAAGCACGCGGCACCGACGCGGTGCACGGTCGTCACGCGGCAGCAGGACGGGGCGGCGCTGCTCAGCATCACCAACGACGGGGTCCCGGCCGGCCCGACCCCGGCCCGCGCCGGGTCGGGCAGCGGCCAGGCGCGCTGGCGCAGCCAGCTGGACCCGCTCGGCGGCACCCTCGAGGCCGGGCCGCTGCCGGGCGGGCGCTACCGCGTGCTGGCCCGGGTCCCGCTGCCCGTGTCGGTGCCCGAGGATGGCCGAGACACCCGGCTGCGAAGGAGCGCCCATGCCTGAACCGTTGCGGTTGCTGATCGCCGAGGACGTCGACCTCGTGGGGGAGGCGTTCGAGGCGCTGCTGGCGGCCGAGGCGGGGATCGAGGTCGTGGCTCGGGTGACGCGCGGCGACCAGGTGCTGCGCGCGGCGCAGGCGCACCGGCCCGACGTCGCCCTGCTCGACATCGACATGCCGGGCAAGACCGGGATCGAGGCGTGCGCCGAGCTGACCGCGGCCCTGCCGGAGTGCAAGGTCATGCTGCTGACCGCCCTGCCCGGCAGCGGTCACCTGCCGCGCGCGCTCGACGCCGGCGCCTCCGGCTATCTCGTGAAGTCGATGACGGCCCGGCAGCTGATCGACGGCATCCGGTCCGTGGCGGCCGGGGGCACCGTGATCGACCCTGCGCTGGCCGCCGACGCGCTGCGCGCCGGCCCCAACCCGCTCACCGACCGCGAGCGCGAGATCCTGCGCCTCGTCGACCAGGGGGTGTCGACCAGCCACATCGCCGAGGAGCTGTTCCTGTCCACCGGCACGGTGCGCAACTACCTGTCCAACGCCATGACCAAGCTCGACGCGGTGAGCCGCATCGAGGCGGTGCGCACGGCCCGGCAGCGCGGCCTGCTGTGACCGGGGTCTGCGCGAGAGCGGCGGCGGAGGCGGTCTCCGACTAGTCGTTCTCGACGTCGCGCTCACCCACGACGGCGACGGCGAGCCAGGCGAGCGCGACCACGATCCCGCCCGCGATGGCGACCGTCTGCCGGTTGCCCTCGACGAGCGCGACCGCCCCGCCGTAGACGGCCGAGACGGCGATGGCGATGAAGATCAGCATTCTGCGGTCCATGCCGCCGAGCGTGCCGCCGACGAGTCGCCCCCACCACCGTCGTACGGCAACGCGTGACCGGCGCAGTCGGATCCGGTGACGGCCACCACGCGAGCGTGATGACACGTGTCACCCAGCCGAACCCCCGGTGTCTGTCGCCCGTCCGCGCCAGGGTGATCCGGAGTAGAGCCGGCGCACGACGTCCTCGATGTCGGGCTCCTCGATCGACAGGTCGCGCACGTCGGCGCGCGCCGACACCGCGGCGAGCACCCGGGCGGCGGTCGTTTGCTCGGCGTCGAAGGCGAGGCGCTGCTGCAGCCCCTGCGCCTCGCTGGCCAGGTGCTGCGTGCCGGGGATGCCGGTGAGGTCCTCGCCTGGCTCGGCGAGGTCGACCACCAGCACGCGCTGCGCACCCACCTTCGCCGACAGGCCGGGGAGCGTCCCGTCGTACGCCAGTCGCCCGTGGTCGACGACCAGCACCCGGTCGCAGAGCCGCTCGATGTCGCCCATGTCGTGGGTCGTGAGCAGCAGCGTGGTGCCGTGCTCGCGCCGCTCCTCGACGAGGAACTCGCGCAGTCGCTGCTTGCTGAGCACGTCCAGCCCGATGGTCGGCTCGTCGAGGATCACCAGGCGGGGCGAGTGCAGCAGCGCGGCGGCCACCTCGGCGCGCATGCGCTGCCCGAGCGACAGCTGGCGCACCGGGGTCGCGAGGAACTCGCCCATCTCGAGCCGGTCGACGAGCTCGTCGGTGCGGGCGCGCTCGCGCGCGGCGTCGAGGCCGTGGATGGCGGCGAGGATCCCGAACGACTCGCGCACCGGCAGGTCCCACCACAGCTGGGAGCGCTGCCCGAACACCACGCCCACCTCGCGCGCGAGCCGGCGGCGGTCCTCGACCGGGCGCAGGCCGCAGGTGCGCACCTCGCCCGACGTCGGCACGAGGATGCCGGTGAGCATCTTGATCGTCGTGGACTTGCCTGCCCCGTTCGCGCCGATGTAGCCCACCGCCGACCCCGCCCCGACCGTGAAGGTCATCGCGTCGACCGCGCGAATCTGCTTGCGGCGCAAGCCGTCCCGCACGCGGAAGTCGCGGGTGAGGTCGCGCGTCTCGATGATGGGGTCTCGGTCTCGGTCTCGATACGCGGCTCGTTCCTCGCCGCCACCCTTCGATACGCGCTCGTCCCTCGCGCTACTCAGGGCATCGCTCGACCGGCTTGGTCCGCTCGACCGGCTTGGTCCGCTCATCCGCCGCCTCCTTGGTAGTGCCGGACCCCCACGCGCCAGAAGAGCAGCGCCATCGCCCAGGCCCACAGTGCCGCGACCGGGGTGAACCAGGCGAGCCAGGTCGGCAGCAGGCCCGGGCCGGGGAGGCCCAGCAGGCGCAGCGCCGGGAGGTAGGCCGTGAAGGCCATGGGGAAGAAGAAGCCGAACAGCACGGTGAGCGGCCGGCCCCAGACCGAGGCGGGCTGCGTCGCGGCGTAGCGACCGCCGTACACGAACGCGTTGGTCATCTCCGCGCCGTTGATCAGGAAGAACTGCGCCCCCGCCGCCCAGACGAACATCGCGGCGAAGATCGCGATGCCCGACACCAGCGAGATCCCGAGCAGCGCGACGGCCGACACCGACCAGGCGATGTCGTTGACGGCGAGGCCGATGACCAGGCAGACGAGACCGACGGCGGCGCGGGTGAGCCGGCGCAGGCTGATGTCGCTCGTGATCAGCTGCAGCAGCAGCGGTTGCGGCCGCAGGTAGAACACGTCGAGCGTGCCGGCACGGACGTACGTCGGCAGGTTGTCGCAGTGGCCCACGACCATGTCGGCGAGCGAGAAGCACAGGTCGGCCAGCCCGAAGACCAGCAGGATCTGGGTGAAGCTGACGCCGCCGAGCGTCCCGACGCTGTGGAACAGCACCCACACCTCGGCCAGCTCGATGAGCCCCACGAGCAACGAGCTCAGCAGGTCGATGCGGAAGTTCAGCCGGTATGCCCGCTGCGACCTCATCCGCGACGCCAGCACCGCGCGGTAGGCCCGCAGGTCGACCTTGCGCGCCGAACCCGTTGCGAGAGAGGAAGATTCAGCCACCCTGCACCTCCAGCTTGCGGCGCCCGGCGCGGGTGGTGAGGTGCCCGGCGGCCCAGGCGGCGGCGAGCCAGGCCAGCTGCGCGGCGAACAGCCCGAGCGACGCGAGGCCGGTCACGCGCCCGGAGAGGATGTCGATCGGATACATCATCATCGACGGGAACGGGGTGGCCTGGGCGACCACCTGCAGCCACGTCGGGAAGATCGCGATCGGCACGAACAGCCCGGCGAGGAAGCCCGAGACGACCATGTAGAGCACCTGGATGCCCCGTGTCTCGACGAGCCAGAAGCCGGTCGTCGCCACGAGGTAGACCACGGTCGCGCCGAGGGTGATGCCGACGAGCAGGCTGGCGGCGCCGAGGACGTACGCCCCCGGCGAGTCGGGCATGGCCATCCCGACCACGAGCGCCCCGATCAGCACGCTCGGGATCCCGCGCGGCACGAGCGACCAGAGCGAGCGGCCGACCTCCTGCACGATCGCGGCGGCCTGCACGTCGAGCGGGCGGATGAAGTCGATGGCGACGCTGCCGTCCTTGATGCGGGTCGCGAGGTCGCTGCGGCCGTGCAGGTTGATCGCACCGAGCAGCCCCTGCGACAGCCAGATATAGGTGCTCATCGTGGCGAGGTCGTAGCCGTTCAGCTCGCCGCCGGCCGCGCGCACGGTCGCGAACAGCATGGCGACCTTGAGGAACCCGAAGGTGACGTTGGCGACCAGCCCGCCGAGCGCGGCGAGGCGATAGGTGGCGCCCTCCCGGACGCCCGCGACGAGCAGCCGGAGGTAGGGGCGCGGTCGCGGGGGCACAAGCGCAGGAACTTACCGCCGCACCCGCCGGCGGACAAGGGGTTCTAGGCTGGGCCGATGGATTCCGCAGCGCCGCAGAGCATCATCGTCATGGGGGTCTCCGGCTCCGGCAAGACCACCGTGGCCCAGGGGGTCGCCAAGGCCACCGGCTTCCGCTTCGCCGAGGGCGACGACTTCCACAGCCAGGCCAACCGCGACAAGATGGCCAGCGGCCACCCGCTCACCGACGAGGACCGGTGGCCGTGGCTGCGCACGATCGGCGAGTGGATCAGCGAGCGCACCGCCGCGGGCGAGTCGACCGTGGTCACCTGCTCGGCGCTGAAGCGCACCTACCGCGACCTGCTCCGCGAGGGGCGGCCCGAGGTGAGCTTCTGCCACGTCGACGTCGACATCGAGGAGCTGCAGCAGCGGGTCGCGAACCGCAAGGGGCACTACATGCCGGCGTCGCTGCTGCAGAGCCAGCTCGACACCCTCGAGCCGCTCGACGACGACGAGCCGGGCGTGACGGTGCTGACCTCGGGCGACCCCGACCAGGTCCTGCAGCAGGTGCTCACCGCGCTCGACCTGCCCGCGGAAGGCTGAACTCCGCCTCGCCCACCGGCTCCACCAGCCCGTCGGCGACCAGCCCGTCGAGGCAGCGCTCGCGCTGCACCTCGTCGTCCCAGACCTCGCGCAGCCGGTCGTGCGGCACCGGGCCGTCCGACTCGCGCAGCACCTGCAGCAGGCGTCCACGCACCTGACGGTCGGTCCCGGCCCACGCCTGTCCCCGCCGCGCCGGCCCGACGTACGCCGGTCGCCCGTTCGCGACCCATGCGCAGCTGCTCTCGACGGGGCAGTCGGAGCAGCGCGGCGCCCGCGCGGTGCACACCAGCGCCCCCAGCTCCATGACCGCGACGTTCCAGACCTTTGCGTCTGAGTCCGACTGGGGGAGAAGGGATTCCGCGACCTGGCGCTCGGCGGTGGTCAGGCTGGGCGCGGCGTGCTGCACCCCGGTCACGAGCCGCGCCTCGACCCGCCGCACGTTGGTGTCGACCACCGCGACGCGGCGACCGAACGCGAAGGCCGCGACCGCCGCGGCGGTGTACTCGCCGACCCCCGGCAGCTCGCGCAGCTCGGCCACCGTGCCCGGCACCCGGCCGCCGTGCCGCTCGGCGATCGCCGTCCCCGCCGCGTGCAGCCGCAGCGCGCGCCTCGGGTATCCCAGCCGTCCCCACGCGCGCACCGCCTCGCCGGGCGCCTCCGCCGCGAGGTCGGCGGGCGTCGGCCACCGGGTGAGCCACTCCTGCCAGACCGGCAGCACCCGCACGACCGGGGTCTGCTGCAGCATGACCTCCGAGACGAGCACGCCCCACGGCGAGGCGTCGGGGCGGCGCCAGGGCAGATCACGCTGCTCGCGGGCGTACCACTCCAGCACGCGCCGGTGCAGCGCGTCGGCCTGCTCGGTCACACGTAGCGCTCGAGGATGCTCGTCTCGGCCAGCCGCGACAGCCCCTCGCGCACCGCGCGCGCCCGGCTCTCGCCGACGCCGTCGACCGACATGAGGTCGTCGAAGTTGGCCGCGAGCAGCTGCTGCAGCGAGTCGAAGTGGTCGACCAGCCGGTCGACGATCGCGCCGGGCAGCCGCGGCACCTTCGACAGCAGCCGGTATCCGCGCGGGCTGACCGAGGCGTCCATCGCGTCGCCCTGCGCGGGGAAGCCCATCGCCCGGGCGCCGGCCGCGGGATCGAGCAGGTCGGTGGCGGTGAGGGCGCTGATGCGCGCCATCGCCTCCTCGAGCGTGAGCGGCTCGCGCGCGGCGTGCAGGTAGTCGCGCAGCACCAGCTCGCGGTCGTTGCCGAGCCCGCCGACCAGCTCCTCCAGCTGCAGCGCCATGAGCCGGCCGTCGGTGCCGAGCTCGAGGAGGTACTGCGTGATCTCGGTGTTGATCCGGCTGACCATCTCGAGCCGCTGGATGACGTTGGCGACGTCGCGCACGGTCACCAGGTCCTCGATCTCCAGCGCGGACAGGGTGCCGGTGACCTCGTTGAGCCGGGCCTTGTAGCGCTCCAGCGTCTGCAGCGCCTGACCCGCGCGCGACATCACCGCGTTGGAGCCCTCGAGCACGTGCCGCAGCTGCCCGACGTAGAGCGCGACGATGCGCATCGACTGGCTCACCGAGATCACCGGGTATCCGGTCTGCTTGGCCACCCGCTCGGCCGTGCGGTGGCGGGTGCCGGACTCGCGCGTCTCGATGTGCGGGTCGGGCACCAGCTGGGTCGCTGCGCGCATGATGCGGGTCGCCTCGCGGTCGAGCACGATCGCGCCGTCCATCTTGGCCAGCTCGCGCAGCCGCGTCGCGGAGAACTCGATGTCGAGCGGGAACCCGCCGGTGCTGATCTCCTCGACCTCCCGGTCGTGCCCCAGCACGATCAGCGCGCCGGTGCGCCCGCGCAGGATGCGTTCGAGCGCGTCGCGCAGCTCGGTGCCGGGGGCGACAGCGGCGAGAGTCTCGCTGAGCACCCACTCGTCGGATCGCTCCACGGAGTGTCCTTGCCAGGGTCGGGGGAGGCGGTCGCGGTGAGTCTAACGACGGGTCGTCGCCGGGCTGGGAGTCCTGGCCAGCTCCCGGTCGACCGCGTCGCGCAGGTCGGGCAGCCGCGCGAACAGCGCGTCGCCGGGGCAGGCGGTCTGCTCGTAGTCGCGGTGCCCGTCGATGGCGTCGGCCGCGAGGTCGTACGACCGGCACAGCCAGGTGCACAGGCTCACCAGCGCGTCCCACTGGGCGCTCGTCGGCAGCGCCGCGGTGAACGTGCCCTGGGTCTCGATGCCCAGGGCCGTGCGGTTCTGGCTGGCGCTGTGCGCGCCGAACGGGAACTCGCCGTCGCGGGCGCGCACCGCGTCGAGGGTGCCGTGCCGGCCCTCCAGCAGGAAGCCGCCGCGGCTGACCGTGAAGTGCTGGCCGGTGTCGCCCCAGCCGTTGGCCAGGTGCCAGCGCTGGATCTGCCGGGCGATGTCGTACGCACTCTGCCGGCTGGTGTCCGCCACGTTGGCCGACGCGGTGTGGTGGATCAGGACCGTGCGCGGCGGGCCGACGAGCCGCGCGCGGCGGCGCGGCTCCTGCGCACCCCACGCCTGGGTGCCGATCACCTCCGGGCCCGGCACCGGCTCGGCGCTGGAGCGGGAGCAGCCCAGCAGGCCCACGCCGAGCAGCCCGGCGGTGCCGCCGAGGACGGCGCGGCGGGCGGGGCGAGACGGCACGGGCGAGGCTCCTGGTGCAGGGGGAGGGCCCAGCACAGCAGAACCGGCTGTGCGGCCGCTGTGCCGGCCCGGGGAAATTCGGGCGGCCGCTCGGGCGGGTTGCCCCCGCACTTGCTCCTAGGTTTGGACTCGGACAGGGAACGGTCGACCGCATCCCGGGGGAGCGATGAGCGACGACTTCGGTGCGACGCTGCGCGGGCTACGGCTCGCGTGCGGCCTCACGCAGGAGCAGCTGGCCGAGCGCTGCGGCCTGAGCGTCGAGGGCATCAGCGTGCTGGAGCGCGGCCGGCGGAAACGCCCGCGCGCCAGCACGATCGACGCCCTCGTGCGCGGGCTCGGGCTCGACGAGGACGACGCGCGGCGGATGCGCCAGGTGTGCAGCAGGCGCCGGGTCGGCGAGACCTGGACCCGCCCCGACCAGGTGCGCCCCGGGTGGGCGCTGCGCCCCGCGCAGCTGCCCGCGCCCCCGCCGCTGCACGTCGGCCGCGACGACCTGGTGCGCGCGGTGACCGACCGGCTGCGCGAGCCGGCCGGGCTGGCCCCGCAGGTGGTCGGCATCACGGGCATGGCCGGCATCGGCAAGACGTCGCTCGCGCTGCGCGTCGGTCACGCGGTGGCGCCGGACTTCCCCGACGGGCAGATCTACCTCGACCTGCGCGGCCACCACCCGGCCGGTGCGCTGGACACCCGGGCGGCGCTGGCATACCTGCTGGTGTCGCTGGGCGTGCACAGCGACGACGTGCCGCGCGACGCCGACCAGGCGGCGGCCGCCTACCGCACGCTGACCAACGGCACCCGGCTGCTCGTCGTGCTCGACGACGCCGCCGACCACGAGGGCGCGGCCGACGTCGCCCAGCTGCTGCCGGGCACGGCCGGCAACGCCGTCGTCGTGGTCTCGCGCAGCGGGCTGTCGGCCCCGACCAGCGGCTTCCACCTCGGCCGGCTCGACGACGCCTCCGCGACCGAGCTGCTGCGCCACGTGCTGGGCCGGGAGCGCACCGACCCCGACGCCGACGCGCTGCGCCGGCTGGTCGAGGGGTGCGCCGGGCTGCCGCTCGCGCTGCGCATCGTCGGCGCTCGCCTGCAGGCGCGCCCGTCGTGGAGCGTCGCCGACCTCGCCGAGCGGCTGGGCGAGCACGGGCCGCTGGTCGAGCTGCACTGCGGCGGCCTGGGCGTCGAGCAGACCCTCGGCGACTGCATGCAGCAGCTGCGCAGCAGCGCGAGCCGCACCGACCGGCTCGCGGCCGAGGCGCTGCACACCATCGGGCTGCTGCCGACGTACGCCGTCTCGGTCGAGGCGATCGGTGCGGCGCACGGGTGGAGCCGGGCGCGCAGCGCGGCCGCGGTCGACCGGCTGGTCGAGGCCAACCTGGCCGAGGAGTCCGCGAGCGGGCAGTACGCCGTCCACGACCTGGTGCACGCCGTCGCCCGCAGCTGGGCCGAGTCCACGACCACACCCGCCCGGCGGCACGCGCTGCGCCTGCGCGTGCTGCGGCACTACGTCGCGCTCGCCTGGCGCAGCCGCGAGCTGTCCCGCACGCCGCCGAGCGGTATCGACCACGGCGCGCTCACCCGCCCGCTCGACCCGGACCTGGGGCCCAGCGCGTGCCTGGAGCTGGTGAGCGCCGACGCCGACCAGGTGCTGGCGCTGGCCCGGGTGGTGGCGGGGCACGACGACGAGAGCGGGCTCGCCGTCGCCCACCTGGCGCTGGGGCTGATGACCTTCTTCGTGGCCAAGGCCGACAACCTCGGCTGGCCCGAGACCCTCGAGCTGGCCCTGGAGCACCTGCCGGACGACGCCCCCGACGAGCGGGTCTGGCTGTGGCAGGACCTGGCCCTGGCGCGCTCGGGCCGCGGTGACCACGCGGCCGCCGCGGAGGCCGCGCAGACCTCGGCGCGGCTCGCCCGGGAGCACGCACGCCCGCTCGCCGAGGCGGGGGCCGAGATCGCCGGGTCCATCGCGCTGCGCCGGCTCGGCCGGCTGCCCGACGCTGTGCAGGCCTGCATGCGCGGGCTGGCGCTGTCGCTGCAGCAGGGTGACGAGCGGGGCGCGGCCGCCGCCTGGCGCGACCTCGGACTGCTGCAGGCGGCGGTCGGGAAGCGGGCCGACGGCGTGCGGTCCGAGCGTCGCTCGCTCGACCTCTACCGCCGGCTCGGCGTGCCGCGCGGCATCGCCATGACGCTCATCAACCTCGGCGTCATGCTGCGCGACGACGGTGCGCTGACCGACGCCCGGTCGCTGCTGGAGGAGGCGGTCGAGGTGAGCCGGTCGGTCGGCGACCGGGCGCTGGAGACCGAGGCGCTCGACGAGCTGGGCTACTGGCACGTCGTGGCCGGGGACCCACGCGGCGGGATCAGCGTGCTCAGCGACGGGCTGGCCCTGGTCGACGACCGCGGCGCGGGGCAGTGGGAGGTGAGCATCCGGCGGCGGCTCGCGATGGCGCTCGACGGGCTCGGCCGGCACGACGAGGCCGACGAGCACTGGCGTACGGCCCTGCGGCGGCACGAGCAGCGGGGCGAGCGGCGCCAGGCCGCCGAGCTGCGTCAGCTCTGGGCGAGCAGGGTGTCGATGAGGCGGACCGGACCCACGCGGGCGGCGACGAGCAGGCGCACGTCGCCGGCGTGATCGTCCGGCGCCGGTGCGAACGTCTCCGGGTCGACGGCGGTGAGGTAGTCCAGGTCGACGTCGTCGGCGGCGTCGAGCACCGCCCGGCCGGCCCGCAGCATGGCGGGCACGCCGTCGGCCCGGGCCGCGGCGGCCGCCCGCAGCGCCCGGGAGAGGGTCAGGGCGACCTCGTGCTGCCGGTCGTCGAGGAAGACGTTGCGGCTGGAGCGGGCGAGCCCGTCGGCCTCGCGCACCGTCTCGATCTCGTGCACGGCCACCGGCAGGTCGAGGTCGCGGATCATCCGGCGCACCAGGAAGACCTGCTGGGCGTCCTTCTCGCCGAAGCACACGATCGTCGGCTGGGTGATGTTCAGCAGCTTGGTGACGACGGTGAGCACGCCGTCGAAGTGGCCCGGCCGGCTGGCCCCCTCGAGCTCGTCGCCGAGCGGCCCGGCGTGCACCGTCGTGCTGGAGCCGCCGTCGGGATACATCTGCTCCGCGTCGGGCGCGAGCAGCAGGTCGGCCCCCAGCTCCTCCAGCAGCGCCTGGTCGGCCTCCAGGGTGCGCGGGTATCGCTCGAGGTCGCTGCGCTCGCCGAACTGCAGCGGGTTGACGAAGATCGAGACCACGACCACGTCGGCCACCTCGCGCGCGTGCCGCACCAGCGCGGCGTGCCCCTCGTGCAGCGCGCCCATCGTCGGCACCAGCGCGATCTCGCGGCCGGCGCGGCGGGCGTCCTCGAGCGCCGCCCGGCACTCGGCGACGGTCGTGACGGTGTGCAGCGGCATGGTTACCTCGGGGTCGGTTGGCCTCGGACGCCGAGGGTAACCGGGGCGCGCTCAGGCCAGCAGCCGCGACCAGGTGTCGAGGCCGACCACCCCGTCGACGGTCAGACCCTTGGCGTCCTGGAACCGCTCGACCGCGGCCTGGGTGCCCGAGCCGAAGATCCCGTCGACGGTGACCGACGCGCCGCGGGCCGTGAGCGCGGTCTGCGCGGCGCGCACGCCCTCGCCCCGGTCGCCGTTCCGGCGGGTCAGGGCCAGCGGCGCCTCCCAGGTGAGGCGACCGACGACCCCGTCGGGGTCCAGCGACCTGCTCGTCTGGAAGGCCTTCACCGCGGCGGTCGTCGGGTCGTCGAAGACCCCGCCGGTGGGTGCCTCGTGCCCGGCCTGCCGCAGCAGCCGCTGGGCGCACGTCACGCGGAAGCCGGTCGCGCCCGGTCGCAGCACCGGCCACGGCCGCTGGGTCGTCCCGCCACCGCCGAGCAGCGCCGCGACGTCGGTGCGCAGCCGGGGCAGCTCGGCGAAGAACGCGTCGCCGGGACAGTCGGTCGAGTCGAACGTGCGGTGACCCTGGATCGCGCTGGGCGCGAGGGCGTACGTCTGGCACAGGAACGCGCACAGCCGCACCAACGACTGCCACTGGGCGGCCGGCGGCAGCGCGGAGGTGTAGGTCCCCTGGTTCTCGATGCCGAGCGCGGTCCGGTTCTGGCTCAGGCTGTGCGCGCCGAGCGGGAACTGTCGCTGCCCGCCGTCCAGCCCCTCCAGCGTGCGGTGCCGGCCCTCGAGCACGAACCCGCCGCGGCTGACCGTGAAGTGCTGGCCGGTGTCGGCCCAGCCCCGGGCGAAGTGCCACTGCTGGATCTGCCGGGCGATGTCGTACGCCGCCTGCTGGCTCACGTCCGAGACGTTCGCCGAGGCCGTGTGGTGGACGACGATCGTGCGCGGCGGCCCGACCATCGTGATGGGCTCGCGGGCGGGCTCGGCACCCCACGTCGCGGTGCCGATGATGCTGGGCCGCTCGACCGCGGCGGCGCCGGGGGCGTTGCGGGTGGCGGCCCCGGTCAGGGCCGCGGCGCCGAGGGCGCTGCCGAGCAGGGTGCGGCGGGTGATGGCGGGCATGCGGGTCTCCTTGCTGCGGGGTGGTGCCGGGCGGCCCGGAGGGCGGGCCGCCCGGCACGCTGCGCCGACCGGAGGCAGGGGGATCGGTCAGCGGTCTCGGAGGGGCAGGGGGTGGTCGTGCCGAGCGCGGGCGGGTGGCCCGAGCGGCCTCAGAAGCACTGCGACGCGGACCAGGCCTTGGTCGTGCGCCAGTCGCCGTGCACGTGGTTGCTGTGCCCGGGGTATCCCGGCCCGAAGATGCCGCCGTAGCCGGCGGAGCGGGCCTGGCGGGCCAGGGCGCACATGCTGACGCCGCTCGGCGGGGTGAAGTCGAGCGCCTTGCCGGTGAGGTGCTGGCTGCTCGACGCGCCGCCGGAGGCGGAGTTGCACGCGCTGTCGCGGAAGCCGGAGCTGACCGGGAGCGGCTTGTCGCCGAGCTGCCGGCGCAGCGCCTGGGCCTGCCACAGGGAGCGGCGCAGGTTCTCCTTCACCGACGCGCTGCCGGTGAAGCCCTTGCCGCAGTTGTTGCTGGCCTCGGCATAGGTGAAGTTGATCGGGGTGCAGTCGGACTTGGTCAGCGAGCGCAGCTTGGCGAAGGTCTGCGAGCCGGCGATGCCGTCGTCGGCGAGGCCGTACGCCTTCTGGAAGCGGGCCACCGCCGCCTTGGTCTGGTCGCCGTAGATGCCGTCGGCGCCCATGACCTGGCCGCTCGGCACCCAGCCGGCGACCCGGATCTGCAGCTCCTTGACGCCGGAGCCGGTGGACCCCGGGCGCAGCGTGCTCGACCAGCTCTCGCAGGCCTGCGCGGCAGACGCCTGCGAGGCGCCGGTGGCGACGCCGACGCCGGTGAGGCCGGCAGCGACGAGGGAACCGGCGGCGATCAGGTGAGGGAGGGAACGTGCGGTTCGCATGAGGAACTCCTCGGTTCGGGGAGCTCCTACGCTCGCGTAGCCGCCCGGCCGGTCACCAGGGACAACGCGAATGTCCGGGTTGTCCGGGTGGGCGCGGTGGCCTCGGGCAACCGCTGCGGATGGTCGCGGTGGGGGCCGCAGCGCGCGCTGGGCAGCGCGCCTCAGCCGGTGCGGCTCGGCTGCGCCACGTCGACCGCGCTCGCGAGGTCGTCGACCTCGATGACGCGCATGCCGGCGGGCAGCGTCTCGTTGCCGAGCGAGCCGCGGGGGATGATCGCGCGGGTGAAGCCGATGCGGGCGGCCTCGGCGAGCCGGCGGGGGACGCCGCCGACCGCGCGCACGTCACCGGCCAGCCCCACCTCGCCGACGGCGATGCAGCCCGCGGGCAGCGGACGGCCGGAGCTGGCGCTCACCACGGCCAGCGCCATCGCCAGGTCGCTGGCCGGCTCGGCGATGCGCACGCCGCCGACCGTCGAGAGGTAGCAGTCGTGGTCGCGCAGCCGGATGCCGACGCGGCTCTCGAGGACGGCCAGCACCATCGCGGCGCGCGAGGACTCCAGGCCGCTGGTGGTGCGCCGCGCCGAACCGCCGCCGCCGGGGGCGACCAGCGCCTGCACCTCGGCCACGAGCGGGCGCCGCCCCTCGAGGGTGACGGTGACGCCGGTGCCGCTGACCGGCTGGTCGCGGCGGGTGAGGAACAGCCCGCTCGGGTCGGGGAGGCCGACGATGCCGACCTCGGACAGGTCGAAGCAGCCGACCTCGTCGGTGGGGCCGAACCGGTTCTTGACCGCGCGCACCAGCCGCAGCCGGGAGTGCCGCTCGCCCTCGAACTGCACGACGACGTCGACGAGGTGCTCGAGCACCCGCGGGCCGGCGATCGAGCCGTCCTTGGTGACATGCCCGACGAGCAGCACCGCGATGCCGCGGGCCTTGGCGTGCTGGATGATCGAGGCCGCGACCTCGCGCACCTGCGACACGTTGCCCGGCGCGCCGTCGACCTCGGCGCTGGTGATGGTCTGCACCGAGTCGATGACGACCAGGTCGGGCTCGACCTGACCGATCTGCCCGAGCACCGTCGCCAGGTCGGTCTCGGCCGCGAGGTAGAGCGTGCGGGCGATGGCCTCGATGCGCTCGGCGCGCATGCGCACCTGGGCCGCCGACTCCTCGCCGCTGACGTAGAGCACCGACCGCGACTCGCGCGCGGCCCGGGCCGCCACGTCGAGCAGCAGCGTCGACTTGCCGATGCCGGGCTCACCGGCCACGAGCACGACCGCACCCGGCACCAGCCCCCCGCCCAGCACCCGGTCGAACTCGCCCACCCCGGTCGAGCGGGCCTCGGCCCGGGTGGCGTCGACCTCGCCGATCGGCTGCGCCGGGCGCTCGACCACCGCCGCGGGGGCGGTGCGGGCCGGGGTGACCCCGGCCTCGACGACGGTGCCCCACGCCTGGCACTCGCCGCACCGGCCCACCCACTTCACGGCGGTCCAGCCGCACTCTGTGCACTTGTACGACGGTCGGGGACTGCGGGTCTTGGCGGCCATGACGGAAACGCTAGGCGGGAGCACCGACAACGCCCCGACGACCCGCCCGGGCGCACCGCCCCGGCCCTCCCGCCGGCGAGCGCGCGAGCGAGACTGGGCGCGTGCGTACCGAGATCTCCGTGGCCGACCTCGAGCCCCGCCGGGCCTACCGCCTGCTGACCTCCACCGTGCTGCCGCGCCCCATCGCCTGGGTGTCGAGCCGGTCGGCCGACGGCGTCGACAACCTCGCGCCGCACTCGTTCTTCACCGTCGCCTCGAGCCGGCCGCCGGTCGTGCAGTTCACCTCGACCGGCGTGAAGGACACGCTGCGCAACGTGCGCGCCACCGAGGAGTTCGTCGTCAACCTCGCGCCCGAGTGGCTGCAGCGTGAGATCAACGAGACCGGCACCGACTTCCCGCCCGGCGTCAGCGAGTTCGCCGCCGTCGGCATCGAGACCGAGCCGTCGCGCACCGTCGCCCCGCCCCGAGTCGCGGGCTCGCCCGTCGCGCTGGAGTGCCGGCTGCACCAGCTCGTCGAGGTCGGCGACAGCACCCTCGTGCTCGGCGAGGTGCTGCACGTTGCCGTCGCCGAGCAGGCCATGTCGCCCGAGGACGACCTGCCGCTGCCCGAGCGCCTGGCCCCCATGGCCCGCCTCGGCCGCAACCAGTGGGCCACCCTCGGTGAGATCCGCGAGGTCCCGCGCGAGACGTACGCCCAGCGCCAGCAGCGCCTCGCCGACTGACCCACGCCCCCACCGCCTGCCGCATTTCGTGCACCAGTGAACGATCTGAGCAGGGTCACCCCCGGGATCCCGGGCCCGGGCCTCCGCATTTCGTGCACCGGTGAACGATCTGGGGTGGGTCACCCCTGGGATCCCGGGCCTGGCCTCCGCATTTCGTGCACCGGTGAACGAAATGCGGCTGGCAGCGTCGGCCACCGGCGGAGGAGAGCCCGTACGCCCGTGCAGACCTGGCAGCGAACAGAGACGTAGGCGACCGAGGGCGGGCGGGGGAGGCCCGTAGGGCCGTGGACGGGCCTGGCGGGAGGCCGAGCCTGCGAGGCCGGATGGCTGGCCCGTAGGGCCTCCCCCGCCCGCCCGGGCCAGATCCCTCACCATGCCTGCGCACCGTGGCCGTCAGTGATCGAGACCCCGACAGGGGCCCCCAAGCGGACCCCCGCTCGCCCCTCAGCGCGTCAGCGCTTCCTGCGGTTCTGCTTCTCCGCCGCGAGCGTCGCCGGGTGCACCAGCAGCGGCAGCAGCTTGCGGCCGCCCGGGCGGCGCGCCGCCTTCGCCTGCTCCAGGTGCGCCTCGCAGTGCTCGACCAGCACCTCGTACCCGGCGTCGCCCATCAGGTGGCGCAGCTCGCCCTCGTTGGACCGGAAGACCGGCTGGGCGCCGACGTGGGCCTCGGGGTTGCCCGAGCAGTACCAGTCGAGGTCGTGCCCACCCGGTCCCCAGCCGCGCCGGTCGTACTCACCGATCGACACCTCCAGGTAGGACGTGTCGTCGGGCAGCTCCACGGTGCGATAGGTGCGCCGGATCGGCAGCTGCCAGCACACGTCGGGCTTCATCGTGTGCGGCTCCTCGCCGACCAGCAGCGCGTGCTGGTGCAGGGCGCAGCCGCTGCCGGCGGGGAAGCCGGGCCGGTTGTGGAAGATGCAGGCGCCGTCGACCACGCGGGTCTTGGTCTCGCCGTCCTCCTTCTCGCGCCAGCCCTTCTTGCTGTGTCCCTCGTCGTAGTACTGCCACTCGTCGGGGCCGAGCTCGGCGACGACCCGTTTGACGTTGCGCAGGTCGTCCTTGTCGCTGAAGTGCGCGCCGAGGGTGCAGCAGCCGGTGTCGGGGGCGTCGGCGTAGATCCCGCGGCAGCCGGAGCCGAAGATGCAGGTCCAGCTGGAGGTGAGCCAGGTGAGGTCGCAGCGGAACCGCTCACCCGTCTCGGCGGGGTTCTCGAACTCCACCCAGGTGCGTGGGATGTCCAGCGGCGTCTCGGTCACCTGCCGGACGATACTTCCCGGTCGGTAGCCTGGCCGACATGCGCCTAGGGGTGATCGACGTCGGCTCGAACACCGTGCACCTCCTCGTGGTCGACGCGCACCGGGGCGCGCGGCCGTTCCCGGCGTTCTCGCACAAGATCGCGCTGCGGCTGTCCGAGCACACCAAGGACGACGGCCGCATCGCCGGCGAGGGCGTCAAGCGGCTCGTGTCGTTCGTGGGGGAGTGCCTCACGATCGCCGAGGACGAGGGGATCGAAGACCTGCTCGCCTTCGCCACCAGCGCGATCCGCGAGGCGCCCAACGGCGAGGCGGTGCTGCAGCAGGTGCGCGACGAGACCGGCGCCGACCTGCAGGTGCTCAGCGGCGCCGACGAGGCCCGGCTGACCTTCCTCGCCGCGCGGCGCTGGTTCGGCTGGTCCAGCGGGCGGCTGCTCTGCGTCGACATCGGCGGCGGCAGCCTCGAGCTCGCCACCGGCATCGACGAGGAGCCGGACGCCGCGATCAGCCTCCCGCTCGGGGCCGGACGCATGTCGCGCGAGCTGCCCGGTAACCCGCCCAGCCGCGACGACGTGCGCTCGCTGCGCAAGCAGGTGCGCAGCGACATCGCGCGAATCGTCAGAGACCTCAACCGTTTCGGGTCACCCGACCACGTCGTCGGCACCAGCAAGACCATCCGTTCTCTGGCTCGGGTGCTCGGGGCGGCGCCCAGCGCCGAGGGTCCGTACGTCCCCCGCCGGCTCGTGCGGTCCGAGCTGGCCGACCTCGTGCCCCGGCTCGCGACGATGACGGTCGAGGAGCGCGCGGCGCTGCCCGGGGTGTCCGCGGGGCGTGCCCACCAGCTGCTCGCCGGGGCGGTGGTCGTGGAGTCGGCGATGCACCTGCTCGACGTCGAGCAGCTCGACCTGTGCCCGTGGGCGCTGCGCGAGGGCGTGATCCTGCGGCGGCTGGACTGGCTGGAGGCCTGAGGTGCCCGACACCCCGCAGCCCCGCAAGAAGGGCACCCGTGCACGCCCCGCCAAGGCCGTGAGCCAGGCCGCGAAGCGGGTGCGTCAGGCGGCCGATCCCGGGCGCAAGGCCGGCGACTCGCGCAAGCCGAAGCCCGAGCCGCTGGCCCCGCCCGAGCCGGGTCGCGCCCCCGCCCGCACCGCGCCGCGGGTCGAGCCGGAGCGGCGCGCGCTGCAGGTCCCCGACGCCAAGGTCGGGCTGTCCACCGCCTCGGTCTATCCGCGCGGCGCCGCCTCGGCGTTCGAGCTCGCCGGGCGGCTGGGCTACGACGCGGTGGAGGTCATGGTCTGGACCGAGCCGGTCAGCCAGGAGGCGGGTGCGCTGCGCGGTCTCGCCGAGCTGCACGAGGTCGAGATCTGCTCGATCCACGCCCCGACCCTGCTGCTGACGCAGCGGGTCTGGGGCACCGAGCCGTGGGACAAGGTCGACCGCTCCATCGAGCTCGCCGAGGAGGTGGGGGCCTCCACGGTGGTGCTCCACCCGCCGTTCCGCTGGCAGCGCGACTACGCCCTGGAGTTCGTCGAGGGGGTGGCCGAGCGCGAGGAGCGCACCGAGGTGCGGCTGGCGGTCGAGAACATGTTCCCCTGGCGGGCCCGTGCCCGCGAGATGCAGGCCTACCTGCCGCACTGGGACCCCGTCGACGTCGACTACGACCACGTCACCCTCGACCTGTCGCACACCGCCACCGCCGGGTCCGACGCGCTCGCGATGGCCAACGCCCTCGGCGACCGCCTGACCCACGTGCACCTCGCCGACGGGAGCGGGTCGTACAAGGACGAGCACCTGGTGCCCGGCCGCGGCACCCAACCCTGCGCCGAGCTGCTGGAATCGCTTGCGGCACAAGACTTCTCGGGATCGATCGTGGTCGAGGTCGGCACCCGCCGTCTCGACGACGAGCAGCGCGAGCTCGACCTGGCCGAGGCGCTCGCGTTCGCCCGGCTGCACTTCGCCGCCCCCCGCTGACCGCGGGGCGACGAACGCGCCGGGGCTCGCGTTCGCCCGGCTGCACTTCGCCGCCCCCCGCTGACCGCGGGGCGACGAACGCTCCGGGGCTCGGTTCAGTCGGTCGGCGTGGCGCTCGGCGCCGCCGAGGGGGTCGTCGAGGTGCTGCCCGTCCCCGTCGGAGAGACCGTCGGGCTCGACGACGGCGTCGTGGTGGTCGACGAGCTCGGCGTCGCCGGGCTGGTCGCCGAGGTGCCGGTCGATGCGGTCGAGGGGTTCGCCGCCGGCGCGCGCTGCACGGTCGCCGGGCGGGTGCCGCAGACGAGGGTGGGCGAGCCGACGACGATGTCGTCACCGGTGGCCGAGGCGGAGGGTCGCGGGACCGACACCCGCACGGTGATCGTGTACGTCGTCGCCGCCCCCGTGGTGAAGGTGTAGACGATGCCGTCCGGCTTGGCGCTGTCGGTGTTGTGGCTCACCGACTGGGTGCCGACGCCGCTGACGGTGATGGTGGCGGTCTGCGTGTTCTGCACGTTCCACGCGACCACCGGGAACGTCATCGTGTAGGTGGTGTTCGGCGACAGGACCAGCGTGATGCTGGTCGAGACGGTCGCCGTCCCGGTGCCGGGGGCGGGGTCGCGGAACGCCCCGAACTGGGTGTCGGCGTTCATGAACCCCAGCCCGCCGGTCCCTGTGCTGGTCAGCCACCCGGTAGCGGACGCGTTGGTCCAGCTCCCTCTGAAGGCGACGCTCGGCACGCTCGCGCAGGGCGAGGCCGCCTGCGCGGGCGCGGCGCCGGCAACGGCGATCGTCGGCACCGTCCAGGCGGCGGCCTTCGCGACCGTTCGTCGACGGGGGCGGACCGTGGTCGGTGTTGCTGATTCGTGCGGCACCATCGCGTGACCTCCCAGCTCGCTTGCGGTGCAACGGGTTCGGTGACCCGCGGACGCGAACCGCAAGGGTAGGCAGACGCCCCGGTCCGGCGCTGCCTCCGAAGGTGTGACCTCGACCGATAGGTTGGCGCGCGTGAACGGCCTGTTCGACGGTTACGAACCCCGGCCTGCGACGTACGACGAGATGTTCGACGGCCCGCAGGTCCGCCCGGGGTATGCCGCCGTGCGCACCCAGGTCGAGCACCTGTCCGGCGAGGAGATGCAGCGCCGGGCGGGCTATCTCAGCAGCGGCTACCTCGACCAGGGCGTCACGTTCGACATCGGCGGCGAGGAGCGGCCGTTCCCGCTCGACATCGTGCCCCGGCTGATCGACGCCGAGTCGTGGCGGGTCGTGGAAGCCGGTGTGTCGCAACGGGTTCGGGCGCTCGAGGCGTTCCTCGCCGACGTCTACGGCGAGGGTCAGGTCTATCGCGACGGGGTGATCCCGCGCCGGGTCGTCACCAGCTCGCCGCACTTCCTGCGCGCCGTGATGGGGCTGCGCCCGCCCGCCGGCGTGCGCGTGCACGTGTCGGGCATCGACCTGGTGCGCGACGCCCACGGCAACTTCCGGGTGCTCGAGGACAACGTGCGCATCCCGTCGGGCGTGTCGTACGTCATGACCAACCGGCGCGCGATGAGCGCGGCCCTTCCCGAGGTCTTCCACGGCCAGCGGGTGCGGCCGGTCGCGCAGTACCCCGGGCGGCTCCTCGCCGCCCTGCGCGCCACCGCGCCGAGCGGCACGGCCGACCCCACGGTGGTCGTGCTGACGCCGGGCGTCTACAACTCCGCCTACTTCGAGCACGCCCTGCTGGCCCGGCTCATGGGCGTGCGCCTCGTCGAGGGCAACGACCTGCTCGCCCGTGACGGCAAGGTGTTCGTGCGCACGACGCACGGCCTGCACCCCGTCGACGTGATCTATCGCCGCGTCGACGACGACTTCCTCGACCCGGTGCACTTCCGGCGCGACTCGGTGCTCGGCGTCCCCGGGCTGCTCAACGCCGCCCGCGCCGGCAACGTCACGATCGCCAACGCCGTCGGCAACGGCGTCGCCGACGACAAGCTCGTCTACACCTACGTGCCCGACCTGATCCGCTACTACCTCGCCCAGGAGCCGATCCTGGCGAACATCGACACCTGGCGGATGGAGGACCCGCAGCACCGCGAGGAGGTGCTGGACCGCCTCGACGAGCTGGTGCTCAAGCCGGTCGACGGCTCGGGCGGCAAGGGCATCGTCATCGGCCCGCGGGCCAGCAAGGGCGAGATCGAGCAGCTGCGCGGCCGGCTCATGGCCGACCCGCGGGGCTGGATCGCCCAGCCGGTGGTGCAGCTGTCGACCGTGCCGACGTACATCGACGGGCGGATGGCCCCGCGGCACGTCGACCTGCGCCCGTTCGCGGTGCACGACGGCAGCACGGTCGACGTGCTGCCCGGCGGCCTGACCCGGGTCGCCCTCCCCGAGGGCGAGCTGATCGTCAACTCCAGCCAGGGTGGCGGCTCCAAGGACACCTGGGTGATCTCCGGCCGTACGCCCGTCGAACCTCTCGCAGCCCGCGCCGCCGAGCACGGCCCGTTCCACCCGAACGTGAAACTCGTTGCGGCACAGGGCAGCCCGGACGCAACGCAGTCGCAGTCGCAGAGCCAGACCCAGTCCGGCGGCGACGGGTCGCAGAGCCAGTCGCAGTCGCAGAGCCAGAGCGGGGGAGCGTCGTGCTGAGCCGCATCGCCGAGGCGCTGTTCTGGATCGGGCGCTACGTCGAGCGGGCCGAGTGCACCGCCCGCGCCCTCGACGTGCACCTGCAGCTGCTCATCGAGGACCCCACGATCGACCAGGCCGAGACCTGCCGCTCGCTGCTGGCCGCGATGGGCGTGCCCACCGACGGGGAGCCCGACCGCGCGGCGGTGCTGCGGCTGCTGCTGACCGACTCCTCCTCGCCGGCCTCGGTGGCCTGGGCGATCGCCTCGGCCCGCGAGAGCGCCCGCCGCTCCCGCGAGGTCGTCTCCACCGAGATGTGGGAGGCCATCAACACGACCTACAACCGGGTCAACGGCAGCCAGCTGTCGCGCTGGCACGCCGCCGACGCCTTCCGCATGGTGCGCGAGCGCTCCAACCTCGTCGCGGCCCTGTGCGACAACACGATCAGCCACGACGCGGGCTGGCACTTCCTCACCCTCGGCCGGTCGATCGAGCGGGTCGACATGACCGCCCGGCTGATCCTGGTCCGGCCCTACACCGCAGGCCCCGAGCCGGTCGGCGCCGAGGCCGCGTGGCAGGTGTCGCTGCGGCTGCTCGGCGCCCACCACGCCTTCACCCGCACCTACCGCGCGATCGAGTCCCCGCGCGCCGCGGCGGAGTTCCTGCTGCTGGACCGGCTCTTCCCGCGCTCGGCGGTCTTCGGGCTCACCCAGGCGGCCGCCTGCCTCGAGGCCCTCGACCCGCGCCAGCCGCGGCTGGGCTTCGGCGGCGACGCCGCCCGGATCGTCGGTCGCGCGCGGGCCACCCTCGAGGTGCGCACCGTCACCGACCTGCTCGACGACCTCGCCGAGGAGATGCAGGGCCTGCAGCAGGTCTGCGCCGACGCGACCGAGGCGGTCAGCGCCCGCTACTTCGAGGGAGCGGTCGCGCCCGAGTGGCTGGGAGGCACCCAATGAGCATGACGCTGCGGCTGCACCACTACACGGGCTACACCTACAAGGGTGGGGCGAGCGCGTCGTACAACGAGGCGCGCATGCAGCCGCAGTCCAACCCCGACCAGACCGTCCAGTACACCAAGGTCGAGGTCTCGCCGCACCCGTGGTCGATGACCTGGACCGACTACTGGGGCACCCTGGTCACCTCGTTCGAGGTGCACGAGCCCCACCCCGAGCTGAAGGTCGAGGCCACCTCGACGGTCACCGTGGACCGGCGCGCCGCCGAGAGCGAGCACCTCGGCTGGGACCAGATGTACGCCGACGACGTGCGCGACCGCTGGCTGGAGGTGCTGTCGGTCGACGAGCGGGTCGAGCCCGGCACCGAGCTGCGCACCGAGCTGCAGCGGCTGCGCTACGACTCCGCCGCCCCCGAGGACTTCGTCGCGCTGGTCGCCCGGCACCTCAGCGACCAGATGGAGCTGGTGCGCGGCCGCACCACCGTGCACCCGCGCAGCCAGGAGGCCTGGGCCGCGCGCTCGGCGACCGCGCAGGACCTCGCGCACCTGGCCATCGGCGCGCTGCGCGCCTTCCGCATCCCGGCCCGCTACGTCGCCGGCTACATGCTCCCCGAGCCCGACCCGCAGGTCGGCGAGACCTACCCCGGCGACCCGCACGCCTGGATCCAGTGGTGGGACGGCGCGTGGGTGCCGCTGGACCCGACCCGCTGCAGCGTGCCCGACGACCACTACGTCGAGGTGGGCGTCGGGCGCGACCACAAGGACGTCGTGCCCCTCTCCGGCATCTTCACCGGCGCCCCCGGCTCGACGATGTTCACCCGCGTCGAGATGACCCGGCTGGCCTGAGCCTGGTTGCGGCCCCCGCTCCGGGCGTACGTCCGCGCTGGCCTAGCCTGAGCCCGCTCGCCTCCGCCGTCGGGCGAGCGCCGACAACGGAGTCGAAGGAGCCAACGATGGATGCCGGTGCCCTGCTCAGGAACTCGCTGCTGGCGCTGAGCCGCAACACCACGGTGCGCGACGTGATCGAGCGGGCGCCGGTGAGCCGCGACGTGGTGCGCCGGTTCGTGCCGGGGGAGAGCCCGCGCGACGCCGTCACGGCCTCGGCCGAGCTGGTCGGGTCGGGCCGCCTGGTCACGATCGACTTCCTCGGCGAGGACACCCTCGAGCAGAGCCAGGCCGACGCGACGCGCGAGGCCTACCTGGTGCTGCTGCGCGAGCTGGGCGCGGCCGGTCTGAGCGACGGCGGCCGCGTCGAGGTCAGCCTGAAGCTCTCCGCGCTCGGCCAGGCGCTGCCGCGCGACGGCGAGCGCATCTGCCTCGACAACGCCCGGCGCATCTGCGCCGCCGCGCAGGAGGCCGGCACCACGGTGACCCTCGACATGGAGGACCACACCACCACCGACGCCACCCTCGCGACGCTCGGCGAGCTGCGCCAGGACTTCCCGTGGGTCGGGGCGGTGCTGCAGGCGTACCTGCGTCGCACGGAGGCCGACTGCCGCGACCTGGCCACGAGCGGCAGCCGGGTGCGGCTGTGCAAGGGGGCCTACCGCGAGCCCGAGAGCGTGGCGTTCCAGGAGACCGTCGAGGTCGACACGTCCTACGTGCGCTGCGCCCGGATCCTGCTGGAGGGGCAGGGCTACCCGATGCTCGCCACGCACGACCCGCAGATCATCGAGGTCGTCCAGTCCGTGGTCGAGGGTGCGGGGCGCGCGCCGGACAGCTACGAATGGCAGATGCTGTACGGCATCCGCCCGCTGGAGCAGCAGCGGATCGCCGACGCGGGGCAGCAGCTGCGCGTCTACCTGCCCTACGGGCAGGAGTGGTACGGCTATCTCATGCGCAGGATGGCCGAGCGTCCGGCGAACACGATGTTCTTCCTGCGCGCCCTGGCCACGAAGAAGTAGTCCCCGGGCCCCGGCCCCGACGCACCGCACGAGGAGATCGAGATGGACCAGACCGCCGAGCGATCCCACGAGTCCCGCCGCGAGCCGGTGGCGATCATCGGTGCCGGGGTCATGGGCGAGACGCTGGTCTCGGGCCTGCTGCGCTCGGGCCGCACCCCCGAGCAGCTGCTGGTCAGCGACCGCAGCGCCGAGCGGCTCGCCGCCCTGAGCAAGCAGTACGCCGTCCAGGTCCTGTCCGTGGCCGACGCCGTGCCGCAGGTGACCACCGTCGTGCTGGCGGTGAAGCCGCAGGACATGGGGGCGGTGCTGGAGACGATCCGGCCGCACCTGCAGCCCGGCACCCTCGTGGTCTCGATCGCTGCCGGCATCACCACTGCCTTCCTCGAGGAGCGGCTGCCCGAGGGCACCCCGGTGGCCCGGGTCATGCCCAACACTCCCGCGCTGGTCGACGAGGGGATGGCCGCGATCAGCGGCGGCACGCACTGCGAGGCCCACCACATGTGGGTGGCCCAGGACCTGATGCGCTCGTGCGGCAAGGTCGTGACGGTGCCCGAGGAGCACCAGGACGCGGTGACGGCGATCAGCGGCAGCGGACCGGCGTACATCTTCTACGTCGTCGAGGCGATGATCGAGGCGGGCGTGCTGCTCGGGCTGCCGCGCGGGACCTCCACCGAGCTCGTGGTCCAGACGCTCTACGGCGCGGCCACCATGCTGAAGGAGACCGGCGAGCACCCGACCGTGCTGCGCGAGCGGGTCTCCAGCCCCGGCGGCACCACGATGTCGGCGCTGCGCGAGCTCGACGACCACAAGGTGCGGGCGGCCTTCCTCACCGCGATGGAGGCGGCCGCGCGGCGCTCCGCCGAGCTCGCCTCGGGGCAGGCCTGAGCCGCGCCTTCTAGCACACGCGGTCGGTGCTGACCGGGTGCTGGCCTCCCCACCCGGGGGCAGGGGGCTCGTGGGACAGTTGTCGCATGACGGCGATCACGGTGCGCGTCCTCGGGGACGACGATTGGCAGATCTACCGCGACATCCGCCTGGCAGCGCTGGAGGAGTCTCCCGACGCCTTCGCAGCCTCCAGGGAGCAGGAGCAGAGCTTCGACGAAGACTTCTGGCGGCAGCGCATGGGGCGCTCCCGTCGACTGGTCGCCGAGCGCGACAGCAAGCCGGTCGGTGTGGTGTCGGTCGGTGACGTGATCGACACCGAGGACGTCGACGAGGACGGCGACGACACCGAGGTCGTCGCCGAGATCTTCGGCCTGTGGGTCACCCCCGACCTGCGCGGCAAGGGCGTCGCCTGGCAGCTGGTCGAGGCCGGCGTGCAGCAGGCCCGGGCCGAGCAGCGCGACCACGTCGTCTACTGGGTCGGCACCGACAACGGCCGCGCCGTGGCGTTCGCCAGCAGCTACGGCTTCCGCCCCACCGACGCCCGGCGCCCGATGCGCGCCCAGGACGCCTCCGACGACGAGGACGACGACAACCTCGAGATGGCGATGGTCTACCCGCTGGGCGGGGACCCGGGTGCGGTGCCGACGTCGGAGCCAGTCTGAGCGGCGAGGAGCGCGCAGCGCAGGTTGGCGGCGAGGAACGAGCCGCCGGCCGGAGCGGAGTGCGACCGAGCGCGACAGCAGGCATGAGCGGCGAGGAGCGCGCAGCGCAGGTTGGCGGCGAGGAACGAGCCGGCGGCCGGAGCGGAGTGCGACCGAGCGCGACAGCAGGCATGAGCGGCGAGGAGCGCGCAGCGCAGGTTGGCGGCGAGGAGCGCGCAGCGCAGGGTGTGGGCGAGGAGTCCCGCAGCCGGTTCTACTGGGACCCGAGCCTGACCCGGTACGACTTCGGGGCGGGGCACCCGATGAACCCGCTGCGGCTCGACCTCACCACCCGGCTGGCCGACGAGTTCGGCGTGCTTGACGCGCCCGGTCTGCAGGTGGTGGCGCCGCGGCTGCCCGACGCCGACGGGGCGTTCCTGCGCACGGTCCACACCGACGACTACATCCAGGCCGTGCGCCGGGCCTCGCTCGACCCTGCCGAGGCCGACCCGGCGTACGGGCTGGGCACCGAGGACGACCCGGCCTTCCCGGGCATGCACGAGGTGTCGACGCTGATCGCGGCGGGAACCCTGCAGGCCTGCCAGGACGTGTGGCGCGGCGAGACCGACCACGCCGTCAACATCGCCGGCGGGCTGCACCACGCGATGCCCGACCGGGCGGCCGGGTTCTGCGTCTACAACGACGCCGCCATCGGCATCCAGTGGCTGCTCGACAACGGCGCCGAGCGGGTGGCCTACGTCGACATCGACGTGCACCACGGCGACGGCGTCGAGCAGGCGTTCTGGGACGACCCGCGGGTGCTGACCGTCTCGCTGCACGAGAGCGGCCGGGTGCTGTTCCCCGGCACCGGTTTCCCCGGCGACATCGGCGGGCCCGACGCCGAGGGGTCGGCCGTCAACGTCGCGCTGCCTCCGGGCACGGGCGACGCGGCGTGGCTGCGCGCGCTGCACTCGGTCGTCCCGCCGCTGCTGGAGGCCTTCCGCCCGCAGGTGCTGGTGACCCAGCAGGGCTGCGACTCCCACTACTCCGACCCGCTCGCGCACCTGGCGATCTCGATCGACGCCCAGCGGACGGCGTACGACACCCTCCACCGGCTCGCGCACCGCCTCACCGGCGGGCGCTGGGTCGCGCTCGGCGGCGGCGGGTACGAGATCGTCGACGTGGTGCCGCGCGCCTGGACCCACCTCGCGGCCATCGCGGCGCACGTGCCCGTCGACCTGGAGCAGCCGGTGCCGAGCGGCTGGCGCGAGCACGTGCGCACCCTCGTCGGTCGCCCCGGCCCCGCGTCGATGGGCGACGGGGTGAGCGAGCACGGGGTGGTCTGGTACCGCTCGTGGCACAGCGGCTACGACCCGGACAGCTCGCTGGACCAGGCGATCATGGCGACCCGCGAGGCCGTCTTCCCTCTCCACGGCCTCGACGTGTACTTCGATTGACCGCGTTCGACATTGTGTGAACCGCGAATTTCCGCCAGGTGACCGGCGTGTCGGGTGGACGGTGGAGCAATCCGCGCACTCAGGACTTTCCACGGCGACCCGTTCGGCCCTATCGTGTGCGCCACAGAGACCGCCAGGCATCCCCTGCGCCACGCAGGGAACACGAGCCACGCGGTGACCAGCAGCCCCACCGCACAGGGGTCACGCACAGTGGGAAGGTCGGGGCGAACCCCATGACAGAAGACCGCCAGGTCGGCGAGGTGTCGTTCATGACCGTCGCCGAGGTTGCCACGCTGATGCGTGTGTCGAAGATGACCGTCTATCGGCTGGTGCACGGCGGCGAGCTGCCCGCCATCCGGGTCGGGCGCTCCTTCCGGGTCCCCGAGGACGCCGTGCACGCCTACCTGCGCAACTCCTTCATCGACTCGGCCTGACCGCCCCCACCCGCCTCGATTCGGGCTGCGCGCCCTCGGGGGATACCCTGGGCGGAACGACCTCGGCTCGCGCCGCGGCTCACTGACATTCCTGATCGCCACACCGAAGGACGACCACGCATGGGTTCGGTCATCAAGAAGCGCCGCAAGCGCATGGCCAAGAAGAAGCACCGCAAGCTGCTGCGCAAGACGCGCCACCAGCGCCGCAACAAGAAGTAAGGCGCCGCAACGTCCAGAGCCCTGGGTCTGACCCGGGGCTCTTGTCGTACCGCCCGCTCGGGTGGTGAGCGACTGGCCAGCGACGCAGGACGTGCCGCACTAGCATCGGCACGAGCCGCACGGAGAGGGGAGCCGCGGATGGGCAAGGTGGTGCTGGTGACGGGCGTGTCCCGTCTCGTCGGAGGGCTCACCGCGCGTGCGCTGAGCGAGCACGACGACGTCGACCGGGTCATCGGGGTCGACTCGGTGCCGCCGCCGCACAGCATCGGCTCGGCGCGGTTCGTGCGGGCCGACATCCGCAACCCGATCATCGGCAAGGTGATCCGGCAGGAGCAGGTCGACACCGTCGTGCACCTGGGCGTCATCACCACGCCGCGGCAGGCCGGCGGGCGCACCGCCCAGAAGGAGATCAACGTCATCGGCACCATGCAGCTGCTCGCTGCGTGCCAGAAGGCGGAGTCGCTGAACCGGCTGGTCGTGAAGTCCACCGGCGCGGTCTACGGCGCCTCGCCGCGCGACCCGGCGATGTTCACCGAGGACATGACGCCCCGCCGCGCCCCCACCGCGGGCTTCCCGCGCGACTCGGTCGAGGTCGAGAACTACGTGCGCGGCTTCGCCCGCCGCCGCCCCGACGTCGACATCACCCTGCTGCGGATGGCCAACATCGCCGGCCCCGGCATGCGCACGCCGCTGTCCGACTACTTCCGCATGCGCGCCATGCCCGTGCCGATGGGGTACGACGGGCGCATCCAGGTGCTCCACCTCGACGACGCGGTGCGCTCGCTCGTCACGTCCGCCACCAGCGAGGCGACCGGAATCATCAACATCGCCGGCGACGGCATCGTCACCGTGCGGCAGGCCGCCCGGCTGGCCGGGCGTCCGACGGTGCCGTTCGTGCCGGTCCTGGCCGGCGCCGTCACCAGCGGCGCCCGTGCCGCCCGGCTCGGGGCGTTCGACTCCAGCCAGTGGCAGTGGCTGTGCTACGGCCGGGCCCTGGACACCACGCGCATGCGTGAGCTGCTGGGCTTCACCCCCGACCACACGACCCGCGACACCATCCGCGAGGTGTTCGGCGCCGACCCGGTCTGGCCGCCGTCGCCCGGGGTGGCCATCTCGTCGCTGATCGGAGACCGCTCGTGAGCCAGCCGTCCACGCCCCGCCCGCGCAGCACCACCGCGGCGAAGAAGACCGCCGCCACCACGTCGTCCGGCACGCCGTCGAGCTCGGCGCCGGCGGGCAAGAAGCCGACGGCCAAGAAGTCGACCGCCAAGAAGGCCTCGACCCGCAAGACCACGACGACCAAGCGGTCAACGACCGCCAAGAAGTCGACGGCCGGCAAGAAGTCGTCGAGCGCGAAGAAGGCACCGTCGACCACGAAGGCCTCGACCCGCACGGCGACGCCCGCCAAGAAGGCGCCCGTGACCAGCCCGCCCGCCGCCACCGAGGAGACGGCCGTGCCCACCCAGCCGGCCGAGCTGGGCGCGGCCAGCCGCGCGGTGCGCCAGCGCCCGCCGCGCAGCCGGGTGCGGGCCGAGGCCGAGGCGCGCCGCACCGATGCCGAGCGCCGGCTGCGCGCCGTGCCCGACATCGCCGAGGTCGCCGACTCGCCGGAGCCGGTCGCCGCCGAGCCCGGCCCGGGCGGCGCTGGTGGCGCCTCGTCTCCCTCGCTGCTGAGCGTCACCGGCGTCGAGCAGGGGGTGTCGGCGCTGGTCGGCCTGCTGCGCGCGGCCGGTCGCACCGCCGGGCTCGAGGGTGAGGAGCTGGAGCGGCGGGTCGCCCGCACCCTGGCGTACCTGCGGCGCCGGGTCACCGGCGACTACGACCTCGACGCGTTCGGCTTCGACCAGGAGTTCACCGAGGAGGTCTGGCTGCCGCTGCTGCGGCCGATCTACCGGCACTGGTTCCGGGTCGAGGTGCGTGGCGTCGAGCACCTCCCGGCCGAGGGCGCGGCCCTGGTCGTGGCCAACCACTCCGGCACCGTCCCGGTCGACGGGCTGATGCTGCAGTTCGCGATCCACGACGAGATCGGGCGGCACACCCGCATGCTGGGCGCCGACCTGGTCTTCTCCTCGCCGTTCATCGGCGAGCTCGCCCGCAAGGCCGGCAGCACGCTGGCGGCCAACCCCGACGCCGAGCGGCTGCTGTCGACCGACCAGCTCACGACGGTCTTCCCCGAGGGGTTCAAGGGCGTCGGCAAGGGCTTCGCCGAGCGATACCGGCTGCAGCGCTTCGGCCGCGGCGGGTTCGTCACGGCCGCGGTGCGCACCGGCGCGCCGATCATCCCGTGCTCGATCGTCGGGGCGGAGGAGATCTACCCGATGATCGCCAACGTCAAGAGCCTCGCGCGGGTGCTGGGCTTCCCCTACTTCCCGATCACCCCGCTGTTCCCGCTGCTCGGCCCGCTCGGCCTGGTGCCGCTGCCGTCCAAGTGGCTCATCGAGTTCGGCCCGCCGATCGAGACCGCCTCGCTCGGTGCGTCCGCGGCCGACGACCCGATGCTGGTCTTCGACCTCACCGACCAGGTGCGCGAGACCATCCAGCAGACGCTCTACTCGCTGCTGCTGCAGCGCCGCTCGGTGTTCTTCTGATGCCGCTGTGGCGACGCCATGAGGAGCGGGGCGAGCAGCAGGCCGGCGGTCAGCACGAGGTGCTCCTGCTCAGCCGGCCCGGCTGCCACCTGTGCGACGACGCGCGCGCGGTGATCGAGCGGGTCTGCGACGACCTCGGCGTCCCCTGGCGCGAGCAGTCGATCGTCGACGACGCCGAGCTGACCCGGCGCTACGCCGAGATGATCCCGGTCACGCTCGTCGACGGCGCCCAGCACGACTACTTCCGGGTCGACGAGCGGCGGCTGCGCGCGGCGCTGCGCTGACCCCGGCACCCGGACGCGGGCGTACGCCTAGCACACGCGGGCTATAACACGGCAGGGGGTCTCGGCGCGACTTTGTGCGGCCGTTCACAAGCGCATATATTGCGGGGGTCCCCATACCTCCGGAATCACCGTTTGGTATAGGCCGCCGCCCACCGAGAGGAGTGCAGGCGCCCGTGTCTGCCGAGCCCGCCGCACACCGGGTCATCCCCGGCGCCACGGTGGCGCGACTCCCGGTCTACCTGCGCGCGCTGAGCGCCCTGGCGACCGCCGGCACCGACACCGTCTCCTCCGAGGAGCTCGCCGAGGCCGCGGGCGTGCGCTCGGCCAAGCTGCGCAAGGACCTGTCCTACCTCGGGTCGTACGGCGTGCGCGGCGTCGGCTACGACGTCGCCCGGCTGCGCGACGAGATCGAGGGCGAGCTCGGCCTGCGGCACGACTTCTCCCTGGTCATCGTCGGCATGGGCAACCTCGGCCACGCGCTCGCGGCCTACTCCGGCTTCGCGACCCGCGGGTTCGCGGTGCGCTGGCTCGTCGACGAGGCGCCCGACGTGGTCGGCACCCGCATCGCCGGCCTCACCGTCATCGACTTCGACGGCCTCGCGCGCGAGTGCAACGACAGCATGATCGGCGTCATCGCGACCCCGCCCGACGCGGCCCAGGACGTCGCCGACCGGCTCGTCGCTCTCGGGGTGCGCTCGATCCTCAACTTCGCGCCCGCGGTGCTGTCGATCCCCTCCGGGGTCGAGGTGCGCAAGGTCGATCTCGCCACCGAGCTGCAGATCCTGGCCTTCCACCAGCAGCACCCGCGGCTGGACCCCAAGGCGCTCGACCGCGACGCGCTGGACCCCAAGACCGACGACCTCGAGGAAGGGGCGGCGCCGTGAGCACCATCGTCATCGGCCTGTCGCACCGCTCCGCGCCGATCGCCACGCTCGAGCGGGCCGCGCTCGACCCGGCCGGGCGCGCCGACCTGCTCGAGCGGCTCTCGGGCAGCGAGCAGCTGCACGAGGTGCTGCTGCTCGACACCTGCAACCGGGTCGAGGTCTACGCCGAGGCGGCGACCTTCCACGGGGCCGTCACCGAGATCGGCGAGGCGCTCGCCGCCGCCACCGGGATGCCGCTGGCCGAGCTGCGCGACAACCTCTACGTCCACTTCTCCGACCGCGCCGTGGCCCACCTGTTCTCGGTCTCGGCGGGGCTGGACTCGATGGCCGTCGGCGAGGCGCAGATCCTCGGCCAGCTGCGCGAGTCGCTGCGCGAGGGCCGCGCGGCCGGTCATGTCGGCAGCGGCCTCGACGGCCTCGTGCAGCAGGCGCTGCGGGTCGGCAAGCGGGCCCACTCCGAGACCGACATCGACGGCGTCAGCCGCTCGCTCATCGAGCGCGGCATCGGTCTGGTCGAGCCGCACCTGGGCTCGCTGACCGAGCTGCGCGTCGCCGTCGTCGGCGCCGGGGCGATGAGCAGCCTTGCGGCACATACGATCTCGCGCGCCGGTTGCGGATCGCTCACCGTGGTCAACCGCACCTTCGACGCCGCCCAGCGGCTCGCCGGCGCGGTCGGCGCCACCGCCCGCGACTGGTCCGAGCTGTCCGACGTGCTGGCCGAGTCCGACCTCGTCGTCTCGTGCACCGGGGCCGTCGGTCACGTGATCGACGAGTCCCTCCTGCCGGCGGCCACCCCCACGCCGACCGCTGAAACGCGGTTTCAGCGCTCTGACCCTGCTGCAGCGGAGTCAGAGCGCTATAACCGCGTTTCGGGCGAGCGGGGGCCGGTGCGACGGCAGGCGTTCATCGACCTCGCCCTCCCGCGCGACGTCGCCCTCGAGGTGGGGGAGCGGCCGGGTGTCCTGCTGGTCTCCCTCGAAGACCTCGGCGACGGCTCGGGCGCCGAGCACGACCAGGTCGGCGCCGTGCGCTCGATCGTCGCCGGCGAGGTCGACGACTACCTCGTGGCGCGGCGGGCCGCCTCGGTCGCCCCGACCGTGGCCCTGCTGCGCGCCCACGCCGCCGATGTGGTGGCCCAGGAGCTCACCCGGCTGCGCGCGCGCACGCCCGGGCTCAGCGAGAGCGACGCCGCCCAGGTGCAGCTCACCGTGCACCGCGTCGTCGACAAGCTGCTGCACACCCCGACCGTGCGCATGAAGCAGCTGGCCGGCGAGGGGCACGACTACACCGCGGCGCTGCGCGAGCTGTTCGACCTCGACCCGCGCCACACCGAGGCCGTGCGCACCCCGCCGCCCGAGCTGCGCGACACCGACCCGAGAGGGGGCGAGCGATGACCGCCCGCACCCTGCGCCTCGGCACCCGGCGCAGCGCGCTGGCCACGACGCAGTCCGAGCACGTGGCCGAGCGGCTGCGCGTGCTCGGCCACGACGTCGAGCTGGTCGAGATCGTCACCGAGGGCGACACCAACCGCGGTCCGCTGGCCCAGATCGGCGGCACGGGGGTGTTCGCGGCGGCGCTGCGCAACGCGCTGCTCGCCGGCGAGGTCGACCTGGCGGTGCACTCGCTCAAGGACCTGCCGGTCGCTCCGCAGCCCGGCCTCGTGGTCGCGGCCGTCCCGCCGCGCGAGGACCCGCGCGACGTGCTCGTCGCCCGCGACGGCCTGACCCTCGGCGAGATCCCCGCCGGTGGCGTGATCGGCACCGGGTCGCCGCGCCGCGCCGCCCAGCTGGAGGCCCTCGGCCTCGGGGTCGAGGTGCGCGCCATCCGGGGCAACGTCGGCACCCGCATCGGCCTGGTCGGCGACTCCTGCGACGGCGTCGTGCTGGCGCGCGCGGGCCTGGCCCGGCTGGGCCGGCTCGACGAGGCCACCGAGGTGCTCGACCCGCTGCAGATGCTGCCGGCCCCCGGCCAGGGGGCGCTCGCGGTCGAGTGCCGCACCGACGACACCGACCTGGTCGAGCTGCTCCGTGGGCTCGACGACGCCGACACCCGAGCCGCGGTCACCGCCGAGCGCGCCCTGCTGGGCGAGCTCGAGGCCGGGTGCTCGGCGCCGGTGGGCGCGCTCGCCGAGATCGTCGAGGAGGAGGACGGCTCGCTGCTCATCTCGCTGCGCGGCTTCGTCGGCTCCACCGACGGCGCGCTCGAGCTGCGCCGGTCCGCCGTCGGCCCGATCGAGCAGCCCGAGCGGCTCGGGGCCGAGCTGGCGCAGGTCTTCCTCGACGACGGGGCGGCCGACGCGATCGCCCCACCCCGACAACCCGGTCCTGCCGTGGACGCAGGACACCCGCAACCCGCAGGACCCGACAGCACCCCGGAGGGTGAGCAGTGAGCAGCACGACCAAGAGCACGAAGACCAAGGCACCCGGCCACGTCGCATTCGTCGGTGCCGGTCCGGGCGACCCGGGCCTGCTGACGGTGCGGGCCGCGCAGCTGCTGCGCGAGGCCGACGTGATCGTCCTGGACCAGATCGCCGACGAGCGGTTCGCCACGGCGCACGCCCGCGAGGGCGTCGAGATCGTCGACGGCGGCCACGGCGAGGCCGGGCAGCGCCTGACCTCGGCGTCGCGGGCCAAGCTGGTCGTGCGCACGGCGAAGGCCGCCGGCGCCGGCGCCCAGGTGGTGCGGCTGATGGACGGCGACCCCGCGACGTTCAACGGGCTCGCCGAGGAGGCCGCCGCCTGCCAGAAGGCCGGCGTGGCCTTCGAGATCGTCCCGGGCGTCAGCGCGGTCAGCGCGGTCCCGGCGTACGCCGGTGTGCCGCTCACCGCGTCCACCTCCAAGGCGGTCCACGTCGTCACGGCCCGCGCGACGGGCGTCGACTGGTCGCGCTCGGTCGACGACGACATCACCGTGGTGGTGCTCGGCGGCGGCGAGGTGCTGACCGGCGCGCTGGAGAAGCTGCTGGCGGCGGGCCGCTCGGCCGAGACCCCGGTGGCGCTGACCTCCGACGGCACGACGATCCACCAGGCCACCCACACCACGACCCTCGGCGAGGTCTCGACCACGCTGCCGCGGGCCGAGATCGGCGAGCCGACGCTGGCCGTGGTCGGTTCCACGGTGCCGCTGCGCGACGAGCTGTCCTGGTGGGAGACCAAGCCGCTGTTCGGCTGGAACGTCCTGGTGCCGCGCACCAAGGAGCAGTCCGGCTCGATGACCGACCGGCTCACCCGCTACGGCGCGACCAGCGACGTCGTCCCGACCATCAGCGTCGAGCCGCCCCGCACGCCGCAGCAGATGGAGCGGGCGGTCAAGGGCCTGGTCACCGGTCGTTACGAGTGGATCGGCTTCACCTCCGCCAACGCGGTGCGCGCGGTGCGCGAGAAGTTCGTCGAGTACGGCCTCGACGTGCGCGCGTTTGCCGGCCTGAAGATCGCCGCGGTCGGCGGGGTCACCGCCGACGCGCTGCGCGACTGGGGCCTGGAGCCGGACCTGATCCCCTCGGGCGAGCAGTCGGCCCAGGGGCTGCTGGAGGACTGGCCCGACTACGACGAGGTCCTCGACCCGATCAACCGGGTCTTCCTGCCGCGCGCCGACATCGCCACCGACACCCTGGTGGCCGGCCTGCAGGAGATGGGCTGGGAGGTCGACGACGTCACGGCCTACCGCACCGTGCGGGCCGCCCCGCCGGCGCCCGAGGTGCGCGAGGCGATCAAGACCGGCAAGTTCGACGCGGTCTGCTTCACCTCCTCCTCGACGGTGCGCAACCTCGTGGGCATCGCCGGCAAGCCCTACCCCAGCACCGTCGTGGCGTGCATCGGCCCGGCCACCGCCAAGACCGCCGAGGAGCACGGCCTGCGGGTCGACGTGCTCGCCAGCGAGGCCTCCGCCGAGGCGCTCGTCGACGCGCTCGCCGACTTCGGCCGGGGTCTCGCGCTCGCGGCCGAGGAGGCCGGCGAGGCGGTGCGCCGCCCGAGCGAGAAGAAGAAGGCCGGCGCCCGTCGCAAGGTCAAGGCCTGATGGCCCGGGCCGACCTGCCCGTACGTCCGCGCCGCCTGCGTCAGACGCCGGCGGTGCGACGGCTGGTGCGCGAGACTCGGCTGCACCCGGCCGAGCTGGTGCTCCCGATGTTCGTCAAGGAGGGCGCCACCGAGCCGCAGCCGATCTCGGCGATGCCCGGCGTCGTCCAGCACTCGCTGGACTCGCTGGTCGAGGCCGCCCGCGAGGCGGTCGCGGCCGGCGTCGGCGGGCTGATGATCTTCGGGGTGCCCGCCGAGCGTGACGAGATCGGTTCGGGCGCAACGGATCCCGACGGCATCCTCAACGTCGCGCTGCGCCGGCTGCGCGACGAGCTCGGCGACGAGACCGTGCTCATGGCCGACCTGTGCCTCGACGAGTTCACCTCGCACGGGCACTGCGGCGTGCTCGACCAGCAGGGCCGCGTCGACAACGACGCCACCCTCGAGCGCTACGCCGAGATGGCGGTCGTGCAGGCCGAGTCCGGCGCGCAGGTGGTCGGGCTGTCCGGGATGATGGACGGCCAGGTCGCGGCCTGCCGCGCCGCGCTCGACGCCGCAGGCCACACCGACACGATCGTCCTGGCCTACGCCGTGAAGTTCTCCTCCGCGGCCTACGGCCCGTTCCGCGAGGCCGTCGAGTCGACCCTGCAGGGCGACCGCGCGACCTACCAGGAGGACTCCGGCAACGCCGTCGAGGCGCTGCGCGAGCTGCGGCTCGACCTCGCCGAGGGCGCCGACATCGTCATGGTCAAGCCGGCGCTGCCGTACCTCGACGTGCTCGCGGCCGTCGCGGCGGAGTCCGACGTGCCGGTCGCGGCGTACCAGATCTCCGGCGAGCTGGCGATGATCGAGGCCGCCGCGGCCAACGGGTGGATCGACCGCGACCGGATGGTGCTCGAGGCGCTCACCTCGATCCGCCGCGCGGGCGCCCAGATCATCCTCACCTACTACGCCGTCGAGGTCGCCGGCTGGCTGCGCGCGGCCGACTGAGGCCCGCCCGTGGACGACCGGCCGGTCAGCCTTTCGGGCGCGCTATCCTGAGGGTGGGGGCGACCGAAGAGCCGACCGATCGAAGGAGTGCCCGCAGCATGTCCCACCTGGGTCGCTCGACCTGCCGTCGTGCCGCTGCGCTGACGGCGGCGATGCTCGCGCTCCCCGTGTCCGCAGCCGTCGCGGGCGAGGCGCCGTCCCCGCAGCGCGCGCCGCACGTCTTCGCCATGCCGGTCACCCCCGAGCGGGTCGTGGTCGCCATCGACGCCGGTAGCCGTGACGACCTGACCACCGCCGTCGTCCAGGACGACACCGGCCGGGTGGTCGGGCGCACCACGCTCACCGCGAGCGGCAAGGGCCTGGTCCCGCTGTCGGTCGCGACCAACACCCGCCAGCGGGTGCGCGTCACGATCGGCAACGCGGTCGAGCCGCCGGCGCCCGAGGTGAGCCGCGTCGTCGTGGCCACCACCGAGACGGCCTACCTGCGCACCAGCTCCTGGCGGGTGGTCAACAAGCGCACCCCGCTCGCGCCTGACGAGGCGCCCAGCAAGGTCGAGAAGGTGCAGGGCGTCCCGCTCGACGAGCGCGCCGCCGTCGCGCTGCGCCAGCTGCTCGAGCGGGCCAAGGGCGAGAAGGTCGAGCTCTACCCCTCGACCGGGCTGCGGTCGTACGGCTGGCAGCAGGGTCTGTACGACTCCTACGTCCGGCGCGACGGCCGCGCCGCCGCGGACACCTACTCCGCGCGCCCCGGCTTCTCCGAGCACCAGACCGGCCTGACCTTCGACGCCAAGTCGCGCTCGGGCGGCTGCGACCTGCAGGAGTGCTTCGGCACGACCCCCGCGGGCGCGTTCCTGCGCGAGCAGGCCGGGTCGGCCGGGTTCGTGGTGCGCTACACCGAGCAGAACACCAAGGTCACCGGCTACCAGCCCGAGCCGTGGCACCTGCGCTACGTCGGGCAGTGGCTGAGCGGCTATCTCGAGGACTCCGGCAAGGGCTCGCTCGAGGACGCGTTCGCGATGCCGCCCGCACCGTCGTACGACCGCTGAGGCCGCAGCGCCGCACGATTGGACCACCAAGCCCCGCACGGTGACCCCGGAACCTATGATTCGGGGGTGACTGCAGGGACGCACTGGCTGAACCACGAGGAGCAGGCCTCCTGGCGTGCCTATCTGCGCGCGTCGCGTCAGCTGTGGGTGCAGCTGGACCGCGACCTGCAGCGCGAGTTCGACCTGTCGCTGGCCGAGTACGAGATCATGTCGATGGTCAGCGAGGCGCCTGGGCGACGGCTGCGGATGAGCGCGCTGGCCCAGATCGTGGTCCAGTCCCGCAGCCGGCTCACGCACACCGCCAAGCGGCTCGAGGAGCGCGGGCTCGTCGAGCGGGTGCCGGTCACCGACGACCGGCGCGGCGTCGAGCTGGTGCTGCTCGACAGCGGCATGGCCCTGGTCAACAAGGCCTCGCACCTGCACGTGCAGGGGGTGCGCGAGCACCTCATCGACCTGCTCGACCCCCAGCAGTTCGCCGCCCTCGGGGCGGCCTCGGCGCGCATCTCCGAGCACCTCAGCGACGTGCCGGTGAGCGCGCCCAACATGGCGCTGTGACGCCCGGTCCGGGGCACCCGGACCACCGTGCCGCCGCCGACGCGGCGGTTGCGACAATGCTGGGTATGTCCGGCTCGACACCCGCCACCACGCCCACCCCTGACCAGCCGACCGAGCGGTCCGCCGCGCTGCTGGAGCAGGCTCGGGCGGTGACCCCGGGCGGGGTGAACTCGCCGGTGCGTGCCTTCCGCGCCGTGGGCGGGACGCCGCGCTTCATCCGCAGCGCCACCGGGCCGTGGCTCACCGACGTCGACGGCAACCGTTACGTCGACCTGGTCTGCTCGTGGGGCCCGATGATCCTCGGGCACACCCACCCCGACGTGCTCGCGGCCGTCACCGACGCCGCCGGCCGCGGCTTCTCCTTCGGCACGCCCAGCGAGAACGAGGTGGCGCTCGCGGGCGAGATCGTCGCGCGCACCCCGGTCGAGCAGGTGCGCCTGGTCAGCAGTGGCACCGAGGCGACGATGAGCGCGCTGCGTCTGGCGCGCGGGGCCACCGGCCGCTCCAAGGTCGTGAAGTTCGCCGGGTGCTACCACGGCCACGTCGACGCGCTGCTGGCCAGCGCCGGCAGCGGGGTCGCGACGTTCGCGCTGCCCGACTCGGCCGGCGTGCCGGAGTCGTCGGCGAGCGAGACCATCGTGCTGCCCTACAACGACCTGGCCGCGCTCGAGGCGGCCTTCGCCGAGCACGGCGAGCAGATCGCGTGCGTCATCACCGAGGCCTGCCCGGGCAACATGGGCGTGGTGCCGCCGGTGCCCGGCTTCGAGGAGGGGCTGCGGCGCGTCACCCGCGAGCACGGCGCGCTGCTGATCAGCGACGAGGTCATGACCGGCTTCCGCTGCTCGCCGTCGGGCTGGTTCGGCGCCGAGGCCAGCGCGAGCATCGAGGCCGACCTGTTCACCTTCGGCAAGGTCATGGGCGGCGGGTTCCCCGCGGCCGCGTTCGGCGGGAGCGCCGAGCTGATGTCGCGCCTCGCGCCCGACGGCCCGGTCTACCAGGCCGGCACGCTCTCGGGGAACCCCGTCGCGACCGCCGCCGGGCTGGCCACGCTGCGCGGCTGCACCCCCGAGGTCTACGCCCACCTCGACTCGGTGGCCCGCACCATCGCCGACGCCGCCTCGCGCGAGCTGACGACCGCCGGCGTGCCGCACACCGTGCAGTGGGCCGGCTCGATGTTCTCGGTCTTCTTCCGCGACCAGCCCGTGCGGACGTACGACGACGCGAAGTCCCAGGACACCGGCGCCTTCAGCCGGTTCTTCACCGCGATGCTGCAGCAGGGCGTGCACCTGCCGCCGAGCGCGTTCGAGGCGTGGTTCGTCAGCGCCGCGCACGACGAGGCGGCCGTGGAGCAGGTGCTGGCGGCCCTGCCGGCGGCGGCTCGCGCGGCCGGGAATCTCTCAGGTTCGGATGGGACACTCTGACCCATGCCGGAGCGTGACGACCCCTCGCCGGCGATCGACCGTCCCCAGCGCACGACCGTCCACCTGGTGCGCCACGGTGAGGTCGAGAACCCGCAGAAGCTGCTCTACGGCCGGCTCCCCGGCTACCACCTGTCCGCGCTGGGGCGCGAGATGGCCGAGCTGGCCGCCGACTACCTCGCCCAGTTCGACGTCACCCACCTGGTGTCCTCGCCGCTCGAGCGGGCCCAGGAGACGATCGCGCCGCTCGCGCAGCGGCTCGGCCTCGACGTGGCGATCGACGAGCGGGTGATCGAGTCGGACAACCGGTTCGAGGGGCTGACCGTCGGTGCCGACCCGCGCCAGCTGGCGCACCCGCGCTACTGGCGGCTGCTGGTCAACCCGACGCGCCCGAGCTGGGGCGAGCCGTACGTCGAGCTGGTCGACCGGATGGCCGCGGCCATCCGCGGCGCCCGCGCCGCCGCGCGCGGCCACGAGGCGGTGATCGTCTCCCACCAGCTGCCGATCTGGACGATCCGCCAGGCGGCCGAGGGGCGCCGACTGTGGCACGACCCGCGGCACCGCTCGTGCAGCCTGGGGTCGGTCACCTCGTTCGTGTTCTACGGCGACGACCTCGACGTGATCGAGTACGCCGAGCCGGCGGCGGAGCTGCTGCCGCGGGCGGCCAAGGTGGGCGGGGCATGAGCGGCGAGGAGCGCGCAGCGCAGGCTGCGGGCGAGGCACGAGCACGCGGCCGGAGCGGAGTGCGACCGAGCGCGACCAAGGGCATGACTGGCGTGCGGGCGAAGGTGGCGGCGGCGGTGATCGCGGTGGTGGCGCTCGCGGGGTGCGGCAACCAGAACGCCTCGATCTCCGAGCAGGCCCGCCAGGGCGACAACAAGGGCTTCATCGCCGGCGACGGCAGCATCGAGACGCTCACGGCCGACCAGCGCAACGTGCCGCTGGACCTGACCGGCACCACGATGGACGGCAAGAAGTGGGACGTCGCGAGCGAGCGCGGCACGGTGGTCGTGCTCAACGTGTGGGGCGCCTGGTGCGGCCCGTGCCAGCGCGAGATGCCGGCGCTGCAGCAGGTGTGGAGCGGCTACCAGAAGGCCGACGCGCCGGTGCAGTTCATGGGCCTGAACCAGCGCGACTCGGTGGCGGCCGCCGACTCGACCATGCGCAAGTTCGGCATCACCTACCCCAGCCTGCGTGACGACGGCGGCCGGACGCTGCTGGCGCTGCAGGGCAAGGCGGCCACGTTCCCGACGACGCTCATCCTCGACCGCCAGGGGCGGATCGCCGCCCGCGTGTCGGGGGAGACCACCGCGCCGACGCTGCGCGGCCTGGTCGACGACGTCGTCAAGGAATCCGCTTCGTGACGGGCGACGCCACCCAGATCATCGCCGCAGGCAGCTTGCCCCTGGCGCTGCTGCTCGCGCTCGCCGCGGGTGCGGTGTCGTTCGCGAGCCCGTGCGTGCTGCCGCTCGTGCCGGGCTTCCTGGGTTATGTCACGGGCCTGTCCGACGACGAGGTCCGGCGCCGTCGGATGGTGGCCGGGGCGGGGCTGTTCGTCATCGGCTTCTCGGTGATCTTCGTCAGCATCGCGCTCGCCGCGAGCGCCGCCGCCCAGTTCCTGCGCGGCAACCAGACGCTGCTCATGCGCGTAGGCGGCGTGGTCGTGATCGTCTTCGGCCTGATCTACCTCGGCGTCATCTTCCGCGGCGGCAGCCAGGTCCGCTGGCGGCCGACGGCCGGGCTCGCGGGCGCGCCGTTCCTCGGCGCCGCGTTCGGCCTCGGGATGGCGCCGTGCGCCTCGCCGGTGCTCGGCGCGATCGTCTCGCTGTCGGCCTCGCTCACCGACGACGCGTCGTCGATGCAGCGCGGGGTGCTGCTCGCGGCGGTCTACTCCCTGGGCATGGGCCTGCCGTTCGTGCTGATCGCGGCCGGGTGGTCCAAGGCCGAGTCGATGTCGCGCTGGCTGCGCGACCGGCACCGTCCGATCCAGCTGGTCGGCGGTTCGCTCATGGTCCTGATGGGGCTGCTCATGGTGAGCGGCATCTGGGAGCAGGTGACCGCGTGGATGCAGCTGCAGCTCGTCAACAACTTCCAACCGGTGATCTGACGTGACCGACCAGAAGACTTCCGTGGCTCCCGCCGACGAGGCGGAGCGCAAGCAGCGACCCGGCCGGGAGCGTACGCCCGCGCCGCGGCTCGGTGTGATCGGCATGGCCCGCTGGTTCTGGCGTCAGCTGACCGCCATGCGCACCGCGCTGTTCCTCCTGCTGCTGCTCGCGATCGCGGCGCTGCCCGGCTCGATCTGGCCGCAGCGCGGCATCGACGCCGCGCGGGTGGCCGACTACCTGCAGCGCAACCCCGAGCTCGGCCCCTGGCTCGACCGGTTCGGATTCTTCGACGTCTACTCCACGCCGTGGTTCGCTGCGATCTACCTGCTGCTGGTGATCTCGCTGCTCGGCTGCGTCATCCCCCGCATGCGCCAGCAGTGGCGCGCCTCGCGGGCCGTGCCGCCGGTGGCGCCGCGACGACTGAAGCGGCTGCCGTCGTACGTCGAGGAAGAGGTCGACGGGACCCCCGAGGACGTCTTCGAGCGGGCCCGGGAAGTCATGCGCGGCAAGCGTTTTCGCACGCGCGAGGGCGACACCTGGATCTCCGGGGAGGTCGGGCTGCTGCGCGAGCTCGGCAACCTGATCTTCCACGTGTCGCTCGTCGTGATCATCGTGTCGATGGCGCTCGGCAACCTCACCGGCTGGCGCGGCGACGTGATCGTGCCCGAGGGCACGTCGTTCGCGAGCACCGCGAGCCGGTACGACACGCTCGACCCCGGCCCGTGGGTCGACGTCGACGGGTTCTCGCCGTGGACGCTGCAGCTGAACGACCTGTCCGTGAACTTCGAGGACCGGGTCGACCCGAGCAGCACGCAGTACGGCCAGCCGCGCGACTTCCGCGCCGACATCACGACGCAGGGCGAGGACGCTCCGGCCGAGCGCCAGGAGCTCGCGGTCAACCACCCGGTGCGGCAGGACAACACCTCGATCTACCTGCTCGGCAACGGCTACGCGCCGCGGGTCACCGTGCGCGACGCCGCCGGCAAGGTGATCTACCAGCAGGCGACCCCGTTCCTGCCGCAGGACAACACCTACACCTCGACCGGCGCCATCAAGGTCACCGGTGCCTCCCCGCAGCAGCTGGGCTTCTACGGCTTCTTCCTGCCGACCCTGGAGTTCGACGAGCAGCGCGGCCCGGTGTCGACCTTCCCCGGCCTGAAGCAGCCGGCGCTGGTGCTCGGGCTCTACTCCGGCAACCTGTTCCCGCAGGGCAAGCCGCAGTCGGTCTACACCCTCGACACCCAGTCGATGACGCAGGTGAAGCAGGAGAACGGCCAGCCGGCCCGGCTGCTGATCCGCCCCGGCGAGACCGTGCAGCTGCCGAACGGGCTGGGCAGCATCAGCCTCGACCGCGAGGTGCCGCGCTGGGCCGGTCTGTCGGTGCGGTCCGACCCGGGCAAGATGCCCGCGCTGGTCGGCGCGATCGTCGGGCTGTTCGGTCTGCTGATGTCGCTCGTCCTGCGCCGGCGCCGCCTGTTCGTGCGCGTCGCCGCCGCGCCCGACAGCACGCCTGACACCCCGCGTACCCTGGTCCAGGTCGGCGGCCTGGCCAAGCACGACGACCCCCGCCTCGACTCGGCGGTTCGGCAGCTGCTGCGCTCGATCGTCCAGAGAGTAGGACCCACGGCATGATCACCCAGATGCTCGCAGTCGAGACCAACCAGGCGTTGGCCGACAACTCGACGTACGCCCTCTACGGCTCGGCCGTCGTCCTCGCCCTGGCCATGCTGTCCTTCGCCGCCGACCTGGCGGCCACCGCGCGGCGCAAGCACGCCGCCGAGGACGCGGCCGAGGGTGGCAGGGCGAAGGCCGGCGCGGCCGGGGCTGACGCCGGTGCGACGAAGGCCGGGGCCACGAAGGCGGGCGCGACGAAGGCGGCTGCAGGGAGCTCGGAGTCCGGCAGCGCCACCGCCGTGCTCACCCGTGACGACCAGCCGCCCGCCGACGGTCCGCAGGCTCCGGTCAAGCGGCAGTGGGCCGGCATCGGCATGTCGCTGACCTGGCTGGCGATGCTGCTGCTCGCTGCGACCATCGCGCTGCGCGGCTTCGCGGTGAGTCGTCCGCCGCTGGGCAACATGTACGAGTTCGCCCTCGCCGCAGCCGGATTCACCCTCGTGGTCTACCTGCTGTGGAGCCTCAAGCGCGACCTGCGCTGGCTGGGCCTGTTCGTCGTGGCGCCGGTGCTGCTCATCGAGATGCTCGCCGCGATGGTGCTCTACACCGAGGCCACCCAGCTGCTGCCGTCGCTGCAGAGCTACTGGCTGTCGATCCACGTCACCATCGCCACGCTGTCGGTCGGCCTGTTCACCGTCGGTGCGGTCGTGACCGTGCTCTACCTCGTGCAGGCCCGCCGCGAGGCGGCGGCCGCCGCCGGCAAGGGCAGGCGGAGCATGCTCGACGCCCTGCCGAGCGCGCGCGCTCTGGACCAGGCGGCGTACGGCGTGCACATGGTCGCCTACCCGCTGTGGATGTTCACCGTCATCGCCGGGGCGATCTGGGCGCAGGTGGCCTGGGGCCGCTACTGGGGCTGGGACCCCAAGGAGGTGTGGTCGTTCGTCATCTTCGTCGTCTACACCGCCTACATGCACGCCCGCCTCACCGCCGGCTGGAACGCCAAGCGCTCCTCCTACCTGGCGCTCGCCGGTTTCGCGTGCGTGATCATCAACTACACCGTCGTCAACATCTTCTTCGTGGGGATGCACTCCTACTCGGGGCTCTGATCCGTTGCTGCGCTACACCCTGCTTCGCCTGCTCGTCTTCTTCGGGATGATGTGCGCCCTCTATCTCGTGGGCATGCGGGGCATCCTGCTGCTGGTCATCTCCGCCCTCGCCTCGGCGATCCTGTCGGTCTTCCTGCTGGCCGGGCCGCGCGAGCAGTTCGCCCAGCAGATCGACGAGAAGGTGCAGGCGCGCCGCGCCCGCGCCGAGGAGCACCGGACGTACGAGGACGACGACGAGGAGTGAGCCGGGCGACGCCGGGAGAGTCGTGCGTGCTTGTGGCGCCGGGGCGCGTCTCCGCATTTCGTTCACTGGTGAACGGTCTGTACGTCGGAGGCCCGGGATCCCGCGGGTGCAGCTCCGCATTTCGTTCACTCGTGAACGGTCTGCGTACGCCCGGGGTCGGCCGGGGCAACCCCTGGCGGCGCCTCAGAGCGCCTGGGTGAGCCAGAGGCCGAGGCCCAGCAGCACGCCGTACGCCAGCAGGTAGATCCCGGTCGAGGCCAGTGCCGGGACGAGGGCGCGGCCGGTGGCGCCGCCGCCGACCGCGCGGACCGCAGGGACCGCCGCGAGGAGCGCGACCAGGGCGATGAGCGCGAGGGGGTAGTCCAGCGCGATCACGCCGACGGCCACCACGGACACCCCGATCAGCGAGGCGAAGAAGACGCGGGAGGCCTGGTCGCCCATCCGCACGGCGAGGGTGCGCTTGCCCGCCTCGGTGTCGCTGGGGATGTCGCGCAGGTTGTTGACCACGAGCACCGCGCACGCGATGGCGCCGACGCCGATCGCGCCGGCCCAGGTGGTGAGCTCGAGCTGCTTGGCCTGGGTGTAGGTCGTGCCGAGCACCGCGACCAGCCCGAAGAAGATGAAGACGAAGACCTCGCCGAGGCCGAGGTAGCCGTAGGGGTTCTTGCCGCCGGTGTACTTCCACGCGGCGATCACGCACGCGACACCGACCAGCAGCAGCCACGGGGTGTTGGCCAGCGTCACCAGCGTGAGCCCGGCCAGCGCGGCGACGCCGAAGCACAGGAACGCCGCGAGCTTGACGTTGGCCGGGTCGGCGAGACCCTGCCCGACCAGGCGCACCGGACCGACGCGCGCGTCGTCGGTGCCGCGGATGCCGTCGGAGTAGTCGTTGGCGTAGTTGACGCCGATCTGCAGCGCGATCGCCACGATCGCGGCGAGCAGGCCGAGCCCGGGGTTCGCGCGCTCCATCGCGTAGGCGCTGCCGGTGCCGACCAGCACCGGGGCGATCGCGGCGGGCAGGGTGCGCGGGCGGGCGCCGTCGACCCACTGCTGCAGGGTGGCCATAGGTGTTGTGCTCCAAGGGGATTCGGGCGCTCGGGCGCGCCGGCGGACAGGGTCGGTCGGGTGGTTCGGCGGTCAGAGCCCGCGCAGGAAGTCGGGGTCGTCGTCGGGACCGCGCGGCCCGGGCGGGCGACCCCGCGGCGGGCCGAACGAGGTGCGGCGCGACCGTCCGACCACCAGCCAGACGATCGCCCCGACCACCGGCACCAGCGCGATCACGCCGATCCACGCGGGCTTCGGGAGGTGCCGCACGCGGTCGTCGGGCGTCTGGATGCAGTCGGCGAGGGCGTAGACGACGACGGCGAGCCCCAGCAGGGGGATCAGCACCCGTCCCATGCGCACCTCTCGCGTCTCGGCCTACCCCTGATTCTGCCACCCGGGCATGGCCGCGATCGCCGCGCGGTCGGGCTTGCCCGGGCCGCGCGCGGGGATGGCGTCGAGCACGAGCAGGCGGGTGGGGAGGGCGTACGCCGGCAGCAGCTCGCGCAGGCCGGCCCGGACCTCCTCGAGGGTCGGCTCCGGGGAGGCGACCACCGCGAGGCTGACCGCCTGCCCCCAGCGCTCGTGCGGTGTCGCGACCGCGACGGCGTCGCGCACCCCGGGCAGCCCGAGGGCCGCCTCCTCGACCAGGCGGGGGGCGACCTTCAGGCCGCCGGTGGTGATGAGGTCGTCGCGGCGTCCGACCACGTGCAGCACCCCGTCGCGCAGCTCGCCGACGTCGTCGGTCCAGAAGCGGCGGGCGCCGGTGGTCGGGTCGGTGTCGAAAACCGCTGCGGTGCGGTCGGACTCGCCCAGATAGCCGGACGCCACGGTCGGCCCGGAGAGCCCCACGCGCCCGTCGTCGCCGATCGTCACGGCGGTGTCCTCGAGCGGCACCCCGTCGTAGACGCAGCCGCCCGCGGTCTCGCTCATGCCGTACGTCGTGCGCACCGCGACGCCCGCCGCGCGCGCCCGCTCCAGCAGCGCCGGTGCGGTGGCCGCGCCGCCGACGAGCACGCCGTCGAACGTGCCGAGCGCCTCGGTCGCCTCGGGGTCGTCGAGCACGGTCGCGAGCTGCGTCGGCACGAGCGAGGTGTAGCGCCGCACCGGCGGCGCCCACGCGAGCGCGTCGACCAGGTCCGCGGTGCGGAAGCCGTCGATCATGTTGAGCAGCAACGGTGCTCGGCGCGCGGCAAGGGAGCGCAGGATCACCTGGGTGCCGGCGATGTGCTGCGCGGGCAGCGCCAGCAGCCACATGCCCTCGCCGCCGAGCCGGTCGTGCGTGGCGGTGCCGCTCGCGCGCAGCGCGGCCCGGGTGAGCATCGCGCGCTTGGGCGCGCCGGTCGACCCGGACGTGGACACGACCAGGCCGAGGTCGTCGGGCAGGTCGGCGTCGTCGGGGACGGCCGGCTCGGGGTCGCCGTCTTCGTAGGGGAGCAGGGCGGGGCCGTCGCCCTCGAGCATGGCGGCCAGCGCCTCGACGTACGCCGGCAGCCGGTCGGGCGCGACGGCGTACGGGCGGATGGGGGGCACCCGGCCAGGGTAGGCCCGTGTTGAATGGCGCCATGACGGCACGTCCCCTGGCAGTGGTGACCGGCGCGAGCAGCGGCATCGGACGGGCGAGCGCCCGCCGACTGGCCGCCGAGGGTTTCGAGGTGATCTGCGCGGCGCGGCGCACCGAGCGCGTCGAGGAGCTGGCCGCCGAGATCGACGGCCGCGCGGTGACCTGCGACGTGACGAAGGCCGACGACGTGGCGGCGCTCGCGCGCGAGGTCGGCGACCGGCTCGACGTGCTCGTCGCCAACGCCGGGGGAGCGCTCGGCACCGAGCCGGTGGTCGAGGCCGACCTCGACGAGTGGCGAACGATGTACGACACCAACGTGATCGGCGTCGCGCGCTGCGTGCAGGACCTCATGCCGGCGCTGGTCGCCGCCGAGGGCGAGGTCATCGTGATCGGGTCGGTCGCCGCGCACGTGTCGTACGAGGGTGGCGGCGGCTATGTCGCGGCCAAGCACGCGGTGCGCGCGATGGTCGGCTCGCTGCGGCTGGAGATGTTCGACCAGCCGGTGCGCGTGTGCGAGATCGACCCGGGGATGGTGGCCTCCGACGAGTTCGCGCTGGTGCGCTTCCACGGCGACGCCGAGAAGGCCGCCGCGGTCTACGCCGGTGTGGTCGACCCGCTGACCCAGGAGGACATCGCCGAGTGCGTGGCGTTCGTCGCCACCCGCCCCAAGCACGTCAACATCGACTCGATGGTGGTGCGCCCGCGCGCGCAGGCGGCGCAGCACAAGATCCACCGGGTGTCGCCCTGAGAAGGCAGTTCACGCCGGTCCGCGCGATCGGGGCACCGTCTGCGGGGCCTGGCGCGAGGCCCGGCCGCGAACTGCCTTCGCGCAGCGACGCTCAGAAGTACCAGGGGAACGGGGACCAGTCGGGGTCGCGCTTCTGCAGGAACTGGTCGCGTCCCTCGACGGCCTCGTCGGTCATGTACGCCAGCCGCGTCGCCTCGCCCGCGAACACCTGCTGCCCCATCAGGCCGTCGTCGGTGAGGTTGAACGCGAACTTCAGCATCCGCTGCGCCTGCGGGCTCTTGCCCATGATCTCGCGGGCGACCTGCAGCGCCTCGGCCTCGAGCTCGGCGTGGTCGGCGACGATGTTGACCGCGCCCATCCGGTGCATGTCCTCGGCGGTGTACGTCCGCCCCAGGAAGAAGATCTCGCGGGCGAACTTCTGGCCCACCATCTTGGCGAGGTAGGCCGAGCCGTAGCCCGCGTCGAACGAGCCCACGTCGGCGTCGGTCTGCTTGAACCGGGCGTGCTCGCGGCTCGCGATCGTCAGGTCGCACACGACGTGCAGGCTGTGCCCGCCGCCGGCCGCCCACCCGGGCACGACCGCGACGACGACCTTGGGCATGGTGCGGATCAGCCGCTGCACCTCCAGGACGTGCAGCCGCCCGCCCTCGGCCTTGACCCGTCGCTCGTCGACGGACTCGGCGGTGTCGCCGTCGGCGTACTGATAGCCGCTGCGCCCGCGGATGCGCTGGTCACCGCCGGAGCAGAACGACCACTTGCCGGCCGCGCCGGTGCCCTCGGGGCCGGGCCCGTTGCCGGTGAGCAGCACGCAGCCGACGTCGGGGGTGCGCCGCGCGTGGTCGAGCACGCGATAGAGCTCGTCGACGGTGTGCGGCCGGAACGCGTTGAGCACCTCGGGCCGGTCGAACGCCACCCGCACGCACCCCACGTCGACCGCGCGGTGGTAGGTGATGTCGGTGAGGTCCTCGAACCCGGGCACGGGCGCCCAGTCGTCGGGCCGGAACGGGTTGGCGGTGGTCTGCTCGCTCACCTGCGTGATGTTAGGCGTACGTCCGTCGCGGCTCACCCAGCGGACGGTGCCGGACACGGCGGCGCCGGGTCGGTTAACGTGGCGCGCGCAACATCCATCAAGACCGGCTGAGGGACAGGCCCGTTGACGCCGGGGCAGCCTTCCGCGAGGCAACTCGCGGAAAAGGTGCCAAGTCCTGCGGCGGCCCTCGGGCCAGCCGGAAGATGGAGCGTCGCAGACGTCTGACCAGGCGCCGGTGACGCGCAGCCTCCGGTCCGCATGGCTGGCCACCTGTGACCAGGAGGACACCATGACTGACATCTCCCGCCTCACCCGCGGACTCACCACCGGCATCAACGCCGACCCCACCCACGGCGCCGTCGTGCCGCCGCTGCACCTCACGAGCACCTTCAGCTTCAGCGGGTTCGGCGAGTGCGGGCAGTATGACTACACCCGCTCGGGCAACCCCACCCGCGACCTCCTCGGCGAGGCGCTGGCCACGCTCGAGGGCGGGTTCGGCGGCACCATCACCTCGACCGGGATGTCCGCGATCGCGCTGTGCACGACCGCGCTGCTCGCGCCCGGCGACACGATCGTCGTGCCGCACGACTGTTACGGCGGCAGCTGGCGACTGTTCGACTCGCTGTCGACGAAGGGCCAGTTCCGTTGTCGCACAGTGGATCTCACCGATCCTGACGCGCTCGCCGAGGCGCTGCGCGAGCGCCCGAAGGTGGTGTGGGTCGAGACGCCGTCCAACCCGCTGCTGCGCCTCACCGACGTGCGCGCGGTGGCCGACGCCGCCCACGCGGCCGGCGCGCTCGTGGTCGCCGACAACACGTTCCTGTCGCCGCTGCTGCAGCGACCGATCGAGCTGGGCGCCGACGTGGTCGTGCACTCGACGACGAAGTACATCAACGGGCACAGCGACGTCGTCGGCGGCGCGGTCGTGGCGGCCACGCCCGAGCTGCACGAGGAGCTGGCCTACTGGGGCAACGTGCTCGGCGTCACCGGCAGCCCGTTCGACTCCTACCTCGCGCTGCGCGGGCTGCGCACCCTGCACGTGCGGCTGCGCGCTCACCAGGACAACGCCCGCGCCCTCGTCGACGCCGCGCTCGACCACCCGGCCGTCGCGCGGGTGCACTACCCCGGGCTCGCCGACCACCCGGGCCACGACATCGCCGCGCGGCAGCAGGACGGCTTCGGCGCGATGCTGTCGGTCGAGCTGCGCGGCGGGGAGGAGGCGGTGCGCGCGTTCGTCGACGGGCTGCACTGCTTCACCCTGGCCGAGTCGCTCGGCGGCACCGAGAGCCTGGTCGCCCACCCCGCCACGATGACCCACGCGTCGATGAGTCCCGAGGCGCGCGCGGTCGCCGGCATCGGCGACGGGCTGCTGCGCTTCTCGGTGGGCATCGAGGCCCCGGAGGACCTGGTCGCCGACCTGCGCGCCGCGCTCGACCGCGCGGAGGCGCGCACCCCCGTGGCCGTCTGAGGTGGTCGGCCCGGGTTCCTAGACTCGGGTCATGCCGATCCCGGAGTACGTCGCCGACCTGCGCGAGCACGTCGGCACCCGACTGCTGTGGTTGCCGGGGACGTCGGCGTACGTCCTGCGCCAGGTCGACGGGCGCCAGCAGGTGCTGCTGGTGCGCCGCTCCGACAACGGCCTGTGGACGCCCGTCACCGGGATCTGCGACCCGGGCGAGGAGCCCGACGTCACCGCCGAGCGCGAGGTGCTCGAGGAGACGTGCGTGCAGGTCGAGGTCGAGCGGCTGCTCGCCGTGTCGTCGCTGATCCCGATGGAGTACCCCAACGGCGACCGCTGCCAGTACCTCGACCACGCGTTCCGCTGCCGCTGGGTCGCGGGGGAGCCGCGGGTCGGTGACGAGGAGTCCAGCGACGTGCGCTGGTTCGACGTCACCGACCTGCCGCCGCTGCTCCCGCGGTTCGAGCGCCAGCTCGCGATGGCCCTCGCGGACGACGGTCCGGTGCTGTTCGGCAAGGCGCAGCGGGTCCGATGAGCGTCTTCGACGTCGAGCAGCTGGTCCTCGGCATGCGGGTGGTGCAGCTGCCGCTGCGCACCCGCTTCCGAGGCGTCACCGAGCGCGAGATTGCCCTGTTCCCAGGGCCTTTCGGCTGGGGCGAGTTCGGCCCGTTCCTGGAGTACGCCCCCGCCGAGTCGTCCCGCTGGCTCGCCTCGGCCATCGAGGCGGCCCACGTCGGCTGGCCCGAGCCGGTGCGCGGGTCGGTGCAGGTCAACGCCACGGTGCCCGCGGTCGCGGCGGGGGAGGTGGCCGGGGTGCTCGCGCGCTACGACGGCACCCGGACGGCCAAGGTGAAGGTGGCCGAGCCCGGTCAGCGCCTGTCCGACGACCTCGACCGGGTGGCCGCGGTGCGCGAGGCGATGGGGCCCGACGCGCGCATCCGGGTCGACGCGAACGGCGGCTGGAGCGTGGAGCAGGCGACCGACGCGCTGGGGCGGCTGGCGGCCTACGGGCTGGAGTACGCCGAGCAGCCGTGCGCCACCGTCGAGGAGCTGCGCGACCTGCGAATCACCTTGGCCCGCAACGGCATCGACGTGCCCGTGGCCGCGGACGAGTCGATCCGCAAGGCCGAGGACCCGCTGCGCGTGGCCCGGCTCGAGGCCGCCGACGTGATCGTCGTCAAGGTCGCACCGCTCGGCGGCGTGCGGCGCGCGCTCGACGTGGTCGCCGAGACCGGGCTGCCTGCCGTCGTCTCGAGCGCGCTGGACAGCTCGGTCGGCATCCGCGCGGGCCTCGCTCTCGCCGCCGCGCTGCCCCGCCTCGACCACGCCTGCGGCCTCGCGACGCTCGGCCTGTTCGACGGCGATGTGGTCACCGAAAGCCTTGTGCCGCAAGGGGGTTCGATCTCCCTGCGCTCGGTCGAGCCCGACCCGGAGCTGCTCGATCGCTGGGCCGCACCCGACCACAGGCGAGCGTGGTGGGCGGACCGGGTGCGGGCGGCGTACGCCCTGCTCCCGCATTTCGTGCACAGGTGAACGAAATGCGGAGCGGGCCCCCGGGATTCCGCAGCTTCCCGCTGCATTTCGTGCGCTGGTGAACGAAATGCAGCGGACCCCGGACCCCGGACCCGGTCCGCCCGGGTCCGTCACTTCGCCGGCGCGGCCTCGTGCTCGATGCCCTCGTGCTCGCGCCCCACGCGGAAGCGCAGCAGGGTGAGGGCGCTCAGCACGACGATGATCGTCGAGCCCTCGTGCACGAACACCGCCGGCCCGATGCCCAGCCCCATCAGCGTCACCGGCACCAGGACCGCGACGATCGCGAGGCTGAAGATCAGGTTGCGCCGGATGACCTGGCTGGTCCGCCGGGCCAGCGCGACCGCGAACGGCACGCGCCCGAGGTCGTCCGACATCAGCGCCACGTCGGCGGTCTCGAGGGCGACGGCCGAGCCCGCCGTGCCCATCGCCACCCCGACCGTCGCGCTCGCCATGGCCGGCGCGTCGTTGACGCCGTCGCCGAGCATCGCGGTGCGCGTGCCCGACTGGGTCAGCGCGCCGACCGTGGCGACCTTGTCCTCGGGCATCAGCCCGCCGCGCACCTCGTCCATGCCGACGCTGCGGCCGACCACGTCGGCGACCCGCTGGTGGTCGCCGGAGATCATCACCATGCGCTCGACACCTGCGTCGCGCAGCGACTGCACCACCGGCGCGGACTCGCCGCGCTGGGTGTCCATCAGCCCGAGCACGCCGAGCACCCGGTCGTCGGTCGCGACGACCATGATCGTGCGGCCGCCCTCCTGCAACCGCTGTACGTCCTCGCGCACCCGGGCGGGCAGCTCGTCCCCGACCAGGGCCGGGCTGCCGATCGCGACGCTGCGGCCGTCGAGCACCGCCCGCACGCCCTTGCCGGTCACCGACTGCACGTCCGTCGCCTCCGGGGCGGGGCCCTCCGGGCGCAGGTCGCGGACCACCGCGGCGGCGAGCGGGTGGTCGCTCAGCCGCTCGACGGCGTACGCCGTGGTGCGCAGCTCCTCCTCGGAGACGCCGGGGGCGGCGACGACGTCGGTCACCCGCGGGCGGCCCCAGGTGAGGGTGCCGGTCTTGTCGAAGCAGATGGCCTGCACGCGGCCGAGGTTCTCCAGCGGGCCGCCGCCCTTGACGAGCACGCCGGCGCGGGCCGCGCGGGCGACGCCGGCCAGCACCGCGCTCGGGGTCGCGATGGCGAGGGCGCACGGGCTCGCCGCGACGAGCACGACCATCGCGCGGTAGAAGCTGTCGGCCGTCGGCTCGGTCAGCACGAAGGTGCCGAAGAGGAAGACGCCGATGACGAACAGCACCACGCCGGGGACGTAGAAGATCTGGAAGCGGTCGAGGAACTGCTGCGTCGGCGACTTGTGCGAGTCGGCCTCGCGCACCAGCTGCACGACGCGCGCCAGCGTGGAGTCCTCGGCGCGGCGGGTGACGACGACCTCGATCGCGCCGGGGCCGTTGATCGTGCCGGCGTAGACGGTGCTCGCGGCCTCGACCGTGGCGGGCACCCGCTGCGCCAGCTCGGGGTCGTCGACCGGCCACTTGTCCACCGGCACGCTCTCGCCGGTGACCGACGCCTGGTCGACGGAGGTGGTGCCCGTGAGCACGAAGCCGTCGGCGGCGATCCGCTCGTTGGGCCGGATGACGGCGACGTCGCCGAGCGCCAGCTCCTCGACCGGGACCTCGGTGACGGTCTCGCCGCGGCGCACCCGGGCGACGCGCGGGGTCAGCTCGGCGAGCGCCTCGATGGACGACTTCGCCTTGGCCATCGCGACCTCCTCGAGCGCGTGGCCGAGGCTGAAGAGGAACAGCAGCACGGCGCCCTCGGCGAAGCGGCCGATCGCGGCGGCGCCGACGGCCGCGACGAGCATCAGGAAGTCCACCTCGAAGCGGCCACGACGCACGGTCATGATCGCCTCGCGGAGGGTGAAGAAGCCACCGAAGAAGTAGGTGGCGAGGAAGGCGGCCAGGGCCGGCCCCGGCGCGTCGGCGACGTACTCCAGGAGCATGCCGACGACGTACGTCACGCCGGAGGCGATCGCGAACCACAGCTCGGCGCGCTCGCCGAGGAAGCCGTGGGAGTGGTCGTGGTCGTCGGTCTTGCCGGGTGGTGGTCCGGTCGTCTGCGAGGTGCTGTCGGTGGCGTTCATGAGGCAACAACACATCATGACATTGTGATTTGTCAATGTGTCGGGTCGGGCGAGTGCCGGTCGTTATGCTCCGCGGGTGCCTGGAAAGCCTCGTGCGACCCGACCGCAGCCGCGGATCGCCGCAGCCGACGCCGCGGAGATCGCGCAGCTGATGCAGGCGCTCGCGTCACCGGTGCGGGTGCAGATCCTCGGCGAGCTGCAGCACGGGCCGTCGTCGGTGGGGGAGCTGGCCGAGCTGCTCGACCTCAGCCAGCCGGCGCTGTCGAACCAGCTGCGGCTGCTGCGCAACCTGCGCCTGGTCGCCACCGAGCGGCACGGGCGGCACGTGCACTACTCGCTGCACGACGAGCACGTCGCCGAGCTGCTGACCCAGAGCCTGCGCCACCAGCGGCACGACTGAGGCGTACGCCGGCCGGCCGGTCTCGTGGGCCGGCGCGGCCCGCGAGTCCGGGCGGGCTCAGCCGACGCGCGCCTGGTCCTGCAGCAGCGGACCCACCCGATCGGCCACCCCCGTCGTCGCCGAGGCCACGAGCCCGCCGCTGGTCTGGTGCGGGCGGTAGGGCGTGCCGTCGAGGTGGCGCGCCGCACCGCCGACCTCCGAGACGAGCAGCGTGCCGGGCACGTGGTCCCACGGCATGGTGCCGGAGTAGACGACGTAGTCGGCGCCGCCGGTCGCGAGCTGGGGGTAGTCCACGCCGCAGCACACCCAGGTCAGCTCCAGCGGTGGCAGGCCGGGCAGCGCGGTGCCGACCAGCCGACGTCGCGACGTGACGCCGCGCAGCGGTCCGTCGGCGTCGACGGTGCGGTCGGGGATCCGCCGGCCGTCGGCGTACGCCCCCGCGCCCCGCTCGGCGACGAACGCCCGCTCGTGCGCCGGCTGCCAGATCCAGCCGCGCACCGGCTGCCCGCCGCGCACCTCACCGACCATGACGGCGTGGTCGGGGGAGCCGTGCACGAAGTTCTTGGTGCCGTCGACCGGGTCGACCGTGAACCAGTGGTCCACGTCGGCCAGCCCCTGCAGCAGCGTGGGGTCGGCGCTGGTGGCCTCCTCGCCGACGACCACGGCGTCGGGGTAGGCCTCGCGCAGCCGGCGGGTCAGGATGACCTCGGCCTCGTGGTCGGCGACCGTCACGAGGTCGCCCGGGTTCTTCTCCATCACCTCACCCTCGGCGAGGGCGCGGAACCGGGGCGTCACCACCTCGGCGGCGACCTCGCGCAGCATGGTCAGGACGGCGTCGGTGTCCACGGGCCACCATCATGCCCGGCCACGTCACCGGGCATGAAACCCGGTTACGGTCGTTTGACCCTGATGGATTCGGGTCATGTGCGCGTAACCGGGTTTCATGCGGGGTGGTCCGCCCGCACGGACGTACGCCGGTCACGCCTTGGCCACGATCCGTCGCCGTCCGCCCGTGGTCCCCACGGGCGGGAGTACGTTCACCTGCCGTGCCGGGTGGGCGGCGGAGGGGGCTTCATGGGGACACCGGTGGCCGTGACGGCCGGGTCCGACGACCAGGTCGAGACCAGGTCCGGGCGGCGCAGGTCAGCCCGACGCACCACGCGCCGGTTCCCGTTCGCGCGCCGGGCCGCCCGGGCGCGCCGGCGTCAGCAGGGTGTGCTGCTGGGGGTGGTGGCGGGGCTGGTGGCGTTCGCGGCGCTGCTGCCGCTCATGACCGGGTCGATCGCGCGGACCATGGTCGACAACCGGGTGCGTGACCTGGGGGCGCTGGGCCGCACGGTCGAGGTCCGGGCCCTGCCCGACGGCGGCACGGTCCCCTCCACCGCGAGCCTCGCGCCGCTGCTGGGGCCGCAGTGGGACGGCATCGCGAGCCCGGTCGTCCAGCAGCAGCGCATCACCGCCGTCGCCACGGTCGCGGGCGCCACCGGCAGGGTCACGCTGCTCGGACGCGCGGGCTTCTGCGACCGGGTCCGGGTCACGGCGGGGCGCTGCCCGACGTCGCGGTTCGAGGTGATGGTGCCGGGGGCGCCGGGCAAGACCGGCGGCGTGGCGCCCGGCGACCGCGTCGTGCTCGTCCAGGACAACGGGGTCAACGTCCCCGTCCGGCGGACGCTGCTGGTCACCGGCCTCTTCACGCCGCGCGAGCCGGCCGCGGACTACTGGTCGGCGACGTCCGTCCCCCAGGGCGTGGCGACCCTGGCCGGCGCCGAGGGACGCACCGTGCCGCCGCCCACCTGGCTCACCCCGCTCGCCAGCTTCACCGGCACCGTGCCGCCGCCCGTCGACCGCAACGGGCCACCCCCGCCCGCCGACCGCGAGTCGCCGCGCTCGCTCGGCTGGTCGAACGTGCAGACGACCGCCTTCCGGCAGCTGATCCCGCTCGCGTTCAGCTACGACAAGCTCGACCAGGCGCGCGGCGCCGTCGAGCGCACCCGTTCGCTCGCGAGCGCGGCGCAGCCACCGGTCGACGTCACCGAGAACGTCACCTTCCTCGACGAGGGGGTCCGTGGTGACGTCGAGCAGGTGCAGGTGATCGCGCCGTTGCTGCTGGCTCAGCTGGTGCTGCTGCAGGTGGTGCTGGTGTGGGTGGTGCTGCGGGCGTTGTTGACCCAGCGGCGCACGGAGGTCGCGCTCGTACGTCTGCGCAGCCCGGGTGCGCGGGGCGCCCGACGCCTGGTGCTGGGTGAACTGTTGCCACCGCTGCTGGTCGGCCTCCCGGTGGGCATGGCACTGGCCTATGCGCTCCAGGCGCTGCTCCGCACCATCTGGGTGCCGGGGCCGGCCGGGTGGAGCTGGCCGGCGCTGGCAGCGGGCGCCGCGGCGGCCTCGGTCTGCGTGGTGCTGCTCCTGGTGCTGGTCCGTGGGGTGGTGCGCACGCCGATCAGTGCGTTGTTGCGCACGGTGCCGCCGCGTCAGCGCCGGTGGAGCCTGTCGGCGGTCGAGACGGTGCTGCTGACGCTTGCGGCGGGGATGCTGGTGGCGGTGGCGACCGGAAACCTCACGGGCGCACCGGTATTGGTCACTCCGTTGGTCATCGCGCTGGCGGTGGGGCTGCTGGTCGGCGGGTTGCTGGTGCCGCTGGGCAACCGGGTGGCAGGGCGGTTGCTCGACCGGGGCCGGTTGCCGTCGTTGCTCGCGCTGACCGGGCTGGCGCGGCGTCCTTCGACGCGGCAGCTGATCCTCGCGCTGACGGCGGCGGGTGCGCTGCTGGCCTTCGGGGCCAGCACCCTCGTCCTCGGCCAGGCGAACCGGGTCGCCGCCACGAAGGCCGCCACGGGCGCCCCCGTGCGCATGCTCGCGATCGATGTCCCGGGCCTGGTCGAGCCGCAGAACCTCGTGCGCGTCGTCGACCAGGTCGACCCGCAGCGCCGCCACCTCGCGCCGGTCTACCAAGTGCGTTCCGGCAGCAGCGACGGCCCGGTCACGCTCGTGGGTGAACCAGCGACGATGAGCCGAATCACCAGCAAGGTCAACGGGATCGACCCGTGGGCCGCGCTGAGGGACGCGCCGTCGGGCGACGGTGCCCTCCCCGCCGTGGTCTCGTCCTGGTCGGCGCCCGCGAGCGAGGGGAGCTTCAGCGCCCCGAGCCTGCGGGTGCAGGACGCCGACTACTCCGTCGTCTCCCGGGTGCCGATCATCCCTGGGGCGGGAGAGAACACGGTGATCACGCCGCTGGCGCCCCAGCTGCCGACGGCCGACCGGCGCGACCTCTCGGCCGAGATCTGGAGCGACGGCAGCGACCCGGCGCTGGAGCAGCGCGCCCGCTCGGCGCTGGTCGCCGCCGGCTACACCAGCGTGACCGTGGAGCGGGCGAGCACGACCCAGCGGAGACTCGATGAGTCCGCGTCGGCGTACGGCCTGCAGCTGGGTCTGGTCGTCGCGGCGGGCTCGGTGGTGGTGGCCGTCCTGGTGCTGGTGGCGGTGCTGTCGTCGCAGGCGGCGGGTCGCCGCCGCGATCGTGCTGCGCTGGAGCGGGCGGGCGTCTCGCGCGGGGTGCTCGGTCGCGCGGGGCGTCTCGAGACGGCGCTGACCGTCGCGCCGTTGCTGCTGGGCGGCGCGGTCGGGTGGCTGGGTGCCCGGCTGGCGGCGCCGAGCATCCCGTGGTTCACGCAGCCGCCGCCCTATCGCGTCGAGGGCGTGGTGCCGCCGGTGCTGCCGGCCCTGCTCGCCGTCGGCGCGGGGCTCGTGGTGGTCGCGCTGGCCGCCCTGCTCGGGCCGTCGGGGGCGGTCCCGGCGCTTACGCGCGGGTCACGCCGTGGTCACGAGTCGCCCGGGTCCGCCGGTGCGCCGGCGCGGGCGGGAGTACGTTCACCTGCCGTGCCGCGCGAGCGGTCGGAGGGGGCTCCATGGCGACGCCGGTGACCGTGACCACCGCGACGGGGGACGAGGTCGAGGCCGCACCGTCGCGCCGGCCCGCGCGCCGGTTCGCGTTCGCGCGCCGGGCCGCTCGGGCGCGCCGGCGTCAGCAGGGTGTGCTGCTGGGGGTGGTGGCGGGGCTGGTGGCGTTCGCGGCGCTGCTGCCGCTGATGACCGGGTCGATCGCGCGGACCATGGTCGACAACCGGGTGCGTGACCTGGGGGCGCTGGGCCGCACGGTGGAGGCGCGGACCGGGAGCGGGACCGCGACCACTCCGGTCTCGGAGATCGCGCCGGTGCTCGGCCCGGAGTGGGACGGCATCGCCGGTCCGCCGGTCGGGCAGTACCGCGTGCAGGCCGCCGGCACCATCCCCGGGTCGATGCAGACGATCACCCTGCTCGGCAGGGAGGGCTTCTGCGACCACGTCCGGCTCAGCGCAGGGCGCTGCGCGACGTCGCGGTTCGAGGTGATGATCTCGGGGGCCTCGGCCCGGGCCGGCCGACTGACCGTCGGCGACTCGACCGTCGTCATCCAGATGAGCGGCGCGACCGAGCCCGTGCGGCGCACGCTGCGGGTCGTCGGCGTCTTCGAACCCCGCGCGGGTGACGACTTCTGGCGCGGCATCGACGTGGGCGCGGTCCGCATCTCCCGCGACGTGGCCGGCGAGCCGGTGCAGCTGCACACCTGGCTCACGCCCGCCGCGACGTTCTCCGGCACCGTCCCCCAGGTGCGCGGCCGGTCCGAGGGGCTCCCGCCACCGCTGGACCGGGACTCCCCGGCCTCGGTGGGCTGGGCCGAGATCGAGACCTCGGTCGCCCGCCAGCTGACCCCCGCCGCGTTCACCTACGACAAGCTCGACCAGGCGCGCGCCGCGGTCGCGCGCAGCCAGGCGCTGGCGGGGCAGTCGTCCACCCCGGTCGACATCACCGAGCAGGTCACCACGATCGACCAGGCCGTGCGTGGTGATGTCGAGCAGGTGCAGGTGATCGCGCCGTTGCTGCTGGCTCAGCTGGTGCTGCTGCAGGTGGTGCTGGTGTGGGTGGTGCTGCGCGCTCTGTTGACCCAGCGGCGCACGGAGGTCGCGCTCGTACGTCTGCGCAGCCCGGGTGCGCGCGGCGCCCGGCGCCTGGTGCTGGGTGAGCTGTTGCCGCCCGTGCTGATCGGGCTGCCCGTCGGGCTGCTGCTCGCCTATGCCCTGCAGACCGTCTCGCGGCTGACCTGGCTCCCCGGCCCGGCCGTCTGGAGCTGGACCGCGCTGCTCGTCGCCGTGGCCGCGACGGCGGTGTGCGTGCTGCTCCTGCTCCTGCTCGTGCGTGGGCTGGTGCGCACCCCGATCAGTGCGTTGTTGCGCACGGTGCCGCCGCGTCAGCGCCGGTGGAGCCTGTCGGCGGTCGAGACGGTGCTGCTGACGCTTGCGGCGGGGATGCTGGTGGCGGTGGCGACCGGAAACCTCACGGGCGCACCGGTATTGGTCACTCCGTTGGTCATCGCGCTGGCGGTGGGGCTGCTGGTCGGCGGGTTGCTGGTGCCGCTGGGCAACCGGGTGGCGGGGCGGTTGCTCGACCGGGGCCGGTTGCCGTCGCTGCTCGCGCTGACCGGGCTGGCGCGGCGTCCTTCGACGCGGCAGCTGATCCTCGCCCTGACCGCGGCGGGTGCGCTGCTGGCCTTCGGGGCCAGCACCCTCGTGCTCGGCCAGGCCAACCGGGCCGCGGCGACCAGCGCCCAGACCGGTGCGCCGGTGCGGTTGCTCGCGATCGACGCCAGCGCCACCGTCGACCCGCAGAACCTCGTGCGCGTCGTGGACCAGGTCGACCGCCAGCGACAGCACCTCGCGCCGGTCTTCCGGGTGCGCTCAGGCAGCAGCGACGGCCCGGTCGCACTGCTCGGCGAACCCGGCCCGATGACTCGAATCGCGAGCAAGGTCAACGGGATCGACCCGTGGGCCCGCCTCGGAGACGCATCCTCCGGCAACGCATCGGCCGGCGGCGCCGGGCTGCCGGCCGTGGTCGCCTCGTGGTCTGCCCCGGCCACGGAGGGCGGGTTCACCGCGCCGAGTCTGCGCCAGGCCGACACGGAGTACGTCGTCGCCGCCCAGGTGCCCCTGGTCCCCGGCGGCGAGGCCAACACCTTCGTCACGCCGCTCGCGCCGCAGCTGCGCACGGCCGACCGGCGCGACCTCACGGCCGAGATCTGGAGCGACGGGACCGACCCGGCGCTGGAGCAGCGCGCCACCGCGGCCCTGCGCGGGGCCGGATACAGCGGGGTGACCGTGGAGCGGGCGAGCACGACCCAGCGTCGACTCGATGAGTCCGCGTCGGCGTACGGCCTGCAGCTGGGTCTGGTCGTCGCGGCCGGCTCGGTCGTGGTGGCCGTCCTGGTGCTGGTGGCGGTGCTGTCGTCGCAGGCTGCGGGTCGCCGCCGCGACCGTGCCGCGCTGGAGCGGGCGGGCGTCTCGCGCGGGGTGCTCGGTCGCGCGGGGCGTCTCGAGACGGCGCTGACCGTCGCGCCGTTGCTGCTGGGCGGCGCGGTCGGGTGGCTGGGCGCGCGGCTGGCGGCGCCGAGCATCCCGTGGTTCACCCAGCCCCCGCCGTTCCCCGTCGCCCAGGAGACGCCACCGGTGCTGCCGGCGGTGCTCGCCGTCGGCGCGGGACTCGTGGTGGTCGCGGTCGTCGCCCTCGTCGCGGGGCGCGGGAAGGAGTCGGCATGAGCACCCGTGGGCTCTCGGTGCAGGTCTCGCGCCTGGTGCACATCTATCGCTCGGACGGGCACGACGTCGCGGCGCTGTCGGGCGTCGATCTCGTCGTCGCGGCCGGCAGCACGTTGGCCCTGCTCGGTCCCTCGGGTGCGGGCAAGTCGACCCTGCTGTCGCTCATCGCCGGCATGGACCGTCCGACGGCCGGGACGATCACCGTCGGCGAGCAGCGCACCGACCAGCTCACCGACCTGCAGCTCGACGCGCTGCGCGGTGACCAGGTGTCGCTGGTGCTGCAGGGTGGTGCGCGAAACCTGTTGCCATACCTCACGATTCGCGAGAATCTCGACCTCGCACGTTGGGGCGTGCAGCACGACGCCCCCGACCCGCAGGACCTCGCCGACCTCATGGGCCTCGGTCAGGAGACGCTGGCCCGGCACCCCGTGCAGCTGCGACCCTCGGAGGCCCAGCTCGCGGCCCTGTGCGTCGGCGCGGCGAGCGGTCCGGGGCTGCTGCTGGCCGACGAACCCACCGCATCGGTGGGCACGGACGGTGCCGAGCGGGTGATCGCCGCGCTGCACGAGCTGAACCGGACGCTCGGCACGACGGTGCTCACGGTCACGCACGACCCGGTGCTCGCCGGGGCGATGGAGCGCACCGTCACCATCCGCGACGGCCGGGTGGGGTCGCAGGCGCACGACGGCGTCGAGCTCGCGGTGGTCGCGCCCGACGGGTCGCTGCCGCTGCCCGACGACATCCTCGACGAGCTCCCGGCCGGGAGCCTGCTGCGCATCCAGCGCGACCCCGACACCGAGCGCCCGCGCATCATCGTCGAGCCCTACGAGGCCGCCCAGGAGGAGGTCCGATGATCCGCCTCGACCAGGTCGACGTCGACGCCGACGGCGCCCCCGTGCTGCCGGGGCCGGCGTCGTTCACGGTGCAACCGGGCCGGCTGCTCGGCATCTCCGGTACGTCCGGGGTCGGCAAGACCCTGCTGCTGCGCCTGCTCGCGGGGGAGGCGCAGCCGGACCGCGGAGCCGTCGAGGGCGTACCCGCTGCCGGGGAGGTCGTCTGGATCCCGCAGGACAACCAGCTGGCCACCACCCTCACCGCGCTGGAGAACGTCGCCGTCCCCCTCGTGGCGGCCGGCACGGCCGGGCGCGCGGGGCGGCAGGCCGCGGAGCGCGCGCTCGAGGAGGTGGGGCTCGGGGAGGCGATGGGCCAGCTCGTCGAGGAGCTGTCCGGCGGGCAGCAGCAGCGGGTCGCGATCGCCCGCGCCGTCGCCCACCCCGCGACCTGCCTGCTCGCCGACGAGCCGACCTCCGCGCTCGACGCCGGCAACCGCCGCCGCATGCTGCAGCTGCTGCACGAGCAGTCCCGCGCCGGCCGCGCCGTCGTCGTCACGACCAACGACCCGGAGTCCCTGGAGGGCGTCGCCGACGAGATCGTCGACCTCGACGCCGGCTGAGCCCCCCGCCCCACCAGCGCATGAAACCCGGTTTCATCCGTCTCCCAGCGCATGAAACCCGGTTTCGGTCGTTTGACCCTGATGGATTGGGGTCATATGCGCGTAACCCGGTTTCATGCCCGCTCTGGGGCATGTAACCCGGTTTCATGCGGGGTGGGGAGCGCGAGGGGGCAGGGGCGCCGGGGGCATCAGTCGCGTCAGGTGCGGCGGCTGCGGTAGGCCGCTACCCACGTCGCGGCGTCGAGGTCACGGGGAAGGGCGCCCGGGCGCCGTTGCGCCGCAAGCCGATTCGCCGCCTCACGGGACACTCCCGCGCCGGTGAGGATCTGCGCGAGGTGACGTCCACGCCCGCCGAACACCCGACGTACGAACTCGTGGTAGTCGCGTTGTTCGCTCGCCGGGAGCAGTGGCTCGGGGCGGCGGCGCAGGTGCAGCAGTCCGGCGTCGACGGAGGGCACAGGGCGGAAGGCCGTCGCCGGGATCCGCTGCACCAGGCCGGTGTCGACCCAGGGCCACCACTGCGCGGTGAGCTGGGTGGCGCCACCGACGCCGGCGCGCTTGCGGGCGACCTCCCACTGGGTGATGAGCAGCGCGTGCTGCCAGTGCGTCTCGCGCAGCAGGTGCCGCAGGGCGGGCGTCGTGACGTGGAAGGGGAGGTTGGCGACCAGCGTGCGGGTGCCGGCCGGCGGCGCGTGCCGCAGGATGTCGCCCGCGCCGATGCACACGTGCGGTCCGAGGGCGGCCCGCTCCAGCGCGGCCACGCGCCGGGGGTCGAGCTCGACGACGTGCAGGGGAGCGCCGATGCGGGCCAGTGGGCGGGTGAGCGCGCCGCGGCCGGCGGCCCACTCGACGTACGGCCCGCCGCACTCTCGGGCGAGGGCGACGACGGCGGTGATGGTGCGCCGGTCGACGAGATCGTTCTGGCCGAGCTCGTGCGGGCCGGGTCGATGGTGCTGCCGAGACATGCTGCTGCTCCTTGAGGAGATGGGGGAGCCGGGCAGCGCAACGCGCCGCCCGGCGGTGAGCCGGGGACGGCGCGGAAGGATCGAGTCGAGAACCGCGCCGTCAGAGACGGCGGGTCCGGGTGAACGTGATCGACATGGCAGCGAGGCTAACCCGCCTGGTCGTGGGCTCCTAGGGCTTTTCGGTGGCCTCGGCGCGGGTGCTGAGGCGGCCCAGGATCTCGCCGAGGCGGCGCCGGTCGGTCTCGCTGAGCGTCGCGAGCAGCGGCTGGTCGGCCTGCGCGGCGCGCACCTCGCGCGCGACCTTGGCGCCCTTGTCGGTCACCCGCAGCACCATCGCGCGCCGGTCGGTCGGACTCGGCTCCCGACGTACGAGATCGCCGGACTCCAGCGCGTCGGTCACCTCGGTGGCCGACCGGGGCGCGATGCGCAGCACGTCGGCGAGGTCCTTGAGCCGCATCGGTGCGCCGTCGTCGCACGCCCGGCTGATGGTGAGGAACGCGCGGGCCTGGTGCGGCGTGAGGTCGTAGGGCTCCAGCGCAGCCATGGAGTGGTGGCGCAGCGCGTGCATCACCCGGCGCAGCCGCGACATGAGCTCCTGGTCGGAGGGGAGCGGTGCGGGCATGGGGGAATAGTACCGCCGATGCTGAGGTTCTGTGATGATGAGGTAACCTCAGCAAAAGGACCTCAGGTGGTCTCGATACGGCCTCCGCTAGCGCTCCGGCCTACTCGACCGGCTTGACGGCTCTGCCTGCTCGACCGGCTCGAAGGCCCGGCCACCGTGAACGCAACACCGTGAACCCCGGAAGAAGGGAGTGGTGCCTGTGACGGCGCCCACGACTCACCCCAGCCCACCGACCACCCCGACCGCCGGCCCGCACGGAGGCGGCCACGGAGGCGGCCGCGGCCTCGGTCCCGCCCGCCGCGACCCCCGCGACCGCACCCAGCTGCAGGAGCACCCGGTCAGCCTGCGCCGGATCGCCGGACTGTTCCGGCCGTACCGCGCCCGGCTCGGGCTCGTGCTGCTGCTCATCGTCGCCAGCTCGCTCGTCGGGCTGGCCAACCCGTTCCTCACCAAGCACCTGGTCGACGTGGCCATCCCGCAGCAGGACGTGTCGCTGCTGCTGTGGCTCGTCGGCGCGATGCTCGGCGTCACCGCGCTGACCGCGGCGCTGGGCGTCGTCCAGACCTGGCAGTCGACCGTGATCGGCCAGCAGGTCATGCACCGGCTGCGCACCGAGGTGTTCACCCACCTGCAGCGCATGCCGCTCGGCTTCTTCACCCGCACCCGCGGCGGTGAGGTGCAGTCGCGCCTCACCAACGACGTCAACGGGATGCAGGGGGTCGTCACCGGCACCGCGACCCAGGCGGCTGCCAACCTCACCACCGTCGTCGGCACCGCCGTCGCGATGGTGGCGCTGTCCTGGCGGCTGTCGCTGCTGACCCTGATCGTGCTGCCGCCGGCGATCTACCTGACCCGGCGCGTGGCCCAGATGCGCCGCGACGTCACGAGCCGCGCGCAGCGCACCCTCGCCGACATGCAGACCCAGATCGAGGAGTCGCTGTCGGTCGGTGGCGTGCAGCTGAGCAAGACGCTCGGCGCGGGGGAGCAGCTGTCCGACCGGTTCACCGCGTCGTCGCGCCAACTCACCACCCTCGAGCTGGCCGCCCAGCTCGCCGGCCGCTGGCGGATGGCCTCGATGCAGATCATCTTCGCCGTCGTGCCGGCCCTGATCTACCTCGCCGCCGGGCTGCCCGCGACCAGCGACGGGATGACCATCGGCACCCTCGTCGCGTTCGTCGCCCTGCAGTCGGGGCTGTTCCGTCCGCTCATGGCGCTGCTCAACGTCGGCGTGCAGCTGACCGCCTCGATGGCGCTGTTCAGCCGGGTGTTCGAGTACCTCGACCTCCCGCTCACGCTGCGCGACCCCGACCACCCGGTGCCGCTGGAGCGGGCGCAGGTGCGCGGCCACGTGCGGTTCGAGCAGGTCGGTTTCCGCTACGCCGGGGCCGACCGCGACGCGCTGCACGACGTGACGATCGACGTCCCGGCCGGCGCGCGCGTGGCCCTCGTCGGCGCCACCGGCTCGGGCAAGTCCACCCTCGGGTCGCTGGTCAGCCGCCTCGCCGACCCGACCTCGGGCCGGGTCACCCTCGACGGCACCGACCTGCGCGAGCTGTCCCTCGCCAGCATCAGCGAGGCGGTCGGCGTGGTCAGCCAGGACACCTACCTGCTGCACGCGAGCGTGCGCGACAACCTGCGCTACGCCCGGCCCGACGCCACCGACGCCGAGATCGAGCAGGCCGCCCGCGCCGCGCAGGTGCACGACGTCATCGCGGGCCTGCCGGAGGCGTACGACACCGTCGTCGGCGCGCGCGGCTTCCGGTTCTCCGGTGGTGAGCGGCAGCGCCTGGCGCTGGCCCGCACGATCCTGCGCGACCCCGCGGTGCTCGTGCTCGACGAGGCGACCAGCGCCCTCGACACCCGCACCGAGCAGGCGGTGCAGGCCGCGCTCGACGAGCTGGCCCGCGGGCGTACGACCATCACGATCGCCCACCGGCTGTCCACCGTGCGCGACGCCGACCTCATCGTCGTGCTCGACCACGGCGAGGTCGTCGAGCAGGGCACGCACGACGGGCTGGTCGCCCGCGGCGGGCGCTACGCCGAGCTGGTGGCCGCGCAGTCCGCGGATCGCGGCGGAACCGACCGGGCCCTGGCCGTAGTCTGAGGCCGGACCTGCACGCACCGGTGCGCCGATCGATCGAGGGGAAGACATGAAGCGCGAAGGCGTCAAGCGGATGATCGGCGGCGGGGTGCTGTTCTTCCTGGTCGCGCCGGCGATCTTCGTCGCCGTCCTGCTGATCGGCGTCGGCAAGTCCGTCGCCGACATCGCCGGGTCCGACCCGGTCCAGCCCGGCGGCACCGCCCAGCTCGAGGCGGGGCAGAAGGTCTCGCTGCTCGTCTTCGCGGGCACCGCCACCGGCGACGGCGCCACCCAGGGCAGCGGCGTCCCCGCGCCGGACGAGACCTGCACCGTCACCGACCCGACCGGCCAGCCCGCCAACCTCACGCGCGACTCCGGCACCGAGGTCAGCGACGGCGGCCAGTCCTACCGCGAGGGCTACACGCTGACCGCCGGGCCGGCCGGGGCGTACACGATCACCTGCGGCAGCTCCGAGGTGCTGGTCGTGGACGAGAACGCCATGAGCGAGCTCGGTCGCAACGTCGGCGGCACGCTGGTCGCCGCGCTCGTCATCCCGTTCGTCGTCGGCGTCATCGGCCTCGCGCTGTTCATCTGGGGCCTGGTGAAGTTCAACCGGTCCAAGAAGGCGATGCCCGCCGGCGGCTACGGCCAGGGTCAGTACGCCTACGGCCAGCAGCAGTACGGCCAGCCGGGCTACGGCGGCGGGCAGCAGCCGTACGCCGGGCAGGACTACCCGCAGCAGGGCCAGCAGTCCTACGACGGCGGCCAGCAGTCGTACGGCAGTGACCAGCAGTACGGCCAGCAGGGACAGGGCGGCCGGGACGGGCAGAACCCGCCGCAGAACCCGTACGGCCCGGCCAGCTGACTCCGCGGAACGGATTCGGCGAGGCCGCATCGAGCGGATAACCTGTGAACGCTGTCGCCGCCGCGCGCCCGAGCGCGCCCTCCGGTCGCCGCGACAGCCCGCAACCATTGAACGAGTAGGTGGACAGTGCCATCCGGCAAGGTGAAGTTCTTCGACGCCGACAAGGGATTCGGCTTCGTCTCCGGTGACGACGGCCAGGACGTGTTCCTGCCGTCGAGCGCCCTGCCCTCCGGCGTGACCCAGCTCAAGAGCGGCACGCGGGTGGAGTACAGCGTCGCCGAGGGCCGCCGCGGCGCCCAGGCGCTCAGCCTGCAGGTGCTCGACCAGGGCCCCTCGCTGCAGGCCCGCGCGCGCAAGTCGCCCGAGGAGATGGCGATCATCGTCGAGGACCTGATCAAGCTCCTCGACGGGCTCGGCGGCTCGCTGCGCAAGGGGGGCTACCCCGCGAGCGCCCACACCCAGAAGGTCGCTGCCGTGCTGCGCGCGGTGGCCGACGACGTCGAGGGCTGACCATGGCTCCCGCGACCCGAGTACGCCCGGAGGACCTGGTGTCCGTCGGCGCGCCCGCCGAGGCGGTCGAGGCGGCCGCGCAGGGGGCGGTCGACACCGAGGCCACTGCTGAGGCGACGTCCGCCGAGGCCGCCGCGCCCGCGCGGGCCGGCCGCACGCGTACCCCGCGCGCCCCGAAGACCGACAAGGTGCTGGTCGACGACGCGGCCCAGGAGCTCGCGCTGGAGGCGGCGCGCGGCATCGCCCAGCCCGGCATGGTGGGCGACCACGTGCGGGTCGAGATGACCGCCGAGCGGCTCGCGACGCACTACTTCGCCTGCCTGGCCCCGGGTTACCCCGGCTGGCTGTGGAGCGTGTCGGTCGCGCGGGCGCCCCGGCAGAAGTTCGCGACGGTCTGCGAGACCAACCTGCTGCCCGGCGAGGGCGCGCTGCTGTCGCCGGAGTGGGTGCCCTACGCCGAGCGGCTCGCCCCTGGCGACATCGGGCCGGGCGACGTGACCCCGTTCGTCGCCGACGACCCGCTGCTCGAGGCCGGCTTCGAGGCCACCGGCGACGAGGACGTCGACCAGGTGGCGGTGTTCGAGCTGGGCCTCGGCCGTCCGCGCGTGCTGTCCGGCGAGGGGCGCGAGGTCGCCGCGACCCGGTGGTACGACGGGGAGAACGGCCCGGGCTCGGAGACCGCGAAGCAGGCGCCGGCGCCGTGCGCGACGTGCGGGTTCTTCGTGCCGATGTCGGGCGTGCTGCGTCAGGTGTTCGGCGTCTGCGCGAACGAGTGGTCGCCCTCCGACGGCACGGTCGTCTCGCTCGATCACGGCTGCGGGGCGCACTCCGAGGTCGACGCGCCCCAGCCCGAGCCGGAGAAGGTCGACCCGCCGGTCGTCGACGACCTGGCTGTCGTCAGCCTGGACTGATCCGGCGCCTGGACCGATCAGGCGTCGGCGGCGTTGCCGCGGCCGCGCCGCAGGTAGGCCCAGCCGAGCGCGCCCAGGCCGAGACCGGCGACGGGCACCCACAGCCACCAGTCGCGCTCGCCCGTGCGCAGCGCCGGGACAGCCAGCACCGCGACCAGGGCGAGCGCCCAGCAGGCGATCCCGATCTCGACGATGCGCAGCGTGTCGACCTGCAGCGGAGCCGGCGGCTCGGCGCGCGGATCGGGCTCGGCCGGGGTGGGTTCGGTCACGCCACCAGGATAGGTGGCGGGATTCGGTCTGCGCCGGGGCCGGGTGTTCCCTACTCTCACCCTCATGAGCAGTCCCGCACCTGCCGTCGCGCCGTCCGCCCTCGACCGCTTCTTCCACATCAGCGAGCGTGGCTCGTCGGTGGCCCAGGAGATCAGGGGCGGGTTCGTCACGTTCTTCGCGATGGCGTACATCGTCGTGCTGAACCCGCTGATCATCGGCACGGTGAAGGACGGCACCGGCGAGTTCCTCGGCGGCGGCCAGGCCCCGAACCTCGCGATGGTCGCGGCCTGCACCGGCCTGGTCGCTGGCGTCATGACGATCCTGATGGGGGTCGTCGCGAACTACCCGATGGCGCTCGCGACGGGGCTCGGGCTCAACGCGTTCGTGGCGTTCGGCATCGCGGCCACACCCGGCGTGACGTGGGCCGACGCCATGGGGCTCATCGTGCTGGAGGGCCTGATCATCCTGGTGCTGGTGCTCACCGGCATCCGCCGGGCGGTGCTCTACGCGATCCCGTCGGGGCTGAAGACCGCGATCACCATCGGCATCGGTCTGTTCCTGACGTTCATCGCGCTGTTCGACGCCGGCATCATCCGCAAGGCCCCGGCGACGCCGGTCGAGCTCGGCATCGGGGGCGAGCTGAGCGGGTGGCCGGCGCTGGTCTTCGTGCTCGGGCTGTTCACCATCGCGGTCCTGCTGGTGCGCAAGGTGACCGGCGCGATCCTGTACGGCATCGTCGGCGCGACCGTCCTGGCGCTGGTCGTCGAGGGGGTCGGCCGGATCGGCTCGCAGACCGACGCCACCGGCAAGGTGGTCAACCCCGCCGGGTGGAGCCTGAACGTGCCGAAGCTGCCCGAGCAGGTGGTCGCCACCCCGCAGTTCGACCTGCTCGGCAACTTCTCGCTGCTCGGGTCGTTCTCCTCGCTCGGAGTGATCGCCGCGATCCTCACGATCTTCACGCTGCTGCTCGCCGACTTCTTCGACACGATGGGCACGATGGTGGCCGTCGGGTCCGAGGGCGGGCTGCTCGACGAGGAGGGCAACCCGCTGAACAGCCAGCGCATCCTGATCGTCGACTCGGTCGCCGCCGCGGCAGGCGGCGCCGCGGGCGTCAGCAGCAACACGTCGTACATCGAGTCGGCGGCGGGTGTCGGCGACGGCGCCCGCACCGGGCTGGCGTCGGTGACGACGGGCGTGCTGTTCCTGCTGTCGATGTTCTTCGCGCCGCTGGTCAGCATCGTCCCGCACGAGGCCGCGACGCCCGCGCTGGTCATCGTCGGCTTCCTGATGATGCAGAACGTCACCGACATCGACTGGCGCGACATCGAGATCGCGCTGCCGGCCTTCCTCACGATGGTGCTGATGCCGTTCAGCTACTCCATCTCCGCCGGCATCGGCGTCGGCTTCATCGCCTACGTCGTGATGAAGGTCGTGCGCGGCAAGGCCTCGCAGATCCACCCGCTGCTGTGGGGCGTCGCGGGGCTGTTCGTGATCTATTTCGCGATCGACCCGATCAAGCAGGTCTTCGGAGTCGCCTGAGCCGCAACGGTTCTCGGCCGGTCGCGCCGGCTCACTCGACGCGGATCTCCTCCGGCCTGATGCGGGTCGTGGTCGCGACCGTGGTGAGGGCGGCGACGACCACGGCGCCGGCGGCGATGGCCGCGAGCAGCCCGGTGACCGCACCCCACGGATATCCGATCTCCGGCGCCGCGGGGGTGAGGTAGGCCGAGCCCGCCAGCGCCCCCGCCAGCACCGACAGCACCCCGCCGGCGACGATCGGCAGCGCGGCCTCCCACCACTGCGCGCCGCGCAGGGTGCCGGGCGAGGTGCCGACCAGGCGCAGGCTGGTGAGCTCGCGACGGCGTACGAGCGCGCGGTCCACGAGCGTGATCGCCAGCCCGAGCAGGCCCAGGGCGAGGATGGTCCCGGCCACGGTCCACAGCGCGCGGCGCAGGCTCTCCACGAAGTCGTACGAGCCGAGGTCGGCCGAGCTCAGGAACGCGTGGTTCGCGTCGGGGCTGGGCCCCTCGATCAGGTCCCGACCGGGGCCCGCGACGACCCGGACGTCCCGGTCGGTCCGGGGGAGCAGCGCGGCGATCCCGGGGGCCGACGGCGGGATCACCATCGCGAAGTTCTGCCCCAACGGATCCTCGCCCCGTGCCTGCACGGGCGTGCCGACGACCGGCACCTCGGCGCCGACCGACCGCGACTGCACCGTGGCGCGGGCCACGAGGTCGCGGTCGCCCATGGGCCACAGGTTCGTCGGGCGGCCGTCCACGCACCCGCGCAGCTGCGGCGCCACGCGGCGCAGGTCGGCGCAGGTGGCGACCAGGGCGTTCCCGACGTAACCGCCCGGTGGGCTGCCGTTGGGGTCGACGCCGGGCTCCGCCAGCTGCACGACGGGCAGGGCGGTGACCGACCGGGCGCCGGGCAGCGCGCGGCCCTCCTCGATCGCGCGGGGGGTCTCGGCCACCGAGGCGGTCGTCCACAGCCGCTGCTCCGACTCCAGGGAACGCTTGGCCTCGAGGTACTGCGGGGTGGTCTCGAACGCGACGAGCACGCCCCGGGCGCCGACCACCACGAACACGCCGATCATGAGTGCGGCCACGGTGCGGGTGACTCCAGCCGGCTGGGCCTGCAGGCGGCGGGCCGCGACGAGCAGGCTCGGTCGCGTGGCGACCCGGAGCAGCAGGTCGGCGGTGAGCCGCACGAACACCGGCACGATCAGCACGATGCCGAGACCGACGAGCGTCACGCCGGCCAGGACGACCGTGCCCCAGGCCCCACCGAGGTTGTCCGGCTTCTGGATCCGGACGACGGCGCACAGGGCCAGGCCGAGCGCCAGGGGCGCGGCGCGCCACAGGCTCGGGCGGCGGGCGTCGGCCCGGTTGGCGGTGGCGACCGCGCTGGAGATGTCTGTGCGCACCGGGATCACCGCGACGGCGACCACGGCGAGCGGCACGCCGACGAGCGCCAGCAGCCAGCCGAGCCAGCCCGGGTCGAGCTGGGCGGCGGTGCGCTCGGCCGTCACCAGGCGTACGCCTGCCAGCACCGGGCGCAGCGCGACGAACGCCACGGCCCCGACGACGGCGCCGACCAGCGCGGCGACGACCGCCTCGACGGCAGCCGTGAGCCGGGTCTCGGCAGGGCTGACGCCCAGCAGCCGCAGGCCCGCGAGGCGGCGGTCGCGCACCGTGGCGGAGAGCCGGCCGACGCTGGCGGCCAGTGCGAGCGTCGGCAGGGCGACCGTCGCGAGCACCGCGAGGTTGAGGCGCTGCAGCTCGGCCGCGGCGTACTGACCGACGAACGACTGCGTCTCGGCGCGCACCGACGCGGTGACCGCGAGCAGCACGAACGCCGAGAGCGCGCAGGCGATCGCGACGAGGACCGACCGGCCGCGCTGGCCGGGGGAGCCCCACGCCAGGCGCAGCCCGAGCCGCGCTGCCGGCTTCATCGTGCCCCGGCGACGGGCGCGTCGAGCGCCCCGTCGCGCATCGTCACCAGCTCGTCGAGCGAGGACGCGACCCGGTGGTCGTGGGTCACGACCAGCAGGGCGGCGCCGATGCTGGCGGTCAGTCCGACCAGGGCGTCGAGCACGACCTCGCCGGTGACCGTGTCGAGCGACCCGGTGGGCTCGTCGGCGAGCACGACCGCGGGGCGGTGCACGAGCGCCCGGGCGACGGCCGCACGCTGGGCCTGGCCTCCGGAGACGGCGCCGGCGCGCCGGTCGGCGACGTCACCGACGCCGAGGTCGTCGAGCAGCTCGCGGGCCGTGGCCGTCGCCGCCTGCCGGGAGCGGCCGAGCAGCATCAGCGGCAGCGCGGCGTTCTCGACGAGCGTCAGCTCGGGCACCAGGTCGCCGCGCTGGAAGACGATGCCGAAGCGCTCCAGCCGCAGCCGGCTGCGCCTCGCCTCGGACAGGCCCGTCAGGTCCGTGCCGTCGAGCGTCACCCGCCCGGAGTCGGGCAGGATCACCCCGCACAGGCAGTGCAGCAGGCTGGACTTCCCGCTGCCGGACGGGCCCATCAGCGCCGTGCGTTCCCCCGGTCGAAGAGTCAGTGACACGCCGCCCAGGGCCGGCGTCGGCCCGTAGGACAGGTGCAGGTCAGTTGCCTCGAGCATCGTTTCCCTCCTTGCGAATCTGCTTGGCCAGCAATTCGATTCGAGTGCCCGACTCCTCGATCCAGCGCAGGTCCGCGTCGAGGTGGGCGAGCTCGTACGTCGTCGTCAGCAGGTCTGCGCCGGTCGCCTTGCGACGGAGTTCCTGCAGCACGCGCATCCGTTCGAGGTGCGCCGCGCGCTGTGCGTCGAGGATGCGTTCGACGGGCCGCCCGGACAGCAGCGCCACGGTCACCCGCGCGCACAGGTCGCTGGTGGCGAACTCGTCAGGCGCCTGCGACTCGAAGACCCACTGGTCGACCCGCGCGACCCCGGCGGGCGTGATGCCGTAGCTGCGACGGTCGGGGCCGCCCCCTGGATCGACCCCGACCATCGCGGCGAGGCCGTCGCGCTCCAGCCGCCCGAGCGTCGCGTAGACCTGCCCGAACGCCAACGGCCGCCGCTGCGCGAACCAGGTGTCGAACTTCTGCTTCAGCGTGTAGCCGTGCGCGGGCTCGGGCTCCAGGAGCGCGAGCAGAGTGGTGGCCGTCGACATGCCGGCGACTGTACACCGAGAGTATTCACTGAGTGAGTACTTGGCGCGTGTCGTGTCGAGGGATCGCTGACCGGTCCGCCGCCCGACGCAGCGGCCAGCCGATCGCGTCACCAGCCTCCCGGGTCAGTACAGCTAGTCGGCGTGCTCGGACAGGTCCTCGGCATCGACGATGCGGTAGGCGTAGCCCTGCTCGGCGAGGAAGCGCTGGCGGTGGGCGGCGAACTCGGCGTCGACCGTGTCGCGGGTGACGACGGTGTAGAAGTGCGCGGTGCGGCCGTCGCCCTTCGGGCGCAGCACGCGGCCGAGGCGCTGGGCCTCCTCCTGGCGCGAGCCGAACGTGCCCGACACCTGGATCGCGACCGACGCCTCGGGCAGGTCGATCGAGAAGTTGGCGACCTTGCTCACCACGAGCAGCGAGATCTCGCCGTCGCGGAACGCCTGGAACAGCTTCTGCCGCTGGCCGACGGGGGTCTCGCCGGTGATCAGGTCGGCGCCGAGCCGCTCGGCGAGCCCCTCGAGCTGGTCGAGGTACTGCCCGATCACCAGGGTCGGGGCACCGCGGTGCTGCTCGACGATCCGCTCGACCACGCCGTCCTTGACCGGCGCGCACGACGACAGCCGGTAGCGGTCCTCGGGCTCGGCGGTGGCGTACGTCATCCGCTCGGACTCCGACAGCGTCACCCGCACCTCGACGCAGTCGGCGGGCGCGATGTAGCCCTGCGCCTCGATGTCCTTCCAGGGGGCGTCGTAGCGCTTGGGCCCGATCAGGCTGAACACGTCGGACTCGCGGCCGTCCTCGCGCACGAGCGTGGCGGTCAGGCCGAGGCGCCGCCGCGCCTGCAGGTCGGCGGTCATCCGGAAGATCGGCGCGGGCAGCAGGTGCACCTCGTCGTAGACGACCAGGCCCCAGTCGCGCGCGTCGAGCAGGTCGAGGTGGGGGTAGATGCCCTTCCGCTTCACGGTCAGCACCTGGTAGGTCGCGATCGTGACCGGCCGGATCTCCTTGCGGGACCCGGAGTACTCACCGATCTCGTCCTCGGTGAGCGTCGTGCGGGCGAGCAGCTCGTCGCGCCACTGCCGCGCGCTCACCGTGTTGGTGACCAGGATGAGCGTGGTGGCCTTGGCCTCGGCCATCGCCCCGGCGCCCACCAGCGTCTTGCCGGCGCCGCAGGGCAGCACGACCACGCCCGACCCGCCGTGCCAGAAACCGTCGACGGCCTGCTGCTGGTAGGGCCGCAGCTCCCAGCCGTCGTGGCTGAGGTCGATATGGTGCGCCTCGCCGTCGACGTAGCCCGCGAGGTCGTCGGCCGGCCAGCCCACCTTGATGAGCTGCTGCTTGATCGCGCCGCGCTCGGAGTTGTGCACCGCGACCGTGAGGTCGTCGAGTCGCTGCCCCACGAGGGGCTGGATCTTCTTGTGCCGCAACACTTCTTCGAGCACCGGCTTGTCGGTGGTGACCAGCACCAGCTGCTCGCCGTCGCGCTCGAGCCGCAGCCGGCCGTAGCGGTCCATCGTCTCGGCCACGTCGATCAGCAGCGCCTGCGGCACGGGGTAGCGGGAGAACCGGATGAGCGCGTCGACGACCTGCTCGGCGTCGTGCCCGGCGGCTCGTGCGTTCCACAGCGCGAGCGGCGTCACCCGATAGGTGTGCACGTGCTCGGGGGCTCGCTCGAGCTCGGCGAACGGCGCGATCGCGCGCCGCGCCTCCTCGGCCTGCTCGTGGTCGACCTCCAGCAGGATGGTCTTGTCGCTCTGGACGATCAGTGGCCCGTCGGCCATACGTGCACTTCCCCTCGTAGTCCGCCAGGAGAGTAACGATCCGGGCCGCCGGATCCTTCCCGCGCCAGCACGGCGCAGATCCTCGACGCGGTTGCCGACGGCAGACGGTGATCGTCGTCGACGCCTCGGCCGTCGTGGAGGCGCTCGTCGGGCTCGAGCCCGACCCGTGGCTGTGGGACGCGCTGGCCGGCGAGCTGGCGGCGCCGCAGCTGCTGGACGTGGGGGTGCTGTCGGCGCTGCGCGGCCTCACCCTCGCCCACCGCCTCGAGCAGAAGGTGGCTGAGCAGGCGGTCCAGGACCACTTCTCCCTGAACATCCACCGGCACGAGATGGCGCCGCTCGCGACCCGGGTCTGGGGCCCGCGTCACCGGTTCACGGCGTACGACGCGAACTACCTCGCGCTCGCAGAGGGGCTCGGCGTGCCGCTCGTCACCTGCGACGCGAAGCTGGCGACCGACGGTCACGCCGCCGAGGTGCGGGTGGCCTCGCCCAGCCGCCGGTGAGTCGCGTCAGGTGCGACGATGCTGGGCATGACCGCGAACCTGCCGATGACCGTGCCGATGGACGGCATGCCCGACCGCATCACGATCTACGAGGTCGGCCCGCGCGACGGTCTGCAGAACGAGAAGTCGGTCGTGCCGACCGAGGTCAAGGCCGAGTTCGTGCAGCGGCTCGTCGGTGCCGGGCTGGAGACGGTCGAGACCACCTCGTTCGTGCCGCCGTCGTGGATCCCCCAGCTGTCCGACGCACCCGACCTGCTGCAGCAGCTCGCGGACACGGGGCACGGCCCGAAGCGACCGGTGCTCGTGCCCAACGAGCGCGGTCTCGACAACGCGCTCGCGGCCGGCGTCGGCGCCATCGCGATCTTCGGCTCGGCCACCGAGACCTTCGCGCAGAAGAACCTCAACCGCTCGGTCGCCGAGTCGGTCGAGATGTTCACCCCGGTCGTGCGGCGCGCGCGCGAGGCGGGCCTGTGGGTGCGGGCCTACGTGTCGATGTGCTTCGGCGACCCGTGGGAGGGCCCGGTGCCCGTCGAGCAGGTCGTCGACGTGTGCGCGCGGCTGATGGACCTCGGCTGCGACCAGCTCAGCATCGGCGACACCATCGGCGTCGGGACGGTCGGTCACGTGGCCAAGCTGCTGGAATCCCTTGACGCGCAAGGCATCCCGGCGTCGAAGACCGCGGTGCACTTCCACGACACCTACGGTCAGGCGCTGTCCAACACGCTGACCGCGCTGCGCCACGGGGTCACCGTCGTCGACGCCTCGACCGGCGGCCTGGGCGGCTGCCCGTACGCCAGGAGCGCCACCGGCAACCTCGCCACAGAGGACCTCGTGTGGGCCTGCCGCGGTCTCGGCATCGAGACCGGTGTCGACCTGGACGCGCTGGTCGGCACGAGCCTGTGGATGGCCGAGCAGCTGGGGCGGCCCTCGCCGTCCGCGGTAGTCCGGGCGCTCGGCGGCGCCTGAGGCGCGCGGCAGGTCAGACCGACGTACGCCGTCCGAGCCGTGCGCGCAGCGCCGCCCGGAGCTCCTGCTCCTGCTCCGGACCCACCGGCGCCGCCGGCTGTTGCGGGACGAAGCGGGCGCCGTCGGCGTCCAGCAGCACCCACGACCCCTCGCGCACCGGGCCGTGCACGAGCGCGGTGCCGGCGGCGTGCGGGTGGGCGCGGCCGAGGTCGAGCAGCCACGCGGGCCGCCCGTCCTGCACGAGCAGCGCCTGCCAGGTGTTGAGGTCGGTGCGCAGCGCGAGGAACGGCCAGGGGCGGCCGGGCTCGCGCGCGGCGGCGCTCAGCCGGGCCAGCGTGCGCGCCGCGCCGAGCAGCCCGTAGCCGACGACCAGCAGCCCCGGCACGACGAACACCCATCCGCGGGGCAGCCCCAGCAGCCCCATGCCGAGCACGATCGCGGCGAACCACCACAGCACCGGACGGTGCAGCGCGGCCCGCCACCGCTGCCGGCGCTCGGGCAGGACCACCTGCTCCTCGGCGTACCAGCTCTCCCGGGCGGCCACCGCCTGCCACAGCTGGACGAACGAGGCCCCCGCCGGGACGTACGCCGTCGCGCCCGCCCCGGGGTCGGGCTCCTCCGGGAGCAGTCGGGTCGGGCGCCGGGCGATGCGCACCGCACCGGTCACGAGCTGCACCGTCGCGAGCAGCAGCATCGGCAGCAGGGTGAGCACGGTGACGGCGACGAGGGTCTCGTCGGAGATCGTCCAGCGGCTCAGCGGCCACGGCATCGTGTGGATCGTGACCTGCTCGCCGGCGCTCGCGAACCAGTCGCGGCAGCCGAGCTCGCTGGTGGCGCCGTCGGCCCAACGCACCTCGCAGCGCTCGCCTTTCGCCGGGTGCTCCCAGGTGCGCACGATCGAGACGGTGCGGTCTGAGCCGAGCCAGTAGAGCAGGTGCGTCACGACCGGGATCGGCACGATCAGCGCCAGCACGACCCCGATCCAGCGCGGCCCCGCGAGCCACCAGCGCCGCGGCCAGGCCAGCGGCCGCCGGCCCTCCACGGCGAGCGCCTGCCGCCACGCGCGCAGCACGCCGACGGTCCAGCGCTGTCCGGACTCGTCGCGCAGGACCACGGCATCGACCTCGCCCACGCCCTCGCGGACGTACGACCTCGCGACGGGGGCCTGGCGCAGCGACTCCAGCGGCAGGACCGCGTGCAGCCGGGACCCGACGACGCGGCCGGTGGGGCCGTCGAGGACCAGGCGGGCCATCTGCTCGCTGCGGGCGCCGCCGTGGCCGACGCGTCCGGGGTGCTGGACGAACGCGGGCAGCGCCACCCCGCCGCGACGGCGCCGCGCGAGCCGGATGCTGGCCCACGGCAGCACCACGACGCCGATCAGGGTGAACGCCGCGGTGAGCAGCTCGGCGACGAGGCGCGTCAGGGTGCTCCCGGAGTCCACGTCCGCGACTGTATCCACGCGCTGACGCATCCCCGGCGCGGCGAGCAGGCCCCGCCCGTATGTTGGGCGGCATGACGTCTTCCGGCCTGACCCTGGACAACTTCGACCGCGACGTGCGCCCGCAGGACGACCTGTTCGGCTTCGTCAACGGGGCGTGGGTGCGCGAGCACGAGATCCCCGAGGACCGGGCCCGCTACGGCTCGTTCGACCGGCTGCGCGAGGAGTCCGAGGCGGCCATGCGCGAGCTGATCACCGAGGCGGCCGGCGCGTCGGCCGAGCCGGGCACCCCGCGCCGGCAGGTGGGTGACCTGTTCACCTCGTTCATGGACGAGGAGCAGATCGAGCAGCTGGGCGCCGAGCCGATCCGCGAGGACCTCGCGCTGGCCGACGGGCTGCAGACCGCGACCGACCTGGTGCGCGCGTCAGGAGCGTTGGCGCGCAAGGGGATCGACGGTTTCGTCGGGTTCTACTCCATCGCCGACGCGCGCGAGTCGACCACGAACGTGCTCTACCTCGCGCAGCACGGCATCGGCCTGCCCGACGAGTCCTACTACCGCGAGGACCAGCACGCCGAGACCCGCGAGAAGTACGTCGCCCACATCGGGCGGATGTTCGAGCTCGCCGGGCTCGACCCCGAGCAGGCGCAGGTCGTCATGGACCTGGAGACGCGGCTGGCCAAGGCGCACTGGGACCGGGTCGCCAACCGCGACGCGGTGAAGACGTACAACAAGACCACGCGCACCGAGCTGGACGAGCTGACCCCGGGCGTCGACTGGTCGGCGTGGCTCGAGGGGGTCGGCGCCGAGGAGTCGGTGCTCGACCCGGTCGTCGTCGAACAGCCTTCGTACCTCACGGGATTCGCCGAGGCGCTCGCGCAGGAGCCCATCGAGGCGTGGCGCGCCTGGCTGCGCTGGCGGATCATCTCCTCGCGCGCGGCATACCTCAGCGGGGCGTTCGTCGACGAGCAGTTCGAGTTCGTCGGCAAGCAGCTCTCGGGCATCCCGCAGCTGAAGGAGCGGTGGAAGCGCGGCGTGGGGCTCGTCGAGGAGCTGATCGGCGAGGCGGCCGGTCAGCTGTACGTCGAGAAGCACTTCCCGCCGCACGCCAAGGAGCGCATGGAGAACCTCGTCGCCAACCTCGTCGAGGCCTACCGCCGCGACTTCGAGTCGCTGCCGTGGATGAGCCAGGCGACGCGCGACAAGGCGCTGGAGAAGCTGGCCAAGTTCACGCCGAAGATCGGCTACCCGCAGGAGTGGAAGGACTACTCCTCCATCGAGATCGACGCCGCCGACCTGGTCGGCAACGTCGACCGAGCGACCGCGTGGGAGGTCGACCGGATGCTCACCCGCGTCGGCGACCCGGTCGACAAGAACGAATGGTTCATGACCCCGCAGACGGTCAACGCGTACTACATGCCGGTGATGAACGAGATCGTCTTCCCGGCCGCGATCCTGCAGCCGCCGTTCTTCGACGTCGACGCCGAGGACGCGGTCAACTACGGCGGCATCGGCGCGGTCATCGGGCACGAGATCGGTCACGGGTTCGACGACCAGGGAAGCCGTTTCGACGGCGACGGCAACCTCACCGACTGGTGGACCGAGGACGACCGCGAGCGCTTCGACGGCCTGGCCAAGAAGCTCGTCGAGCAGTTCGACCGGCTCGAGCCGCGCGACGCGCCGGGGCAGAAGATCAACGGCGGCCTCACCGTCGGCGAGAACATCGGCGACCTGGGCGGGCTGACCATCGGCTACAAGGCGTTCCAGATCGCGCAGGAGACCGAGGCCTCGCCCGAGCTCGACGGCTTCACCGGCGACGAGCGGTTCTTCCTCGGGTGGGCGCAGGTGTGGTGCGGCAAGGCGCGCGAGGCCGAGGCCAAGCGGCTGCTGACGATCGATCCGCACGCGCCGACCGACCAGCGCGCCAACGTGGCCCGCAACCTGCAGGAGTTCCACGACACGTTCGGTGTGGCCGAGGGCGACGGGATGTTCCTGGCCGAGGACGACCGGGTGCGAATCTTCTGATGACGCAACCGAACTCGTACGGCAGCTGGCCCTCGCCCATCACGGCCGACTACGTGCACGGCAGCACGGTGGGGCGCGGCCAGCCCTGGGCCGACGGGGAGCACGTCTACTGGCGGGAGACCCGCCCGCAGGACGAGGGGCGCAGCGCGCTGGTGCGTCGGGCACCCGACGGCAGCACGACGGACGTGTCGCTGCCGGGGCAGGACGTGCGCACCACGCTGCACGAGTACGGCGGCGGCGACTATGCGGTCCGCGACGGGATCGTGGTCTACGTCGTGCGCGACGGGCAGCGCGTCTGGGTGTCGCGCGACGGCGGCGAGCCGCGGCCGGTGACCGCCGAGACCGACGGGCTCGTGCGCTACTCCGGTTTCTGCATCGACCCGCGGCGCGGCGTCGCGTACGCCATCCGCGAGGACCAGCGCGACCCGAGCCTCGAGCCGGTCACCTCCTTGGTGCGGCTGGACCTGTCCGGCGACGGCTCGGGCGTGGGCGAGGTGCTGCAGCCCGGCCGGGAGCGCCAGGTCGCCGACCAAGCCGGTCGAGTAGCGCGAGGGACGAGCGCGTATCGAGACCAGGCCGAGCCTGGTCAAGATGGTCGAGTAGCGCGAGGGACGAGCGCGTATCGAGACCACGCCGAGCCTGGTCAAGCCGGTCGAGTAGCGCGAGGGACGAGCGCGTATCGAGACCAGGCCGAGCCGGACGACACCCCCGCCCCGCCCGACTTCGTGCTGGATCCCGCGTTGTCGCCGGACGGGCGCCGGCTCGCCTGGCTGACCTGGAACCACCCCCAGATGGCCTGGGACGGCACCTTCTTGTGGGTCGCCGAGCTCGACGACGCGGGCGACCTGCGCGAGGCGCGCGTGGTGGCGGGGTCGACCGATGAGTCGCTGGAGGAACCGACCTGGCTCGACGAGAACCGGCTGCTGGTCCTGAGCGACCGCAGCGGCTGGAGCACGTTCCACCTGCTCGACCTGCGCGAGGAGTCGGCGGGGCTGCGGCCGGTGCACGACGACCAGCACGACTACGGCATGCCGCGCTGGGTGCCGCACATGCGCAGCTTCGCCCTGCTCGACGACGGTCGCGTGCTGGCAGGCCGCATCGTCGAGGGTTTCCGCGGTGCCGTCCTGCTCGACCCGAGCAGCGGTGACGTGACCGACGTCGAGCTGCCGATCACGTACATCGACCAGGTCGGCGCCGCCCCCGGCAGCAAGGCGGTGGCCGTGGTCGGCGCGGCGGACGCGATGCCGACCGTGGTGCGCATCGACCCGGACGAGGCGACCCTGACGCCGCTCGCGGGTGAGACCGACGAGCTGCTCGAGCGGTTCGCCGCGCCGCCCGAGGCGATCACCTGGAGCGGTTTCGACGGGCAGACCGCGCACGGATTCCTCTATCTGCCAAGGAATCCCAACGTCGTCGTTCCCGAGGGGCAGCGGCCGCCGCTGCTGGTCACGACCCACGGTGGGCCGACCGCCGCGACGGCTGCGGTCGCGACCCGGGCGCGGACGTACTGGACCTCCCGCGGCTTCGCGGTGCTGGACGTGAACTACGCCGGGTCCACCGGCTTCGGCCGGGCGTACCGCGAGCGGCTGCGCGGGCAGTGGGGCGTCGCCGACGTGCAGGACGCCGCTCTCGGCGCGCAGCACCTGGCCGACAGCGGTGTCGTGGACGCCGAGCGGATGGCGATCCGCGGCGGGAGCGCGGGTGGCTACCTGACGTTGGCGGCGCTGACCACGACCGACGTGTTCTCAGCCGGCACAAGCCTTTTCGGCATCGCCGACGTCGGCGCGCTGGCCGAGCACACGCACAAGCTGGAGAGCCGCTACACGTGGGGACTCATCGGTCCGTGGCCGGACGACCGGTCGACGTACGACGAGCGCTCGCCGATCAACCACCTCGACGGACTCTCCGCGCCGCTGCTCCTGCTGCAGGGTGACGAGGACAAGGTCGTCCCGCCGAGTCAGGCGCAGATGATGGCGGATGCGTTGCAGCGCAAGGGGATTGCGCACGCGCTGGTCCTTTTCGCGGGGGAGGGCCACGGCTTCCGGGTGCCCGCCAACCAGATCCGCGCGCAGGAGCTGGAGCTGTCGTTCTACGGCCAGGTGTTCGGCTTCGACCCGGCCGGTGAGGTGCAGCAGGTCACGCTGTCGTGAACGGCTGGCGGGTGCGCGCTGTCGGGGACGACCTGGACGTGGTCGACCCCGCCGGGCGCTGGCAGCTGCGGGTGACGTGCGCGGCGTCGGCCGAGGGTTGGGAGGCCGCGAGGCGCGGTCGCATCCCCCTCGACGCGGCCTGCACGCTCCAGACCCCGGCAGGTGAGCAGGTGACCTGTCGGCCGCGCGCGGAGATCCCGTTGCGTCGCAGGTCCGCCACGCGCGACGTCACCCTCGCCGGCAGGGCGTACTCCTATCGGCCCACCACCGACCGCGTCTCGGTGCTGGAGCGTGACGGGGTGCGGATCGCGCGGCTGCACAAGTCGTGGCAGCTGGTGTGGAGCGGGCGACGGCCGAGCACCAAGGACCTCGGCTTCACGATGGAGGCGTCGGCGCCACTGGACGTGCTCGACGAGGCGCTCGTCGTCGCGTTCGGCGCCGTGATCGCCCCGCCGGGCCACGAGGGAGCCGTCACCAGGATCGTGCGGTGCCCGATCCGCCTGGCGTCCTCGACGGCCGACCTGCTGCAGGTCTGAGCCGAGCTGCTCGGGGCGGCGGATGTCCGCCGGGGCGTGCGCGGGGCGTGCGTACGACGTTGCGGTTGTCCGCCGGAGCGTGCGGTGGGGCGCTCGGGGAGGCGGTTGTCCGCCGGAGCGTGCGCGGTGCGTGCGTACGACGTCGCGGTCCACCGTCGAGGGGTGCGGTGGGGCGCTCGGGGCAGCGGTCCTCCGCCGGAGCGTGCGCACGCTTGCGCGGAGGACCGCGGTGCCGGCCGGTGGCGCACCACGTGCCCCAGAGTAAAGGGGCCGTGGCACAGGTCAGGGCGGGCGGCGTAAGGCCACCCCGAACCGCCCGCCCTGGCCTGGAGCGCCGACCGCCGCAGTGCTCAGCGCGCCTGCGGCACCCGGATGGTGAAGCTGCCCTGCCCGGGCGCGACCGTGCCCTCCGCGGTGTAGTAGCGCGTGTAGACGTCCAGCCAGGGGGCGCGGGCGCCGTAGGTGCGCCGGTCGTACGCCGGGTTCTGCAGGTCGAGGCTCAGCTTCGCCGCCTGCACGGTCACCTTCTGCCCGCTCGAGCTCGGCAGCCAGTAGCCGTCGTCGAAGTTCGTGCCGACGCGGACCGCGAGCCGGTGGCCGGGCTCGAGCGTCCAGTCCATCGAGCGCAGCGTGAGCGTGGTGCGTCCGTTGCGGGCGAGCACGGAGATCATGTCGTTGACCTGCACGGCGGTGCCGTCGGGTGCGACGTCCCACAGCTCACCGACCACGTTTCCGCTGCCCTTGGTGTTGACCGTGATCTGCGGCGTGCCGGTGAGCCGGACCGCGCGAGCGACCGGCGCGGAGTACGTGGTCAGCGACGAGCCCGGCACCGCCTGCGACAGCTTGCGCGCCGCCGCCCTGCTCGGCTTGGGCGCCCGCAGGTTCTCCATGTCGAACCGGCCCTGCGGCGCCCGCCCGCGCGACCCGTCGTCCGGCCGCGAGCCTGGCCCCTTGCCCGACCCCTTCCCCGACCCCGAGCTCGCACCCGGGTTGAAGCTGCCCGCGTCCCCGGTGTCGGTGTAGCTGCCCTTGGCCAGCGAAACCTGTTGCCGCCCAGTCACGTTCGGCCACGACTCCTCAGCGCGCCACGTCCCGCGATTGTCCTGGACGGCGTACGCCGGGAACGGGTTGGTGGACCGGTCGCCCTTCAGATAGCGGTCGTAGAACGCCATCACCTCGGTGAACCAGCCGGGGCGGCCCATCTTGAGCACGCCGGCGTCGTTGACGTCGTTGCCGCGCACGTGCTCCCACGGTCCGATCCAGCCGCGCTGCGGGCCGGCGTGGTTGTCGAGGTACTGCTGGAAGTCCTCCGGCTTGGTGTTGTCCTCGACGGTCCCCTGCGTGACGAACAGCGGCACCCGTGACCCCTTGGCCTGCGTCGCGAGGTCTCGTGCGCGCCAGTACGCCGACTGCGGGTCCGGGTCCTGGGTATCGGTGAGGTTGTCGCTCAGGCACTGCGGGTTGCGCGTCTCGTAGGTCGCGTTCGCCTTGTAGCGCGAGGAGTCGTCGGCCATCGGCGCGATGGTGGCGATCGAGTTGTACGCCCGCGGCGTGCCCAGGTGGTTGTAGCGGCGGACCCCGTTGTTGAACAGGTAGTTGTACATGTCCCACACCGGCTCCTGCGCGACCACCGCGTCGGGGCCCTGGTCGCCGAGGTTCGCGCCGACGAGGCCGGTCGAGGCGTCGTAGGACTTGCCGTACATCCCGACCTTGCCGGTGGACCACGGCTGGTTGCGGGTCCACGCGATCGCGGCCGCCACGTCGGCCTGCTCGCCGGGCCCGACCCAGTCGAGGCAGCCGGTGCTGCCGCCGAACCCGCGCAGGTCGACGAGCACCACGGTGTAGCCGCGCTTCATCAGCTCGGCGCCGTCGATCAGGTCGTTGAACCGCTCGGACGGTCCGGTGCGCGTGAACCCGTCGTCACCCGTCTGCCCCGCGTGGCTGAAGTAGGGACCGACGGACAGGATGACCGGGGTCTTCGCGTCGGCGGGCAGGTTGGCCGGCCGCAGCACGTCGGCGTGCAGCTCGGCGCCCTTGGACGGGAAGTACTCCTCGGTCCAGGCCGCGCCCTCGGGGACCCGCTCGTTCTCCTCGTGCGTGACGCCCGGAGCGGTCCGGCTCTCGGTGGGGGTGCTCGGGCTCGCCGTGGCGGGCAGGGGGTATGCCCCCGCGGACATGGCGCCGGCCGCGGCCAGGGCCGTGCCGGAGGCGAGCAGTCGTCGGCTGAGCATGCGGATCTCCTCGTGGTGCGCAGGCAGTGCGGGCGGTCGGACGCGGTTCGCGCGTGCGGAGCGAACCGCGCCCGATCTTTGGAAACTAGCCCGGCGTGCGCGCCCGGAGGCGGTTCAGCGGCAACGGGATTCGGGGTCCGGGGTTACCGGTGGGTCGCCCCGCTACTCGACCGGCGCGACGCCGGTGATCCGGTGGATCGGAAGGGTGCGGCGGCTGGCCGAGCCCTCGATGCTGCCGACGACCCGCCCGCCGTTGACGCGCTCGGGGCGGAACAGCGCCCGACGTACGTCCCCGGTCTCGTCGACGTATCCCAGCCACACGGCGGCGTGGTCGGCGGCGGCATCGGCCAGCATCGTGACGGCGACGGTGGCGTCGGTGTGCGGGATCTGCGGCCCCTGCTGGGTCTCGCGGCGCTCGGCCGCCTCGGTCTCGTGCTGGCGCAGCCGGGCGACGAGGTCGGCAGCGACCGTCTCGTCGACCGGATCGACCGTGACCGGGCGGGCGGCGCTGGACCCGCGACCGGTTGCCCGCCGCGCGGTGCGGCCGGCGAGCACGAGCCCGCCGTCGGAGGTCTCCGCGACGGGCGAGTGCGCGCGCAGCAGCTCCATCGCGGTCGCGGCCGGCGCCGGGGAGACCAGCACCGTCGGCGCGATGCGGCGCAGCTGCAGCGGTGCGAGCTCGCGGTCGGCGAGCATGGCGCTGAGCGCCGTCTCGTCCTCGCTGCGCACGTAGCACCCGACCGACCCGACGCGCGCCTGACCGTGCCGCCGGGCGACGTCGGCGACGAGGTACGACAGCGGCTGGGGGAGCGGCGTGCGCGACGCCGCCCCGAGCTGGTCGAGCAGGTCGGCGCCGGCGAGGCCGCTGTCCAGCGCACGCCGGACGCTCCCGGGAGTGAAGCGGAAAACCGTTGCGCCGCCACGAGACTCGACGTCTGCGGCGAGTCGCATGAGACGTCCCAGGTCGTCGGTGAGCGGGCCTGGTGCGATGGCGGTGAGGTCGGCCTGCACGAGCACGTGGTCGACGGGTTCGGGCAGGTGCGCGGCCGCGACCCGGCCCAGGTCGGCCGGGTCCAGGCCGTCGTGCAGCCCGCGGCCGACCGCGCTCAGCGCGCCGCGACCGGTCACCCCCAGCCAGGCGGCCTCCTGCAGCACGGTGGCGACCTGCGTGGGCGCACCGGAGGGCAGCCGCAACGGCCGCATCCACCGCAAGCGTTCCTCGACGTCTGCCAGCCGCGGCGCCGCACCGGCAGGCAGCCCCGCGAGCACCGCCACGACGTCGTGCCGCCGGGTGCGCAGCAACGGCCAGGCCGCCTGCTCGCTGAGCACGTTCACGACCGACCGGCCCTCGAGCCGTTCACCCACGAGCGACGGCGCCCGCACCGTGCTCCACCACGCGACGGCGAGGTCCGCCCACCGGCGACCGGGCTCGCGGGCGCGCCAGTCGTCGTACGCCGGGGTGGGCAGCCATGACGGGTCCAGCTCGCCGTCGGACGCGAGAAGCCCTGCAGCTGCAGCGATCTCGACGACGAATGCTGCTCGGTCGAGTCCCGAGTCGAGCCGGGTCGCGACGGCCTTGTGGTCCTTGACCGACAGCCCGCCCGACCGCAGCACCCGCGGCGGGTCGCCCTCCCAGGCGCGCGCGACCTCCTCGACCTGGTCGAGCAGCTCGAGCGCCTCGGCGCCCGCGGAGGCGTCGATGTCGGCCGTGGTGAGCGTGGTCAGGTCTGCGGAATCCGGTGGCAGCAAAGGGTTCTCGTGCAGCACGCCGCCGCGCAGCGCGATGCCGACCTCGCGCGGCACGACCGCGTCGGCGCCGTCGAGACGAGCCATGAGGCCGGCGGTGACCAGCTCGTCCCGGGCGGCCGTCAGCGCGGCCCCCTCGAACGACGCCCGCGGCACGCCCCAGCGCAGCCGGTCGAGCACCCGCCGGGCGGCGTCGCTCAACCCGCTGACCGCCGCGCCGACGTCGGCGGGTGGGCGCACGCCGAGCTCGGCCGCCACCGGCCCGAGCCCGGCCGGGTGGGTGAGGGTCTCGCCGACCGCGCGGGCGGGGCGCATCCCCTCCGGCGAGCGCCACACCAGGCCGCGACCCCAGAGCTCGTCGAGGGGAGCCGCGAGCGTGGCCTCGTCGGTGCCGAGCAGCGCGGCCGCGGCGGGGCCGGACGCGCCTGCCACGAGCACGGACTCGAGCACGTGCAGCAGCCCGGCATCCAGCTGTTCGAGGGCGCGCCGGGTGCTCGGCACGGTCGCGGCGCGGGCCGCGAGGGCGCTGAGGTTGGCGGGGGCGGGACGCGCGAGGTCGGGCCGCAGCCGGACGAGGCGGGCGAGCTCGGCGTCGTCGCGCGCGCGAACGTCGTCGGCGAAGCTGCGAGCAGGGCTGGGCACCGCAACAGCCTAAGACCGCGCGTGCGGACGACCCGAGCACCGCCGGGCCGATGGGCACGATCCGGCAACGGTTCGTCGACAACCCGGCGCCCCCGGTCAGCCCCGCGCCACGCTGCCCCCGTGGGGGCACGCTCGCAGCTGATGGTCCACCCGGTCTTCACCGGAGCGGTCGCTCTGCTCGCCGTCAACGACCAGCTGCTCAAGACGTACGTCGGTGGCCCGGTCGTCGGCAAGCTCAGCGACGTCGCGGGCGTGGTGCTGCTGGCCTGGTCGCTCGGCGTCGTGACGCGCCGGCCCGCCGCGTCGTCGGTCGTGGTGGCGCTGGCGTTCGCAGCGCTCAAGACGGTCCCCGGCGTGGCCGAGCTGGCGGCGCCGGTGCTCGGTGGCGCGACGCTGCGCGACCCCACCGACCTCGTCGCGCTGCTCGCCCTGGTCCCGTCCACGGCGGTGCTGCGGCGCACCCTGGCGGCGGGCGGTGCGGCACTCCCCGAGCGCCCGCGCAGCCTGCTCGCGATTCCCGCCGTGGTGTTGGCGGTGCTGGCCGTCACTGCGACGAGCTGTGCCCAGGCGCCGCTGCTGACCGACCTGCGCGTCAACGGCAACCAGGTGTGGGTCCAGCAGAACGGCGTGATCGTCGGCGAGCAGACCAGCGCGGCGCCGACGACGGCGCCCGCACCACCGGGTGCGACGTCGTCCGGGACGGCCGGGCTGCTCTCCGCCGCGCCGTCCTCGACCCGTCAGCCGTGGGAGTCGGGTCAGTGGGCGGTCAGCGGCGATGCCGGTGCGACCTGGACCGAGCGCGAGCCGACGGCCGCGCCCGGCGGGGCCCCCGCGACCCGGCAGGCCTGCGCGCCGGACGTCGGCTGCTTCCGCGTGGACGGCGGGCGACTCGTGGAGCACCGGGCGCGCGAGAGCGACCCGTGGCGTACGACCTTCGCGTTCACCTCGGAGCAGGAGCGTCGCCTCGCCCTGCGCAACAACGGCAGGTGCAACGGTGACGCGAACCGCTTCGAGCTCGACCGCGTCGCGATCGCCCGGACGGGTGCCGGTCCGGTCGTTCTGGTCAGCGCGAACAGCGAGGGCCTGCTGCGTCGCGCACCGGACGGCACCTGGAGCCGCGTGGCGGTGATCGACTGCCGCCCCACCAGGTTGTCCGGTCCGTCCTGGGTCAGCAGCCTCGTGTTCCTGCCCATCACCCTGCTGGCCTACAGCCTCGTCCTGGTTGTGCTCGCGGGCGTCCGGCGTCGCTGGTCGTGGAGTACGGCTGCGGGGGTCGCCGCCTTGGGCGGCATCGGCGTCCTGGCCTTCACCTTCGTGCTGGCGATCATGAGCATCGATTACTTGGCGCAGGGCGTCACCTCCCTGGTGCTCTCGGTGGGCGTGTTCGTCGCCAGCCTCGTCGTCGGCCGGTCCGGCGAGCCGGACGTGCCCCCGTCGCCCCGGCCGCCACCCGGCCCCCTGCCACCCGGCCCGCCGCCACCCGGCCCGCCCCCACCTGGTGTGCCGTCATCCGGTGCGCAGCCCCCGCAGCGCTCCTAGGGTGGGCTCACCGACCCCTCGCCGTGGAGGACGCCATGCCTGATGCACCTGTCCCGACCCCGTCGTACACGTCCGGCATCTCCGACGTGCCGCTGCTGGGCGACACGATCCCGGGCAACCTGGCGCGCACCGTGGCCCAGCACGGCGACCGCGACGCGATGGTCGACCGCACCAGCGGCCGGCGATGGAGCTATGCCGAGCTCGCGGCCGACGTCGACGCCGTCGCGAAGGGGTTGCTCGCGCTCGGGATCGCCAAGGGCGACCGCGTCGGCATCTGGGCGCCGAACTGCCCCGAGTGGACGCTCCTGCAGTACGCCACCGCCCGCGTCGGCGCCGTGCTCGTCAACGTCAACCCGGCCTACCGCGCCCACGAGCTGCAGTACGTCGTCCGCCAGTCGGGCATGCGCACTCTCGTCAGCGCGGTGCGGCACCGGTCGAGCGAGTACGCCGCGATGGTGGAGGAGGTGCGCGGCGAGACGCCCGAGCTGCGCGAGGTCTACTACGTGTCGGTGGGGGAGGCGCCGCGCACCGGCGACGACTCCTGGCAGGCGATGGTCGACGGTGGGCGTGACGTCAGCGACGCCGACCTCGACGCCCGCACGGCCGAGCTGGCACCGGACGACCCGATCAACATCCAGTACACCTCGGGCACCACGGGCTTCCCCAAGGGCGCGACGCTGTCGCACCACAACATCCTCAACAACGGCTTCTTCGTGGGCGAGCTCATCGGCTACACCGAGGCCGACCGGGTGTGCATCCCGGTGCCCTTCTATCACTGCTTCGGCATGGTCATGGGCAACCTCGCGTGCACCAGCCACGGCTCCTGCATGGTGATCCCGGCGCCCGCCTTCGACCCCGCGGCAACGCTGGAAACCGTTGCGGCAGAACGCTGCACGTCGCTCTACGGCGTCCCCACGATGTTCATCGCCGAGCTCGGCCTCGACGACTTCTCGAGCTACGACCTGTCCACGCTGCGCACCGGGATCATGGCCGGCTCGCCCTGCCCGGTCGAGGTGATGAAACGGGTGGTCGCCGAGATGAACATGGGCGAGGTGGCGATCTGCTACGGCATGACCGAGACCTCCCCGGTGTCGACCATGACGCGCGTCGACGACGACCTGCGCCGGCGCACCGAGACGGTCGGGCGGGTCATGCCGCACCTCGAGGTCGAGGTCGTCGACCCGGCCACCGGCCTGCCCGTCGGGCGCGGCGAGACGGGCGAGCTGTGCACCCGCGGCTACTCGGTGATGCTGGGCTACTGGGAGCAGGACGACAAGACGGCCGAGGCCATCGACCGGGCGCGCTGGATGCACACCGGCGACCTCGCCGAGATGGACGAGGACGGCTACCTCGCGATCGTCGGCCGCATCAAGGACCTGGTCATCCGCGGCGGCGAGAACGTCTACCCCCGCGAGATCGAGGAGTTCCTCTACACCCACCCGGCCATCGCGGACGTGCAGGTCATCGGGGTCCCCGACGAGAAGTACGGCGAGGAGCTCATGGCCTGGATCATCATGCGCCCGGGCGAGCAGCCGCTCGACGCCGCCGCCGTCAAGGAGTTCGCGACCGGCAAGCTCGCGCACTACAAGATCCCGAAGTACGTTCACGTCACCGACGAGTTCCCGATGACCGTCACCGGCAAGGTGCGCAAGGTCGAGATGCGCGAGCGCGCCGGCGACATCCTGGCGGGCCGGTGAGCGCCGTCGCCCCCAGCGGGGAGCAGTGGAGCATCCACCACGGCGACCAGCGGCTCACCGTCGTCCAGGTGGGCGGTGGCATCCGCGAGTACGCCGTCGGCGACCGCCCCGTCGTCTCCGGTTATCCCGTGTCGGCCAAGGCCGACGCCGGGCGCGGCCAGCTGCTCGTGCCGTGGCCCAACCGCGTCCGCGACGGGAAGTACGCCTTCGCCGGGCGCGACCAGCAGCTCGCCCTCACCGAGCCGGCCCGGGCGAACGCCTCGCACGGGCTCGTCCGCTGGGCGCTGTGGGACCTCGAGGTGCACGAGGCGTCGGTGCTCGTGGTGGCGTACTCCCTTATGCCGCAACAGGGTTGGGACTATCCGCTGCAGCTGCGGGTGCGCTACGAGCTCGGCGACGACGGCCTCACGGTCACGCCCGAGGCGACCAACGTCGGAGACGGCCGCGCGCCGTTCGGCTTCGGCGCCCACCCCTATCTCACGGTGGGGGAGGCGAGGGTCGACGAGGTGACGCTCACCGTCCCGGCGAGCACGGTGCTCGACGTGGACGACCGGCTGATCCCGACCGGCAGCTCGCCGGTGGCGGGCGACCTCGACCTGCGCTCGCCGCGCGAGCTCGGCGCCACCGTGCTCGACCACGCGTTCACCGACCTGACGCCGGGCGACCACGGCCGGTGGGAGGTCGTGCTTGCGAGGGGCGAGCGTCGCGCGACCGTGTGGGCCGACGCCGAGGCCTACCCGTTCGTGCAGGTCTTCACCGGCGACACGCTGCCGGAGGACAAGCAGCGCACCACCGGCGTGGCCGTCGAGCCGATGACCTGCCCCGCCAACGCCCTTGCCACCGGCGACCACCTGGTCGTGCTGGAACCTGACCAGACCTGGTCGGCCCCCTGGGGCATCCGCCCGTCCCCGCTGACCGACTGACGCAAAGCGGGTCGAGTAGCGCGAGGAACGAGCGCGTATCGAGACCCGGCGCAGGGGGTCTCGATACGGCCTCCGCTGCGCTCCGGCCTACTCGACCACCATGGGCGGCGTGACGCCCAGCGCCTGCTCGATCTGCGCCAGCTCGGGGTCGCGCAGGCCGGCGGCGTCGTGGCGCCACCACACCTCGCGATAGACGACGCGGCCGGTCATCCACTCCTCGTAGCCCTCGCCGAGCACGACCTGGCAGGCCGGGGCGGGCGTACGGTCGCTCGCGGGTCTCACCCCGTGCGCGCTGCCCGGTGCGAAGCCGCGGGGGCCGTAGTACGCCGGCGAACCCTCAAGCACGAGAAGGGGACTCATCGTTCGGGCGCGTTCGACCGCGGCGCCCAGCAGGGCCGTGCCGATGCCTGTGGACTGCAGGTCGGGCAGCACCGACAGTGGGCTGAGCACGGTGATGTCGACCAGCGCGCGGCGCGCGTCGAGCCAGCCGTGGCTCAGCCCGACGTGGCCCACCACCCGGTCGTCGACGACGGCCACCAGGCCGGCGTGCGGGACGGCGCCGGCCGCGATCTCGCGCCAGATCGCCGCCACCTGCTCGCCCTCGCCGGCGAAGGCGGCACGGATGACGTCGAGCACGGCGTCGAGGTCGGCCGGCTGCTCGGGTCGGATCTGCGGTCGCGCGGTCTCGGTCATCCGGCGATCACTCGCTCCACGGCCAGGGACAGGGTCGGCTCGACACTATCGACGCGCAGCGGGCCGTCGGGGGTCATGACCTGCAGGCAGATGCCGTCCACGACCGCCAGCAGCAGGCGCAGGGCGTCCTCGACGGGCACCGCGAGCACCCCCTCCTCGTCGAGAGTGGTCAGCCACCCGCGCACGCTCCCGCTGAGGCGGGTGGTGAGCCAGGTGAGCGCGGCGCGCCCGCCCTCGGTGCGCTGCGGTCCGAGCGCGGTGACGTAGAGCCCGAACCACTGGTCCAGCGCCTGCTCGTTCGACATGCCGGCGAGGTGGCCCTCCTGCCCGCCCGGCAGGAACTGCATCAGGCACTCGGTGAGCCGTCGCTGCGGTCGCACGCGCCGGTCGCCGATGCGCTTGTCGGACACCAGCAGGTCCAGGGCCGGCTCGAGGACGGCGTCGTAGAGCGCGGCCTGGGTGGGGAAGTAGTGCCGCAGGGTGCTGGCGCCGATGCCCGCGCGGGCGGCCACCGCACGCACGCTGACCGAGTCGATGCCGCCCTCGACGGCCAGCTGCGCGGCAGCCTTGATGATCTGCTGCCGTCGGTCCGTTCCTGCCATCTTTCCGCCTTTGGTACGCCGTACTAGTACGCCGTGCTAGTTTGCTCCCACCAGGGACTAGCACACCGTACTAGCCCACCAGGTCACAGACAGGGAGCATCCGATGATCGACACCGTTCGCGAGTTCACCGAGGGGCTCCCGCCGCTGCTGCAGTGGCTGGGGGTCGCCCTGGGCGGCGCCATCCCGTTCGTCGAGAGCTACTTCGGGTCGGCCATCGGTGTCGTGGCCGGGCTCAACCCGGTGGTGGCTGTAGCGGCCGCCGTCGCCGGCAACGTCGTCTCGATGCTGGCGTTCGTGCTCACCGCGGACCGGATCCGGCAGCGCCGCGGCGTGCAGGACCCCGCCACGATGACGCCGAAGAGGCAGCGCGTCATGCGCATGCTCGACCGGTTCGGCGTGCCGGGGGTGAGCCTGCTGGGGCAGACGCTCCTCCCGAGCCAGATCTCCTCGGCCGCGCTGGTCGCGGCGGGCGCGCGCACCCGGTCGGTGATCGGCTGGCAGGTCGTCTCGATCATCCTCTGGGGCGTCGGGTTCGCGCTGCTCGCCCGAGCCGGCGTCAACCTGGTGGGAGCGTGAGACCCACTGCGGCTGCAGGGTTCTCGCGGGCCATGCGTCGCACCGTGTCCGGCTCGACGCCAGCTGCCAGCGCGTGCTCGACCGCCCCGCGCATGGTGAGCGTCGACCCGGCCAGCGAGCCGCCCTCGCTCAGCCGCGCCGCGCCGGCGGCGACGGTCACCGCCTGGCCGCCGAGGGCGTACGCACCGTCGGGGAGGCCCGCCGCGCTCATCGCGTCGGTCACCAGCACGGCGCGGTCGGGGCGCAGCCGGGCGACGAGGCGCAGGGTGGCGTCGTGCAGGTGCTCCCCGTCGGCGATCAGCTCGCACCAGACGCCGTGGTCGAGCGCCGCGCCCACCGGCCCGGGGTCGCGGTGGTGCAGCGGGCGCATGCCGTTGAACAGGTGGGTCGCGACGGTCGCACCGCGCGAAAAGGCCTGGGAACACTGGTCGTACGTCGCGTCGGTGTGGCCGACGGCGACGACGACGCCCCGGTCCACCGCGGCCGCGACCACGTCCAGCGCCCCCGGCAGCTCGGGCGCGAGGGTGATCATCCGCACGTGCCCCCGGCCGGCGTCGACCCAGCGGTGCAGCGCTGCCACCGACGGCGGCTGCAGGAAAGCCGGGTTCTGCGCCCCGCAGCGCGGCTCGGACAGGAACGGCCCCTCCAGGTGGATGCCCCCGACCACCGTGTCCCCCGCCTCGACGACCTGGGCCAGCACCTCGATCTGACGCACCAGGTCGTCCTCGGGCGCGGTGACCAGCGAGGCCAGCATCCGGCCCGTGCCGTGCGCGGCGTGGAACGCGGCGGCCGCCCGGATCTGCTCGGGGTCGGCCGAGGCGAAGTCGCCCCCGGCCCCACCGTGGCAGTGAATGTCGACCAGGCCCGCGGGCGCCGGCTCGGGCAGGGGGTCAGGCATGACGGCGAGTCTGCCCGACGTGCGGGCGTGGGGCAGGATTGACCGGGTGAATCCTTCGATGGCGCTGGCGACCGTGCTCGTCGACGAGCTCGTGCGGCACGGGGTGCGCGACCTCGTGCTCTGCCCCGGGTCGCGCTCGGCACCCCTGGCGTACGCCGCCTACGAGGCCGACCGCGCGGGCCGGCTGCGGCTGCACGTGCGGGTCGACGAGCGAGCCGCGGGCTTCCTCGCCCTCGGCCTGGCCAAGGTGACCCGCGTGCCCGTCCCGGTCGTCACCACCAGCGGGACCGCCGCCGCCAACCTGCACCCCGCCGTGCTCGAGAGCGCGCAGGCCTCGGTGCCGATGATCGTCATCACCGCCGACCGGCCCTCCGAGCTGCGCGGCACCGGCGCCAACCAGACCACCGACCAGGTGAAGCTCTACGGGGCGGCGTGCCGGTGGTACCACGAGACCGCCACCCCCGAGGTGCGCCCCGGGCAGAACACCACCTGGCGCAGCGTCGTCGGCCGCGCCATCGCCGAGAGCCGCGGGCTGCCGAGCGGAGACGCCGGGCCGGTCCACCTCAACGTGCCGCTGCGCGACCCGCTCGTGCCGACCGAGGACGACGCCGAGTGGCCCGAGCCGCTCGACGGCCGCGAGCGCGGCGCACCCTGGCTCGAGCTGCGCGCGCCCGACAGCCACCCCGGCGTCTCGACCGGGCCGGGCATCGCGCCCGTGCCGCGCACCCTCGTGCTCCTGGGCGACCTGCCCTCGCCCGACCTCGCCGCCGAGCTGGCCGAGCTCGCCGACGCCGCCGGCTGGCCGCTGGTGGCCGAGCCGTTCGGGCGATACCACCGCGGCCGGGTGACGCCGCACGGGCCGCTGATCCTCGGGGCGAGCGACTGGCTGGCCGACAACCTCCCCGAGCGGGTGATCGTCGGCGGCCGGGTCACGCTCGCGCGCGACGTGCAGCGCCTGCTCGGCAACCCCGCGGTGAGCGTCGAGATCGTCACGCCGCTGACCACCTGGGCCGACGCGGGCCATGTCGTACGCCGGGTGCACGACTGGTCAGACATCGCCCGCAGCCACGAGGCCGTGTCCAACTGCGTCGACCGCGCCTGGGCCTCGCGCTGGCGCAAGGCCGGTGCGGCCCTTGCCGGAGCGGTCGACCCGGTGATCCGGGACTCGTGGCCGAGCGGGCCCGCGATCGCGGCGACCGTCGCCTACAACGCGCCGGCCGGGTCGGCGATCTACGTCGGGTCGTCCAACACCGCGCGCGACCTCGACATCGGCCGCAACCCGGCTCGGATCGCGAAGAACGTTCTGGCCGTAGGGAATCGGGGCCTCGCCGGCATCGATGGTGTGGTGAGCTCCGCGATCGGGCTGGCGCTGTCGACACCGTCCGCGCAGACGTACGCGCTCGTGGGGGACCTGACCTTCCTGCACGACTCCAACGCGCTGCTGATCGGGCCCGGCGAGCCGCGGCCGAACCTGACGGTGGTCGTGATCAACGACGACGGCGGCGGCATCTTCGGCACGCTCGAGCCGGGGCGTCCCGACCTGGGGGAGCCGTTCGAGCGGGTCTTCGGCACGCCCACCGGCACCCGCATCGCCGACCTGTGCGTCGCGCACGACATCGAGCACGAGCTGGTCACCGAGCCCGACCACCTCGCCGACCGGATCCGCAAGCCTCGCAAGGGGATTCAGGTCGTCGAGGTGGCGCTGCCCCGCGTCGGTCAGCGTGCGCTGCGCGAGCGGCTGCGCGAGGTCGCGGCGCAGGCCGTCGCCTCCGCGGGCTGAGCCGGCCGCGCGGCTCGGCCCGCGCTCGGCTGGGCCGGGTGGGGGCGAGGCTGAGCCGGCCGCGCGGCCGAGCGGTGTTATGGGGGAGAGCCAGCCCCGTGCGTACGCCCTCGTCGGGTCAGAAGCCCGTCGCGGCGTCCGGCGCGAACGGCATCGCCAGCGCCGCGTCGAGCCGGGCCACCGCGCCCTGGCGGTGCTCCTGCAGCGTGCCGGCCTGCAGCAGCCGCAGCAGGCTGCCGTCGCCGAGGTAGGCGCCGGCCAGCTGCTGGGTCGTGATCGTGACGTCGGGGACGGCGTCGACCCGCTCCACGCGGCCGCTGCCCGCCTCGTCGGCGACCAGGCGCCAGCGACCGCCCTGGTCGGGCAGGAAGTCGTCGGTGACCTCGAGCACCAGGTCGGCCGCGCCGGAGTAGCCGCGCGCGGCCATCGCCGTCGGCAGGTCGACCAGCCGCAGCCACAGGCTGTCCAGCGCCCCGTCGACGACGCCGCGCGTGGGGCCCACCCAGCGCTGGAGCAGGTCGTCGCGCGAGCACCCGGAGATCTCGACCTTGGCCATCAGGTCCAGCTCGACCAGGCGGCGCGCGAGGGCCAGCCGGGCGGCCGGGGTGCCGACGACGTGCATGACCTTCACCGTGCCCTGCGGCTGACCGTTCTCCCACTTCGGCTCGCGGCGGAACCAGGCGGACCCGACGTCCTCGCCGTCGAGCGTGGCGAGCAGGACGCGCTGCGGCTCCTTGTTGCGCAAGGTGTCCGGGTGCTCGTGGGCGTACGCGGCGTAGAGGTCCTCCGGCAGCGTGACGACGCCGTGCCCCACGGCCGCGCCGGCGAGCGTGGCGGCGCGCACCCGCCCCACGACACCCTCGGCGGCGGCGTCGACCAGCTCGGTGCGCACGCGCCCGGCCTCCTCGTCGAGCCCCGGCGCCACGAGCGTCGTGCCGCGCCCCAGGGTCACCTTGCACTCGCGCGAGGCCAGGCCGTAGCCGAACCGGCCGTAGATCACCGGCTCGCTCGCGTGCAGCGCCGAGATGCCGGTCCAGTCGGTGTCGGCGACGCGGGCGAAGTGGTCGCGGATCATGCTGGTCAGCACGCCCTTGCGGCGCTGGTCGGGATGCACGCCCACCCACGTCAGGCCGCCGACCGACACCTGCCGGACGGTGTGCCGGGGCCCGGGGATGCTGAGGGTGAGGGGGAAGACTCCGTAGACACCGGCGTACAGCGGGGCGGCGGGTGCCTCGTCGTCCGTCGCGGCGAAGCGCTGGTCGGGGGTCAGGCCCCGCAGCACCACGTCGGTCGGGTCCGGGCCGCGCCCGTCCGACCAGACCACCAGGTCGGTGTCGAGGAACTTCTCCGGGTCGTCGGCCACACCCACGCGAATCGCCATGCGTGGCAGTCAAGCAGGGCCGGACGCCGGCGAGAACCGAGTTTCCGTGGGTCAGGCCGTCAGGAGCGCGGCGAGGGTGCCGCCCAGCTCGGTGAGGCGGTCGCGGTCGGCGTCGGCGACCGGCTTGCCGATGATCTCCACCGGCTCCGCGGCGAGCCGCCAGGACAGCCCGGTCGTGATCGACTCGACGGCGCGGCGTGCCCCCGTGGTGTCGGTACGTCCGTGGATCCAGAACGAGAACGGGCGCCCGTCGACGCGGCCGCGCACGTCGTCGTACGTGCTGTCGAAGGCGTGCTTCAGCGCACCGGACATGTAGCCGAAGTTGGCCGGGGTGCCGAGCAGCGTCGCGTCCGCGTCGAGGAAGTGCTCGACCCTGGCCTCGAGCGCCGGCACGACCTGCACGTCGACGCCCTCGATGTCGGGGTCGCGCGCCCCGATCAGGACCGACTGCAGGAGGTCGTCCAGGAGGGGTGTCGGCGAGTGGTGCAGGACGAGCAGCGTCGGCATCAGTCGTCGCCGAGCGCGTGGCGCATCGGCAGCAGCTTGGCCTCGGACTCGGCGAGCTCGGCGGCCGGGTCAGAACCCGACACGATCCCGCAACCGGCGAAAATGCGTACGGCCGAAGGGTTTTCGCGGTCGAGTGCGCCACAGCGCAGGGCGATCGCCCACTCGCCGTCGCCGCTGGCGTCCATCCAACCGACCGGCCCGGCGTAGCGTCCACGGTCCATCTCCTCGAGCTCGCCGATCACCCGCGCTGCGGCGGGGGTCGGCGTGCCGCAGACGGCGGCGGAGGGGTGCAGCGACTCGGCGAGGCGCAGCGACGACGACTCGTCGGTCAGCACCCCCGCGACGTCGGTGGCCAGGTGCATGACGTTGGGCAGGTGCAGCACGAACGGCGACTCGGGCACGTTGATCGAACGGCAGTGCGGCGCAAGGGCGTCCGCGACCGAGCGGACGGCGTACTCGTGCTCCTCGAGGTCCTTCGACGAGCGGGCGAGCTTGGCGGCCAGGGCCAGGTCGTGCTCGTCGTCGCGGGTGCGCCGGATGGTGCCGGCCAGCACGCGCGAGGTGACCAGGCCCTTCTCGCGGCGCACGAGCATCTCGGGGGAGGCGCCGACGAGGCCGTCGACGGCGAACGTCCAGGTGTTGGCGTAGCCGCCGGCGAGGCGGGTCAGCAGCCAGCGCAGGTCGACCGGCCCGTCGCACTCGGCGATGACGTCGCGCGCGAGCACGACCTTGTCGACGTCGCCACCCTGGATGCGGCTCACCGCCTTGGCGACGGCCGACTTCCACTGCTCGCGGTCCAGGGCGCCGGTGCGCAGCGTGGGCTTGGCCGGCGCCGCCGGGGCGGGGTGCGGCTCGACGGTCGGCTGCTGGGGGAGCGTCGCGCCGGTGCGGATCGTCGTGACCCAGCTGGTGCCGCCGCGCCGGCCGACCACGACCGACGGCACGACCAGCGTTGCGCCGTAAGCGGATTCGTCGGCGAACGAGAACGAGCCGAAGGCCACCGGGCCGGTGCCCGGCAGCTGCACGGCGTCGCGCACGACCGACTGGGCGCACACCTCGTGCCACCACCGGTCGGCCTGCGCGAAACGGTCGGGTCCGGAGGTGGTGACCGACGTGGCGCGACCCCACCCGACCAGCCCGTCACCGTCGCGCAGCCAGGTCACGAGATCGGTGGCGGCGACGTCGTCGGGCAGCAGCGCGACCAGGTCGTCCGGCCGCGGCAGCAGGGCGGTGCGCGCCACCAGGGCGGGCGCTGCGCTGGGCACCGGTTCGCTCGTCACGAGGGAACAGACTAAGGGGAGCGGCTCAGGGCGCCCGGTGGCCCTGCGCGAGGATGACCCCATGAACCGCGCCAGCCTCGACAAGCGTCCGCACGACGTCGCCCGGATGTTCGACGACGTCGCGGCGCGCTACGACCTGACCAACGACGTGCTCTCCCTGGGTCAGGACCGGCGCTGGCGGCGGTTGGTCCTCGACGCCGTCGACCCGCAGCCCGGCGACCGGGTCCTCGACATCGCCGCGGGCACCGGCACCAGCTCGGTGCCGTTCCGCGACCGCGGTGCCCGGGTCGTACCCGCCGACTTCTCGCTCGGCATGCTGCGCCAGGGCAAGAAGCAGCAGCCGACGCTCGCGTTCACCGCCGCCGACGCGATGCAGCTGCCGTTCGCCGACAACTCCTTCGACGCGGTGACGATGTCGTTCGGGCTGCGCAACGTCGTCGACCCCGAGGGCGCGCTGCGCGAGTTCCTGCGCGTCACCCGCCCGGGCGGCACGGTGGTGATCTGCGAGTTCTCGACGCCGACCAACCCGGCCTTCCGCAAGGTCTACTCCGAGTACCTCATGGCCGCCCTCCCGCGCATCGCGCGCCGCGTGGGCTCCAACGCCGAGTCGTACGTCTATCTCGCCGAGTCGATCAGCTCCTGGCCCGACCAGGCCGGCCTCGCCGACGTCCTGCGCGCCGCCGGCTGGACCACCCCGCAGTGGCGCGACCTCAGCGGCGGCATCGTCGCCCTCCACCGCGCTACCAAGCGCCCCTGACCCACAACCCCCGATATCGGCCGCAGCTGCGGGTTTCGGCGCCGCTGGGACGTCACAACCCCCGATGTCGGCCGCAGTTGCGGGTTGCGGCGCCGCTGGGACGTCACAACCCCCGATATCGGCCGCAGTTGCAGGTTGCGGAGCCGCTGAGACGTCACAACCTCCGGTATCGGGGGATCGGTGCTCAGTAGTCGCGGAAGTACCGGGCGAAATCCGGCCGAGGCGTCAGCTGCCCTCGCCACCCGCGGCTGCGCAGTGCGTCGTGAACACGGCGAACCGTGCGCGACGGCTGGCGGTAGACGTCCTCCTTGAGGAAGACCGTGCTGAGCCACCCGTCGGTCGCGACGACCTCCCTCCGCTGCAGGTCCTTGCCCCACTGCTCGTCACTCGCCCGATGGCCTGCGCCGTCGTACTCGGCCGCGAGCAGGTACTCGCGGTAGCCCAGGTCGAAGCGGAAGAGCAGGATGCCCGACTCGTCGCGCACCTCGAGCTGGACCGTCGGCTCGGGCAGCCCGCCGAACACCAGGATCAACCGCAGGCGAGATTCCGGCCGCGAGTCGACTCCGGCCCGCACGAGGGCGGCAGCCTCTCGAGCCTGCACCGCTCCGTCCCCGCGGAAGGTGCTGCACAGCTCGCGCAACGACTCGGGAGTCGCCCAGCCCATGCGTACGATCGAGTCGCCCAGCGTCACGAGGGCCACCAGGTCCAGGGTGTCGGCGAGCTCGAGGAACACCGTGGTCGGCGCAGACAGCGGCAGCCCGTCGCGGATCCAGACGGCGTCTTCGGCGCGACCCTCGCCATGCGACTGGCACTGGTGGGCGCGGACCCCTTGCCGGTTCGTCCGGTGCGGCGCCGCGCGGCACACGTGCACCTCCGGATGAGGGTCGACCCACAGCCCCAGCAGCTCCGCCGCGGTGTGGTGACTGATGTGGGCATCGTCGGGCAGGCACAGCAGCGCGGCGCGGCACCGCACTTTCAGGTCCACGGTGACGTCTGCTCCGATGAACACGCCGCGGTGCAGACGCCGAATATCGCGCGACCGCAGACGGCTCATCGGCATGCCGCCGGCTCTGGCGGTCGCCGTGGTGAACGGCTGTGAGGTGTCGAACGTGTCGCCCGTCATGCAAGCAGCGTGGGATCGAGGCCTGTGCCGGCCAACCTCCGCGTCCGCACCTGTGGAACACCCGCCGCGCCCGCGCGCGCATGTGGATGACGTAGATCGGCCGATATCGGGGGTTGTGACGTGCCGGGGCCTCGGGGGCCTGCACCTGCGGCCGATATCGGGGGTTGTGACGTGCCGGGGCCTCGGGGGCCTGCACCTGCGGCCGATATCGGGGGTTGTGACGTGCCGGGGCCTCGGGGGCCTGCACCTGCGGCCGATATCGGGGCTTACCGCCCGCCGTACGCCCTCCGCACCTCACGCAGGCCGGCAGGGTAAGGGTTTCCTTAGTAGGGCCGCAGGAGCTGGCGGTCCTAGACTCGTCGAGTTCGTGAAAGCAGTCACAAGCGCGAGGAAGTAGTCGTGCCAGAGGCCACCGGAGCCACCCCCGACCACCAGGCCGATGTCATCGTCGTCGGCGCAGGTCCGGGCGGCTCGGCCGCAGCGGCCTACCTGGCGATGGCAGGTCTGGACGTCCTGCTGCTGGAGAAGACCAGCTTCCCGCGCGAGAAGGTCTGCGGCGACGGTCTCACCCCGCGCGCGGTCAAGGAGCTGATCACCCTCGGCGTCCCGACGCCCGAGGACGACGGCTGGATCCGCAACAAGGGGCTGCGCATCATCGGCGGCGGCATGCGGCTGCAGCTGGACTGGCCCGACCTCACCAGCTTCCCGCCCTACGGCCTGGTGCGCACCCGGCAGGACTTCGACGACATCCTCGCCAAGCACGCCGTCAAGCACGGCGCCCGGCTGCGCGAGCGCACCAACGTCACCGGCGCGACCCGCGACGCCCAGGGGCGCATCACCGGCGTGACCGCCAAGGACGTCGACGAGAACGGCCGCGCCACCGGCACCACGAGCACGTTCTCGGCGCCGCTGGTCATCGCCGCCGACGGCAACTCCTCGCGGTTGTCGCTCGCGATGGGCCGCGAGAAGCGCGAGGACCGCCCGATGGGCGTGGCCGTGCGCACGTACTACACCAGCCCCCGGCACGACGACGACTACCTCGAGTCCTGGCTCGAGCTGTGGTCCAAGGACGACCAGGGCAAGGACGTCCTGCTGCCCGGTTACGGCTGGATCTTCGGTGTCGGCGACGGCACCTCCAACGTCGGCCTGGGCATCCTCAACACCTCCAGCGCGTTCGGCAAGACCGACTACAAGGAGGTCATGCGGCGCTGGGTCGCGACGATGCCGGACGAGTGGACCTACAACGACCAGACGATGGTCGGCACCATCCGCGGCGCGGCGCTGCCGATGGGCTTCAACCGCCAGCCGCACTACGCCGACGGCCTGCTGCTCGTCGGCGACTCCGGCGGCATGGTGAACCCGTTCAACGGCGAGGGCATCGCGTACGCCATGGAGTCGGGCCGGCTCGCCGCCGAGGTCGCGGCGCAGGCGTTCGCCCGCGGCGACGACGCCGGGCGCGAGCGCGTGCTGCTCGGCTACAACGGCGTGATGAAGGACGCCCTGGGCGGCTACTTCACGCTCGGCCGCGGCTTCGCCAAGGTCATCGGCAACCCTGACGTCATGCGCCTCGCGGTGAAGTACGGCCTGCCGCGCGAGACGATGATGCGTTACCTGCTCAAGGTGATGGCCAACCTGTCCGAGCCGCACGGCGGTTCGGCCGGGGACCGCCTGCTCAACGCGATGTCCCGGATCACCCCCGCGGCGTGAACCACCCGGTGTACACCGTGAATACGATGGACCAGCGCCACGCCCGCGGCGCACGGAAGGAGCCAGCAGCGTGAATGGGCTGACCAACTACTCCTACCTCCCGCTGCTGTTCTTCGCGGGGATCGGTGCGTTCTTCGCGGTCTTCTCGGTCGTCGCCGGGGCGCTCGCCGGCCCCAAGCGCTACAACCGCGCCAAGGTCGAGGCGTACGAGTGCGGCATCCAGCCGAGCCCCCACGCCGAGGGTGGCGGGCGCGTGCCGATCAAGTACTACCTGACGGCGATGCTGTTCATCATCTTCGACATCGAGAGCGTGTTCCTCTACCCGTTCGCGGTCGCGTTCGACCAGCTGGGGCTGTTCGCGCTGATCGAGATGGTGCTGTTCATCACGACCGTGTTCGTCGCCTACGCCTACGTCTGGCGGCGCGGCGGCCTGGAGTGGGACTAGTCCCCCCAGGGAGAAGGAGCGAGACATGGGTATCGAAGAGAAGCTTCCCGCCGGCTTCCTGCTGACGACGGTCGAGCAGGTCGCGGGCTACATGCGCAAGAGCTCGGTCTGGCCGGCGACGTTCGGCCTGGCCTGCTGCGCGATCGAGATGATGGCCGTCGGCACGCCGGACTACGACATCGCCCGGTTCGGGATGGAGCGCTTCAGCGCCACCCCGCGCCAGGCCGACCTGATGATCGTCGCCGGCCGGGTGAGCCAGAAGATGGCCCCGGTCGTGCGCCAGGTCTACGACCAGATGCCCGAGCCGAAGTGGGTCATCTCGATGGGCGTGTGCGCCAGCTCCGGCGGCATGTTCAACAACTACGCCATCGTGCAGGGCGTCGACCACGTCATCCCGGTCGACATCTATCTGCCCGGCTGCCCGCCGCGGCCGCAGATGCTGCTCAACGCGATCCTGGAGCTGCACAAGCACATCCAGAGCACGCCGCTCGGCGCGAACCGGGTCGAGGCGGCCCGCGCTGCCGAGGCCGCCGCGCTGAGCGCGACCCCGACCCACCAGATGAAGGGGCTGCTCGCGTGACCGACGACAACGGCGCCAAGCCCGACAAGAACCCGGCCGACCAGCCCGTCGACGCCAACGCCGGCAACAACACGGCCGACAAGCCCGCCGACAGCAACAACGCGGACAAGAGCAACGCCGACAAGCGCAACGCCGCCGACAAGACCGGCGACAAGCCCACGCTCGGCCCGCCGACCACCGGTCCGGTCACCGAGCCGCCGACCGACCCCAAGCCGCTCACCGAGGCCGCCCAGGAGGGCGCGGTGCTGCCGTCCGAGCAGCGCCAGCCCGAGCCGGTCGAGATCGCCCGCCGCAAGGGCATGTTCGGCTCCTCGCTCGGCAACGACACCAGCGGTTACGGCGGCCTCGAGCGGCCGATCATCTTCCCGGGGGCGACCCCGCGCCCGTACGGCGGCTGGTTCGACCAGCTCGCCGACGGCCTCGAGGCGGCGCTGCCCGCCGTCGGCACCGGCTTCGGCGACGCCGTCGAGCGGGTCGTCATCGACCACGGCGAGATGACGCTGTACGTCCGTCGCGAGCTGCTCGTGCCCGTCGCCCGCGCGCTGCGCGACGACCCGGCCCTGCGCTTCGAGATGTGCACCGGCGTCTCCGGCGTGCACTACCCGCAGGAGTCGCGTCGCGAGCTGCACGCGGTCTACCACTTCCTGTCGATCACCCACGGCAGCAAGCGGATCCGCGTCGAGGTGACCTGCCCCGACGACGACCCGCACATCCCCTCGATCGTGGAGGTCTACCCCTCGGCCGACTGGCACGAGCGCGAGACCTGGGACATGTTCGGCATCCAGTTCGACGGGCACCCGGCGCTGACCCGGATCCTCATGCCCGACGACTGGCCGGGCCACCCGCAGCGCAAGGACTACCCGCTCGGCGGCATCCCCGTGGAGTACAAGGGCGCCACCGTCCCGCCACCCGACCAGCGGAGGTCGTACAGCTGATGAGCACCACCCAGCACGAGCAGCCGAACGACGTCTACGGCGACGAGCAGGACGCCCCCGTCCTCAACGCCTTCGGCGGCGACTGGGACGACATCGCCGACGAGGCGTCCGCCCTCCACGAGGAGCGGATCGTCGTCAACATGGGCCCGCAGCACCCGTCGACCCACGGCGTGCTCCGGCTCATCCTCGAGCTCGACGGCGAGACCGTCACCGAGGCGCGCGCCGGCATCGGCTACCTGCACACCGGCATCGAGAAGAACATGGAGTTCCGCACCTGGGTGCAGGGCGTCACGTTCTGCACCCGGATGGACTACGTCATGCCGCTGTTCAACGAGGCGGCCTACTGCATGGCGGTCGAGAAGCTGCTCGACATCACCGACCAGGTGCCCGAGCGGGCGCAGACGATCCGGGTGCTCATGATGGAGCTCAACCGGATCACCTCCCACCTGGTGGCGCTGGCGACCGGCGGCATGGAGCTGGGCGCGACCACGGTCATGACGATCGGCTTCCGCGAGCGCGAGCGCATCCTGTCCATCTTCGAGATGGTCACCGGGCTGCGCATGAACAACGCCTACATCCGCCCCGGCGGCGTCGCCCAGGACCTCCCGCCCGGCACGATCGACAAGGTCCGCGAGACCATCCCGGAGCTGCGCCGCGGCATCGGCGAGCTGGAGTCGCTGCTGCTGGAGAACCCGATCCTCAAGGGCCGCACCGTCGACGTCGGCTACCTCGACCTCGCCGGGTGCATGGCGCTCGGCATGACAGGCCCGATCCTGCGCTCGACCGGCCTGCCGTACGACCTGCGCAAGGCCGACCCGTACTGCGGCTACGAGACGTACGACTTCGAGGTCGCCACCTGGGACACCTGCGACGCCTACGGCCGGCTGCGGGTGCGCGTCGAGGAGATGCACCAGTCGCTGCGCATCGTGGAGCAGGCGCTGGAGCGGCTCGAGGCGAACCCCGGCCCGGTCATGGTGGCCGACAAGAAGATCGCCTGGCCGGCCCAGCTGTCGGTCGGCAGCGACGGTCAGGGCAACAGCCTCGACCACATCCGCGAGATCATGGGTGAGTCGATGGAGTCGCTCATCCACCACTTCAAGCTGGTGACCGAGGGGTTCCGCGTCCCGCCGGGGCAGGCGTACGTCGGGATCGAGAGCCCCAAGGGCGAGATCGGGTGCCACGTGGTGTCCGACGGCGGCACGCGCCCCTACCGCGCGCACTTCCGCGATCCCAGCTTCAACAACCTGCAGGGCACGGCGGCGATGTCCGAGGGCGGCGCGGTCGCCGACGTCATCGTGGCCGTGGCCTCGATCGACCCCGTGATGGGTGGTGTCGACCGTTGAGCCACGACGGACTGCGCCAGGAAGGCCCGTGTCATGACTGATATCGACGCGCACAGCGACCCGCTGCACCAGCTGACGCCGCTGCAGGCCAGCGACGAGCCGTACGACGAGCAGACCCTGGCCGACCTGCGCGAGGACGCGGCCGAGGTCATCGCCCGCTACCCGCAGAAGCGGTCGGCGCTGCTGCCGCTGCTGCACCTGATCCAGAGCGTCGACGGCTTCGTCACCGGCCGCGGCGTGCGGTTCTGCGCCGAGCAGCTGGACCTGTCCGAGGCGGAGGTCTCGGGCGTCGCGACGTTCTACACCCAGTACAAGCGCCACCCCAACGGCGACTACACCGTCGGCGTGTGCACCAACACGCTGTGCGCGGTGATGGGCGGCGACCTCATCTGGGAGACGGTCTCGGAGCACCTCGGCGTCGAGCACGACGAGACGACCCCCGACGGCAAGATCACCCTCGAGCGCATCGAGTGCAACGCCGCGTGCGACTTCGCCCCGGTGGTCATGGCCAACTGGGAGTTCTTCGACAACCAGACCCCCGAGTCGACGGTGCGCCTGGTCGACGACCTGCGCGCCGGGCGCGACGTGCGTCCGACCCGCGGCCCCGGCAAGGTCTGCACCTTCAAGCAGGTCTCGCGGGTGCTCGCCGGCTTCCCCGACGGCCTCGCCGACGAGGGCGTGGGCGCCGGAGCCGCCTCGCTCGAAGGGTTGCGCCTGGCCAAGGAGGCCGGCGTCGACACCAGCTCCGACGCCAGCGCGGCCGAGGCGAGCCAGGGCGACACCGAGCGCTCGGTCGCCGCCGACGACGCCGCCACGCCCGCGACGCCGCCCGTCACCGGCTCCACCGACACCCCCGCCAACGCTCCGGACGCCGACCCGCAGCCGCAGTCGCACACGCCCGCGAAGGAGGACGAGCAGTCATGAGCAGTGCCGCCGAGAAGCTCACTCCGATCCTCACCAAGTTCTGGGACGACCCGCAGTCCTGGACCCTCGCGACGTACGAACGCCACGAGGGCTACCAGGCGCTGAGCAAGGCCCTGGCCATGACGCCCGAGGACCTCGTGCAGATGTCCAAGGACTCCGGCCTCCGCGGTCGCGGCGGCGCCGGCTTCCCGACCGGCATGAAGTGGGGCTTCCTGCCGCCGCCGGACGGCGGGCCGCGCTACCTCGTGGTCAACGCCGACGAGTCCGAGCCGGGCACCTGCAAGGACATCCCGCTGATGATGGCGGCGCCGCAGTTCCTCATCGAGGGCGTGGCGATCACCTCCTACGCCATCGGCTGCAACCACGCCTTCATCTACGTGCGCGGCGAGGTCGCCCACGTCTACCGCCGCCTGCTGCGCGCGGTCGAGGAGGCGTACGCCGCCGGTCACCTCGGCACGAACATCCACGGCAGCGGCTTCGACCTGGACATCACCGTCCACGCCGGCGCCGGCGCCTACATCTGCGGCGAGGAGACCGCGCTGCTGGACAGCCTCGAGGGCCGTCGCGGCCAGCCGCGCCTGAAGCCGCCGTTCCCCGCGGTGGCCGGCCTGTACGCCCGCCCCACCGTGGTCAACAACGTGGAGAGCATCGCGTCGATCCCGCCGATCGTGCTGCACGGCGCCGACTGGTTCGGCGGCATGGGCACCGAGAAGTCCAAGGGCTTCGGCATCTTCAGCCTGTCCGGCCACGTCGAGCGCCCGGGGCAGTACGAAGCCCCGCTCGGCATCACGCTGCGCGAGCTGGTGGACCTGGCCGGCGGCATCCGCAAGGGCCACCGGCTGAAGTTCTGGACGCCGGGCGGCAGCTCGACGCCGATCTTCACCGACGAGCACTGGGACGTGCCGCTGGACTTCGAGTCGGTCGCCGCGGCCGGGTCGATGCTCGGCACCCGCGCGCTGCAGATCTTCGACGAGACGGTGTCGGTCGTGCGCGCGGTGTCGCGCTGGATCGACTTCTACGCCCACGAGTCCTGCGGCAAGTGCACCCCGTGCCGCGAGGGCACCTTCTGGCTCAAGCAGATCCTGACCCGCCTCGAGCACGGCCAGGGCACCCAGGACGACATCGACAAGCTCGTCGACGTCTGTGACAACATCCTCGGTCGCAGCTTCTGCGCGCTGGGCGACGGCGCGACCTCGCCCGTCACCTCGGCCGTGCAGTACTTCCGCGACGAGTTCGAGGCCGGTATGACCACGCCCTGGTGGGAGCTGTTCCCGCCGGAGCGCTCGGTGCTGTTCCCGACGGCCGCACCGGCGAAGGAGAACGTCAGCGCATGACCACCACCGCCCCCGCCCCCAAGGAGCAGGCGACCGACCTCGTGACCCTCACGGTCGACGGGGTCGCCGTCAGCGTGCCCAAGGGCACCCTGGTCATCCGGGCCGCCGAGCAGATCGGCATCCAGATCCCGCGGTTCTGCGACCACCCGCTGCTCGACCCGATCGGCGCGTGCCGGCAGTGCCTCGTCGAGGTGTCGACCAAGGCCCCCGACGGCGCGATGAAGCCGATGCCCAAGCCGCAGGCCTCGTGCACCCTCGAGGTCAGCGAGGGCATGGAGGTCAAGACCCAGCAGTCCTCGCCGGTGGCCGACAAGGCCCAGCAGGGCGTCATGGAGCTGCTGCTGGTCAACCACCCGCTCGACTGCCCGGTGTGCGACAAGGGCGGCGAGTGCCCCCTGCAGAACCAGGCGATGAGCAACGGCCGGCCCCGCACCCGGTTCGAGGACATCAAGCGCACCTTCCCCAAGCCGATCAGCATCTCCAGCCAGGTGCTGCTCGACCGCGAGCGCTGCGTGCTGTGCGCGCGGTGCACCCGCTTCTCCGACCAGATCGCCGGTGACCCGTTCATCGCGCTCATCGAGCGCGGTGCGCTGCAGCAGGTCGGCATCTACGAGGAGAAGCCGTTCGAGTCCTACTTCTCCGGCAACACGATCCAGATCTGCCCGGTCGGCGCGCTGACCAGCGCGGCGTACCGGTTCCGCTCCCGCCCGTTCGACCTGATGTCGACCCCGAGCGTGTGCGAGCACTGCGCCAGCGGTTGCTCGCTGCGCGTCGACCACCGCCGCGGCGTGGTGCTGCGTCGCATGGCGCTGGAGAACCCCGAGGTCAACGAGGAGTGGAACTGCGACAAGGGCCGCTGGGCGTTCACCTACGCCACGGCCCGCAACCGCCTCGAGACGCCGCTGGTGCGTGACGCGTCGGGTGCGCTGCAGGTCGCGGCGTGGCCCGAGGCGATCGCGGCGGCCGCGGCCGGCCTGCAGATCGCGCGCGACGCCGGTGGCGTCGGCGTGCTGCCCGGTGGCCGGGTCAGCGCCGAGGACGCCTACGCCTACAGCAAGTTCGCGCGCATGGTGCTCGGCACCAACGACATCGACCTGCGGGCGCGCCCGCACTCGGCCGAGGAGGCGGCGTTCCTCGCGCACGCCGTCGTCGGCACCGGCCCCGACACCGGCGCGGTGACCTACACCGACGTCGAGCACGCCCCGTCGGTGCTGCTCGTCGGGCTGGAGCCCGAGGAGGAGTCGCCGATCCTGTTCCTGCGGCTGCGTCGCGCGTTCCGCAAGAACAAGACCAAGGTCGTCTCGCTCGCGCCGTACGCCACCCGCGGCCTGGAGAAGGTCGGCGGCACCCTGGTGCCGACGGCCCCCGGCACCGAGGCCGAGGTGCTCGACGCCCTCGCCTCGGGCGCGGCCGACCTCGGTGACGACGTGGCCGCGACCGTGCAGGACCTCGGCGCCGACTCGCTGATCCTCGTGGGGGAGCGGCTGGCCACGGTGGCCGGCGGCTTCTCGGCGGTGCTCGAGCTCGCCAAGGCCAAGGGCGCCCGCGTCGCGTGGGTCCCGCGCCGCGCCGGTGAGCGCGGCGGCGTCGAGGTCGGCGCGCTGCCCAACCTGCTGCCCGGCGGCCGGCTGGTCACCGACGCGGCCGCGCGCGACCAGGTCGCGACGATCTGGGGCGCCACCGACCTGCCCGACACCGAGGGCCGCGACCTGACCGCCATCCTCGAGGCCGCCGCCTCGGGGCAGCTGGCCGGTCTCGTCGTCGGCGGGGTCGACCCCGACGACCTGCCCGACCCGCAGCTCGCGCGCCGCGCGCTGGAGAAGGCGTTCGTCGTCTCCCTGGAGATCCGCGAGGAGGCCGCGGCGTCGTACGCCGACGTCGTGCTCCCCGTCGCGCCGCACCAGGAGAAGGCCGGCACGTTCTTCGACTGGGAGGGCCGCCCGCGCCCGTTCGAGCAGTCGCTGGAGTCGGTCGCGATGGCCGACTTCCGGGTGCTCGACCTGCTCGCGGCCGAGCTGGGGGAGTTCCTCGGCACCCGTTCGCTGGACCAGACCCGCGCCGAGCTCGACGAGCTGGGCACGATCGGCAGCACCGGCGCCCCGGCGCCGCGCGTGCGCCGCGGGGGAGTGCCGCGGCCGCTCGTCGGCGAGGCCGTCCTCGCGACGTGGAGCCAGCTGCTCGACCTCGGCCTGATGCAGCAGAACGAGCCGTTCCTCGCCGGCACCGCCCACCGGCCGGTCGTGCGCCTCTCGGCGGCCACCGCCCAGGGCGTCGGCGTGGTCGAGGGCCAGCCGCTGAACGTGTCGACCAAGCGCGGCACCATCACCCTGCCCGCCCGCATCACGGCGATGCCCGACCACGTCGTCTGGCTGCCCACCAACTCGCCCGGCTCGACCGTGCGGGCGACCCTCGGTGCGGTCGGCGGCGACCTCGTGCGGCTCACCCCGGGTGAGGCGCTCCCGCAGCAGACCACCAAGGACGGTGTCGCATGAGCCTGCTCGCCACGGCCGCGCAGGCGGTCCCCGCCGCCGTCACCGACAACCCGTCGGCCGACTTCAGCGACACCCCCTGGTGGCTGTCGCTGGTCAAGGCGGTGCTGCTGTTCGTCTACCTGCTGCTCAGCACGCTGCTGGTCATCTGGTTCGAGCGGCGCGTCATCGGCCGCATGCAGCAGCGCCCCGGCCCCAACCGCACCGGCAAGTTCGGTCTGCTGCAGACCCTGGCCGACGGTGTGAAGCTGGCGCTGAAGGAAGACGTCGTCCCGCGCAACGCCGACAAGATCATGTTCTGGCTGGCGCCCGCGCTCGCCGGCGCGATGGCGTTCGTGTCGTTCGCGATCATCCCGCTCAGCAACGGCGTGTGGATGTTCGGTCACTTCACCCCGCTGCAGCTCACCGACACCCCGATCGCGGCGCTGCTGGTGCTCGCGGTCGCCGGTGTGGGTGCCTACGGCATCGTCCTCGCGGGCTGGAGCTCCGGCTCGACCTACCCGCTGCTCGGTGGACTGCGCTCGAGCGCCCAGGTGATCTCGTACGAGATCGCGATGGGTCTCGCGCTCGTGGCGGTCTTCCTCTACGCCGGCTCGATGTCGACCAGCCAGATCGTGACGGCGCAGAAGGGGCTGTGGTTCATCATCCCGGCCTTCTTCTCCTTCGTCGTCTACGTCATCACGATGGTCGGCGAGACCAACCGGCTCCCGTTCGACCTGGCCGAGGGCGAGGGCGAGCTCACCGGTGGCTTCCACACCGAGTACTCCTCGCTGAAGTTCGCGATGTTCTTCCTCGGCGAGTACGTCAACATGTTCACCGTCTCGGCCCTGGCCACCACGCTGTTCCTCGGCGGCTGGCAGGCGCCCCCCGGCATCGCCGCCATCGGTGACGGCATGTTCAACGGCGGCTGGTGGGGCCTGTTCTGGTTCACCGCCAAGCTGTGGGCCTTCGTGTTCCTGTTCGTGTGGCTGCGCGGTTCGCTGCCGCGCGTGCGCTACGACCAGTTCATGAAGCTGGGCTGGAAGGTGCTCATCCCGACCACCCTGGTGTGGGTCGTCATGGTGGCCTTCATCCGCGCCTCCGAGCTGGGCTTCCTCGGCGAGGGCCGGGTCAGCCTGCTGGGCCGGGAGTACTCCCGCGCCACGCTGTTCGTGATCGCCTGCATCGCGCTGCTGGTGCTCGCCGCCGCCTGGATGTGGGACAGCCGCCAGGCGCGCAAGAAGGCTGAGCGCGAGGCCGACCGGCCCGCCGAGGAGGTCGACCCCTTCGCCGGCGGGCACCCCGTACCCCCGCTGCCGGGGCAGCGACTCGTCGAGCCCGCCCCGGCGCTGGCCGCCGCCCGTCCGCAGCGGGCCACCGACGACCACCCGACGGAGGAGATCCGTGGCTGACAACGCCAAGAGCAACGACGACGCGGGCATGCTCGCGAAGGTCGCCGGCTTCGGCGTGACCTTCTCGACCATGTTCCGCAAGGTCAAGACCGAGCAGTACCCCGAGGAGAAGCGGCCGACCCAGCTGCGCTACCACGGCCGTCACCAGCTGAACCGGCACCCGGACGGGCTGGAGAAGTGCGTCGGCTGCGAGCTGTGCGCCTGGGCCTGCCCGGCCGACGCGATCCTGGTCGAGGGCGCCGACAACGACGACGCCACCGGGCAGCGGTTCTCGCCCGGCGAGCGCTACGGCCGCGTCTACCAGATCAACTACCTGCGCTGCATCTTCTGCGGGCTGTGCATCGAGGCGTGCCCGACGCGCGCGCTGACGATGACCAACGAGTACGAGCTCGCCGACGACAACCGCGCCGACCTGATCTTCACCAAGGAGCAGCTCCTCGCCCCGCTGCAGGCGGGCATGCTGCCGGCGCCGCACCCGATGGTCGCCGGCATGGAGGAGCGCGACTACTACCAGGGCAAGGTCACCGGCGCCACGCAGCAGCAGGAGGAGTGGGTGCGCACGCACGAGCACGACGAGCAGCCCGACGGCGCGCAGCGGGAGACCGCGCAGCCGCAGGGCGCGCGACCGGACGGCTCGCAGCCGGTGGGCGGCGCGTCCACCGGCGCCACCCGGGCCGGTGCCGACGGGGCCGCCCGATGATGGCGCTCGGTGGCGGCGAGGCCGCGCTCTTCTGGATCGCCGGCCCGCTGAGCGTGTTCGGCGCGCTGACCCTGCTGTTCGCCCGCAAGGCCGTCCACGCCGCGATGGGCATGGCGCTGACGATGGTGCTGATGGGCGTGTTCTACATCGCCCAGCAGGCCGAGTTCCTCGGCGTCATCCAGATCTTCGTCTACTCCGGCGCCGTGATGATGCTGTTCCTGTTCGTCATCATGCTCGTCGGCGTCGACTCCTCCGACTCCCTCGTCGAGACGATCAAGGGCCAGCGCGTCGCCGGCCTGCTGCTCGCCGGGGCGCTCGCGGCCATGTCGCTCGCGCTGATCGCGCGCACCCAGTTCCGGCCGATCAACGCCTCGGTCGACCCCAACGCCGACGGCAACGTCAGCGGCGTCTCCAAGCTGATCTTCGGCCCGTACGTCTGGGCGTTCGAGGCGACCAGCGCGCTGCTGATCACCGCCGCGCTCGGCGCCATGGTGCTCGCGCACCGCGAGCGACTGCGCCCGAAGCCGACCCAGGCCGACTGGGCCCGCCGCCGGGTCCAGTCCGGCGAGAACGTCGCCGGTCTGCCCGCGCCCGGTGTGTACGCCCGGCACAACGCGGTCGACACCCCGGCCCTGCTGCCCGACGGGCAGCCCTCGGAGCTGTCGATCTCGCGCGTGCTGCGCGCCCGCGGCCAGGTGGCCCCGACCGGCGGCTACCTCGAGGCCACCGAGGACGCCGACCGCGAGACCGGTCAGCCCGACCCCGACTCCGACGGGACGCAGACCGCGGTCGCCGACACCACCCCGGGAGGTGCCCGATGAACGTGACCAACTACATCTACCTCTCGGCGATTCTGTTCGCCATCGGCGCCGCCACGGTGCTGCTGCGCCGTAACGCGATCATCGTGTTCATGGGCGTCGAGCTGATGCTCAACGCCGCGAACCTGGCGTTCGTCACCTTCGCCCGGATGCACAGCGAGCTCGATGGTCAGGTCATCGCCCTGTTCGTCATGGTCGTCGCTGCCGCCGAGGTCGTGGTCGGCCTGGCCATCATCATGGCGATCTTCCGTGCCCGCCGGTCGGCCTCGGTCGACGACGCCAACCTGCTGAAGCTGTAAGGAGCCGGTGTGACCCTCATGACCCCCACGGGCCTGGTGGCCTCCGGCGCCACCGAACAGGCTGCCGCGGCCACCGGTGCCGCGTCGGTCGCCTGGCTCCTCGTCGCGCTGCCGCTCGCCGGCGCCGCGCTGCTGCTGCTCGGCGGCCGCGCCTTGGACAAGGTCGGCCCGCTCGTCGCCACCGCCCTGTCCTGGGGCAGCTTCGTCGTCGGCGCGCTGATCGTGCTGCAGATGATGGGCCGCGACCCCGAGGCCCGCGCCCAGCACCTGGCGCTGTACGACTGGATCCCGGCCGGCGCGTTCAACCTCAAGGCCGGTCTGCAGATCGACCAGCTGTCGATGGTCTTCGTGCTGCTCATCACGTTCGTGGGCTCGCTGATCCACGTCTACTCGCTGGGCTACATGGAGCACGACCCGGCCAAGCGGCGCTTCTTCGCCTACCTCAACCTGTTCGTCGCGGCGATGCTGCTGCTCGTGCTGGCCGACAGCTACCTGCTGCTGTTCGTCGGCTGGGAGGGCGTGGGTCTCGCGTCCTACCTGCTGATCGGGTTCTGGAACTACAACCCGGCGTACGCCACCGCGGCCAACAAGGCGTTCATCGTCAACCGCGTCGGCGACATCGGCATGCTGCTGGCGATCTTCACGATGTTCGCCACCATCGGCCGCGTCGACTTCGTGGGCGTCAACCAGGCCGTCGGCTCGATGAGCCAGGGCGCGCTGCTCGCGATCGGGCTCTTCCTGCTGCTCGCCGCCTGCGGCAAGTCCGCCCAGTTCCCGCTGCAGAGCTGGCTGGGCGACGCGATGGCCGGCCCGACCCCCGTGTCGGCGCTGATCCACGCCGCGACCATGGTGACCGCCGGCGTCTACCTCATCGTGCGCAGCGGGGCGATCTTCGACGCCTCGCCCGACGCGCGCCTCGCGGTCACCATCGTCGGTGCGATCACGCTGCTCTACGGGGCGATCGTCGGCTGCGCCAAGGACGACATGAAGAAGGCGCTCGCCGCCTCGACCATGTCGCAGATCGGCTACATGATGCTGGCCGCGGGCCTCGGCCCGGTCGGCTACGCCTTCGCGATCTTCCACCTGCTGACGCACGGCTTCTTCAAGGCCGGGATGTTCCTCGGCGCCGGCTCGGTCATGCACGGCATGAACGACCAGGTCGACATGCGCCGGTTCGGTGGGCTCAGCGCCGTCATGAAGATCACCTGGGTGACCTTCGGCCTGGGCTACCTCGCGATCATCGGCTTCCCGTTCCTGTCCGGCTACTGGTCCAAGGACAAGATCATCGAGTCCGCCTTCATCGGCGAGGGCTGGCGGCCGTGGGTCTTCGGCGGCGTGGCGATGCTCGGTGCGGGGATCACCGCGTTCTACATGTCGCGGATGTTCTTCATGATCTTCCAGGGCAAGCGCCGCTGGCTGGAGGAGTTCAACGGCAAGCCGGTGCATCCGCACGAGTCCCCGGCGACCATGACCATCCCGATGATGGTGCTGGCGGTCGGCTCGGCCCTGCTGGGCCTCGCGCTCGGCCCGACCGGGATCATCACCGACTGGCTCGAGCCGGTCGTCGGCGGCCACGGCGAGGAGCACCCGGTGCTGCCCGTCCCGGTCATCACCGGCGGCACCCTGCTGGTCGTCGCGCTCGGTGCCGGCCTGGCCTACCTGCGCTACTGGCGCGACGAGGTCCCGGTCACGCCACCGGTCGGGTCGGTCGCGACCCGGGCCGCGCGCAAGGACCTCTACCAGGACGACATCAACGAGGCGGTCTTCGCCCGTCCTGGTCTGCACCTGACCCGCTCGCTGGTCTACTTCGACAGCAAGGGGATCGACGGTGCCGCGGGCGGTCTGGCCGCGATGGTGGGCGGTAGCTCGTCCCGGTTGAAGAAGGTCCAGAACGGCTTCGTGCGGACCTATGCCCTGACGATGCTGCTCGGTGTCGTCGCGATCCTCGGTGCCGTCTGGGTGGTGCAGTGATGTCTAGCTCGTTCCCCTGGCTCACCGTCCTCGGGGTCGTCCCGCTGGTCGGTGCGCTCCTGATCCTGGTGCTGCCGCGTCGCTCGGCCGCGCTCGCGCGCCCGATCGCGCTCGCGACCTCGCTGGTCGCGCTGCTCGTCGGCGTCGGCGCCGCCACCCAGTTCGACTGGGGCGGCGGCGAGGGTCAGTTCCAGCTGACCGAGACCCACGCGTGGATCCCGCAGTTCGGCGTCTCGTACGCCCTCGGCGTCGACGGCATCGCGCTCGCCCTGATCCTGATGAGCCTGATCCTCGTCCCCATCTGCCTGCTGGCGGCCTGGGACGACGTGGCGCCCGACGACGGGCGCCGGCTGCAGACGTACATGGCGCTCATGCTGGTCCTGGAGACCTTCATGATCGGGGTCTTCGCCGCGCGGGACGTCTTCCTGTTCTACGTCTTCTTCGAGGCCATGCTCATCCCGGTCTACTTCCTGATCGGGATGTTCGGCGGGGCGCGCCGGCAGTACGCCGCCGTGAAGTTCCTGCTGTTCTCCCTGGCCGGCGGGCTGATCATGCTCGTCGCCGTCATCGGGCTCTACCTGCAGGGCCCGCGCGGTGGCGACGGCTTCCTGGTCGAGAGCCTGACCGGGCTCGACCTCGGCACCGGCGTGGAGCGGTGGCTGTTCCTCGGGTTCTTCATCGCCTTCGCGGTGAAGGCGCCGATGTGGCCGGTGCACACCTGGCTGCCCGACGCCGCGTCGGCCTCGCGCCCGGCGACCGCGACCCTGCTGGTCGGCGTGCTCGACAAGGTCGGCACCTACGGCATGATCCGGTTCTGCCTGCAGCTGTTCCCCGAGGCGTCGCAGTGGGCGACCCCCGTGGTCATCACGCTCGCGGTGATCTCGATCATCTACGGCGCGATCGTGGCCATCGGCCAGGACGACATGATGCGCCTGATCGCCTACACCTCGGTGAGCCACTTCGGCTTCATCGTGCTCGGCATCTTCGCGCTGACGACGACCGCCGGCATCGGCTCGAACCTGTACATGATCAACCACGGGTTCACCACCGCCGCGCTGTTCCTGTTCGCCGGGATGCTCATCAAGCGCCGCGGCAGCAGCCGGATCAGCGACTTCGGCGGCTGGCAGCGGGTCACCCCGGTGCTCGCCGGCGTCTTCTTCGTCGCGGGTCTGTCGGGTCTGGCGCTGCCGGGTCTGAACTCCTTCGTCTCCGAGTTCCTCGTGATGGTGGGCACGTTCGGCAAGTACAAGGTCGCGACGATCATCGCCGTGGTCGGCGTCGTGCTCGCGGCGCTGTACATCCTGCTGATGTACCAGCGGGTGATGACCGGGCCGAAGCCCGACGACCCGGAGATCGACGGGCGGCCCGTGCGCGACCTGAACGTGCGCGAGAAGCTCGTCGCCGCCCCGCTCATCGCCCTGTTCCTGATCCTGGGCTTCTTCCCGAAGCCCGCGCTCGACCTGCTGCGGCCCGCCGTCACCACGACGCTGCAGCACGTCGGAGTCACCGACCCGGCACCCACGCAGGGTGTCGCTGAGGGGAGCAACCCGTGATCGCCGCGCCCATCGGCGTGCCCGCCGCAGAGTTCCAGCCGAGCGACTTCGCCTATTCGGCGCTGCTGCCGATCTTCATCGTGTTCGGCGCCGCGCTGGTCGGGGTGCTGATCGATGCGTTCGCGCCGCGCGCCAGCCGCTACGTCGCTCAGGTGACGCTCACCTGCGTCGCGCTGGTCGCCGCGTTCGTCGCGGTGGTCACGATCTCCCGCGACAACCTGTCCAAGACCGCCTCGGGCGCGATCGTGATCGACGGCCCGAGCCTGTTCCTGCAGGGTGCGGTGCTGGCGCTCGGCTTCACCGCCGTGCTCGCGATGGCCGAGCGGCTCGACCGCGACCAGCCCGACACGTTCACCCAGGCCGGAGCGGCCACGCCGGGCTCGCCGCAGGAGACCGCGGCCGTGCGGCTCGGCGCCACCAGCACCGAGGTCTTCCCGCTGACGCTGTTCTCCATCGCGGGCATGATGATGTTCGTCGCCGCCGGTGACCTGCTGGTCATGTTCGTGGCGCTCGAGGTCCTCTCCCTCCCGCTGTACATCCTCGCCGGGCTCGCGCGGCGCCGTCGCCTGCTGTCGCAGGAGGCGTCGCTGAAGTACTTCCTGCTCGGGGCGTTCTCCTCGGCGTTCTTCCTCTTCGGTGCGGCGCTGATCTACGGCTACTCCGGCTCGGTGCACCTGAACGAGATCGCCGCGTCGCTGAACCAGGTCGTCGGGCAGGACCCGCTGCTGATCACCGGGCTGGTGCTGGTGCTGGTCGGCCTGCTGTTCAAGATCGGCGCGGTGCCGTTCCACTCCTGGACGCCCGACGTCTACCAGGGCTCGCCCACCCCGGTCACCGGGTTCATGGCGGCCTGCACCAAGCTCGCGGCCTTCGGCGCACTGCTGCGCGTGCTGTACGTCGGGTTCGACGGGCTGGCCTGGAACTGGAAGCCGATCATCGCCGTCGTCGCGGTGCTGACGATGGTCGTGGGCGCCGTGCTGTCGGTGACGCAGACCGACGTCAAGCGGCTGCTGGCGTACAGCTCGATCACGCACGCCGGGTTCATCCTGGTCGGGCTGATCGCGCTCGACCGCGCCGGCCTGTCCGGGGTGATGTTCTACCTCGTCGCCTACGGCTTCAGCACCATCGCGGCGTTCGCGCTGATCGCGCTGGTGCGCAGCCAGGGCAGCGAGGCGACGCACCTGTCGCAGTGGGCCGGTCTCGGCCGGCGCAGCCCGCTCGTGGCGGCGCTGTTCAGCTTCCTGCTGCTGGCCTTCGCCGGCATCCCGCTCACGGCCGGGTTCACCGCCAAGTTCGCGGTGTTCGGCGCCGCGATCGGTGGCGGGGCCACCTGGCTCGCGGTCGTCGGCGTGGTCGCCTCGGCGGTCACGGCGTTCGTCTACGTCAAGGTGATCGTGCTGATGTACTTCTCCGAGCCGACCGGTGACACCGCCGCCGTCGTGCCGTCGGCGCTGGGCGCCGTGTCGGTCGCCATCGGCGTGCTCGCCACGGTCGTGCTCGGCGTCGCGCCGTCGCCGCTGCTCGACCTCGCGCACTCCTCGTCGTTGTTCATCCGGTGACGCAGGCACCCGCCGCCCTGTCCGGCCTCCCCGGCGCCTCGCCCGAGCTCGCGGCTCGGCTGCTCGAGGGCCTCGGCCGGGTCGACGCCCGGCTGCGCGAGGTCGTCGACCACGACGACCCGTTCGTCGCGCAGGCCTCGCAGCACCTGGTCGACGCCGGGGGCAAGCGCTTCCGGCCGATGCTGACGCTGCTGGCCGCCGAGATCGGGGGAGGCGTCTCGCCCGAGGTGGTCGACGCCGCCACCGGCGTCGAGCTGACCCACCTGGCCTCGCTCTACCACGACGACGTCATGGACGAGGCCACGCTGCGGCGCGGCGTCGCCAGCGCCAACGCGGTCTACGACAACTCCACCGCGATCCTCGTCGGCGACCTGCTGTTCGGGCGGGCCTCGGAGATCATCGCCGGGCTCGGCGCCGAGGCGGTGCGCATCCAGGCGCAGACGTTCGTGCGGCTGTGCGCCGGTCAGATCCAGGACGACCGGCAGGCGCCCGGCGACACCGAGCCGATGGCGTACTACCTGCAGGTGCTGGCCGACAAGACCGGTGTGCTGATCGCGACGGCCGCGCGCTACGGCGCGATCTTCTCCGGCTGCACCGACGAGCAGGTCGAGACGCTGCGCGCGTACGGCGAGCTCATCGGCATCGTCTTCCAGCTGTCCGACGACATCCTCGACGTCACCAGCGAGGCCGACGACTCCGGCAAGACCCCCGGCACCGACCTGCGCGAGGGCGTCGCCACCCTGCCCGTGCTGTACGCCCGCGCCGACGAGTCGCCCGCCAACGCCCGGCTGCGCGAGCTGCTGGCCGAGCCGCTCACCGACGACACGCTGCACGCCGAGGCGCTGGAGCTGCTGCGCGCCCACCCGGCGATCGAGCAGGCCCGCGCGCACACGCTGCGGCTGGCCGACCAGGCCGCTGACCTGGCCCGCCGGCTTCCCGCCGGCGACGCCCGCGACGCGCTCGAGGCGCTGCCGCTGTCGGTGGCGCAGCGCTCGGCCTGAGCGGGCGGGCTTCCTCCGTCGACGTCCCCGCCCTGCCTCCGTTCCCTGGCATGAAACCGGGTTAGGTGCGTTTGACCCCCATCGATCGAGGTCAAACGCACGTAACCCGGTTTCATGCGGAGGGGGTGGCGGATCCGCTGCCGGCCGGGCGAGCCCCGTCCCGCAACGGGGCGAGCGCGCACGAGCCCGGCGATGACGTACGCCCTCGCCCACGCACGAGCGCCCGGCACCGTGGTGGTCCCGGGCGCTCGCGTCGTACGTCGTGGTCGAGCGGTACGTCCTCGCGACCTGGTCAGTCCTGCTCGGCCGGGTCGTTGATCCGGCGGCCGGCGACCGCCGCGCCACCGACGACCGCGGCGCCCACGGCTGCGGCGGCCACCGAGGTGGCGGCGTTGCTGCCCTGGCGGGAGACGCCGGTCTCGACGGGCGGGCCCGTGGGGCCGGTCGGCTGGGTGCCCGTGGCCGTCGGCGAGGGCGCCTGCGTGCCGGTCGCGGTCGGCGACGGCGAGGGCTCGCCCGGCTCGTCGGTCGGCTTCTCGACGTAGAGCTGGATGACCGACGGGCGCGGCTGGCCGGTGCCGTCGTAGGGGAACAGCGAGGCCGGGTTGGCCGGGGTGCGGCCCTCGATCTCGCCCGGGTGCTGCACCGAGCAGAGCACCGTGATGTCGTCGACGATGAGCGGCCCGGCCGACTCGGCGCCGTGCGGCACGGTGTGGAACTGCTGCAGGTGACCGGCCTTGTCACCGGCCAGCGGCATCATGAAGAACGCGTCGGCGTTGCCGAGGTCGTTGCCGTCGGTCGAGATCCACAGGTTGCCCTTGCCGTCGAACGCGACGTTGTCGGGGCAGGAGATCGGGCTGACCTGCGACTTGTCGTAGCCGTCGAAGTAGGTCGTCGGGTCCTTCGGGTCGCCACAGATCAGCACGAGCTTCCAGACGAAGTCGGTCTTGGTGTGGTCGTTGCCGGGCGCGGTGATCTCGAGGATCTGGCCGTGCTTGTTGTTCGCCCGCGGGTTGGCCTCGTCGATCTGGCTCGGGACGCGCTTGCTGTTGTTGGTGAGCGCGGCGTACACCCGGGTGTTGACCGGGTTGACCTCGACGTCCTCGGGGCGGTCCATCTTGGTCGGGCCGACCTTGTCGGCGGCGATGCGGGTGTGGACCAGCACCTCCTCGACGCTCATGCCGGGCACCTTCGACTTGCCGCCGACGACCAGCGGCAGCCACTCGCCGGTGCCGTCGCTCACGCCGTCGTCGGCGCCGTCGCCGGTGAACTTCGCGACGTAGAGGTCGCCGTCCTCGAGCAGCTTCTTGTTGTGCTGGCGCGAGCCGGCGACGTACTTCTTGCGCGAGACGAACTTGTACATGTAGTCGAAGCGCTCGTCGTCACCCATGACCGCGACGACGCGGCCGTCGGGGGCCACGGTCACGTTGGCGCCCTCGTGCTTGAAGCGGCCGAGGCCGGTGAGCTTCTTGGGGGTGGAGGTGGGGTCGAGCGGGTCGACCTCGACGATGTAGCCGAACCGGTTGGGCTCGTTCGGCTCCTGCGCGGTGTCGAAGCGCGGGTCGACCTTGTCCCAGCCGCGGCCCTCGCCGTCGATGCCGTAGCGGGCGTACGACTCCTCCTGGCCGGCCGGGGCCGACTCGGCCTTGAAGTAGCCGTTGAAGTTCTCCTCGCCCGACAGGATCGTGCCCCACGGCGTCATGCCGCCGGCGCAGTTGGCGATCGTGCCGAGGACGGTGCGGGCCTTCGGGTCGGCCTTGGTCGCGAGCAGCTTGCTGCCGCGCAGCGGGCCGACGACCTCGAACGGCGTGGAGGCGGTGATGCGGCGGTTCTTGCCGGCGCCCATGTGCGCGGTCCACTCGGCGCCCTTGCGGCTGACCTCCACGATCGACAGGCCGTGGGCCATCATGACGACCTTCAGCTGCTCGACGCTCAGCTCGGACGCCTCGAACATCAGCTCGTCGTTGGTGTACTCGTTGTTGACCACGAGGACGCCCGCGTCGTCACCGGTCTTGACCAGGCCGACGTAGTCGCAGTTGTAACCGAACTGCTTCTCCTGCGCGGCGGCCGTCTGGTTGTCGAAGTCGAACTCCGGCGCGCCCTTGACGATCGGGTCGCCCCACTTGACCAGCGGCTTCCACACGAAGCCCTCGGGGGTGACGACCTTGTCGGTCTCGAACGGCACGGGGGCGGTGCCGGTGAAGTCGTAGACGAAGCGGCTGCGGGTGGCCGGCGCGGCGGGAGCGGCGGCCGGTGCGGCGGCGGCGCGCTGCCCGCCGGCGAAGGTGGTGAGGCCGGCGATGGCGGCCACGGCGCCGGACGCCTGCAGCACGCGGCGGCGGCTGGCGCCACGGGCGACGATGTCGCCGAAGTAGTCGTTGTCGGAGGTGTTCGGCACCGGCTTGGAGCAGGCGTCGTCACACTTGTACTTGCAGGTCATGGGGCTTCGGCCACCTGCGTGCGACGGGCGCAGGAGCGGCAGGAACGTGCGGGTGGGGGCAGTCACGTGAACGGAGTCCTTCGTCGTCCTTGATGGGGTCCCCAGGACGCTAGAGCGACAGGGCGCCCGGTGTCTCGGGTTAGAGGGAAGCCTGGGGGAAGGGTTGGTGACATCGAGGAGAACGAGCCTGCGACGTGGGGGGCGAGCGAGCCTCGGGCGAGCCGACGTGCGGGTGGCAAGCCGGCGTACGGGTGGCGAGCCGGCGTGCGGGTGGCGAGTCGATGTGCGGGTGGCGAGCCGGCGTGCGGGTGGCGAGCCGACGGCCGGTGCGGGCGCACGAGCCTCCGGCGAACCGACGTACGACCGCGTAGCCTGACGGACGTGTCGTCGCCGTGGTCGTCCGTGCTGGAGGGGATCGCCGCGCCGACGGCGGTCATCGACGCGGCGGCGCTGCGCGCCAACGCCGACGACCTGAGGCGCCGATCGCCGATGCCGATTCGCTTGGCCTCCAAGTCGATTCGCGTGCGCGGGTTGCTCGAGCGGCTGCTGGGCGAGGACGGTTTCGCCGGGGTGCTGGCCTACTCCGCGGCCGAGGCGCGGTGGCTGGTCGGGCACGGCGTGCAGGACGTGCTGGTCGCCTACCCGACGGTCGATCGCGACACCGTGCGTGCGGTCAGCGCCGACCCGGTGGCGGCGGAGCAGGTGACGTTCATGGTCGACCTCGAGGAGCACGTGCGGCTGCTCGCGGAGTCCGCGACGGAGCACCCGGTGCGGGTGTGCATCGACGTCGACAGCTCGCTGCGGCTCGGCCCGGTCCACCTCGGTGCGCACCGCTCGGCCGTGCACTCGCCGGGTGAGGCGTCTGCGCTCGCGGCCGAGGTCGTACGTCGGGCGAACCTGCGGCTCGTCGGTCTGATGTTCTACGACGCGCAGGTCGCGGGGGTGCCGGACACCGGTCGGCACGTGCGGCTGATGAAGGAGCGGTCGTGGGCCGACCTGGTGCGGCGGCGCCGGGCGGTGCGGGAGGCCGTCGAGCAGCACGCGCCGCTGGAGATCGTGAACGCGGGCGGGACGGGGAGCCTGCACCGGTTCGCCGACGACGGGGTGGTCACCGATCTCGCTGCGGGCTCGGGGCTGTTCGCGCCGGCGCTGTTCGACCGCTACGACGGCGCGCGGCTGCGATCGGCGGCGTTCTTCGTCTCGCCCGTGGTGCGCAAGCCGGCCGACGATGTCGTCGTGACGTTCGCCGGCGGATATCTCGCGAGCGGCCCGGCAGGCCCTTCGCGCGAACCGGTCGTGGCATTCCCCGAGGGGCTGAAACCGTTGTCCCAGGAGGGTTTTGGCGAGGTGCAGACTCCGCTGCGTGGGCCGGCGGCCCGGTCGATGCGGCTCGGTGACCCGGTGTGGTTCCGGCACGCGAAGGCCGGGGAGATGTGCGAGCGGTTCGACCAGGTGCTGCTCGTGGAGGCGAGCGGCGAGGTCGAGCCGCTGCGGACGTACCGCGGGGAGGGTAAGAACTTTGGCTGACCGCGTCTGGCGCAACTGGGCCGGCAACGTCGAGGCCGCGGGGTTCGACGCGCTGGCGCCGGCCAGCACCGAGGAGGTCGCGCACGCGGTGACGCTCGCGGCGCGCACGGGGCGGCGGGTGAAGCCGATCGGCTCGGGCCACTCGTTCACCGCGATCGGGCAGCCGGTCGACCTGCAGCTGCAGCTGCACCGACTTACGGGCGTGGTCGCGCACGACCCCGAGACCGGGCGGGTGCGGGTGCGCGCGGGGTCGCGGCTGCGCGACCTGAACCGCGAGCTGCACGCGCTGGGGCTGGCGTTCCCCAACCTCGGCGACTACGACGGGCAGACCGTCTCGGGCGCGATCGCGACCGGCACGCACGGGACGGGCGCCGGGCTCACCGGTCTCGCCGGGTTCGTGCGCGGCGTCGAGATGGTGCTCGCCGACGGGTCGGTGGCGCGGTTCGACGACGACCACCAGCCCGAGCTCGTGGCCGCGGTGACGGTCGGCCTCGGGGCGCTGGGCGTCGTGACCGAGCTCGAGCTGCAGTGCGTCCCGACGTTCCTGCTGCGCGCCGAGGAGGCGCCAGACCGGCTCGACGGAGTCTTGGAGCGACTCGACGAAACCATCGACGGCACAGACCATTTCGAGTTCTATTTCTTCCCGCACACCGACCTGGTGCAGACGAAGACGAACACCCGCGTCGAGGACCTCGGGGAGCGCGCCCCGCTGCCTCGCTGGCGCGCCGTGCTCGACGACCGGCTGATCGCGAACACCGCGTTCGAGGGGCTGAACCGGGTGGTCAGCCGCGCGCCCGGCGCGATCCCGCGCGTCAACCAGGTGAGCGCGCGGGCGTTGTCGCGGCGGACGTACACCGATCTGTCGTACGCCGTCCTCGCCACCGAGCGCACCGTGCGGTTCACCGAGTCGGAGTTCGCGGTGCGGCGTGGTGACGTGGCGGACCTGCTGCGCGAGCTGCGGGCGTACTTCCGGCGCGGGGAGCAGCAGGTGGCGTTCCCGATCGAGGTGCGCTTCAGCGGCGCGGACGACCGGTGGCTGTCGACGGGGTACCAGCGCGCGAACGCCTACGTCGCCGTCCACCAGTACCACCGGCGCTCGAATCAGCCCTATTTCCAAGACTTCTGGGCGATGCTGCCCGGCGATGCCCGGCCGCACTGGGGCAAGCTGCACGACCTCGGTCACGAGGAGCTGCGCGCGCTGTACCCGCGCTTCGACGACTTCGTCGCGCTGCGCGACCGCCTGGACCCCACCCGCGTGTTCGCGAATCCGTACCTCGACCGGGTGCTGGGGGTCTAGGGGGGGGGGGGGGGGGGGGGGGGGGGGGGGAGGCCAGCTGCATTTCGTACGTTCATGCACGATCTGAGAGGCCCCGCCCCGGGATCTCGTGGGCGACCCGCTGTATTTCGTGCGTTGGTGCACGATCTGGAGGCTCCGGTCCGCGCCATGCTGGTCGAGTAGTCCGAGCAAGCTGGTCGAGTAGTCCGAGGCGCTGGCCGAGGGCGTATCGAGACCGATCGGTCACGAGCGGCGGAAGGCTCAGAGCTCGTTATCGCGGCAGTACTGCTGCTCGGCAGGGGTGAGGTCGACGTCGCCGTTCTGCCACGCCCAGCACAGCTGTGGCGAAACGGCATTGGGCGGCAGGGCGGGGTCGTCGCCCGTCTGCGAGCGGGAGTACTTGTCGACGCACTGCAGGTACTGCTCGTGCGTGTCGGGGGTGCGACACTGCGTCAGGGTGGGGCCCTTGACTCGCTCGATGCGCCGCTGCAGCTCCCGCCACTCGGTTCGCGTGCAGGCGCGCGTCGTGCCCGTCTCCGGATCCGTGCAGCTGTACGCCCGCGTGGGTGCGGGAGTTGACGCGTGCGTTGTCCCCGTCGGCCGCTTCGTCGTCGAGGGCGAGCTGCTCCGCTCCGCGGTCGAGGTCTGCGGGGCGGGTGCGCTCGGAGTCGGGGTCGGTGCCTTGGTCGGAGAAGGCGACGTGGTCGCCGACGGGGTCACAGTCGTGGGCGGTGCGGGGCTCGATCCGGTTGAGTTCGTCGCCGTAGTGGTCGACATCGTCGCGCTCGACGTTGCGGAGCCCTGCGGTGGATCGTCGCCGTCGGCGGCGCAGCCGGCGAGGACCAGCGATCCTGCGACGCCGAGCGCGATGAGTGTCGGTGTCCGTGACATTCAGAATCCCCCTGCTCGACCGCACGATCTGTGCACCTGCTGCCACGAAACGTAGCGTTCCAGCGCCGTGGTCGGGGTGTTCGGGATCAGCAGCCGCGGTCGACGGCCCGGCTTGTGCGATGCCCTCGAGAGCGGGCGGGGCGGCTACCCAGCTCGCGGTGAGCCGAACAAGCGGGTCGATGTAGTCCGAGGCGCTGGCCGAGGGCGTATCGAGGCCGATCGGTCAGAAGCGGCCGCCGGGGACAGCATGAGCGGTCAGCGGCGCAGCCCGCCAGCGACCGGCGGGTCAGGCCGGTGTGCGACAGCCCGGGGAGGGCGGTCTACCTCAACGGTCGAGCGACACGGGGTAGGCGAGGTCGTCGAGGAGTTCGAGGAGGCCGGGCCTGGTGGTGTGCGTACGACCGGTGGGGCTGGTCCATGTGCAGGTCCCGTCGGGGGTCATGACGACTCGCCACCCGGCTTCGTGCTTCGTGCAGTGGTGGTGCCGGCAGAGGTTCTGCAGGTTGGTCGCGGTCGTCCGCCCCCTCGGCCAGGGTTCGACGTGATCGAGGTCGGTGAACAGGGCGCGCCGGTCGCAGCCGGGGTAGCGGCAACGCCGGTCGCGGCGTTTCACGGCGCGGCGCAGCCGCGCTCCGGGACGGTAGCCGTTGCTTCCTGCTGCGGGTGGTGCGACCGACCGTTCCTCGGGAGGGTCGTCGGCCAGGGCGTGCGGGTCGAAGCGTTCCACGGTGACGCGGGCAGCGCGTTCGCGCAGCAGCTGGATGACCTGTCCGGTCGGGACCGGACCGGCGCGATCGTGGACCACGACGGTCGCGGAGCTCTTCAGGATCTCGGCGGCCTGTTCGAGGGTGACGGGCGAGCGGGCTGACGTGGCGGCCGCCGCACGGGTGGCCGAAGCGCTGACTGCGCACGGGTCATCGTCAGGGTGCTGGCATGGGACGGCAGCGGAGCCGTTTCCTTCGGGCGGGGAGGCGTCCCACTCCGGCGGTGAACCTTCCGCCGGCGATGAGCCGCCCTTCCCTGTCGGCGGTGACCCGCCGGCCGGCGGCGGGGCGTCGCTCTGCGGCGTCTGCGGCGGCGGTCCTCCGGGCGGGACGATCAGCTCGAGATGAGCGATGAGCTCCACGTTGGCCAGGGCCAGGTCGTGCAGCGCGTTGGCGCGGTGCTGTCCGAGCAGCAGCGGCCCACCGGCGCCGTCGCCCGACTTCGCTTCCTGCTGGGCGGCGCGGGCACGCTGGTCGACCGCGTCCATGACGGAGGCGGCCTGCCCGGTGGGCATGACCGCAGTGAGGGCGGACAGCCCGGGGGTGGTGTGCGGGTCGAGCCAGACCCCCGTGTGCTGGGCCTGGGTGCGGCGCAGGGTCGTGCGGGCGGCGCTGGCTTCGAACCGCTCGACCAGGGTGCGTGCCGAGCGGCGGGCCTGGGTGGTCGACCGGTGGTGGACCTCGCGGCCGAGCACGGCCTCCTCGACCAGCTCGCACGTGTCGGGGCGGGCGTCCTGGACCTCGCGCGCGATCGCGGCGGCGGTGTCGAGGTTGGCCTCGCCCCGCGCGACCTCGGCCAGCACGGCCGGGACCCGTTGGGTCAGCCAGACCGCCTCGTCGACCATCGAGTCCGCCGCGTGCGGGCCGAGCCGCAGGGAGGGCGCCAGCAGGTCACCGGCGAAACGGCCCCGGTGGCCCGCGGGGTGCTCGGTGACGTCTCCGGGACGCGGCGCGTCGCCAGCCAGGCAGTCCGTGGCCGACCAGCGCGCCGAGTCGGGAGCAGTATCGAACCGGGCGCAGCGCTCGACTGCGTACGCCCGGACCGCACCGGCCTGGTTCATCAGCTGGTGAGCCAGCACCGTGACGTCCTCGAAACGTGCCAACCGGGCCGCGGCCTCGTCAGCATCACGCCACGCCTGCGGCATCTCCGCAGCGGCCTCGGCGTGCACGGTGACGTCCGGAGGGGCATCGTCGGTCGCGGCAGCAGCTGCGGGCGCAGTGCCGGCGCCGGCGGGATCGCTCCCGGCAGCATCCACCTTCGCGCCGGGCTCGGTGCCCTTGCCCTGGGGGAGGTCGGCCGGGTCGAACCAGGCGTCGTCGCGCTCGATGGTGAACGGGTCGGACTGGTTCATCCGCCGCGCGACGTCGGCGGCGAGCAGCTTCATGCCTTCCAGCTGGAGAGTCACGGGGTCGGTGCCGGCGACCTCGACGCCGCTCAGCATGGTCTCGAGCGCGCCCAGCAGGCCGTCTTCGCACATCAGGTGCTCGAACACCTCACGCGCCCGCGCGGCCTCGTCGGCCGGCGGTTGCTGGTCGCTCCACATCCCCTCGCCGGGGATCGGAGCGGTGTTCGAACTCATGTACGCATACTACGAGCGACCACTGACAACCACCCTGAGCCCGGGTGACCCAGGGGGGTCGGAGGTCGAACCGGACGCGAAGAATCTGTGGGTCTGGCGGGCGTGCCGGCGTGGTCTCGATACGCCGCTCGGCTAGCGCCTCGCGGCTACTCGACCAGCTTGGGGAGGGCTGGCGTGGTCTCGATACGCCGCTCGGCTAGCGCCTCGCGGCTACTCGACCAGCTTGGGGAGGGCTGGCGTGGTCTCGATACGCCGCTCGGCTAGCGCCTCGCGGCTACTCGACCAGCTTGGGGAGGGCTGGCGTGGTCTCGATACGCCGCTCGGCTAGCGCCTCGCGGCTACTCGACCAGCTTGGGGAGCGGCTACTCGACCACCTTGGGGAGCGACTACTCGACCACCTTGGGTGAGGTCGGCTCGGTGAAGGCTACGGGTTTGCCGGCGGCGCGGGCGTACGCGATCTCCCGTGCGGTGGTCTCGCCGACGTACCCGCCGGGGTCGACGATCAGCACCCGGTCTGCCAGGTCGATCTTGCGCAGGTGGAGGGCGCCCAGTGCCGCCTTCTGCTCCTCGGTGAGCGGCTCGGCGGTCGTGGCACCCTGGCCGTACGGAAGCACGCTCGGCCCGACGACGATGACACCGGCGAGGGTCAGGTCGCGGGTGGCGGCGAGGATCTGGTCCGCGAACCGGACGGAGCCGCAGAGGCAGACGATCTCAGGTCGGTCGGGCACGGGGTGGTCCTTCGTGACGAGGTGGGGGAGCGTCCAGCATCCCCGAGCGTGTCAGACCGGCGCCGCGGCGAGCCGTGCCGCCCGACGCGTCCGTCGCGCCGCGCGCAACGAGTCGACCGTGAGCACTACGAGCGCGAGCCAGACGATCCCGAAACCGACCCACCTGGCCGTCGACATCTGCTCGCCGAGCAGCAGCACGCCTGCGAGCAGCTGCAGGATCGGCGTGATGAACTGCAGCAGCCCGATGGTCACCAGCGGCACGCGCCGGGCCGCCGCCGCGAACAGCAGCAGCGGGATCGCCGTCGCCACCCCCGAAAGCACGAGCAGCGCCGTGTGCCAGCCGCCGTGCCCGGTGAACGTCGTCTCGCCGCGCAGCGTCAGGACGACGAGGATCGCCGCCGCCACCGGGCTGAGCACCAGCGTCTCGGCCGACAGGCTCTGCAGCGCCGTCATCGAGCCGCCGACGCGCTTCTTGATGAGTCCGTACGTCGCGAACGACCCGGCCAGCGCCAGCGAGATCCACGGGGGCCGGCCGTACGCGATCGCCAGGTATGCGCACGCGACCGCACCTATCCCGACCGCGACCCACTGCAGCCGGCGCAGTCCCTCGTGCAGCACGACGACCCCGAGCGCCACGGTGACCAGCGGGTTGAGGAAGTAGCCGAGCGCCGCCTCGGTGGTGCGTCCGGAGATGACGGCGAGGACGTACAGAACCCAGTTCGTGGCGATGAAAAAGCTTGCGGCACAAAGCAGTCCGAGTCTGCGCGGATCGCGGAGGAGTCGCCCGAGCGACCGCAGCCGGCGGGTGAGCGCGAGCACCAGCACGCACAGCAGCGCCGTCCAGAGGATGCGGTGGGTGAGGATCTCCCACGCCCCGGCCGGGATCAGCGCGTGGAAGTAGAGCGGGAACGTCCCCCACAGCAGATACGCCAGGAAGCCGTAGACCGCGCCCTTGCGCGCCTCGACCTCCTGCTCGTCCACCCCGCAACGATAGGGCTGTGGTGGGACGACCGGCCGCCGCGTCCGAGGGCCAGACCCGTCGCCGACGCAGTGCTCAGTCGTGGCGGGTCCGCCGGGCCGTCCATCGCGAACGGCCGAGCGTCAGGGTCCACGCCGCGACTGCGACGAGCACGACGACCAGCGTCGGCCAGGGGTGTGGCTGCAGGTTCGTGCGCGCACCGCTGACCGGCAGCCTCGCGGCGAGGGCGGGGGACAGCTGCTGCACGCCGATCGTCCCGACGTACGCCATCAGCGCCACCGCGGGCCCGGCCAGTCGGCCGAACACGCAGGTGGCGACCAGCGCCACCGCCGCGAAGAGTGCCACGTTGCAGGTGATGTCGACCCACCTGGCGTCGTCGGGGAGGCGGAACTGGGCGACCCAGGGGATGCTTGCCGGAATCGTGACTGCGGCCACGGCGACCGTCGCCGCCCTGGTCCGCAGCCGCCGGTGCTGCGTGTGCTCCCAGCTCGCGAGACGTGACACGAGCAGCGCGGGGAGCGCTGCGGCGAGGAGCACGGGCACCAGTTCCCACACCGGGGTGAATCGCGGGATCTCGGTCGCGACGAGGCGAACCTCGAAGACGGTGACGCCGCTGGCGAGCACGAGCAGGAGCGCCCCGACCGACACGGCGATGGCCGCGACGGTGCCGCGTGCGGCGAGATAGAGCCGCCAGCCCGTCACCGGATCGCGCTGCTCGGGAGGCGGCACTCCCGCAGCCGATCCCCGTCCCGGCGCAGCAGCGCGAGCACCGAGCTCGGCTGCAACCGCTGCAGCTTCGCCGACATGCCGCTGTCGGGCGACCCGTCGAGCTGCGGTGGCGCGAACCCGGCCGCCTCGGCGATCCACCGAGCGAACCCGACCGAGGTGGCACGCGCGTCCTGGGCCGGGCCGACGGCGTCGCCGTAGACGTCCCCGCGCCGGTCGCAGGCGGGCAACCCGGCCAGCTGGGCCGCGAGGTCGCCGGCTGCCCAGCCGTCCCAGTCGGACTGGTCCGTCTGGAGGGAGAGAACGGTCGTAGCCGGATCGCGCGGCACCCCGAGCGCGTCGTCGGCGACCCCGGCCCCGAGCGCTCCTGCCGGGGCGTCGGCGGCGGTAAGGACCCGGTCCACCACCTCCGCGAGAGGAGCGAGAATCGCGGCCTTGGCAGCGTGCACGCACACCGGCGTGCCCTGCACCGTGGTGCAGCGGGCAGCTGGCGACGACTCCCGCTGCACCGCCGCCGGCGCCGACTGCCGAGCGATCCCACCGATCAGGAGAGGGACCAGGAGCAGCGCCACCCCTGCGTACGTCGTCGCTCGGCGGACGACGGAACGCTCGCTCACCGCGTGGCTGGCAGCGGCGGCGAGCAGGGCCACGACGCTGGCGAAGAAGAGCAGGCGGAAGACGGTGACCGGGCCCGACTCGATCAGACCTGCGGCTGGAGTCGCTAGCCGCACAGGCGCCACCGCGGGGCCCCACACGTCGACCGCGAGGATGCCGAGCAGGGTCACCGAGGCGGCCACCGTGACGGAGGCGACGCGGGGGAGCAGGCACCCGAGGAGATATCCGAACGCTACGGCGGTGAGCAGCACCAGAGCTGCCCCGGCGATGACCAGCAGGTCGGGACCGCCCGCCCGCGCGTTGCGCGCCGTCCAGACAAGCAGCGGCGCACACCCCATGAGCCAGCCCACCACCGCGGCCAGGCTTAGGAGTCCGAGCTGGGCGACTGCGACCGGACGTCCCGAACGGGTCGCGGACGGAGGGCACATGATGTTTCGGGGCGAGAGGTACCGACCGGCGGTCCACGCAGCGACGGCCGCTGCCCATGGCAGCGCGAGCACGAGCGACTCACGGGTCGTGGCCGAGGTCGCGATCCAGTCGGCGTACGCCCACGTCATCAGCGACCAGGCGCGCAGCAGCACGACGGCTGCGACCCCGCCTGCCAGGACGGCGAGCGCTGACCGCGGGACTGCTCGGAATCGCTGACAGCTCATGGAGATTCGTCCGCCCGTGGGCCGTGGAGTGCGGCGAGATAGCCCGCTTCGTAAGGGCTGGTCCCGGCGCCGGTTGCCTGGCCGGCGCCTGTTGTTCCGCGGGCGCCGAGCCTGGCCAGATCGTCCGGCGTGCCCGTGAACCGCACCTGCCCGTCGGACAGGATGATCACGCGGTCGGCGGCGTGCACCGCGTCGTCGAGCAGGTGGGTGGACAGCAGCACCGTGGCGTCCGTCGCCGATCGGACCGACCGCCGGAAGTGCACGCGCTGCTCAGGGTCGAGCCCCGCCGTGGGTTCGTCCAGCAGCAGCACGCGCGGGCCGTGCGCGGTGGCGGCCGCCAGCCCGAGCCGTTGACGCTGGCCGCCGGACAGCGTGCGGACCCGTTCGCGCTCGCGGCTCGCCAGGCCGACCCGGTCGAGAGCGTCCGACGCCAGGCGGAAGGCGTCGCCCTCGCTGACACCGCTGGCCCACGCGGCGAACGCCACCGTGTCGAGCAGGCGCATCCCGCCGGCGAGGTCGAAGCGCTGCGGCAGCCACCCGAGGAGCTCTCGCGCGGCAGCCCGCCCGTCCGTGGTCCCCACGTCGTGGCCGTCGACGAACGCGACGCCGGCCCCGACGGGTTGCGCGGTCGCCAGCACCGACAGCAGCGTCGTCTTGCCGGCGCCGTTCGGGCCCAGCACGGCGTTCACGACACCCGGCTGGGCGGTCAGCGAGACGCGGGCAAGCGCCTCACGGCGGCGGTATGCCACCGTGAGCCCGCGCACCTCGACACCCATGAATCCCCCCGGCGTGTGATGCGCCGAGGCTACTCAGTCCCGCGACCGCGCACGGCGGATCCGCAGACCTGCGCTCGCAGGTGCGGGCACCCGCCCCGACCTACGCCAGCTGCTCGGGACCCACGCTCCACGTGTCGCTGCCGGCGAGCAGTCGCGCCAGGTCCGCGTCGGTGGCGGGGCCGCCGCCCTCGCTCACGGCGGTGTCGATCTGCGCTCGCACGCCGTCGTCGTACGTCGGGCGCTGGACCGAGCGGAACACCCCCATCGGGACCTGGGCGAACGAGGGGTCGTCGAGCCGGCTCAGCGCGAACGCCTGGGCCGGGTCGTCGGCGTCGGCCCGGTGCCGCACGACGCGCGCCTCGTCGGCCTCGGACTCGGGCACGACCTGCAGCTGGCCGTCGTCGTCGCGCACGACCACGCGCGCCTGCTCGCCCGACCCGACCCGCACGGGCTCGCCGTCGACCAGGTGCATGATCCGCGCCGACGCCTCGTCGCGATCCTTGAGGATCTCGAACGCACCGTCGTTGAAGATCGGGCAGTTCTGATAGATCTCGACCAGCGCCGTGCCGCGGTGCTCGGCCGCCTGGCGCAGCACCTCGGTGAGGTGCTTGCGGTCGGAGTCCATCGTGCGCGCGACGAACGTCGCCTCGCTGCCGAGCGCCAGCGACACCGGGTTGAACGGCCGGTCGACCGACCCCTTCGGCGTCGACTTGGTGACCGCGCCGACGTCGGAGGTGGGGGAGTACTGCCCCTTGGTGAGGCCGTAGATCTTGTTGTTGAACAACAGGATCGTGAGGTTCACGTTGCGGCGCATGGCGTGGATGAGGTGGTTGCCGCCGATCGACAGCCCGTCGCCGTCGCCGGTCACGACCCACACCGACAGGTCGGGTCGCGACGTGGCGATGCCGGTGGCGATCGCCGGGGCGCGCCCGTGGATCGAGTGCATGCCATAGGTGTCGAGGTAGTACGGGAACCGCGACGAGCACCCGATGCCCGACACGAACACGATGTTCTCGCGCTTGAGCCCGAGGTCGGGCAGGAAGCCCTGCACGGCCGCGAGGATGGCGTAGTCGCCGCACCCCGGGCACCAGCGGACCTCCTGGTCGGAGGTGAAGTCCTTGCGGTTCAGCGTCTCGCCCTCGGCGAGCGCGGGGACGCCGGCGGTGCCCACCTGGGGCAGTCCGAGGTCGATGCTCATGAAGTCTCCTGGAGCTCTTCGACATGGTCGGCGATGACACCGGCCAGTTCCGTTGTGCTGAAAGGAAGTCCGCGCACGGAGGTGTGGCTCTGCACGTCGACGAGGTACTTCCCGCGCAGCAGCAGGGCCAGCTGGCCGAGGTTCATCTCGGGCACCACGACCCGGTCGTACGCCTTCAGCACCTTCTCGAGGTCGGCCGGGAACGGGTTGAGGTGGCGCAGGTGCGTCTGGGCGACGCTCGCGCCGGTCGCCCGCACCTGGCGGACGGCCGCGGTGATCGGGCCGTAGCTAGACCCCCACCCGAGCACGAGCACCTTGGCGTCGCCGGTCGGGTCGTCGACCTCCAGCGGCGGCAGCGAGTCGGCGATCTTGTCGATCTTGCGCTGGCGCATCCGCACCATGTGGTCGTGGTTGGTGGGGTCGTAGCTGATGTTGCCGGTGACGTCGGCCTTCTCGATGCCGCCGATGCGGTGCTCGAGGCCCGGCGTGCCGGGCACCGCCCACGGCCGCGCGAGCGTCTCGGGGTCGCGGGCGTACGGGTGGAACGTCGGGTCGCCTTTGTCGTCAACGGCGTTCGGCTCGGTCGCGAGGTCGACGTGCAGGTCGGGCAGCGACTCGATCGAGGGCACCTGCCACGGCTCGGACCCGTTGGCGAGGTAGCCGTCGGACAGCACGATCACCGGGGTGCGATAGGTCGTCGCGATGCGCACCGCCTCGAGCGCGATGTCGAAGCAGTCGGTCGGGGTGCTCGGCGCGATCACCGCGACCGGCGACTCGCCGTTGCGGCCGAACATCGCCTGCAACAGGTCGGCCTGCTCGGTCTTGGTCGGCAGCCCGGTCGAGGGTCCGCCGCGCTGCACGTCGACGACGACCAGCGGCAGCTCGAGGGACACCCCGAGCCCGATCGTCTCGGCCTTCAGCGCGAGGCCGGGGCCGGAGGTGGTGGTCAGCCCGATCGCCCCGGAGAACGCCGCGCCCAGCGCCGCACCCACCCCCGCGATCTCGTCCTCGGCCTGGATCGTGGTCACCCCGAACCGCTTCAGCCCGGACAGCACGTGCAGCAGGTCAGAGGCGGGGGTGATCGGGTAGGAACCCAGCACCAGGGGCCGGTGCGCGCGGTGCGCTGCGGTGACCATGCCGTACGCCATCGCCGTGTTGCCGGTGATGTTGCGGTAGGTGCCGCTCGACATCGGCGCCGGGTCGATCTGGTAGGTGACCGCGAACGCCTCGGTCGTCTCGCCGTAGGCGTGCCCGGCGTGCAGCGCCGCCAGGTTGGCCTCGAGCACCTCGGGCTTCCTGGCGAACTTGGCCTTGAGGAACGCCTCGGTGCCGTCGGTCGGACGGTTGTACATCCACGACAGCAGGCCCAGCGCGAACATGTTCTTCGCGCGCTCCTTGTCCTTGCGCGTCAGCTCGGTGAACTCGGCGAGCGCGTCGACCGTGATCGAGGTCAGCGGCACCGCCTGCACCTGCCACGACTCCAGCGAGTCGTCCTCGAGCGGGTTGGTCTGATAACCCACCTTGGCGAGGTTGCGCTTGGTGAACTCGTCGCTGTTGGCGATGATCGTCGCCCCGCGCGGCAGGTCGCCGAGGTTGGCGCGCAGCGCGGCGGGGTTCATCGCCACGAGCACGTCGGGGGCGTCACCGGGGGTGAGCACGTCGTGGTCGGCGAAGTGCAGCTGGAAGGAGCTGACACCCGGCAGCGTGCCCTGCGGCGCGCGGATCTCGGCGGGGAAGTTGGGGAGGGTCGACAGGTCGTTGCCCAGGATCGCGGTCTCCGCGGTGAACCGGTCACCGGTCAGCTGCATGCCGTCGCCGGAGTCCCCGGCGAATCGGATGACGACACGATCGACTCGCTGGACGTGCTTAGCGCTCACGGCGGTCCTGATAGATCGGCAATAGGTCCTGGTGTCGATCGTACGCCTGTACTTAGGTGGACCTATTCACGACCGCCATGTGGAAGGCCCCCACCCCTCAAGGTGGTCGAGTTGCCGGACAACGCTGGTCGAGTAGCCGGACCACGCTGGTCGAGTAGCGCGAGGAACGAGCGCGTATCGAGACCACGACCACGCATCGACCCCCGATCGCCATCTGCGCGTCGCCCCAGGGTCGCCCACGTTGGGCCAGCCTGACCGCATGAAGCGCATCGCCTCGGCCGGGCTGCTGCTCGGCGCCCTGCTCGCCCAGCCCGTGCTCGCCGGTCCGGCAGTCGCAGCCCGCCCGCCGGGCCCGCCGCCGCGCGTCGCGTTCGACCTGCAGGCCCACCGCGGCGGCATCGGCGAGCGCACCGAGAGCTCCATCTCCTCCTTCGACAACGCGCTGCACACGGGGGTGTCGACGCTGGAGCTGGACACCCAGATCACCAAGGACGCCAAGGTCGTCGTCACCCACGACCGGCAGACCAACCCCGACGTCTGCCGCGACACCGCACCGGCGACACCGGGCGACCCGCAGTTCCCCTACGTCGGCAAGTACGTCAAGGACCTCACCCTCGCCCAGCTGAAGACCCTCGACTGCGGCTTCCAGCAGCGCCCGGGCTACCCCGAGCAGGTCAACACCCCCGGCTCGCGGATGATCGAGCTGTCCGACGTGTTCGACCTCGTGAAGAGCCACCGCGCCAACAAGGTCAGGCTCAACGTCGAGACCAAGGTCGAGGCCGGAGCACCCGAGCAGACCGCCCCGCGCGAGCAGTTCGTACGCCTGGTGCAGCGCGAGATCGCCCGCTCGGGTCTGTCGCGCCAGGTCACGGTGCAGAGCTTCGACTGGGGCGCGCTGCGGGTCATGAACCGTCTCGACCCGTCGCTGCCGCTGGTCGCGCTGACGAACAGGGACTTCCTGCAGGTCGGGCAGCCGGGCGCCTCGCCGTGGCTCGGCGGCCTCGACGCCGACGACTTCGGCGGCGACTTCGTCGCGGCGGCCGACGCCATCCCGGGCGTGACCACGCTGTCGCCGGTCGACGGGTTCCCGCAGGGCTGCTCGGTGTCCGACCCGGCCTGCGAGCCGTACGTCACCCGCGACATGGTCCAGCGCGCGCACGACCGCCGGCTCAAGGTCGTGCCGTGGACGGTCGACGACCCGGCGACCTTCCGCTACCTACTGAGCACCGGCGTCGACGGCATCATCACGAACTACCCGACGCGGGCGCGCGCCATCCTCGCGGCGGAGGGCTACAAGCTCCCCAGGCCGGTCAAGCAGCCCAAGCAGGTCGAGTAGAACGCAAGCAGGTCGAGCAGCCCCCAGGCGGTCGAGTGGAACCCAAGGCGGTCGAGTAGCGGCGAGGGACGAGCCGCGTATCGAGACCCACCCGGCATCGAGCAGCCCTAAGGCGGTCGAGTGGCGGCGAGGGACGAGCCGCGTATCGAGACCCACCCGGCATCGAGCAGCCCTAAGGCGGTCGAGTAGCGGCGAGGGACGAGCCGCGTATCGAGACCCACCCACCCGGCATCGAGCCACGCGCACATCGACCACGGCGCCGCACGACGGACCGGCACAACCGTCCCGAACGGGCCGATTCGGAGCCGTCGGACCCGTTGTGCCGGTCCGTTGTCGGGTGGCGCGGGTTACCGGAGCCGGCGGGCGCCGTCACCCGGCTCGGCGACGAACGCGACCGGGGTCGGGTGGCCGGCGCGCGCCGCGGCGTCGGTGACCGCGGCCGTGACGCGATCGACCGCGCCGGCGTCGACCAGCGCGATCACGCACCCGCCGAAACCACCCCCGGTCATCCGCGCGCCGTACGCCCCCGCCGCCACCGCGGCCCGCTGGATCGTGTCGACGGTCGGGACGGTGATCTCGAAGTCGTCGCGCATCGACGCGTGCGAGGCGTCCAGCAGCGGCCCCAGCTCGCGTGGGTCGGCCCCGGAGGTCAGCAGCGCCGCGGCCTGCTCCACGCGGTCGCTGTCGGTGACCACGTGACGTGCGCGCCGGCGCAGCAGGTCGGGCAGCTCGGCCAGACGCTGCTCCAGACCGTCGACCGGCACGTCGCGCAGCTCCTCGACCCCGAGCGCCGCGGCGGCCCGCCGGCACGACTCGCGGCGCTCGGCGTACGCCCCGTCCACCAGCGCGTGCGGCGTGCGGCTGTCGATCACGAGCAGCGCGAGCCCGGCGGCCGCCGGGTCGAACGGCAGCCAGGTGATCTCGACCGAGCGGGTGTCGATCTCGAGCGCGTGACCCTTCCGGCCGCAGACCGACGCGAGCTGGTCCATGACGCCAGTCGGGGCGCCCGCCACGTGGTTCTCGGCGTCCCGCCCGAGCGCGGCGATCTCGACGTCGGGCAGGTCCCACCCGGCCAGGTCGGCCCACGCGCGAGCGGTCACACAGCTGAGCGCCGCAGACGACGAAAGCCCAGCACCCGCAGGCACGTTCGACGACACGGCCAGATCGATCCCCGGCACCGGCAGCCCCCGCTGCGCAGCCGCCCAGCCGACCCCGGCGACGTACGCCGCCCAGTCCAGACCGGCGTCCGGGCCGACGTCGCCCAGCCGCACCTGCACCGTGCTCCCGAGGTCGGTCGAGTGCACGCGCACCAGGTCGTCGTCCCGACGGCGTACGCACGCCACGGCACCGCGCTCCAGCGCCAGCGGGAGCACGAACCCGCCGTTGTAGTCGGTGTGCTCGCCGACGAGGTTGAGCCGCCCAGGGGCGAACCACGCCCCGTCGGGGGTGGCACCCAGCACGTCGCGGAAGGCGCGGTCGGCGTCGTCGAGGAGAGTCTCGATACGCGGCTCGGCCAGCGCCTCGCCGCTACTCGACCGGCTTGGGTTCTCGCCGCTCATGCTTTCTGTCGCGCTCGGTCGCGCTCCGCTGCGGCCGCGTGCTCGTTCCTCGCCCGCAACCTCCGCTGCGCGCTCCTCGCCGCTCATGCCGATCGCAGCCTCTCCGCCAGCTGCTCCGGCTGGCCGTCGTTGACCCAGCCGCCCTGGCCCGACTCGGAGCCGGCGAGGAACTTCACCTTGCCCTCGGCGCGGCGCACCGACAGCAGCTCCAGGTGCAGCCAGGCCTCCTCGCGGTGCTGGCGCGTGGGCGCCTGCTGCCACGAGGCGATGTACGGCGTCGGCTGGGAGTAGAGCCCGTCGAGCCGGCGCAGCACGTCGAGATAGACGCGGGCGAAGTCGTCGCGCTGCGCGTCGTCCAGCTCGGGCAGGTCGCGGACCCGCCGCGTCGGATAGAGATGGACCTCGATGGGCCAGCGGGCGGCGTACGGCAAGAACACGATCCACTCGTCGGTCTCGACGAGAACCCTTGTGCCAGCACGGCGTTCGGCTTCGATGATGTCGCCGAACAGGTTGCGGCCGTGCTCGGCGGCATACGCCTCGGCGCGCGCGAGCTCGCGGGCGGCGACGGGCGGGAGGTAGGGGTAGGCGTAGATCTGACCGTGCGGGTGCTGCAGCGTCACGCCGATCTCGACGCCCCGGTTCTCGAACGGGAAGACGTAGTCGACCGACCCGATCCGGCCCAGCTCGCGCGTGCGGTCCGCCCAGGCGTCGACCACCAGCCGCGCCTGCTGCGGCGTGAGACCGGTGAAGCTGGTGTCGTGGTCGCTGGTGAAGCACACGACCTCGCACCGGCCGAGCCCAGGACGCGCCTGGAACAGCCCGTCGTCGACGACCTGGTCGGCGCCCGAGCCCAGGCTGAACGAGGGGAACCGGTTCTCGAAGGCGACGACCTGGTAGTCCGCAGAGGGGATCTCGGTGTGCCGGCCGTCGCGCGAGGGGCACAGCGGGCACTCGTCGGCGGGCGGGAGGTACGTCCTCGTCTGCCGGTGCGAGGCCACCGTGATCCAGTCCCCGGTCAGGGGGTCGAGCCGCAGCTGGGAGCTGCTGGCGGCCGGCGGCAGGTCGCGCGGGTCCGGGGTGGGCGTGCGCGCGGTGCCGGCGCGGTCGTACCAGACGATCTCGCGGCCGTCCGCGAGCGTGCCGGTGGTGCGTTCCACGGTGCGGTCTCTCCTTGTCGGTGGCGTGCCCAACACTGCAGGACTACTTCGCGGCCAGCGCGAGCAGGTCGTCGAGCTGGCGGTTCAGGCCGGTCAGCGACGACACCTTCTCGCTCCCGATGTAGATCGCGTCGAGCTGGGGCTGCATGAGCGCCGTGACGTCGGCCGAGTTGGAGGTCATCGGGAACAGGAAGGTCGTGCGGTCGCGCACCTGGTCGGTGAACGGTGACACGTCGATCCCCCGCTCGGTGCGGTTGTAGTCGATCGCGGCCTGGGTGCCGGCGGGGCGCGCCGGGAAGACGACGCCGCTGCGGCCGATGATCTGCTGGCAGGCGTCGCCGGAGAGGAACTTCACCCACTGCGCCGACGTCTGCGGGCTGTCGCTGCTGCGGGTGATCGAGTCGGCGATGCCGTTGAACATCGACGCCCGCCTGCCGTTCGGGCCGACCGGTGTCGGAGCGATGCCGATGTCGAGCTTCTTGCCCTGCGCGTCGGTCAGCGACGTGAACGTGCCGAGCATCCACGACCCGCTGATCGCCATCGCCGCCTGACCGGTCTGCACCTGCTTGTCGACGCTGGTCCCCTCGGAGCCGCCGATCTCGCGGTAGCTCGGCATGAACCCCTTGCGGTTCAGCCCGAAGTACCACTCGATCGTGCGCTGCACGCCCGGCTCGTCGAAGCGGAACGTGCGCCCCCACGGGTTCTGGTCCAGCGGCTGCCACCCGGTGCTGCCGGTGAACGGCGACCACTGCGTCTGCCCCCAGTTGTCGCCGCCGCCACCGCCGCTGGCGAAGCCGTACGTCCGCACCCGGCTCTTGTCGAACCCGGCCTGGTCGCCGCGTCGGCCCCGCTCGTCGACCGTGAGCCGCGAGACGATCCGCTGGAAGCTGCCGCCGTCGGTCGGGTTCCACGTCATGGTGCTCAGCTGCTGCGGCGTGATGCCCGCGGCCGCCACCTTCCGCTTGTCGTAGAACACCGCGACGGTGTCCCAGTCCTTCGGCGCCCCATAGCGTTTCCCGTCCTGGCCCTTCCACAGCTGGCCGAGCCCGGGCTGGAACTCCGCGTCGGTGATCGTGCGCGTCGGCCCGAGCTCGTCCAGCGGCCGCAGCACGTCGAGGTCGGTGAACTGCGGGAACTTGCTGACGTGGTTGACGAACACGTCGGGCGCGGTGTCCGCGATGAAGCCCGCAGTGATCTTCGACCAGTAGTCGTCCCAGCCGTACTGCGTGATGCGGATGCGGGTGCCGGGGTTGGCGCGCTCGAACGCGTCGGCGCAGCGCTGGTAACCGGGCACCTGCGAGGCGTCCCACATCCAGTAGTCGACGGTGGTGCCGGACGAGCCGCCGGAGCCGCCGCCTCCGCAGGCGGCCAGGGACAGGCCGAGCGCGAGCGCGCCGGCGACGACGGACGTACGGCGGGTGGTGGTTCTGCGTCGCATGGTGGACCTCACTTGATGCCGCTGAAGCCGATCGAGTTCACGATCCGCCTGGCGAACACCGCGAACAGGACGAGCATCGGAAGGGCCGCGACGAGCGTCGCCGCCATGAGACCGGGCCAGTCGGGGCCGGTCTGCGGAGTCTGGCTCTTGAACACGCCGAGCCCGACGGTGAGCACCCGCGAGCGGTCGGTGTAGCTCACCATGAGCGGCCAGAAGTAGTCGTTCCACGAGGCGATGTAGGTGAGGATCGCCAGCGTCGTGATCGGGGCGGCCGACATCGGCACGATCAGCCGGAAGAACACCCGCACCTTGCTCGCGCCGTCGATGAGCGCGGCCTCCTCGACCTCGCGGGAGATGCCGAGGAAGAACTGCCGCAGGAAGAACACGGCGAACGGCGTCATGATCATCGACGGCAGCGCGATGCCGAGCAGGGTGTCGACCAGACCGAGCTGCTTGATCAGCACGAAGTTCGGCAGCAGCGTGAAGATCGTCGGGATCATCAGGCCGGCCAGGAAGAAGCCGAACACCCGGTCGCGCCACTTCCAGCGCAGCCGGGAGAAGGCGTACGCCGCGAGGGCCGAGAAGAACACCTGCCCGGCCGTGACGAGCGTCGAGACGATCATCGAGTTGAGCAGGTATCGCCAGAAGTTGATCGGCTGGCCGGCGCCGCCGGCGTCGATCGCCTCCTGCCCGGTCTGCATCCCGAAGACGCGTCGGAAGCCGCCCCAGGAGAACTGGACGGGCAGCGGGTCGCTGGCGCCGGCGTACAGCGCGTTGTTGCTCGACAGGGCCGTGCGCAGCATCCAGTAGAACGGGAACAGGCTGCCCAGCACGACGAGGACCATGAAGGCCCAGGCGAGCGCGCGGCCGACGGTGAACCGGGGCCGGGTCGCCGGCTCGGTCGGTGCGGTGGTGACCGGGTCGGTCCCGGTGGTGGTCGCAGTGGTCATGACGGCCTCAGTCCAGGTCGCTGGAGTCGGCGCGCAGCAGGCGGTACTGCACGAACGAGATGGTCATCAGCACGACCAGTAGGGCGACGGAAAGCGCTGAGGCATAACCGAACTGGAAGCGTCCGAAGGCCAGGTCGTAGATGTAGAGCTGGAGCACGCGCGAGGCGTTGACGGGGCCGCCGCCCGTCGCGATCGCGACCGTGTCGAACACCTGGAACGAGCCGACGACGGTGATGATGAGCACCAGCGCCATGATCGGGCGCAGCAGCGGCAGCGTGATGCTGAAGAACATCCGGACCTCGCCGGCGCCGTCCATCCGGCCCGCCTCGTAGACCGAGGCCGGGATGGTCTGCAGGCCCGCGAAGATCAGCAGTGCGGTGTAGCCGACGTGCCGCCAGACGTTGATGCCCGCGATGGTCGGGATGACCCAGTTCTCGTCGGTGAGGAACGGGATCCGCTCGAGGCCGACCTGGGTGAGCAGGAAGTTCCCGAAACCCAGCTGGTAGTCGAGGATCCAGAGGAAGACCATCGCCGCGACGACGTTGGAGACGAGGAACGGCGTGAGCACCACGCCGCGCAGCCAGGTGCGCTGGGTGAGGCGCTGCATCATCACCGCGATGACGAGCGCCAGGACGGTCTGCAGACCGATGTTGATGGCGACGTACTGCAGGGTGACCCGCATCGAGTTCCAGAAGATCGGGTCGCCGAGCATGCGGCGGTAGTTGTCCAGGCCGGTGAACTCCGCCGGCGTGAGCAGGTTGTAGGTGGTGAAGCTGAGGTAGATGCCCCGGATCGTCGGCCACACGAGGAAGACGAGGAATCCGATGAGGGCCGGTGCGATGAACGCGAGCGCGAGACGGGTGTCGTCGCGGGGCTTGGGTCGGGCGGTGGGAGGCTTCTTGACGGGCGCCGAACGTGACTCGGCGCGTGCGGAACTGGTTGTCATGGGCGAGGTTTCCTACATCTCGGCGCGCACCCTGAAGAGCACGACCTGGTCCGGCTGGATGCGCGGCGGTTGTACGCCGGCAGCCAGGAGAGCGGCGCCGTGCAGCACGGTGCCGGGGTAGGTGCCGTCGGCGGCCCGCTCGCCCCACCAGCGGGGCGGGACGAGGCCGGTCGGCGGCACGGCGGGGAGGAGGGGGCTGATGCGGTAGCGGCGCTCGGGGTCGAGGCCGCGCAGCACCAGCCGCGGGCTGGGGTCTTCCAGCCCGAAGTCGTGGACGACGTAGGCGAACAGGGCGTCGTCGCGGTCGGGGGACACGACGCCGTGCACCAGCACGCCGTCGCCGGGGGCGTCGATGCGCACCGTGTCACCGGTGTGCAGCAGCTCGCGCAGGTCGCGATAGACGTCGATCCACGCGCCGAGCTCGGCGAGCTCCTGCTCGCTGGCCTCGGCCAGGTCCCACTCGATGCCGAAGTGTCCGAAAAGCGCTGTGCCAGCGCGATATCCGAGCGTATGCCGGCGACCGGTCGTGTGCGACCGGCCGCTCGCGACGTGCGAGCCGCACAGCTCGGGCGGGAGCAGCTGGGTGGTCCAGCGCAGCATCTGCTGCCGCTCGTGCGGGTCGATGCAGTCGCTGACCCACACGCGGTCGCAGTGCTCCATCACGCCCAGGTCGACCCGGGCGCCGCCGGACGAGCACGACTCGATCTCCAGGTCCGGGTGGGCGGCCTTGAGCTCGGCCATCAGGCGATAGGTCGCGAGGGTCTGCGCGTGCACGGCCGGCCGTCCGTCACGGGTCCGGTCGCCGGCCTCGACGAGGTCGCGGTTGTGGTCCCACTTGATGTAGCCGATGGGGTACTCCTGCAGGAGCGCCATCATCTGGTCGCGCACGTGGGCGTACGCCTCGGGGATCGACAGGTTCAGCACCTGCTGGTTGCGCGCGAGCACCGGCTGCTCGCGGCGGGCGCCCATGATCCACTCGGGGTGGGCGCGGGCGACGTCGCTGTCGGGGTTGACCATCTCCGGCTCGAACCACAGGCCGAACTCCATGCCGTGCTCGCGCACGCGGTCGACGAGGGGGTGCAGCCCGTCGGGCCAGACGTCGGTCGAGACGACCCAGTCGCCGAGGCCCGCGGTGTCGTCGCGGCGGGCACCGAACCACCCGTCGTCGAGCACGAGCCGCTCGACGCCGAGCGCTGCGGCACGGTCGGCGAGGTCGAGGAGCCGGGGGATGTCGTGGTCGAAGTAGACCGCCTCCCACACGTTCAGCGTGACCTTGCGCGGGCTGCTGGGGTGCTCGGGTCGGGCGCGCAGCAGGCGGTGCAACCGGTGCGCGACGTCGTCGAGTCCGACGCCGAAAACGCCGTAGAGCCAAGGCGATTCGTAGGTCTCGTCACGCTTCAGCTGCACCTCGCCGGGGAGCAGCAGCTCGCCGCCGCCGATGACGCGGTGGCCGTCGAACGTGCGCTCGGCGTAGTGCACGTGGTTGCCGCTCCAGGCGGTGTGCACCGCCCAGATCTCGCCGCCGCCGAACCCGAACCCTGCCTCCCCGGCGTGCAGGACGCCGGCCGCGTCGGCGCCGGTGCGGCCCTTGCGGCCCTCGCGCAGGTGGGTGCCGACGCCGAACGGGCTGCGCTGCGGCACCTTCTCCTTGCCCCAGCGACCGGCGAGGTCGAGCAGCTCGCCCGCCCGCGCCGGCACCGGCAGCGCCAGGGTCAACCCGTCGAGGGTGTACGTCTCGCCCCGGTTGGTGAGGCGGGCGCGGCTGCGCAGCACCCCCTCCGGCGTCAGCTGCACGATCAGCTGCAGACCGAGCTGCTGCTCGGGGTCCTCCGCCTCGATCGTGACGGTGGCGGGGCCGGACTCGAGCAGGTCGGTGGCATCGGGGGTGGAAGTGCCACGGTCGTCGGGGCGCGTGGTGTGGGGGCGCGCGGTGTCCGAGCGTTCGGTGTCGAGCCGCGCGAGGTCGAGACCCGTGACCGTGAAGCGGGGCGACCAGGCGGTCCCGGTGCGCGACCCGGAGATGCCGGGCCGTCCGACGAAGCCGGTGCGGTGCTCGGGGAGGAGCGACAGGCGTACGGGCTCGTCGACGGCGTTGGACCCGACGGTGGGCACGGCGGCCTCGGCGAGCGCGCGGGCGGACTCGGGCGTCTGCGGCCCGAGGTCTGAGCCCCAGTGCACGACCGCGGGGAGCTGGGCGTCGGTGAGGTCGAGCAGGAGGGAGGTGCCGGCCGCGCGCAGGTGCACGAGGGAGGGGAGGCGGGGGTCGGTGCTGGGCATGGGGGGAGAGGGCCTTTCAGCGGGTCCGGGTCTGCGGGGCGGGGCGGGCGGTGGAGTCGCGACGGACGAGATCGCCTGGGAGAGAGAAGGTTTCGGGTGCGGCCTCGGCGGCGAGGACGAGCTCGACGGCCTTCTCGGCCATCTCCTGGTGGGGCGGGGCGACGGTGGTCAGCGGCGGGTGGAGCGACTCGACGATCGGCTCGAGGTTGTCGTGGCCGATGACGGTCAGGTCCTCGGGGATGCGCAGCCCGAGCCGGCGCGCGGCCTCGTAGGCGCCCATCGCCATCCGGTCGTTGAAGCAGGCGAGCGCAGTCGGGCGGTCGGGACGGTCGAGCAACGACAGCGCGCCCTCGAGACCGCCCGCGGTGGTGGCGGCGAAGTCGGGCGAGACGTGCACCCGCAGGTCGTCGTCCGCGCGGCCCTGCTGCTCCCACGCGGCGCGGAGGCCGGCGAGGCGGCTCTCGGCCTCCAGCGACGGGGCGATGGTGACCAGCCCGACCCGCTCGTGGCCGAGCGAGCACAGCTCGTCGACCACCAGGGCGGCCATCGACCGCTCGTCGGGAAGCACCGTCGTGACGGGCGAATCTGTCTGTGCTGTCTCAAGATTCAGCAGCACCAGCCCGCGCGATCGGGGAGTCTCGATGCGACGGTGATAGATCGAGGCGAGGATCGTGCCGCTCACCTGCTGGCCGGCCGCGTGGTCGAGCGCGTCGCGCAGGCGGGTCGGCTCGCCACCGGTCGGGAGCAGCAGCACGCGCACCCCCTGCTCCCAGCAGGCGCGATAGAGGCCGTCGAGCAGACCGAGCCCGTAGGGCAGCGTCGACAGGTCGTCCTCTGCGACGACGGCGACCGCCCGCTCTGGGGTGGTCCGCAACCGGCGGGCCGCGACGTTGGGGGTGTAGCCGAGCTGCTCGGCCGCCTCGTGGATGCGCCGGCGGGTGTCGTCGGAGACCCGGGCGGTCGCCTTGCCGTTGAGCACCACGCTGACCGTCGAGGGGGCCACCCCGGCCAGGGCGGCGACGTCGCGGATGCGCGGGACCGACATTGACGAATCCTTTCGGCAGACACGCTGAAAAAACGATTCGTCACTGTGGCACGGGTCACGCCGGAGCGGCAAGGCTCGGACAGAAAAAGGCCGCTGACCTGGGCGGATGCCTCAGGTCAGCGGCCGGGAGAGCTGCGGTGGGCGTACGTCAGACGCCGCCGCCGCCGCTCGCGTTGCGGCTCTGGTGCGCGTTGCGCCACTGGGTGCCGTTGGTGCGCGACCCCTCGGCGCCGAGCGACACCCCGTCGCTGAGGTTGCGCTTGGAGCCTCCGGCGCCGCCGCCGCGTCGCGCGACGACAGCGATCAGCCCGAGGAACACCAGCAGGACGATCGCGATGCCGATGTAGAAACCCATGACCATTCCCCCTTCGGTTGGTGACCGCCATCCTCCCACCTGCCGCGGGCGCGACGGGGTTTATGCACCGTCCGTGACCGGATCGAGGCCGCCGCCCACGGCGGGGCCGGGGTCAGTGGCCGCCCCACCCGACGTTCTTGGCCTCGGTGTGGCGCGTCTCGTTGCGCTGCCTCGTGTAGGCACTGTCGCCGGTGCCGACGCCCTCGCTCAGCTCCCGCTGCCGACGACCGCTGCCACCTCCACGGCGCGCGATGGCGTAGACCAGTGCGCCGAGCACCAGCAGCACGACGGCGATCCCGATGTAGAACCCCATGACGGTCTCCTCTGGTTGATGGCGATTGGTCGACGCCGCGGCGCGGTGGGGTGTCCGCCGAAGGGACTCACCTGCCGAAGGTGCCGCCGTGCCGCGCGTTGCGGTAATCCTGCTGCGCCTGGGCCCGGTGCAGGTTCTGGATGCTGGAGCGTTCGTGCTCGCTGCCGGTCGACAGCTGGTCGGTCAGATTGCGCTTCGTTGCCGCGCCACCACCGTCGCGCCGAGCGATGACGTAGACCAGTGCGAAGAGCACCAGCAGCACGACGGCGATCCCGATGTAGAACCCCATGGCTACCTCCCTCGGCTGCTCGTGCTTGATCAGTGGTCCGTCGGGCTGCTCACGGCGGCATCGCGCTGCCACCGCGCTTGGTCGCGAACTCGGTCGAGGCCGAGGTGTTGTTCGCTCCGCGAGCCCCGCCGGTCAACGGTTGCCGCCGGTCGACGCGCGACCGGTCCAGGTCGCGGCGGCGGCGCACCGAGTAGCCGAGCACGGCGATCAGCACGGCCAGCGTGACGACGGCTGCGATGACGTATCCCATGACGTCCCCTTTCGTCAGGACGGTGCCGCGCTGACCTTCCGGTGCGGTGCGGCGAGGTCGATCAGCCCACCGGGCCGACGGTGCCACCCGATCGTTTGGTGGCGAACTCGTTCGAGGCCGAGGTGCTGTTGCCCCGGGATCCGCCGCGGGACAGGTCCCGCGGGTCGCGGTGCGTGAGGTCGCGGTCGCCGCCACGGCGTATCGCCAGGCGGATCACCCCCACCAGCACGAGCGCGGCCACGAGGAGGCCGACGACGTAGTAGCCCATGCGAACCCCCTCCGGGAGAGTGACCTCCATCATCCCACCGAACGGCGCTCCTCGGCACGCCTTGTGACGCTTTCGGCATGAAACCGGGTTACGTGCGTTTGACCTTGATGGATTCGGGTCAAACGCACGTAACCCGGTTTCATGCGCAGGGTCGGGGGCGTGGCTCGTACGCCGGTGGCGGCTGATCAGGGCCTGGCGGGATCACCGCGCGGCGGGATCAGGGAGTGGCGGGATCAGGGAGTGGCGGGCAGGACGTGGGTCCCGTCGCGGTCGGTGGCCAGGCACAGCGAGCACAGCGCCCCGGCGCCGGTGGCCGAGTGCAGCATGTCGGGGCGCTCGAACGTCTGCGCGCACACCATGCAGTCGAGCTCGGCGGCCGAGGGGTTGCCCAGCTCGTCGCGCATCGGCAGGTGGGCGAGACCGTCGTCGCCCCGGCGAAGGTAGAACCGCCCGCCCGTCGCCACGGCGATGACCGGCGGGAGCGTCGCGGCCAGGACCACGGCGACGGCGGCCGAGTAGGGCTGCAGGCCCTCGCCCAGCGCGCCGAAGTAGCACGCGATGGACACCCCGCCGCCCACGACGACGGTGCCGAAACCGACCGGGTTGACCGCGTGGAGCATGCCGCGCCGGAACTCCGGCTCCTTGGGGGACAGGCCGAGGACGTACTTGTTGATGGTGATGTCGCTCGCGACGGCGACGATCCAGACGATGCCGAGGTTGGCGTAGAAGCTCAGGATGCTGTTGAGCACGCTGAACATGTCGGCCTCCATGAGCGCCAGCGCGATGCCCACGTTGACGAAGACGAACACCAGCCGTCCCGGGTAGCGGCGGGTGAGCCGGGTGAAGGAGTTGGTCCAGGCGAGCGAGCCGGAGTAGGCGTTGGTGACGTTGATCTTCAGCTGGGAGATCACGACGAGCACGACGGCCAGCACCATCGCGAGCCACGGCGGCATGAGGCGTTCGTAGACGGCGAGGAACTGGTGCACCGGTTCGTTCGCGACGCCGGCGCCCTCTGCCGAGCGTCCGATCAGGTAGACCGCGAGGAACAGTCCGACCGCCTGCTTCAGCGCGCCGAGCAGCACCCAGCCGGGTCCGGCGGCGATGACCGCGGTCCACCAACGTCCAGCGTTCTCAGGGGTTTTCGGCGGCATGAACCGCAGGTAGTCGATGTTCTCGGCGATCTGCGCGATGAGCGACAGGCAGACGCCCGCGGCGAGCATCGCCGAGGCCAGCGAGGCGGTCTGCTGCCCGTCGCTGCCGCGATAGTCCCAGAACGCCTCGACGCTGCCGGGCTCGACGGCGAGCAGGTAGCCGAGCGGCGCCACCATGAGCACCAGCCACAGCGGGGTGGTCCACAGCTGCATCTTCGCCAGCGCCCGCATGCCGTAGATCACGAGCGGGATCACGACCAGGCTGGAGACGGCGTACCCCAGCCACAGCGGGATGCCCAGGCCGATCTGCAGGCCCTGCGCCATGATCGATCCCTCGAGCGCGAAGAAGATGAAGGTGAACGTCGCGAAGATGACGTTGGTCAGGATCGAGCCGTAGTAGCCGAAACCGGAGCCGCGGGTGATCAGGTCGAGGTCGAGGTTGTACCGCGCGGCGTAGATCGCGAGCGGGATGCCGGTCAGGAAGATCACGGCGGCCGCGATGGCGATGCCCCACAGGGCGCTGGCGGTGCCGTACGCCATCCCGATGTTCGCGCCGATCGCGAAGTCGGCGAGGTAGGCGATCCCGCCGAGCGCCGAGGTCGCGACGACGCCGGGTCCCCACCGGCGGTACGACCGTGGCGCGAAGCGCAGCGTGTAGTCCTCCAGGGTCTCGCTGGGGTCGCCCGCGGCGCGGGTCTCGACTGGTGCGGTGGTCGTGGCCATGCGCAGACGATTCACCGCCGGTGTTGCGGTGGCGTCTGGGCGCCGTTACGTCGGTGTTAAGGCTTCGCAGCCGGGTTCGGCTGCGAGGGGGCGCCCGCGATCGCGTCGGCGATCCAGCCCCATCGCCGGCCCCACGTGGCGTCGAGCTCGGCCGTGCGCCGGGTGGCGGTGGTCGCCTTGCGCGAGCCGGCGGCGTAGTGCTTGCGGAACCAGGGGGAGCCTGGCCGCGCGAGCCGCACCGCCCCGACGAACGCGACGGCCGGGACGCAGATCGCCAGCACGATCAACCGGTACTTCCCCTTCGCGACGCAGACCAGGCAGGCCAGCACGGTGAGGGCGATGCTCAGCGCGAGCGCCCAGCGGGCCTGCTGCCCTCCGGTGAGGTCCTCCGACCGGGCGGGGGTGAACCCGAGCAGCACCAGGGCCAGGCACGACGCCGTCAGGGCGACGGCCTGCACCGACGCCTGCCCCTCCTGCGACCAGTAGACGTCGCTCAGGTGCAGGATCAGCGCGAACTCGTCGAGCACGAGAGAGGCACCCACGCCCACGAGAACGCCTGCGGTGGCACGGAATCCGCCGTGCTCGGCGCTCAGCGCGACGAACGCCCCGATGAGCAGCAGCCCCAGGCCGGGGACGGCGTGATGGATGTGCACGCCCGACGACGTGACGTTGTTGCGGAACGGTCCGCGGCCCGCGCGGATCATCCGGGTGATGCCTCGGGTGGCGAGGAAGGTGACGACGAAGGCGAGGAAGCACAGCAGCATGGGCAGCTTGCCCGCGCCGACGATCTCGACGTTCCACCATTCGCTCATGGCTCAGGGTGGCACGCACTCCGCGGTCGGTCAGCGACGCCGGCGCGAGTCGATCACGCCGGTGTCGAAACCGGCCAGGTGCAGGCCTCCGTGGAAGCGGGCGTGCTCGACCTTCAGGCAGCGGTTCATCACGACCTGCAGCCCGGCGTCGGTGGCGCGGTCGGCGACGTCCTGGTCGAACAGGCCGAGCTGCAACCACAGCACCTTGGCGTGCGCGGCGATCGCGTCGTCGGCCACCTGCGGCAGGTCGGACGCCTTGCGGAAGACGTCGACGACGTCGGGCTCGCCGGGAAGGTCGGCGAGGGAGGGATAGACCTTCTGCCCGAGCAGCTCGGTGAGGCGCGGGTTGACGAACCACAGGTCGTACGTCGTCTCGGCCTGGAGATAGGTGGAGACGAAATAGCTTGCGCGAGAAGGGTTGTCGGACGCCCCGACGATCGCGATGGTGCGCGCCTGGCGCAGGATCGCCTGACGCTCGAGGGCGGACGGCTCGGTCCAGGTCATGCGTCGCCTCCCGGCTTCGTCGCGGCGTCGAGCGCCTGGTCGAGGTCCCACAGGATGTCGTCGACGTCCTCGATGCCCACGCTGATGCGCACCAGGTCGGGGCGCACGCCGCCGGCGACGAGCTGGTCGTCGTTCAGCTGCTGGTGCGTGGTCGAGGCGGGGTGGATGACCAGGGTGCGCGCGTCACCGATGTTGGCCAGGTGGCTGCACAGCCGGACCGCCTCGATGAACCGTTGCCCGGCCGCCCGCTCCTCGCCGTCGGGCGCGGCGACCCCGAACGAGAAGACCGCGCCCGGTCCATCGGGGAGGTACCGCTGCGCACGGTCGTGGTCGGGGTGGTCCGGCAGCCCGGCGTACGCCACCCACGCCACCCGCTCGTCCGCGGCCAGCCACTCGGCCACCTGCCGGGCGTTGCGCACGTGCTCGGTCATCCGCTGGGCCAGCGTCTCGACCCCCTGCAGCAGCAGGAACGCGCTGTGCGGCGACAGCGCCGCCCCGATGTCGCGCAGCTGCTCCGAGCGCAGCTTGGTGAGGAAGCCGTACTCGCCGAAGTTGCCCCACCACGACACCCCGCCGTACGACGCCACGGGCTCGGTCATCATCGGGAACTTGCCGTTGTCCCAAGGGAATCGGCCCGACTCGACCACCACGCCGCCGAGCGTCGTGCCGTGCCCACCGAGGAACTTGGTGGCGGAGTGGATGACGATGTCGGCGCCGTGCTCGATGGGGCGCAGCAGGAACGGCGTGACGGTCGTCGCGTCGACGACCAGCGGGATGCCCGCGGCGTGCGCGACCTCGGCGAGGCCCGCGATGTCGGCCACCGCGCCGGAGGGGTTGGCGACCGCCTCGACGAACACGCAGCGGGTGCGCTCGTCGATCGCCGCGGCGTAGTCGGCCGGGTCGCCACCACCCACGAAGACGGTGTCGACGCCGAACCGCCGCAGCGTCACGTCGAGCTGGGTGAGCGTGCCGCCGTAGAGGTTGGACGAGGCGACGATGCGGTCGCCCGCGCCGGCGAGCGCGGCGAACACCGCGAACTCCGCGGCCTGCCCGCTCGCGGTCGCGACGGCGCCGAGCCCGCCCTCGAGGCTGGCCATCCGCTCCTCGAGCGCGGCGACCGTCGGGTTGCCGATGCGGGTGTAGATGTTGCCGTACTTCTGCAGCGCGAACAGCGTCGCGGCGTCGGTGGTGTCGTCGAAGACGAAGCTGGTCGTCTGATAGATCGGCACGGCGCGCGCGCCGGTGGAGGGGTCGGGGACCGCTCCGGCGTGCACCGAGCGGGTGCGGAAGCCGAAGGTCCGGTCGCGCGGTCGGTCGGCGGTCATCGGGCGGCTCGCTTCACAGGCACGAGCGTAATCAGTCGCCCGCCGCGCGAAGCTCACCCCGCCAGGCGTCCCAGATGCCGGAGAGCCGGGAGCGGTGGGCCTGGTCCACCAGCTCACGGGCGTACGCCCCCGTCGCCGCGAGCGAGAAGCATGCCGGCCCAGCGTGGCCGGGCGCCGTCGCGCCGGGGGTGGTCGGGCCGGGTGCGGTCGCACTGGGGGTGGTCGGGCCGGGTGCGGTCGCACCGGCGGGGACGGTCTGCGCCGGCCGCCACCCGAGCGCGGTGACCGTGTCGACGACCCGGGCGCCCGCGAGCATCCCTGGCAGCAGGCAGGACTCGGCGTCGAGCGTCAGGTCCTCGACGAGCGCCGGCTGCCCGGCGAGGGTCATCCGGGTGCGGCAGTCGATCTCGCCGGGGCGCTCGCCGCTGCGGCCGAGCGCGACCCGGTCGCGCAGCAGCAGCCGCCCGGTCTGCTCGACCTGCACGTGCATGGTGCGCTCGACGCGCGCCCCCTCGGCCACCACCAGCGGTTCGCCGTGCCACACCAGCGTCGAGCCGGCACCCACGGCGACCGAGACGTCCCAGTGCGCCGGCTCGCCCCGCCCGTCGTAGGCCACGGTCCCGGCCACGTCGACCAGCTCCAGGGTCGCGCCGTCCTCGACCCGCAGGTCCAGGCTGACCCGGTCGCCACCCAGCAGGGTCGCACCGGTCGCCACCAGCGCGACCCGGGCGGTCCCGGCAGGCGATCGCAGCAGCCGCGGGGAGAGCAGCCCGCCGCGCAGCCGCACCCGCGGTCGCGCGCCGCAGCCGGCGACGTGGACCTGGGTCATGCGTGACGGTGACCCTGCACGAGCGCGTCCTCGTCGCGGGAGTGCGAGTGCGGCGCCATCGGGCCCGGGTCGCTGGGCACCAGTGCGCCACGACGGAACTCGGCGTACGTCCGGCGCACCCAGTCCGCCAGCTCACCGACCGACGCCGGGTCGCGCCGGGACAGCCCCACCACCGGTCGGCCGTCGCGAGCGGCGCGGCCCTGGTCGACCATCAGCTCGGCGTCGACGTCGACGTGCGGGGCCAGGTCGGTCTTGTTGACGACGAGCAGGTCTGCCCGGGCGATGCCGGGGCCGCCCTTGCGCACCACGTCGCCGCCGCCCGCGACGTCGAGCACGAACAGCTGGGCGTCGACGAGCGCCGGCGAGAAGGTGGCGGTGAGGTTGTCGCCGCCGGACTCCACGAGCACCACGTCGAGCGGACCGTGGTCGGCCTCCAGGTCCTCGACGGCGATGGCGTTGGCCGTGATGTCGTCACGGATGGCGGTGTGCGGGCAGGCGCCCGTCTCGACCGCCCGGATGCGGTCGGGCTCGAGCACGCCTGTGGCGCGGAGCATCTCGGCGTCCTCCTGCGTGTAGATGTCGTTGGTCACGACGCCGAGGCGCAGCTCGTCCGAGAGCGCTCGGCACAGCGTGCCGATGAGTGACGACTTGCCGGTCCCGACGGGTCCGGCGACGCCGAGACGCATGGCGCGGGTGGGTTCAGGCACGGAACAACCTCCTGGTGGTGCGGGCGTGGGCGTGCTGCCACAGCTCGCCGGCCGGGGCCGTGGCTGCGGGGATCTGGTCGGGGTCGGTCAGGCCGGCCACGGCCTTGACCACGCGCTCCACCTCGGGGGCGGCGTCCAGCGCCCACCCGACGGTGTCGAGCGGGTCGAGGGGCAGCAGCTTCAGCGCGGCGGCGCAGACCGACTGCACCTCGTCGTGGCAGACGACCCGGGCCAGGTCGTCGGAGCCGACCTCCAGCCGAAAAGCCAGGTGCGCCAACGCGATCGGCCGGGGGAGGACCCGGTCGACGGGCTCTCCGAGGCGGGCCAGCAACCGGCCGTAACCGCGGCCGAGCTCCACCTGCGCGGCGCGCACGACGTCGCTCGGCGTGCGCGCCTCCCAGGCCCGCAGGGCCGGCGCGGGGTCACCGGTGCTGCGCACCAGGTGCAGGGCGACGACGGCGGCACCGGCGTCGACGGCGACCGTGGTGCGCAGCCTCGCCAGCAGGAATCCCGGGACCTCCTCCCGCGACAGACCGGCCTGCACTGCGGGCTCGAGCCCGGCCGACTGGGTGTGGCCGCCGACCGGCAGGCGCCCGTCGGCGAGCAGCAGGGACATCGACGACATCGGTCCTCAGAACAGGGAGTAGAGCTGGGCCAGCGGCAGCCGGTCCACCGGCGCGGGCTGCACCCGCTGGCCGTCGATGTCGATCGCGAACGTCTCCGGGTCGATGTCGATGCGCGGCGTCGCGGCGTTGTTCACCATGTCCGCCTTGGTGACCTTCCGGGTGGATCGCACGCCGATCACGTTGCGCCGCAACCCGATCCGCTCGCCGAGTCCCGACTCTGCGGCCGCGGGGGCGACGAACGCGACCGACCTGGTCGCCGCGTCGTCCTGGGCGAGCGCCGGTCGCATCAGCACCGGCTGCGGGGTGGGGATCGAGGCGTTCGGGTCGCCCAGGGCGGCGTGCACGATGACGCCGGACTTGATCACCAGCGACGGACGTACGCCGAAGAACCGGGGGTCCCACAGCACCAGGTCGGCGAGCTTGCCGGGCTCGACCGAGCCGACCTCGTGGTCGATGCCGTGGGCGACGGCGGGGTTGAGGGTGTACTTCGCGACGTAGCGGCGGGCGCGCTCGTTGTCCGCGCGCTCGTCCGCGCTCAGCGGCCCGAACCGGCACTTCATCACGTGCGCCACCTGCCAGGTGCGGGTGACCACCTCGCCGATGCGCCCCATCGCCTGGGCGTCGGAGGAGGTGATCGACAGCGCGCCGAGGTCGTGCAGCAGGTCCTCCGCCGCGATCGTCGTCGCCCGGATGCGCGACTCGGCGAACGCCAGGTCCTCGGGCACCGCAGGGTTGAGGTGGTGGCAGACGATCAGCATGTCGAGGTGCTCGGCGACGGTGTTGACCGTGTGCGGGAGCGTCGGGTTCGTCGACCCCGGAAGGACGTTCGGCTGCGCGGCGATCGACAGGATGTCGGGCGCGTGACCGCCGCCCGCGCCCTCGGTGTGGAAGGCGTGGATCGACCGGCCGCCGATCGCGCGCAGGGTCGAGTCGACGAAGCCCGCCTCGTTGAGGCTGTCGCTGTGCAGCGCCACCTGCAGGCCGTGCTCGTCGGCGGCGCGCAGGGCCGCGTCGATCGCGGCCGGGGTGGCGCCCCAGTCCTCGTGCACCTTCAGCGCCGCCGCGCCCCCGAGCGCCTGCTCGGCCAGGCCCTCGGCGCTCACCGTGTTGCCCTTGCCCATGAGCAGCACGTTCACCGGCAGGGCGTCGAGCCCGCGCAGCACCGACGCGAGGTGCCACGGGCCGGGCGTGACGGTCGTGGCCTTCGAGCCCTCCGAGGGGCCGGTGCCGCCGCCGCCGAGCGTGGTCAGCCCGGTCGCGAGCGCCTCGTGCACCTGGCTGGTGGACAGGAAGTGCACGTGCATGTCGATGCCGCCAGCGGTGAGGATCTTCCCCTCGCCGGCGATCACGTCGGTGCCGGGGCCGATCTCCAGGTCCGGGTGCACCCCGTCGGCGACGTCGGGGTTGCCGGCGCGCCCGAGCGCGACGATGCGGCCGTCGCGCAGACCCACGTCGGCGCGCACCACGCCCCAGTGGTCCAGCACGACGACGTTGGTGACGACGGTGTCGAGCGCGCCCGCGGCGCGGCTGCGCACCCCCTGGGCCATCGACTCCCTGATCGACTTCCCGCCGCCGAAGACCGCCTCGTCGCCGCCCACGGTGAGGTCGTCCTCGACCTCGACCCACAGGTCGGTGTCGCCGAGGCGCACCTGGTCGCCCACCGTCGGGCCGAACAGGTCGGCGTACGCCGCGCGGTCGAGCTCAACCATCGAGCGCACCGCCTGCGGCGGGGGAGAGCCGGATGCCGGGGACGCGGCGGCGGCCGCCGAGGGCGACCAGCCGCACCTCGCGGGTGACGCCGGGCTCGAACCGCACGGACGTGCCGGCCGCGACGTCGAGCCGGAACCCGTCGGCCGCGGCCCGGTCGAAGGCCAGCGCGGGGTTCGCGTCGGCGAGGTGCAGGTGCGAACCGACCTGGATCGGCCGGTCGCCGGTGTTCTCGACGACCAGGTCGCGCGTCTCGCGGCCGGCGTTGAGGGTGATGGTGCCGGGGCGCACGCGGATCGCGCCCGGCCCCTCGTGCTGGGGTCTGCTCACGGTGCGGTTCCTCGGGGTGCCGGCGCGGACGTACGAGCAAGACGTCTCATGCGATGGGGTGGTGGATCGTGACGAGCTTGCGCCCGTCGGGGAAGGTCGCCTCGACCTGCACGTCGGTGACCAGCTCGGCGACGCCCGGCATGACCTGCTCGCGGGTCAGCACCTCGCGGCCCTGCTCCATCAGGTCCTCGACGAGGGCACCCTCGCGGGCGCGCTCGACGACCCAGGTCGAGAGCAGCGCGACGGTCTCGGGGTGGTTGAGGGCCACGCCCCGGGCCAGGCGGTCGCGGGCGAGCATGCCGGCGACCGCGAGCAGCAGCTTCTCGGTGTCGGCGGGGGTGAGGTGCATGACCGGCACTCAACGGCACCCGCGTTTCGGCCGTGTTTCGGCGGCGTTCGTCGCAGGTGAAACCTGCCGGGAACAACCCGTCGGGTGGTTTAGTTGATATGTCCATGAAGGCATTCGGGTTCCTCAGCTTCGGTCACTACTCGCCGCTCCCGGGTTCGCAGACGCGCACCGCCGGGGAGATGCTCCGGCAGACCGTCGACCTCGCGGTCGCGGCTGACGAGATCGGCGTCAACGGCGCGTACGTCCGCGTCCACCACTTCGAGAAGCAGGCCGCCGGGCCCATCCCGCTGCTGTCGGCGATGGCCGCCCGGACCAAGAACATCGAGGTCGGCACCGGCGTCATCGACATGCGCTAGCGCATGTCGCGGTTGCAACACTCGCCTTATCGGTCGCTCTCGCCGCCTTGCATGCGGTCGCGCAACGCCTCATCGATCTGTGTTGCCGCCGGTGCGCCGGCGAAACCGTTCTCAGCCACATAGACACGGCACGCCAGTGAGTGAACGAGTGTTGTCGGGAACAGGTCGATGCCGTCGACGAGAATCGTAGGCGAGCCTCCGAACCCAGTGTTCGCCGCTTCGGCCTCGGTCCCGATCGTCACCAGCTCGACAGGCACGGCCCCGAGTCCGAGAGCGTCCAGCGCTGCCCGTGCGTTGGCTTCGGCGATTCCCGTGTTCGGGCAGCCGGCGATGTGCAGCAGTTCCACCTTCATGAAGCTTCTTCCGTTCGTTCACCCTCAGCTGTCGTGCGAGGGGTCTGCGTGAGGAGGTTCAGACATACCAGGCCGACACCGGCGACGACGAAGACGTCGGCGACGTTCCCGACGAACAGGTCGCCGTAGGCGAGGAAGTCCGTGACGTGCCCCTGCCCGAACGCGGGCGAGTTCACGAGCCGGTCGACGAGGTTGCCGACCGCGCCGCCGAGGACCAGCCCCAGCGCGACGCCCCACCGCGCCCCGCGCATCCGTGCGGCAAACACGACCACCGCCACGGCGGCGAGGAGGCCGCTGATCGTGAAGATCCAGGTGGCCCCGGAACCGATCGAGAACGCGGCTCCGGGGTTGTAGACCAGCGACAGCCCGAACAGGTCGCCGACCAGCGGGATCCGCTCGCCCTGGGTCAGCTGCGCCGCGGCGAGGACCTTCGAGCCTTGATCGATCGCCAGAGCGAGCGCCGCGACGACGAGGGCGACGACGAGCGCCTGCCTGCTCCTCGTGGATGCCCCGCCCGTCGACTCGACGACAACGGCGTCCTGCGCAGTCACGCGGCGCTCTTCCGGGTCCGGGCAGCCCGCAGGCCGTTGAGGATCACGACGACCTCGGCGATCTCGTGCACGAGCACCACGGCCGCGAGCCCCAGGACGCCGAAGAGGGCGAGCGGGAGCAGGGCGGTGATGATCAGCAGCGAAAGGATGATGTTCTGGTTGATGATGTGCCGTCCGCGGCGGGCGTGGTCGAACGCACGCGGCAGCAGGCGCAGGTCGTGGCCGGTGAACGCGACGTCGGCGGACTCAATCGCGGCATCCGAGCCGGTCGCGCCCATCGCGATGCCGATGTCGGCAGCGGCGAGGGCGGGAGCGTCGTTGATGCCGTCGCCGATCATCGCCACAGCCCCCTTCTCGCCGAGTTCTGCGATCGCGGCGGCCTTGTCCTCCGGGCGCAGCTCGGCACGCACGTCGCCGATCCCGGCTTGGGCGGCGAGGGCGCGGGCGGTGCGAGCATTGTCGCCGGTGAGCATGGTGACCCCGATGCCCTGTGCGGCGAGGGTGCGGACGACCTCGGGGACCTCGGGACGCAGCTCGTCGCGGACGCCAATCGCGGCGACCGGCGTGCCGTCGCGGTGCACGATCACGACCGTCATGCCCTGCTCCTCCAGCCCAGCAACCTGCTCGCCGAGCGTCCCGGCGTCGAGCCAGCGCGGGCTGCCGACCGTGATCCGCGCACCGTCGAGGGTTCCCTCGATGCCGTGCCCGGCCTGCTCGGTCACACCGTCAGCCGCGGGGGCCCCGGGGGCCGCGGCGGTGATCGCGGCCGCAAGGGGGTGGGTGCTGTGCTGCTCGAGCGCGGCGGCCCAGGCCAGCGCCTGCTTCTCGGTCACGCCCTCGGCGGTGAGGACGGCGGTGACGGCGGGCTCGTTGCGGGTCAGGGTGCCGGTCTTGTCGACGGCGACGTGGCGGATCACGCCGAACCGTTCGAACACGGCCCCGGACTTGATGATCACGCCGAACTTGCTCGCCGACCCGATCGCGGCCACCACGGTCAGCGGCACCGAGATCGCCAGCGCGCAGGGAGATGCCGCCACGAGCACGACGAGGGCGCGGGTGATCCACAGCTCCGGGTCGCCGAGCAGCGACCCGATGATCGCGACGAGGGCGGCGAGGATCAGCACGCCCGGGACGAGGGGCCGGGCGATGCGGTCGGCGAGGCGGGCGCGGTCGCCCTTCTCTGCCTGCGCCTTCTCCACCAGGTCGACGATCGTGGTCAGCGAGTTGTCGGTGCCCGCCGCGGTCGTCTCGACCTCGAGCGCCCCAGCGGTGTTGATCGCGCCCGCGGAGACAGTGTCGCCGGGTTCGACTTCGACCGGGATCGACTCGCCAGTGATCGCGGACGTATCCAGGCTGGAGCGTCCCGTGCGGACGATGCCGTCGGTCGCGATCCGCTCACCCGGCCGCACCAGCATCAGCTGACCGACAGCCAGGTCCTTCGCCGGGACCTCGACCGATGCTCCGTCGCGGCGGATGGTCGCGGTCTCCGGGACGAGCTTGAGCAACGCCCGCAGCCCGCCGCGGGCACGGTCCATGGCCTTGTCCTCCAGCGCCTCAGCGATCGAGTACAGGAACGCCAGGGCGGCGGCCTCCTCGACATACCCGAGGATCACCGCGCCGACCGCGCTGATCGTCATCAGCAGGCCGATGCCGAGCTTGCCCTTGAACAGCTTCCGGATCGCGCCCGGGGTGAAGGTCGACGCGCCCAACAGCAGACCGATCCAGAACAGCACCAGCGCCGGGACCTCCAGCCCCGCCCACTCCAGCACCAGGCCGGTCAGGAACGCGACGCCGGAGAAGACCGGGACCATGATCCCGCGGTCCCGCCACCAGGGACGCGCCGCCTCCTCGGCTTCCTCTCCCGAAGTGGTCTCAGGCTCGTCGTGCTCGCAGCCGCACGCCGCGCTCACTCGCCCGCCCCCGTCCCGCAGCAACCCGGCACTGTGCACGAAGAGTCCACGCAGGGCGCGTGCTCGTCGACAGCGAGCGTCACGTCCACCAGTGCGGTGAGCGCCGCCGCCAGATGCGGGTCGGCGATCTCGTAGCGCGTCTGCCGCCCCTCCGGCTCGGCGACGACGATGCCGCAGTCGCGCAGACAGGTCAGGTGGTTGGAGACGTTCGAGCGAGTCAGCTCCAGCTCGCGCGAGAGTACGGCCGGGTAGCTCGGGCCGTCGAGCAGGGTCATCAGAATCCGGGAGCGCGTCGGGTCCGCCATGGCCCGGCCGAGCCGGTTCATGACGTCGAGACGAGAAGCAACAGTCAGCATGCACTGAACTATACAGTGTTGGCTGACTTATTGTCGACTCGCCAGGGCTGCCGCACGCGCTCCGCGCGCTTGCCCTCGGGAACCCTGGTCGCCTACTTTCGCCAGCGCGGCCACTTCGGCAGCCCGCGGTCCTTCCAGGTCTCCACGAGGCCAGCGACCCAGCGGACGGACGCGAAGAGCCCGTAGCTGGCCCCGGCGAGGCCCACACCGACCACGAGCCAGCGCCCGATTCCGAGCCACACGCTCCCGTTTACGTCCAGCGCCCACTGAGCGCCCGTGATGAGCCCGGCGATGCCCATCCAGAGCCCAGCGATGACCACGACCACCGGCAGGAGTGCGAGGCACATCGCGGCGGCAGCCGACCAGAGCTGACGGGTCTCCAGCTTCGCCGTGGCGGCGATGATCCGCTCGGCCCGCTCGTTCGACGCGTCGAGGTTTGCCGTCATCGTCGCCGAGGCCTCCCCGGTGACCTGCTCGACGGCCTTCTCGACCCGCTCCTCGGTGCGCTTCTCGATCCGCTGCACGGCTCCGCCGACCTGGCTCACGAGCTTCTGGTTCGCTGCGGCCTGCGCCTTGAGCCCCTCAATCGCCGAGGCCGTAGCCGCGTGATTCTTCTGCGCCTCCGCGACCAAGCTCCGCGACGCGGCGTTCAAGCTCTCGCCGTTGAGACTCCGCGCGAACTCGCCGAGCGTGCTCGCGATCTCGTTCTGCCTGCTCTCGATACTCGCGATCCTCGCGGACACGTCGCTGGAGGGCGAGGAGGTCGACGCCGGGGCCGCGATCCTCTCCAGCCGCCTCGTCGTCTCCTCGTCCATGACCTTCACGAACCCCGCGAGCTTCTTCTGCTGCTCGGCCAGCCGGTCGAGCCTCGCGTTCTGCGCCTCGACGGCGGTGAGGATCGAGGTCAACACCTCCATCGTCGCCGGACTGCCGAGCTGCTGCGGCGGCTGCTCGTGCGCGTTCTGCTGCTTCAGCCTGTCGAGCGCTGCGCTCATGTTCCTGCTCCTTCTGCTGCTGGTGGTAGTCGAAGAACGCGGCTGCGCCCTCCGGTGTGAAATCCGCCGAGAGCGCACTCGTGCGCTTGCGGCGCTCAGCGCGCCCGGACTCGCCGCGGCGGTCCTCGATGTAGAGCGTCCAGGTCTCCTGACCGGCGCGCTTGCCCTTCTTGCTGACTGGGCTGTGCAGGCGCATCCGCGGCACCCGCTCCCCGTCGCCGCCGAGCTGCTGGTTCTGCTCCGCGATCACCGCCTCAAGACCGGCCTTGTCCACCGACCGGGGATCGGCCAGGGCGGCGCTCATCCGGTCGCCCATCTCGCGGTCGAGACCGCCCTCGGCGAAGTCCTCGCGGCGCAGCTCCCAGTCCTTCGGGGCGTGCTCCAGCCGCTTCACGACCGAGAGGCCGTGATCGCGCATCAACTCGTCGTTCGCCGACTGCACGCCCCGCTGGTTCCCGGCTTTGCGGTCGTGGAACGTGCGGTAATCCGAGAGGGCCTTTCCGGTCCGGTTGCTGTGATTGATCACGAGGATGTGGTTGTGCGGCTTCTTGCCCCGACCATCCACGTGGCTGACCACGAGGCAGTCCGAGTCCGGGTGCATCTTCTTCGCGAGCTGGTAGCCCAGATCGTTCACCCGCTGCACGTCCTCCGGGCTGCTCGAGTCGAACTCCTCGTCGCTGAACGACTGCCGGTAGTGCAGTGCCTCGACGTCGCGCTTCGTGTTCTGCGTGAGCGCGCGGGCGCGGGCCGAGAATGCGCCGGGGCCTCCCGGCACGTCGCACGTGATCGCGACCCCGCGCTCGTCCTCCTTGCCACGGATGTAGCGCTCCGTGTCTCCGGCGCTGGTGCTCGGGCTGTAGTGCGTGGTGCTCATGAGTCCGTCCGATCCCCGAGCAGGGTCCGGACCTCGCGCAGCAGCTCGATCAGCTCGGGCACCTCCGCCGACAGCGCGACCGCCTCGCCGGCCCGCGCGCGGCGGTCCAGGTCGTTGACGTTGATCGCCAGCGGGCGCACCTGCGCGGCAAGCTCCCGGGCGTCCGCCGAGGCCTGCACGCGCGCCTCGACCCCGAGCAGGTGCGCGGCCACGGCGGCGTCCAGCTCCTCGCTCCGGGAGGCGTGCAGAGCATCGCGCACGACGCTCCGCACCCAGGTGCTCGGAGCCAGCCCGAGCCGCTCCGCACGAGTGCGCAGCGCCCCGAGCGTGGCCTCATCGAAGCGCGTATCAAGCCGCCCGCCGCCCCCACGACGACGCTTCGCGCCGCCGTGACTCTGGCGCACAGCCTCCGCATCAGCCCGACCGGTTTTCACCTGGGAGTCGGCCTGCTGCTCCACCTGTACGCCAGAGTGGCAAGCAGTAGGCCTGTCGGACACATCGCTGACGCTCGTGTCCTCCAGCCCTGCTTGCGAGGGGGCTCCGCCCCCTTCGATCCCCTGGAAGAGCGGGTGCTGATCGGCGCTCATGCCGCACCTCCGATCAGCGCCAGCGGCACGTCCGGGCTGCGCACCGCGAGCCCGCTCAGCAGTTCGACAACCGCGCTCTCGGCGTCGTGCTCCGCGGAGGTCTCCGGACCGTAGGTGAGCTCGCACGACGGAGCCACCTGCTGGTGGTACGAGTTGCCGTTGACGCCCGGCGTGTGCGCGGCCGCCGGAAGGCTGCACTGATGCCACTCGTAGGGCTCGATCTTCCCGATGTGCTGCACGAGGTAGCGGTTGATATCGTCGGCGCGGAACACCTTCACGACCGATGCCAGGCGACGGATGAACTGGTCCAGCGCCTCGTCCACGTTGCCCTTCTGGCGGGCGTAGAAGAAGAACTCGACCGGCTCGATGGTGGCCGTGATGACGATCAGTCGCGGAGCCACCTCGCCCTTGTTCTTGTAACGCGCCTTCGCCGGGGAGGCGTTGTACGGATCGAGCAGCAACAGCCAGTCGTTCGCATCCATCGCCGAAGCCCGCAGATCGTCGAGCAGCAGAACCTCCTCCCCGCGCCAGTCATCGAGCGGGTTGCCCGTCGCGGCCCGGTAGACCTGCCACCGCTCGCCGTTCGCGTTCGCCGCGTCAATCGCCGCCATGATGAAGTCCGTTGCGAACCGCGTCTTGCCGATCCCGGCATCCCCGTGGACGAACACCACATGCGTTGAGAAATCACCGGCGCGGAGCTTCGCTGCCGCCCGATACGCGCGGCGCTGACCATAGGCCGACAGTGCGTCGTCGATCTCCCGCTGATGCCGCGAGTAGATGTCGAACAGGCCATCGGTGAGCATGATCTGATCGCGCGTGATCTCGCCCTGGAGCACCCGCTCGCGCATGTCCTCGAAGTTCTCGGCGACGACCTTCTTCTTCACGTGGGCGCGGCCCTTGAGCCACGTCTCCCGGCGCAGGGCGTCGATGCCGAGGTAGTCCGGCCCGCGCACCGTGGCGACCTCCGAAGGGGCGTACTGGTGCTTGTCCGCGTACTTCACGTGCGTCAGGTACGACAGCATGTTGTCGAAGGCGTAGCGTCCGCGACCGGGCTTCTCGACGTACTGCGGCTCGACGCCGATGCCGGACGCGAGCCGATCCAGCGGCGCGCTCTTCGAACGACTGGCGAACTTGATCACCGCGTGCAGGTGATCCGGCTTCGGCTCGACCACGAGTGCCTTCTCCGTGTCGCTCCAGACCTCGCGCTCGTCCTTGTCGTGCACGATGCCGTAGGCCTCGACGACTTCGCAGCCGACCGCCTCGAGCCGCTGCACGATGTAGGTGAGGATCGGCCCGGCCCCCTGCTGGAGCAGCGCGGCCCCGTTCGCATCCTCGGCAGCCCAGGTCCAGTACGACGGATCGAGGTACTGCGTGAGTCCGATGCTCGTGGGGTTGTTCTCCTGCTTAGCCACGGCGACCACCGCCCGCGACATCGTAAGGAGCGTGCGGCGCCTTAAATGACCCCCTATTGACCCCCAAATGAGACCCCAAATGATCCCGCGAGGTCACGCGGCGGTGCGAGGGCGGAACCGGCTCCTGACCAGGCATGTTGGTGCATGGCGCGGCAATCGACAAGCCCTTGCCGCGCCCGTAGGAACGAATGAAGCTCCCGAAACTCTTGGAGTGCGGAACACGGCTTCCGGCGGTCATCACGACGACGGGCAGCCCGCCTCCGGCGGGTGCCAGGGCAGGCCCTCCGGGCGGGGTCAGGTCGGCGGACACGAGGGCGCTGGTGCAGTCGGTGGTGCTCATCGGGCACCGCCCTTGCGGTAGCGCTTGATGACGGCCTGATGCGTGACGCCGAGGGCATCGCCGATCCTCGCCCAGGTCACCCCATCGGCGCGGGCGTCGGCGACGGCGATCTCGACGGCTTCTTCCAGCACGGAGCGGAGCACGCCGAGGTCGTAGAGATGCGCTTCCGCGTCGGCGAGAGTGGGATCGCCCAGACGCCAGCGGAAGCCGTTCACGTGGTCGAAGGCAGCGGAGTTGGCGCTCATCAGCGACCACCACCCATCACGGCGGCGACGGCGGCGCGCTGGCGCGGGGTCAGCGGCGTGCTGGTCAGGCGCTCACCGGCACGACGACCGGCGGCGAGGGCAACGGCGATGACGGGATCGAGCCCATCAGCTTGCGAAACGGGGATCAGGTCCTGGTCGAGCCCAGGACGGTCCAGCGCGGAGGCGCGGGGAGCGTCGATAACGACAGACATCGGAAGTCCTCAAACATGAGTGTGCTTCCGGTTCCCCGCCACGGTAGTTGGGCTGTTTGACCGGCTACTCATCCGGGAGTAGAACCCGCGCTTCTAAGTCGCGGCCCCGGTGGGATCTTCTTGTCTGCAACCATTCTCCCATGACTCGACTCACCAGTCCACTGACGAGTCGACTCGCGTGTCAGTCGCGACGCGGCTCTATTCGAATGAGGTCGGGGTCGAACTTCACGTGACCCGGCGCGATGGGTTCGATGGTCACCGTTACCAGCTCGTCCACGAGCATCCGGCGGCGGTCCATGTCCAAGGCCTTCCACTTCGACTCGACGACCTCCCGGCGCTCCATGGTGCCGAGCGACTCGTCCACGTCCCCCAGCAGCTTCGCCGCCACCGACACCGAGCGGTCGAGTATCTCCGCGTCGATCTGGTCGATGCGGGCCTTTCCGCCCCTGATCGCCTCCGTGATCTCCAGGACGGGCTGGCGCACGTCCAGCAGCAGCGGGCTCAGCTCCTTGACGCGCTCGACCAGAGCGTTCCGCTCGGTCAGCAGCGCCTCGCGGTCCGGCCCGTCGTCCTCCTGCGGCATCACGAGGTCGTGCACGTCCACCGAAGACAGGCGGGTGAGCACCGCCTCGGTGACCATCGCATCGACGGGCTCGCGCTGGCGGGTGAGGTGGAACTGCTCGCCGCAGCGGTACGTCGGCTGCTTGCGGCTGTTGGTCCCCGAGACGAGCGTCGCGCCGCACTTCCCGCACAGGCCAATCGTGGACAGGAGGTACTTCGGCTGGTTGCCCTGCCTCGCCGACCTCCGCACGTTGTCCTCCAGCTTTGCCACCGCGGCCCGCCACGTCTGCTCGCCAACGATGGGCGGGAACGCGTCGCCCTGCACCGGGTACAGCTCGCCCGAGGCGTAGTGCTTGATGTAGCCAGCGTAGAGCGGGTTCGCCAGCAGGTACCGCACGGCATCGACGGAGAACGCCGACCCGCGCGCGGTCAGATGACCGGCGCTGTTCAGGTCCTCGCGGATGCGACGGATCGACAGCGACGGCTCGCCGAGGAACGCATCGAAGGCCCGCCGTACGGCGTCGGCCTCCGCCTCGATCAGCTCACCCTCCCTCGTCCAGCCGAACGCCTTCCAGGAGGACGCCGGGATGCCCTCGGCGCGGCGGCGCTCGTTCGACCTGATCTGACGCTCCGCCTTGCGGCGCGCCTCGAACCGCGCGAGAGCGGCGAGCATCGTCGCCCGGAACTCGCCGTCCGCCGTCGAGAGGTCGATCTCGCCGTCCACGGTGACGACGCGCAGGCCGAGGTCGATCAGCGTGTTCAGGTCCTTCGTGCTGCGCAGGAGGCGGTCCATGTCCACGGCGACGACCATCGAGAACCTGCCCGCGCGGGCGTCGTCCAGCATCTCGGCCCACCGGGTGCCAGCGCGGCGCTTCTTCGTCGCCGACACAGCGTTGTCGTCGTAGACCTCGACGACCTCCCAGTCCTTGGCCTCGGCGAGAGCCCTGATCTTCCGCAACTGGGTCTCGACCGTCCACCGGTCGCCCTTGCGATCCATCGAGGCGCGGACGTAGGCGGCGACCTCGTTCGTCTTCCTCAGCGATACCAGTTCAACCATGCAACCAAGCTTACGTGAACGAGTGTTGCAACCGCGATATAAGCTACGAGAACCCGCTGCAGCTCGCCGAGGAGCTCGGCGCGCTCGACCTGCTCGCCGACCAGCGCATCGCGATCGGCATCAGCCGAGGGTCACCCGAGACGGCGCTGCGCGGCTACGAGGCGTTCGGCTACACCGGCAGCAAGGACCCGCGGGGCGCCGACATCGCTCGCGAGAAGTTCGCCACGTTCCTGCGCGCCATCGACGGCGAGGGCATGGTCGAGGCCGACCCGGCGCGCGCACCGCGCGGCACGCTGCTGCCGATCACGCCGCAGTCCAACGGTCTTCGCGACCGCATCTGGTGGGGCTCGGCGACCCGCGAGACCGCCGAGTGGGTCGGGGAGATGGGCCTGAACCTGATGTCCTCGACGCTGCTCACCGAGGAGGCGGGCATGCCCTTCCACGAGCTGCAGCGCGAGCAGATCGACCGCTATCGCGAGGCGTACGCCGCCGCCGGGCACACACGACCGCCGCGGGTCTCGGTGAGCCGCAGCATCTTCCCGCTGGTCAGCGACGCCGACCGCGCCTACTTCGGCGGCCGCCCGGACAGCGACCAGGTCGGGATCATCGACGGCTACGTCTCGACGTTCGGCAAGACCTATGCCGCCGAGCCCGACGAGCTGATCGAGCAGCTGCGCGCCGACTCCGCGGTGATGGCCGCCGACACGGTGATGCTGACCGTCCCCAACCAGCTGGGTGTCGACTACAACGCGCACGTGCTCGAGGCGTTCGCCACGCACGTCGCGCCGGCGCTCGGGTGGAAGCCGAACACCGACGGCCCGGTGCGCGGCGACCGGATCGAGCTGAGCACGACGAGCTGAGCGGGACGAGCTGAGCGGGACGAGCCGGGCGAGCCCGACGAGCCGAGCCGGCACCGGCGTACGGCTCGTCGGGCTCAGCCCTGGACGTGGGCGAGCTCGCGCTGGTCGTCGGCCGCGGGCGAGTCGGGCTGCGCGGGCGCGAGCCGGCGGGGCCACCAGAACCGGTCCCCGAGGATGAGGGCGAGCGAGGGCACGAGCACCGTGCGCACGACGAGCGTGTCGAGCAGCACCCCGACGCAGACGACCACGCCGAGCTGGGCGAGGACGACCAGCGGCAGCACCCCGAGCACGGCGAAGACCGCGGCGAGCAGCACGCCCGCGCTGGTGATCACCCCGCCGGTCGCGGCGAGCGCCCGGAGCATCCCCTCGCGCGTGCCGTGGCTGCGGCTCTCCTCGGCGGCGCGGGTGACGAGGAAGATGTTGTAGTCGACGCCGAGCGCGACGAGGAAGACGAAGGCGAGCAGCGGTACGCCGTTGTCGAGTCGCTCGAAGCCGAGGACCTGGGTGAACAGCACCCACGAGATGCCGAGGCTCGCGAGGTAGGTCCCGACGACGGTGGTCACGAGCAGCAGGGGCGCGACGACCGATCGCAGCAGTCCGCCCAGGGCGATCACGACGAGTCCGAGGATGAGCGGCAGGATCAGCAGCCGGTCGCGCGAGGACGCCTCGGACTCGTCCAGCGCCTCGGCCTCGGTGCCGCCGACGTGCGTCTCGCCGGTGCCGGCCACGGCGGCGCGGATGTCGCGGACCGCCTGCTCGGCCGCGTCGGAGCCGGGGTCGGCCGTGAGGACGGCCTGGACCTGGCTGACGCCGCCCGCACCCTCGGGCGCACCCACGGCACGGGCCGAGCTCACCCCCTCGACGTCACCGACGACCCGCGCCAGCTCGGTCACGTCCGAGTCGCGGGAGACGATGATGACCGGGTCGGCCGAGCCCGCGGGGAAGGACTCGGCGAGCCGCTCCCCGGCCGCGATGGCCTCGGGCTTCTGCAGGAACTGGTCGGGGCCGTCGAGCCCCGTGCGGATCTGGGTCATGCCGGCCGCCCCGACCGCGAGCAGCATGATGGTCGCCGTCGCGAAGCGGGCGGGGTGGCGGCTCACGGCGTTGCCGATCCGGCGCCACAGCGAGCGCGAGTCGGCGAGGCTGACCTGGCCGGTCCGCGGCACCCGCGGCCAGAAGATCCACCGGCCGAAGACGACGAGCGCGGCGGGCAGGACGACGAGCACGAAGACCGCCGCGACGACGATGCCGACCGCGCAGGCCAGCCCCAGCCCGCGGGTGGCGGGGAAGGCCGACAGGAGCAGCGCCAGCAGGCCGAGCACGACCGTCGTGGCGCTCGCGAGCACGGCCTCGGCGGTGCGGGTGAGGGCGTGCGCCATGGCCTCGCGACGGTCCTCGCGGACCCGCAGCTCGTCGCGGTAGCGGGAGATGAGCAGCAGGGCGTAGTTCGTGCCGGCGCCGAAGACGAGCACCGAGAGGATGCCGACGGTCGACTCGTCCCAGGGGATGTCGACGGCCGCGAGGGTGTGCGTCGCGATCGTCGCGGCGAGCTGGTCTGCCACGCCGACGACGGTGAGCGGGACGAGCCAGAGCACGGGACTGCGGTAGGTGACGATGAGCAGGAAGGCCACGACCGCGGCGGTCGCCGCGAGCAGCCGCAGGTTCGCCCCGTCGAAGACGGCGGCCAGGTCGGCCTGGATGGCCGCGGGCCCGGTGACCTGCGCGGTGACCCCGTCCGGCAGGTCGGCGCGCACCTGGGTGCGCAGGTCGGCGACGACCTCAGCGGTCTGCGTCGCGTCCGCCGCGTCGACGGGCACGACGACGAGCGCCGCGCTGCGGTCGTCGGCCACCGTGGGCGGAGCCCCCGTCGCCCCGGGCAGCTCGCGCGCGAGGCCCGCGATGGCCCCGAGCTGCTGCGGGGTCAGCGCCGCGTCGCTGCTGAACAGCACGACCGCCGCCGACCCGTCGGCCTCGGGGACCTCCTCGAGCAGCTCGGCCGCCGCGAGGCTGTCGGAGCCGACGGGCATCGAGGAGGTGGTCGTCGGGCCACGCTCGGCCTGGCCGACGATGCCGATGACGGCGCCGGCGCCGAGCAGGGCGGCGAGGGCGAGCAGCCCCGCGACCCAGCGTCGAGTGATGAGGTTGGCGAGCCGTTGCATGGCCGTCCTTCGCTAGGATGGTTCGGGAAGTAACTCATTAAGTTACTAAGTAGGTGAGTGATATTAGCGACTCCAGGAAGCCCACGCCAGCCCGCCCCGCGCGGGGCGCCTCGGCGAACCCGCGCACGGCCGGGGACGAGGACGCGCGCACGACCGCGAGCTCGGTCGCCCCGGCGTACGAGCACTCCGCCTCGCTCGAGGCGCTCGAGGAGCTGGTCAACCTCGCGGCGCAGGTGCCCCAGGCCGTGGCACGCCGAGGCGGGCTGTCGGTCTCCGAGCTGCACTCGCTGCGGCACCTCGCCGCGACGCCCATGGGGCCGGTCGAGCTCGCCAAGGTGCTCGGCGTGACCTCGGCGGCCTCCTCCGGCGTCGTCGACCGGCTCGTCGCGCGAGGTCACGTCGAGCGGCGCCCGCGGGCCGACGACGGACGTCGCACCGAGGTCGTCGTCACCGAGTCCGGGCGGCAGGAGATCTTCGCCCTGCTCGCGCCGATGTTCGCCGGCCTCGCCGAGAGCGACAACGCCCTCTCCGACGAGGAGCGGGTCGTCGTGGAGCGCTACCTGCGCGGCGCGGTCGCCGCCCTGCGCGCGGTGATGTGACCGGGCCGCGGGCGGCAGGCCCCGGCTGAGCAGGCCGCGTGCGCGCCGGGTGCCTCGGTGCGCCCACCCGCACCCGACGTACGTCCTCGCGTGCCTGCCGAACCGGGCGCGGCCTGGACATAATGACCCGGGTGGAGGGCGAAGTCGTCGGGGGGAACCGGCTGACCGGTGTTGCCGGGCGGGGCGCGATGGGCGTGGTCTACCTGGCCGACCAGCTCGCGCTGAACCGTCGCGTCGCGGTGAAGGTCGTCAACCCCGCGCTCGCCGAGGACCCGGAGTTCCGGGCCCGCTTCCAGCACGAGGCGCGCATGGCGGCCGCGCTCGAGCACCCGCACATCGTCCCGGTCTACGCCGCGGGCGAGGACCGCGGACGCCTCTACCTGACCATGCGCTACGTCGAGGGCACCGACCTCGCGACGGCGCTGCGCCGGGACGGGCCGATGCCGCCGGCGCTCGCGGTCGAGGTCGTCGAGCAGATCGGGTCGGCGCTCGACGCGGCGCACGCACGCGGCCTGGTGCACCGCGACGTCAAGCCGGCGAACGTCATGCTGACCTGGAGCGAGGGGCGGCCGCACGCCTATCTGACCGACTTCGGGATCTCCAAGCTCGTCGGTGCCGCCGGTCCCACGCGGACCGGGATGGCGCTGGGGACGCTGGACTACATGGCCCCCGAGCTGCTCGTCGGGGACCCCTACGACGGCCGCGCCGACCTCTACGCGCTCGGCGCGGTGCTGTTCCAGGCGCTCACCGGCCGCGTCCCGTTCCCGCGCGGCACCGATGCCGCGCGGATGTACGCCCACCTGCACGACCCCGTGCCCGAGGACGAGCGGGTGCCGCCGGCGCTGATGTCGGTGGTGCGCAGGGCGATGGCCAAGCAGCCGGCCGAGCGCTACGGCACGGCGCGCGAGCTCGCCGCGGCGGCGCGGGCGGCCCTCGGCGGGCGCCCCGAGACCGGCGCGCCCGCGCCCGGGTCGGCGACGTCGTACGAACGGGTCGGCGGGGTGGGTCAGCCGCGCCAGGACCAGCCGCGGCGCGCGGTGCTGCTGGGTGGCGCGGCGGGACTGCTGGCAGCCGCGGGTGTCGGGGGAGCGCTGTGGTGGCAGTCGCGCGAGGAGGGTGATCCGACGGTGCGAAGCGCTGGATCCGGTTCTCCCACAAGCGAAGCCACGCTTCCGGCCACCGAGCCCGCGGGGCGGGTCCTGCCCACGTCGAAGGTCTACTCCGTCGGCCCGAAACCGCAGGACCTGCAGGAGGTGAGCGGCTACTTCTTCAGCCTGAACAGGGGCGACAACAGCTTGTCGTGCATCCTGCAGGACTCGGAGACCGTCAAGACCTACCAGCTGGACGCGGAGCCCCTCTACCTGCTCGAGGGCCGCAGGAAGGTCTGGTGCGTCAACGCCTTCCACGAGATGATCCCGATCGACCTTCAGACCATGGCGGTGGGCCAGGCGGTGCCGATGCCCATGAAGACCAGCTACGACGGGACGTCCGACGGCGATAGGTGGGGGTGGATCGCCAGCGCGCCGGCGGGCATCTACCGGTTCGACCTGGAGACGGGGGAGAAGGACCTCGACGTCCGGGTTCCTGCCGGCGCGGTCATCAACAGGGTCGCGGTGATGGACTCGCGGGTCTACGGCCTCGACATCAGGAAGCGGCTGCTGCACCGCTACAACGCCGCGGACGGTTCGTTGGCCGGTGACCCGGTGCAGGTGCCCGAGGGGTCCTTCGTGGTGGCGGAGCTGGGCAAGCAGCTGATCGTCGGTGGTGGCAAGGCCGGGGCGCGGGTGCTGCGCGGCGATCAGCTGGTGACCCCCGCCATCTTCCGCGACACCAGCGACGTCAACGCGATCATCGGTGATGACTTCAGCGTCTGGGTGGCCTTCACCAGCAACAAGGAGATCCGTCGCGCGCGGATGGACCTGTCCGGGTGGATCGGCGCCCCGGTCCGGGGTGTGCCGTTCGGCCCGCGGTTCATGGCGGGGCTGGGCTCGGGACAGCTGTTGGTGCTTGACGAGGGCACGTCCAAGGTGACCACCGTGACGATCACCCCGCTGCGCTGACCCGCACCCGACGTACGCCCTCGCGCCCCTGCCCAACCGGGCCCGGCCTGGACATAATGACCGGCGTGGAGGGCGAACTCGTCGGGGGCAACCGGATCACCGGCGTCGCCGGGCGCGGTGCGATGGGCGTCGTCTACCGCGGCGAGCAGCCCGCGCTGGGCCGGCCGGTGGCCATCAAGGTGGTCAACCCCGACCTGGCCGACGACCCCGAGTTCCGCGCGCGGTTCGAGCACGAGGCGCGGGTGGCGGGGTCGCTCGACCACCCGCACATCGTCCCGGTCTACGCGGCCGGCGAGGACCGGGGGCGGCTCTACCTCACGATGCGCTACGTCGACGGCACCGACCTCGCGACCGCGCTGCGGCGGGACGGGCCGATGCCGCCGGCGCTCGCGGTCGAGGTCGTCGAGCAGGTCGGTTCGGCGCTCGACGCGGCGCACGAGCGCGGCCTGGTGCACCGCGACGTCAAGCCGGCCAACGTCATGCTCACCTGGCGCCAGGGGCGACCGCACGCCTACCTCACCGACTTCGGGATCTCCAAGGTCGTGGGCGCCGCCGGGCCGACCCGCACCGGCGCCGCGATGGGGACGCTGGACTACATGGCCCCCGAGCTGCTCGTGGGCGACCCGTACGACGGCCGCGCCGACGTCTACGCGCTCGGTGCCGTGCTCTACCAGGCGCTGACCGGCCGGGCGCCGTTCCGGCGCGAGACCGACGCGGCGCGCATCTACGCCCACCTCAACGACCCGGTGCCCGAGGACGAGCGGGTGCCGCCGGCGCTGATGTCGGTGGTGCGGCGGGCGATGGCCAAGCGACCCACCCAGCGCTACACCACCGGCGCCGAGCTCGCGGCAGCCGCCCGGGCGGCGCTCGGCGGCCAGGCGGAGAGGCGCACGTCGTCGGCGGCGGCCGCGCTGCCGTACGAACGTGTCGCCGGCGGCGCGTCCGGCACCGGCGGCCCGGGCCGGCGTGGACTGCTGCTCGGCGGTGCCGCCGGGCTGCTCGCTGCAGCCGGCGTCGGGGGTGTGCTGTGGATGCGGGAGCGGGGCGACGGGCCGACGGTGGGAGGCGGCGGATCGGCTACTCCCACGAGCGAACCCACGCTCCCGGACGACGAGCCGGCCGGCCGCGTCGATGCCCGGGTCGCGGAGCTGAAGGTCGGCCCCGAGCCCAGCGCGCTGATCCCCTTGACGACCCAGTTCTTCTGCGCGAACAACGACAACACGGTGTCGCACCTCTCGTTGTCGACGCAGCGCGTCACCAGCATCGACGTCGGGAAGAAGCCGCTGGAGCTGATGAAGGGTCGCAGCACGGTGCTGTGTCTCAACGACGACTTCTTCATGGTGCCGATCGACATCGGCACGCTGGAGACCGGCGAGCACGTGAAGTTCACGCCCGGCCGGATCACGGCTGTCGCGGCGGAGGACGACGCCGGCTGGGTCTCGACTCCTGAGGGGCTGCACCGTCTGGACCTGAACACCGGGAGGAAGACGTTGAACGTCTCGCTCGACCGGCGGTTCAGCAGCCTGAGCATCGTTCAGGGCGCCCTGTTCGGGATCGACCACGACCGCAAGGAGCTGTGCCGGTTCGACGTCACGACAGGGCAGCAGGCGGCCGCGCCGCTCCCGTTGCCCAGCGACGCCGTGGTGATCGCGTCGGTCCAGGACCAGCTGGTCGTCGCGGGCAGTTCCAGGCTCTGGAAGCTGGTGGGGACGCGTCTCGTGGAGGCGCCGCTCTTCCGGACCGTGCGCGTCTCGGCGCTGTTCCAGAGCGACGCCAGCGTCTGGGCCGGTCTGACGCAGTCGCGTGCGCTCCGCCGGCTACGGCCCGACCTCAGCGGCTTCATCGGTGCACCCGTGCCGGGGGTCACGCTCGGACCGAAGTTCCTGGCCGCCGTCGGGACGGACAACGTCGTCGTCGTCGACGACACCACGTCGAAGGCCACCGTCGTCACCGTGACCCCGCTGCGCTGAGCCGGTCTGCGAGCCGGCCGCGGTCGCCTGCGATCAGCCGCCCTGTGCCCACACCGTGCGCTCCAGGAAGTCGTTGCGCAGGCGTCCCTGCGGGTCGAGCCTGCTTGCGAGCGAACGGAACTCGACGACCCGCGGATAGGCTGCCGCGACGTCGAACCGGTCGACGTCGAACACCTTGCCCCAGTGCGGACGAGCCGCGAGCGGGGCGAGGGCCTCCTCGACCGCGCGCACCGCGGGCCGCACCAGGTCGTGGTCGGGACGCCAGGTGAAGTGCAGGCACAGGCTGTCGCGCCGGTAGCCGGGGGAGAGCCACAGGTCGTCCGCCGCCATCGTGCGGATCTCGCTGACGATCAGCGCATCCCGCAGCCGGTCGCCGACCCGGCTCACCGCCTCGAGCGCCTCGCCCGTGCGCTCGCGCGGGACGAACCACTCGCTCTGCAGCTCGGCCCCGTGGCTCGGTGGGCGTTCGATGCGGAAGTGCGGCAGCCGTTCGTGCCAGGGGCCGGAAACCCCTCTGGCCGTGAGGGACTCGGGCTCAGAGCTGATCCGGCTGTCACCGACCCACTCGCCGGCCGGGTCTAGGCCGAGCAGGGGAGTGGGGGCGTCGTCGGCGGAGCCGATCCGTCGCTTCACGACGGTCTCCGGCAGCGGGCGGCCGTCCCAGTCCGTGAAGACGCTGACGGAGTATCCGGCGCCGAGCAGCGCGTCCGGGTCGGCGAGGAACGCCGCGCGGTCGAGGCCGACATAGACGTCCTGGCGCACGTCGTACGTCGGTTCGGTCGCGAGCGTCAGACGCGTCACGACCCCCAACGCCCCGAGCGCGACCACCGCGCCCGCGAAGTCGGGGTGCTCGCCGCGGCGCAGCGTGACCTGCTCGCCCTCGGCCGTGAGCAGCTGCACCTCGCACACCGCCGACGACAAGTTGCGCAGCCGGTCGCCCGACCCGTGCGTGCCGGTCGAGACCGCGCCCGCCACGTTGATGTGCGGGAGCGACCCGGTGTTGGGCAGCGCCCGGCCGCGTCGCTGCAGGAACGGCACGACGTCGGCGTAGCGCGCGCCGCAGCCGAGCGACACCTCGCCGCTCGCCTCGTCGAACGACAGGTCCGGCGGCAGCCCGCTCAGGTCGATCAGCACCCCGTCGGTGTCGCCGATCGCGCTGAACGAGTGCCGGGTGCCCAGGATGCGGACCCGCTCGTGCGCCGCGAGCAGGGCGGGCACCTCGGCGAGCGCCGACGGGCGTACGACCTCGCCGGAGTAGGTCAGCGTGCCGGACCAGCTGCGCTCCGCCATGTCCCGAATCCTGTTCTCTCCGTGCGAGATCCGCGTTTCCTCAGGTGCATCCCTGGCTCACGGCGGCGCCGGGCGCGGTGGTGGCGCCGAGTCTAGGAGGCGCAACCATCCGCGGGGCCGGCTGTGCGACGCAACAGTTGACTGTTAACAGTCGACGGTCTTAACGTGACGAGCACCACATTCCTCCGGGCGAACAGGACCACCGCGATGAACACCTCCCGAGCCGCCGTCATCACCGGCGCCGCATCCGAGAAGGGGATCGGCCTGGCCGTCGCACGGCGCTTCGCCCGCGACGGGTGGGCGATCGTCGTGCTGGACATCGACGGTGCTGCCGCCGTCGCCGCGGCCGAGCGGATCTGCGCCGAGCACGGTGTGCCCGCGGTCGGCCTGGGCGTCGACGTCGCCGACGAGGCGAGCGTCGGCGCGGCCGAGCGCGCGGTGTCCGCCGAGGTGCAGGCCGGCCGCCTCCCGGCGGTGGGGGCCGTGGTCAACAACGCCGGCATCACCTCGCCGGTGGAGTTCCTCGACACGACGCTCGACCTGTGGCGGCGGGTGCTCGACGTCAACGCGACGGGGACCTATCTGGTCACCAAGGCGTTCCTCCCGCCGATGCTCGACCAGGGGTGGGGGCGCATCGTCAACATGTCGTCGGTGTCGGCCCAGCGCGGCGGCGGCGTGTTCGGCAAGGTCCCCTACTCCTCGGCCAAGGCCGCGGTGCTCGGCTTCACCAAGTCGCTCGCCCGCGAGCTCGGCCCCACGGGGGTCACCGTCAACGCGGTCACCCCCGGGGCGGTCGACACCGAGATCCGGGTCGGCAGCACGCCCGAGCAGGAGGCGCTCATCGCGAGCGCGATCCCCGTGGGGCGCACCGCCACCACCGACGAGGTCGCCTCGGCCATCGCCTACCTCTGCTCGGAGGAGTCGGCATATCTCACGGGCGTGACGCTCGACATCAACGGCGGAAGCCACCTCCACTGACCGCGGTCGCCCGCCGACCCCTGCCTCAGGACATCCAGATGAACACCTTGCTGCTGGCGCACCTCGCCATCACCGTGATCGGCATCGTGCTGCTGATCGTCTGGCTGCGGATCAACCCCGTGGTCTCCCTCGTCGTGGGCGCGCTCTACCTCGGCGTCGCCGGCGGGCTGGGTCTCGCCGACTCGGTCACCGCGGTCAACGAGGGCTTCGGCAACCTGATGACCGAGGTCGGCCTGATCATCGGCTTCGGAGTCATGATCGGGACCACGCTCTCGGCGACCGGCACCCTGCAACGAGTGGTCGACCGGCTCCTGGAGCTCTGCGGGCCCAAGCGCTCGCCGTACGTCCTCGGCCTGACCTCGGGGATCATCTTCCCCTCGATCTACTTCGACGTCGCGCTGGTCATCCTCGCGCCGATCGCCGGCGCGATCGCCAAGCGCACCGGGCGCAGCATCGCGACGCTGGCCGGCTCGCTGGCCATCGGCCTGGAGGTCGGTCTGCTGATCGTGGTCCCGGGCGTCGCGGCCATCGCGGTCGCCGGTCCGCTCGGCGTCGACCTCGGCACCGTGCTGCTGTGGGGCGCCCCGCTCGGGGCTCTGCTCATCGTGGTCAGCGTCTTCCTGCACGACCGGCTGATGCGTCTGGTCTTCAAGCCCGCCACCGACCTCGAGAGCGACTTCGACGACTCGATCTTCGGGACCTTCGACGGCGGGGACGGCGGTGTCGCCGCCGGTCCGGCAGGCCGCCCCGTCGGTGGCGGGGGTGCGGGCGTGCAGACGCTCGAGGCTCCCGCGGCACTCGACGCGCCGCCCGCGGTCGACGCCGGCGCGCCGGCCGGCAAGCAGCCGCCGCTCGTCGTCGCGATGCTGCCGGTCATCGTGCCGATCGTGCTCATCCTGGTGAACACGGTGGCCGACATCACCGGCCACGAGATCGCAGTGCTCGGGTTCCTCGGCAGCCCCGTGGTGGCCCTGCTGCTCGGCCTGGTCGTCGGGATCGCGCTGGCCGTGCCGGCGGTCGGGCGCTGCGGCATCGACGACCTGATCACCAAGGGCGCGCAGACGTCCGGCTCGATCCTGCTGTTCACCGGCGTCGCCGGCTCCCTCGGCCAGGTCATCACGCAGGTCGGCATCGGCGACATGATCAGCGGGGTCTTCTCCGCCAACGCCTCGATCCCGGTGCTGCTGGCCTGGGCGGTGGCCGCGGTGCTGCGGCTCGCGCAGGGGTCGGGCTCGGTCGCGGCGATCACCGCCGCGTCGCTGCTCGCGCCGGTCATGGACACCATCACCACGCCGGCGATCCTCATCCTGCTCGCGTCCGGCGCCGGTGCCGCGTTCGGCGGGCACGTCACCGACAACACCTTCTGGATCTTCAAGCAGCTCCTCGGATTCACCACCAAGGGCACGTTCAAGATCTACACGCTCGCGCAGTCGATCTTCGCCGTGGTCGGCCTCGGCGCGGTCCTGCTCCTGGACGTCGTGGTGTGACGCCACGTGCCTCCCCCCGACCACCCACCACAACCGACCCACACCCGACGAGAGGTGACCACGATGACCGAACGGACGACCCTCGCCCGACCGGCGACCGACGACGACCTGGACGCGCGCGTGCAGCACATCAAGGAAGCGGCCTTCCGCATCCGGCGCAACGCCCTGGTGCAGGCCGAGGTGCAGGGGCAGGGCTACATCGGGCAGGCGCTCGACGTGGCCGACGTGCTGGCCGTGCTCTACGCCGACCAGCTGAACCTGCGTCCCGACGACCCCGAGTGGGAGGGCCGTGACCGGTGCCTGCTCTCGATCGGGCACTACGCCCTGGCGCTGTACGCCGCGCTCGCCGAGGCCGGTGTCATCCCCGAGGCCGAGCTGCAGACGTACGCCTGCGACGACTCCCGGCTCCCGATGTCGGCGATGGCGTCGTACACCCCCGGCGTCGAGATCTCCGGCGGCTCGCTCGGCCACGGCCTGACCATCGCGAACGGCATCGCCCTGGGTCTGAAGCGCAAGGGCAACCCCGCCACGGTCTACAACATCCTGTCCGACGGCGAGCTCGGCGAAGGATCGACCTGGGAGGCCGCCGCCGTGGCGGCCCACCACGGGCTGGACAACCTGATCGCGGTCGTCGACTTCAACGACCAGCAGGCCGACGGGAAGAGCACCTCGGTGCTGAGCATGGAGCCCGTCGGCGCCAAGTTCGAGGCGTTCGGCTGGGCCGTGCGCCGGGTCGACGGGCACGACCTGGCCGGGCTGGTGCGCGCCTTCGAGGAGCTGCGTGCGCTGCCCGACGACCGACCCCGCTGCCTGATCGCCGACACCACGCTCGGCAAGGGCGTCCCCTTCCTCGAGGCGAGGGAGAAGCTGCACTTCATGCAGGTGGCGGCAGACGAATGGGCCAAGGCCCACGACCAGCTGAAGGAGACCTCGGCATGAGCAACACCGCGACCACGACACCCCCGGAGAAGCCGCTCACCTCCGACGCGATGAGCGCGTCGCTGGCCCGGGAGGACCAGCGGGTCACCGCGGCCCCGCTCGGCCACGCGCTGGTCGAGCTGGCCCAGCGTGACGAGCGAGTCGTCGGCCTGTCGGCCGACCTGGCGAAGTACACCGACCTGCACGTCTTCCGCGACGCGATGCCGGAGCGCTTCTACCAGATCGGCATGTCCGAGCAGGCGCTGCTCGGGGCCGCGGCCGGCCTCGCGATGGAGGGGTTCGTCCCGTTCGCCTCCACCTACGCGGTGTTCGCGACGCGACGGGCGTACGACTTCCTGTGCCTCGACATCGCCGAGGCCGGGCTCAACGTCAACATGGTCTGCGCGCTGCCCGGCCTGACGACAGGTTATGGCCCCTCCCACCAGGCCACCGAGGACATCGCGATCCTGCGGGCGATGCCCGGCCTCACGATCGTCGACCCGTGCGACGCGGTGGACATCGAGCAGGCGGTGCCACAGCTCGCCGCGCACGACGGACCGACGTACACCCGCATCCTGCGGGGCAAGGTGCCGCGCGTGCTGGACGAGTACGACTACACCTTCGAGCTCGGCAAGGCGAAGCTGATCCGCGACGGCGCCGACGTGCTGCTCGTCTCGACCGGGCTGATGACCGAGCGCGCCCTGGAGGCTGCCCGTGAGCTGGAGGCCGACCGCATCGACGTCGCGGTGCTGCACGTGCCGACCCTCAAGCCGCTCGACGAGGCCACGATCGTGCGCGAGCTGGCCAAGGACCGACTGGTGCTCACCTGCGAGAACCACACGACGACCGGCGGCCTGTTCGACGCGGTCGCCCACGTGCTCGTGCGCGACGGCATCGCTCGGCAGGTGACGCCGGTCGGGCTGCCCGACGCGTTCCTCGACGCCGGGGCGCTGCCGACGCTGGCCGACCGCTACGGCGTGAGCACCGCCAAGATCGGCGAGCGGGTGCGCGCGCTGCTGTCGCGCAGCGGCGGAGGCTGACTGTCGACGGTCGACCGCGGTTGCTAGGGTCGGTGACCGCGGTCGACTCGGCACGGGAGGAGAGGGCGATGGCCCAGACGGCGGCCCTGTCGGGACTCCGGAAGACCAACCTGCGCGAGCAGGCGCTGCTCGCGCTGCGGCGCGCGATCAGCACCGGCGAGCTGGCTCCCGGCACCCACCTGGTCGAGACCGACCTGTCCGAGCGGCTCGGCATCAGCCGGGGCACCCTGCGCGAGGCCATGCGCCAGCTGCAGCAGGAGGGCATCGTGTCGGCCGGTCCGCGCGGCCGGCTGTCGGTGCGCACGCTCGACGCCCAGGAGGTCATCGACCTCTTCGCGGTGCGAGCGGCGCTCGAGGCGCTCGCCGCGCAGACGCTCAGCACCGCCGACGACAATGACGCCGCGCTCGACCGGCTGCGAGAGTCGGTGCAGACCATGGCCGACCTCACCGGCGTCGACCTCGAGCAGCGCATCGAGGCCGACCTCGCCTTCCACCTCGAGCTGGTGCGGGTCACCGGCAACGCGAGCCTGCTGCACTCCTGGCAGTCGCTCGAGGGCGCCATCCGCATGTCGTTCATGTGGGCAGGCCACGACAAGGCCGCCGGCAACATGCGCGTCGACCGGCACCGGGCCATCGTCGACGCCATCGCTGACGGCGACCCCGAGGCCGCCCGCGCGTGCGTGGTCGAGCACATGCGCGAGGCCGTGGCCAACCTGGTGCAGTGAGCTCGTCCTGCTGAACGGCGCCCGTCGAAAGTCGTTCAGTGCGTGGGGAACCCGAGGTTGACCTGGCTCTCCGACGGCTCCGGCCAGCGGGTCGTCACGACCTTGCGCCGGGTGTAGAAGTTGAACGACTCGGGGCCGTAGATGTGCGTGTCGCCGAACAGCGACTTCTTCCAGCCGCCGAAGCTGAACGAGCCGATCGGCACGGGGATCGGCACGTTGACCCCGACCATCCCGACCTCGACGTCGAACTCGAACTCACGGGCCGTCTTGCCGTCGCGGGTGAAGACCGCGACGCCGTTGGCGTAGTCGTTCGCGTTGATCAGCTCGACCGCCTCGTCGTAGGTGTCGACCCGCACGACCGACAGCACCGGACCGAAGATCTCGTCGTCGTAGACCTTCATGCCGGGCTTGACGTGATCCACCAGCGAGACGCCGAGGAAGAACCCGTCGCCGTCGAACTCGCGCTCGCGCCCGTCGACGACCACGGTGGCTCCCTCGTCCGCGGCGCCACCGACGTACGAACCGACCCGCTGCTGCGCCTCGCGCGTGATGAGCGGGCCCATCTCCGACGCGGGGTCGGTGCCGTCACCGATGGTGAGCTTGTCCATGCGCTGCCTGATGCGCTCGACCACGTCGTCGGCGACGTCGCCGACGGCCACGAGCACCGAGATGGCCATGCAGCGCTCGCCGGCGCTGCCGTACGCCGCGGACACCGCGGCGTCGGCGGCCATGTCGAGGTCGGCGTCAGGCATCACGACCATGTGGTTCTTCGCCCCGCCCAGCGCCTGAACTCGCTTGCCGTTGCTGGCTGCTCGCTCGTAGATCGACGCGGCGATGGGGGTGGAGCCGACGAACGAGACCGCCTGGATGTCGGGGTGGTCGAGGATCGCGTCGACCGTCTCCTTGTCGCCGTTGACGACGTTGAGCACGCCTGGCGGCAGGCCCGCCTCGGTGAACAGCTCGGCCAGCCAGACGGCGGCCGAGGGGTCGCGCTCGGACGGCTTGAGGATGACCGTGTTGCCCGCGGCGATCGCCGTCGAGATCATCCACAGCGGCACCATCGCGGGGAAGTTGAACGGGGTGATGCACGCGACGACACCGAGCGGCTGGCGCACCTGGTGCACGTCGACACCGGTCGCGACCTGCTCGGAGAACTCGCCCTTGAGCTGGTGCATCAGGCCGGCGCAGAACTCCACGTTCTCCAGCCCCCGCGCGACCTCGCCCGCCGCGTCGCTCACGACCTTGCCGTGCTCGCTGGTGATGATCCGCGCGAGCTCGTCGGTGCGCTCCTTGAGCAGGTGACGCATGCGGAACATCACGTCCGCCCGCTTCGCGAGCGGGACCGCCCGCCACCCGCCGTACGCCTGTGCGGCCGCGCCGACGGCGGCATCCACGTCGGCGGCGCTCGCCAGCGCGACCTGCGAGGCGACCTGACCGGTGGCGGGGTTGTAGACCGGGCCGGTGCGCTCGCCGCCGGCGACCTTGGCCCCGTCGACGTAGTGACCGATCGTGCTGCTCATGCCTGCTCCTCGGGTCGGGCCGGCAGTCCGGGTGCCTCGGGGTCGATCTGCCGGATGATGATCGTGCAGTCCTTGTCGCCCTCGCCCTCCTCGAGCGCGCGGCGCAGCTGACCGGCCACCAGCTCGGCGGCCGGAAGCGAGAGCCCGACCGACGCGGCGCCCGCGAGCGCGAGCCCGGCGTCCTTGGCGGCCAGGTCGGCGCTGAACGTCGCGGCGAAACCGTTGTTCGATCCGGCGGTGTCGGTGATGCCGGGCACGGGGTACCACGTGCGCATCGCCCACGACTCGCCGGAGGACACGCGCGCGATGTCGTGGAAGACCTTCGCGTCGAGCCCCAGCCTGCGCGCTAGGACCGCGCCCTCCTGGGCGGCCATCATGCTGATGAACAGCATCATGTTGTTGCAGATCTTCGCGGCCTCGCCCGTGGTCGGGCCGCCGGTCGGGATCACGTTGCCGGCCATCGGCTCCAGCAGCGGCGTGGCCGCGGCGACGGCGTCGGGCTGGCCGCCGACCATGAAGGTCAGCGTGCCGGCCTGGGCGCCGCTCATCCCGCCCGAGACGGGTGCGTCGACGAAGGGCAGCCCCTTGGCAGCCGCCGCCTCGTGCAGCCGCGCGCTGGTCTCGACGTCGATGGTCGAGGAGTCGATCAGCAGGGTGCCCGGCGCGACCAGGTCGATGACCCCGGGGGCGCCCTCCGTGCCGAGATAGGCCGCCGCGGCGTGCTCGCCCTTGGGCAGCATCGTCACGACCGCCTCGGCGCCCTCGACGGCCTCGGCGGGGGAGCTCGCGGGCGTGACGCCCAGCTGCGCGGCGGCCTCGACCGCGGCGGGGGACAGGTCGAAGCCTCGGACCTGGTGGCCGGCCCGCACGAGGTTGGCGGACATCGGTCCGCCCATGTTCCCCAGGCCGATGAAGGCGATGTTCGCCATGCGCGTCTCCTTCGTCGCGTCGGTGCCCCCGACCGTACGACCGGAGCGGGTGCTGATCAATGCAGACGGACGCGCCGATATCGCACTCCCGCTGTGCGTTCGTGCACACTCGTGGCGTGCCCGCGAACCCCGACGACCTGCTCGTCCTGCTGACCGTCGCCCGGCTCGGCCGGTTCACGGCCGCCGCCGACGTGCTCGGGGTCAACCACACCACGATCTCGCGGCGAATCGCGTTGCTGGAGAAGGCGATCGGCGGTCGCGTGCTCGTGCAGACGCCGGGCGGCTGGGAGCTGACCGACCTGGGGCGCGACCTGCTCGGACCGGCCGAGGCCATCGAGCGCGCGGTCGCCGAGGTGGGGGAGCGGGCGACCGGGCGCGGCCAGCTGCAGGGCGCGGTGCGCGTCGCCTCGCCCGACGGCTACGCCATCCACTGGCTCGTGCCCGCGGTCACCCGGCTGCAGCGCGACCACCCGCAGCTGGACCTGGAGCTGATCACCGCGACGCAGCGGGCCCGCGAGGCGCGGTCGGGCGTCGACCTGGAGGTCGTGGTCGGCCGGCCTGCCGTGCGTCGCTCTGCCGCCGAGCACCTGCGCGACTACCGGTTGCAGCTCTACGCGACGAAGACGTACCTCGATCGGGCGGGCACGCCCACTGCGCTGGCCGACCTCGGCGAGCACACGCTCGTCTACTACATCGAGTCCGCGCTGCAGGTCGACGACCTCGACGAGGCCTCCCGGCGATTGCCCGCGCCGCGCTCGTCGCTGCGCTCGACGTCCGTGTTCGCCCACGTCGCAGCGGTGCTCGCCGACGGCGGCATCGGGCTGTTGCCCGACTTCCTCGCCGAGGAGGAGCCGAGCCTGCTGCGGGTGCTGCCGGACTACTCCTACGAGACGGGCTACTGGGCGGTGGTGCGGCGCGAGTCACGCCGCAACCCGGCCGTGCGTGCGGTGCTGGCTGCGCTGCTCGAGTGATCCCGGCTGGTCCTAGGCTCCCGGCCGGCTCGACCCGTCGGCGCGGTCGCGGGCGGTGCGGCGCTCGGCGGTCTCGCGCTTGGTCTCGTTGACCGCCGCCTCGTAGGACGCGACCAGCGCCGCGATCGTCAGCGGCTTGAACCGCTCGACCATCGTGCGCAGCTGCTCGGGCGGCAGCCCCGACTCCTTGTACGCCGGCCACACCCGGGTGCGGAACAGCTCGGTGAGCTCGTCGGCGATGGCGCGGCCGTGCGCGGTGAAGATCTCGTGGGCGGCGACGGCGGCGTCGGCCGGCAGCCCCAGGTCGAGGATCGACACCCCGATCGACAGGTGCGCGCCCGCGACCTGGAAGCGGCCGGCGCCAGCAGGTTCGACGATGCCGAGCGTGCGCAGCGTCGCCAGGTCGCTCTTGCCGAGCCGCCGCCCGGCACGCTCGTCGAGCTCGCTGCGGCTGAGCGTCTCGGGCAGGTCGGACATCCACGGCGCGAGCAGCGTGCGGTGCAGCGCGATCGTCTCGGGCGCGGCATCGGCCGGGATGCGGGCAAGGTAGCTCTCGATCGCGGCGAGGGTGAACCCGTGCGCCTGCAGCTCGCGCACCAGCTCCAGCCGGGCGAGGTGGTCGACGGTGTAGTAGGCCGAGCGGCCCCGCCGGATCGGCGCGGGCAGCATGCCGCGCCCGGTGTAGAACCGCACGGTGCGCACCGGCACACCGGAGCGCGTCACCAGCTCCTCGAGCGTCATCTCCGGCTCCGCCACAGCCCACACCTCCTCGTTCGGGGCCGACCCGACCCTATGCGTACGTCCACTTCTTGGACCGAAGCATAGTGACAGTGACACTGTCAGTGTTAACGTCGTCACATGGCTGAGACTCCCCAGGCGTACGTCTACGACGCGATCCGTACGCCGCGTGGCCGCGGCAAGCAGACGGGTTCGTTGCACGAGGTGAAGCCCATCGACCTCGTCACCGGTCTGCTGCGCGAGCTGCAGACGCGCAATCCCTCGCTCGACCCCGAGCGCATCGACGACGTCGTGCTCGGTGTCGTCACCCCCATCGGCGACCAGGGCTCGGACATCGCCAAGACCGCGGCGCTCGCGGCCGGGCTGCCCGAGACGGTCGCCGGTGTGCAGCTCAACCGGTTCTGCGCCTCCGGCCTCGAGGCGGTGAACCAGGCTGCGGGGCGGGTGCGTTCGGGCTTCGAGGACCTCATCGTGGCCGGCGGCGTCGAGTCGATGTCGCGCGTGCCGATGGGCTCCGACGGCGGTGCCTGGGCGATGGACCCGGCCACCGCGCTCGACCTCGGCTTCGTGCCCCAGGGCATCGGCGCCGACCTCATCGCCACGCTCGACGGATACTCCCGCGCCGACGTCGACGCCTTCGCCGCCGAGTCGCACCGGCGAGCGGCCGCCGCGCAGCAGCAGGGGCACTTCAAGGGCTCGGTGATCCCGGTCGTCGACCGCAACGGGCTCACCGTCCTCGACCAGGACGAGTTCATCCGTCCCGACACGACGGTCGACTCGCTCGCGGGGCTGAAGCCGTCGTTCAAGGACATCGGCGACATGGGCGGCTTCGACTCGGTGGCGCTGGAGAAGTACCACTCGGTCGACGAGATCGACCACGTGCATCACGCCGGCAACTCCTCCGGAATCGTCGACGGCGCGGCCGTGACCCTCGTCGGCACCCCGCAGGTCGGTGAGGAGCTGGGCCTGCGTCCGCGGGCGCGGGTCGTGTCGACCGCCGTGAGCGGCTCCGACCCGACGATCATGCTGACCGGGCCGGTGCCGGCCGTGCGCAAGGCGCTGGCGAAGGCGGGCATGTCGCCGAGCGACATCGACCTGTGGGAGGTCAACGAGGCGTTCGCGGCGGTGGTCATGCGCGTCATGCGCGACCTGCAGATCCCGCACGACAAGGTCAACGTCAACGGCGGCTCGATCGCGATGGGGCACCCGCTGGGCGCGACCGGGGCGATGCTGCTCGGCACCCTCGTCGACGAGCTCGAGCGGCGCGACCTCGAGCGCGGCGCCATCACCCTCTGCGTCGGCGGCGGCATGGGCATCGCCACCGTCATCGAGCGCGTCTGACCTCTGAACTTCCATAGACCACAAGGGATTTCAATGACCACCAGCACCGACCAGGCCAGCGCGGTCCGTTACGACAAGGACGCCGACGGCATCGTCACGCTCACCCTCGACGACCCCGAGGCGAGCGCCAACACCATGAACGAGCGCTACTCCGCCGCGATGGGCGAGGCGCTCGACCGGCTCGAGCGCGAGGTCGCGGACGGCGACGTCAAGGGCGTGGTCGTCACCAGCGCGAAGAAGACCTTCTTCGCCGGCGGCGACCTGCACGCGCTGCAGCAGGTGCAGCCCGAGGACGCCGGCCGCTTCTTCGCCGAGGTCGAGGGCATCAAGGGCCAGCTGCGCCGGCTCGAGCAGATCGGGCGGCCGGTCGTGGCCGCGATCAACGGCACCGCCCTCGGTGGCGGGCTCGAGATTGCGCTGGCCTGCCACCACCGCATCGCGGTCGACGACCGCGGCACCAAGATCGGCTTCCCCGAGGTCACGCTGGGCCTGCTGCCGGGCGGCGGCGGGGTGACCCGGTCGGTGCGCATGCTCGGGCTGCAGGACGCCCTCATGAACTGGCTGCTGCAGGGCCAGCAGCGCGCGCCCCAGGAGGCCAAGGACAAGGGTCTGGTCGACGAGGTCGTCGCCTCCCAGGACGAGCTGCTCCCGGCCGCCCGCGCCTGGGTGCTCGCCCACGCGGACGACGACGAGGTCGGGCAGCCCTGGGACCGCAAGGGCTACAAGCTGCCCGGCGGCACGCCCAGCAACCCCAAGCTCGCCGCGTTCCTGCCGGCCTTCCCGGCCAACCTGCGCAAGCAGCTCAAGGGTGCCGCCTACCCCGCGCCGCGGGCGATCCTGTCGGCCGCCGTCGAGGGCGCCCAGGTCGACGTCGACACCGCGAGCCGCATCGAGTCGCGCTGGTTCACCTCGCTCGCCACCGGGCCGACGGCCAAGAGCATGATCCAGGCGTTCTTCTTCGACCTGCAGGAGATCTCCTCCGGTGCGCTGCGCCCGGACGGCATCGACAAGACCACGGTCGACAGGGTCGGGGTGCTCGGCGCCGGGATGATGGGTGCCGGCATCGCGTACGCCTGCGCCACCCGCGGCATCGACGTCGTGCTGAAGGACGTCAGCGCCGAGGCCGCCGAGAAGGGCAAGTCCTACACCGCCAAGCTGCTCGACAAGAAGGTCGAGAAGGGGCGGATGACCGCCGAGGCGCGCGAGGAGATCCTCGGTCGCATCACGCCGACCACCGACGCGGCCGACCTGGCCGGCTGCGACGCGGTGATCGAGGCCGTCTTCGAGGACGCCGGGCTCAAGGCCAAGGTGTTCGCCGAGGCCGAGGAGCAGCTGCCCGACACGGCCCTGCTGTGCTCCAACACCTCGACCCTGCCGATCACCGAGCTCGCCGAGAACGTCTCTCGGCCAAGGGATTTCATCGGCCTGCACTTCTTCTCGCCGGTCGACAAGATGAAGCTCGTCGAGATCATCAAGGGCAAGGAGACCTCCGACGAGGCGCTGGCCCGCGCGATTGACGTCGTGCAGCAGATCGGCAAGATCCCGATCGTCGTCAACGACAGCCGGGGGTTCTACACCAGCCGGGTGTTCGGCACGCTGATCACCGAGGGCGTCGCGCTGGTCGAGGAGGGCGTCGACCCGGCGACGATCGAGCGCGCCGCGACCATGGCCGGCTTCCCCGCGCCGCCGCTCGCGATGCTCGACGAGGTCTCGCTGACGCTGACCCAGCACATCCGCGGGGAGGCCGAGAAGGCCGCGGCCGCCGCGGGGCAGCAGCTGCCCGAGCAGCCGGGCAGCGCCGTGGTCGACCGGATGGTCGGCGAGTTCGGCCGCAAGGGCCGGGCCGCGGGCGCCGGGTTCTACGACTACCCCGACGACGGCCCCAAGGTCTTCTGGCCGGGCGTGCGCGAGCACTTCACCAAGGCCGACGTCGACATCCCGCTGCGCGACATCCAGGACCGCTACCTGTTCGCGATGGCGCTCGAGACCGCCAAGACGTTCGAGGAAGGCGTCATCGAGTCGGCCGCCGCCGCCAACATCGGGTCGATCTTCGGCATCGGCTTCCCGCCGCTCACCGGCGGCGCCGTCCAGTTCATGCAGGGATATCCCGGCGGTCTGGCGGGGTTCGTGACGCGTGCGCGCGAGCTGGCGAAGGCGTACGGCCCGCGGTTCGAGCCCTCGGAGTGGCTGGTCGCCAAGGCCGAGTCCGGCGAACGGTTCTGAGGTGTCCGCGCCGCCCCTGGAGGGGATCCGGGTCGTCAGCCTGGCGATCAACCTGCCCGGGCCGGCCGCGGCCGCGCGGCTGCGCCAGCTCGGTGCCGAGGTCGTCAAGGTCGAGCCGCCGAGCGGTGACCCGCTCGCGTTCGGCGTGCCCGACTACTACGAGCGGCTGACCGAGGGGCAGCAGGTCATGACGGTCGACCTCAAGGACGACCTGACCCCCGTCTGGAGCCTGCTCGAGACGGCCGACCTGCTGGTCACCTCGTCGCGGCCGGCCGCCCTGGCGCGGCTCGGCCTCGACTGGAAGTCGTTGCACGACAGGGCTCCTCGGCTGTGCCAGGTCGCGATCGTCGGGCACCCGGGGGAGCAGGCCGACGTGGCCGGGCACGACCTGACCTATCAGGCGAGCGCCGGCACCCTGCTGCCGCCGGCGATGCCCACGGTGCTCGTCGCCGACCTCGCCGGCGCCGAGCGAGCGGTCGCCGACGGACTGGCGGCCCTGCTCGCGCGCGAGCGGACGGGCGAGGGGCAGTTCCGGGAGGTCGCGCTCAGCGACGTCGCCGACGACCTCGCGCAGCCGGTCCAGCGCAAGATGACCGGCCACGGCGGGTTCCTCGGCGGCGAGCTGGCGTCGTACCGGATCTACGCAGCCGCAACGGGATTCGTCGCCGTTGCAGCCCTGGAGCCGCACTTCTGGGACCGGTTGCTGAGCGAGCTCGAGCTGACCGAGGGATCGGTCGACGAGCTGGAGCGGGTGTTCGCCACGCGCTCCGCGGACGAGTGGCAGACCTGGGCGCGCGAGCGGGACCTCCCCGTCGCGGCCGTACGACAGATCACGCACGGAGAGGCTTGAGACGCATGGAGCTGACGCGGACATACCGGTCGCCGTGGCTGGACGAGGAGCTCGACGACGTGCGGCAGCTGGCCCGCACCTTCTTCGAGAAGGAGTCGGTGCCGAACCAGGAGCGGTGGGCCAAGGAGCACCAGGTCGACCGGGAGTACTGGAACGCCGCCGGCGACGCCGGGCTGCTGTGCATCGCGATCCCGACCGAGTTCGGTGGTGGCGGAGGCACGTTCGCGCACGAGGCCGTCGTCATGGAGGAGCAGGCCGCCGCCGGTGACGACGCGTTCGGCTACAGCGTGCACTCGACGATCGTGGCGCCGTACATCATGAAGTACGGCACCCAGGAGCAGAAGGAGAAGTGGCTCCCGAAGCTCGCCACCGGTGAGCTGGTCGGCGCGATCGCGATGACCGAGCCGGGGGCCGGATCCGACCTGCAGGCGCTGCGCACGAGCGCCAGGCTGGACGGCGACGAGTACGTCGTCAACGGCTCGAAGACGTTCATCACCAACGGAACTCACGCCGACCTCATCATCGTCGTGGTGCGCACGGGCGAGGAGGAGGGCGGAAAGGGCCTGTCGCTGCTCGTGATCGAGACCGACGGCCTCGCCGGGTTCGAGCGCGGCCGCGTGCTGGAGAAGCTCGGCATGCCGGGGCAGGACACCCGCGAGCTGTTCTTCTCCGACATGCGGGTGCCGAAGGAGAACATTCTCGGCGGCGAGGAGGGCCAGGCGTTCCTGCAGCTCATGGAGCAGCTGCCGCAGGAGCGGCTGATCATCGCCGTGGCGGCCGCCAAGGGCGCCGAGCTGGCGATCGACCGCACGGTCGAGTACGCCAAGGAGCGGCAGGCGTTCGGCCGCGAGCTGATGAAGTTCCAGAACACCCGGTTCGTGCTGGCCGAGTGCGCCACCCAGGCCCGCGCCGTGCGCACGCTCGTCGACCACTGCATCGAGCTGCACCTCAAGGGCGAGCTCGACGCGCAGTCGGCCTCGATGGCCAAGTGGTTCTCCACCGACCAGCAGTGCCAGATCATCGACCGCTGCCTGCAGATCTTCGGCGGCTACGGCTACATGCTGGAGTACCCCATCGCCCGCGCCTACGCCGCCGCCCGCGTGCAGAAGATCTACGGCGGCACCAACGAGATCATGAAGGAGCTCATCGCCCGCACCCTCTGACCCGCGCAGGGCTCCGCCGCGCCCGGCCCGCCGCCCGCCACAAGCTGGTCGAGTAGCGCGAGGGACGAGCGCGTATCGAGACCCCGAGGTCACCTCGCCCGCCGCCCGCATTTCGTGCATCAGTGAACGATCTGCGGAGGCGGGCCGCGGGATTCCGGGTAGGCGCGCCGCATTTCGTGCATCAGTGAACGATCTGCGGAGGCGGGCCGCGGGATTCCGGGTAGGCGCGCCATATTTCGTGCACCAGTGAACGAAATGCGGCCGGTGGGCGGGCCTGGACCGCGAGGGCTGCCGGCCGGTCGGCGGGCGCGTCGCCGGCCCGGCATGATGAGGCGCATGAGCTCTCACACCGGACGCAAGGCCCTGGTCACCGGCGGCGCCAACGGCATCGGCGAGGCGGCGAGCCGGGCGCTCGCGGCCCAGGGTGCGACGGTCGTCGTCGCCGACCGCGACCAGCAGCGCGCCAGCACCGTCGCGGCCGAGATCGGCGGTCAGGTGTGGCCGATCGACCTGCTCGACACCGACGGCCTCGCGGGGCTGCGCCTCGACTTCGACATCCTCGTCAACAACGCCGGCATGCAGGTCGTCGCGCCGATCCAGGACTTCGACGTCGCGGCGTTCCGGCAGATCCAGCGGCTCATGGTCGAGGCGCCGTTCCTGCTCGTGCGCGCGTGCCTGCCCCACATGTACGACCGCGGATGGGGCCGCGTCGTCAACGTCTCCTCGATCCACGGGCTGGTGGCCTCGCCCTACAAGTCGGCCTACGTCACCGCCAAGCACGCCCTCGAAGGCCTCAGCAAGGCCACGGCGCTCGAGGGCGGCCCGCACGGGGTGACGAGCAACTGCATCAACCCGGCGTACGTCCGCACGGCCCTGGTCGAGGGGCAGATCGACGCCCAGGCGCGGGAGAACGGCATCAGCCGCGAGCAGGTCGTCGGCGACGTCATGCTCGCCAAGTCGGCGATCAAGCGGCTCATCGAGCCGGCCGAGGTGGGCGCGCTGATCGCCTACCTCGCCAGCGACGAGGCCTCGATGATCACCGGTTCGTCGTACGCCATCGACGGCGGCTGGACCGCCGGCTGACCGACCCGCCGGCCGAGATCGCTAGCGCCGCATGACCTTTCGCGACAACGCGTTGCCGGAGAACTGCGCCAGCTGCACCAGCACGATGATCACCACGACCGCCACCCCGGTGACGACCCAGTTGAACCGCTGATAGCCGTACGTGATCGCGAACTGCCCGAGTCCGCCGCCACCGATGGCCCCGGCGATCGCGGTCATGTCGACGACGGCCACGAGCGCGAAGGTGTAACCGAGCACCAGCGGCCCGAGCGCCTCGGGCACCAGCACGGTGCGGATGATCCGCCAGGGCGAGGCGCCCATCGCCTGCGCCGCCTCGATCACGCCGGGGTCGACGGCCACGAGGTTCTGCTCGACGATGCGCGAGATCCCGAACGTCGCGGCCAGCGCCAGCGGGAACAGCACGGCGCGGGTGCCGACGGTCGTGCCCATCACCTGCAGGGTCAGCGGCCCCACGGCGGTGATGAAGATGATGAACGGGATCGGGCGCACGATGTTGACGATCACGTTGAGCACGGTGTGCAGCCCGCGGTGGGCGAGGATGCCGCCGGGCCGCGTGGTCACGAGCAGCACGCCGAGCGCGAGCCCGAGCGCCCCGCCGACGAGCACGGTCACGCCGACCATCAGCAGCGTCTGCAGCAGGGACTCCTGCAGCAGCGGCCCGAGCTGGGCCCAGTCGGTGCTCCCCATCAGGCCGACACCTCCTGCAGCGGTTCGCCCGCCTCGCCCGCCGTACGTCCGTGGTCACCGGCCTCCTCGACCGCACCGATGCCGCGCAGCTCGGCGACCATCCGCTCCACCGCGTCCGGCTCGCCGCGCAGGCTCAGGGTGAACGTCGCGAGCGACTCCTCCTTCATCGAGGTCAGGCCGCCGTGCACGATCTCCAGCTCGACGCCCTGCTCGCTGGCACGGCCGAGCACCGCGCCGAGGCTGCGGCCCGCGGCCACGGTGACGGTGACGATGCGCCCCCGGTGCCGCGCGCGCAGCTGCGCGAGGTCGTCGGCGTCGGGCACCGCGTCGAGCGTGGCGCCGACGAGGCGCCGGGTGGCCCCGGCCGTCGGGTTCGCGAAGATGTCGCGCACCGGGCCGAGCTCGGCCAGGCGCCCCGACTCCAGCACCGCCACCCGGTCGGCCAGGCTGCGCACGACCTCCATCTCGTGGGTGATCACGACGATGGTGATGCCGAGCTCCTCGTTGACGCGGCGCAGCAGCGCGAGCACCTCGCGCGTGGTGTCCGGGTCGAGCGCGCTGGTCGACTCGTCGGCCAGCAGGATCGGCGGGTTGGTGGCGAGCGCCCGGGCGATGCCCACGCGCTGCTTCTGCCCGCCGGACAGCTCCTCCGGATAGGCCCACGCGCGCTCGGTCAGCCCGACGAAGTGCAGCAGCTCGGTGATCCGCCGATAGATCTGCTCCGGCTTCCAGCCGGCGACCTCGAGCGGGTAGGCGACGTTGCCGTACACCGTGCGCGAGCGCAGCAGGTTGAACTGCTGGAACACCATGCCGATGTCGCTGCGCAGCGCGCGGATCTGCTTGGGGCGCAACGAGTTCAGCTGCTGGCCCTGCACGGTGACCGTGCCGCTGGTCGGCAGCTCCAGCCCGTTGATCAGCCGCACGAGCGTGCTCTTGCCGGCACCGGAGAAGCCGATGACGGCGAACACCTCACCCCGGCGTACGTCCAGGGTCACCTCGTCCAGCGCGGTCACCTGCGACCCGCCCCGCGAGAAGGTCTTGCCGACCCGGTCGAGGCTGATGATCGACTCGCTCATGACCCCGCCACGTCCTTCTCGAGCCGGGTCAGGATGCTGCCGAGCTGGTCGGCGGGGCGGTCGACGACGACCGACGTGCCCTTGGACTGCCGCTTCACCGCGGCGACGACCTCGGGGGAGTGGTAGAGCTGGGCGATCTTGCGGTAGGTCGGGTCGTCCTTGTCCTCGGCGCGGGCGACGACGACGTTGATGTAGGGCTCGGCCGCCTTGCTCTTCGGGTCGTCCTGGAACAGCGCCGACTTGGGGTCGAGGTTGCCGTCGAGCGCGAAGTTGTTGTTGACGACCGCACCGTCGACCGACGGCAGCGACGCGACGGTCTGCGCGGCGTCGACCGGCTGCACCGTGACCTTCGAGGCGGCACGGTCGATGTCGGCCGGGGTCGACAGCGCGTTGCCGCCGCCCTTGAGCCTCAGCAGCCCCGCCTGCTGCAGCACGAGCAGCGCCCGCGCCTGGTTGGTGGGGTCGTTGGGGATGGCGATCTTGCCGCCCTGCGGGATCTGGTTCAGCGCCGTGTGCTTCTTGGAGTACAGCGGCAGCGGCACGACCTGGGTCGACCCGATCGGGGTGAGGTCCTGGTTGTCGTTGCTGTTGTAGCTCGCGAGGAACTGCAGGTGCTGGAACAGGTTGAGGTCGGTCTGCCCCTGCGCCAGCGCGGGGTTGGGCTGGGTGTAGTCGGAGAACGACACGAGCTTGATCTCGATGCCGTTCTCGCGGGCCAGCCGCTGCAGCGGCGGCCACCACTCCGCACTCGCCTCGGTGGTGCCGATGGTGACCTCGCGCGGCTCGTCGGCCGAGGCGCTGCCGCCGTCGTCCGCGGTCGCGCGGCCCAGGCCGAACCCGGCCGCTAGCGCGACGACGAGGCCGCCGGCGGTGATCGCCGTGCGCACACCCCGCCCGCGCGACCCGGGGTACGGCGGCAGCGGCGGGATCTGGCCCGTCGCGTCCGCGCCGGAAGAGGGGGAAGACATGTCGGAGGCACTCCTCGAGAAACAGCACGCCAGGACCTTCTGCCGCGTCTCCTCCTCCGCACGGGCTCGCAGGCTCACCCGTCCGGCATCGTCGACCGCGGCACAATCGCCGGCGCGAATGTGCTTGTCCGACAGGGCTGTCGGACCGGGTCTCACCTGGAGCACCCCGCCACATCCGTGAGGGTTGCCGCCCAGCCAGCCAGGGCTTGTCGCTGGGTCTCTCGACCGCCGTCCACGTTATGCATCGCATAAGGAGAGGTCAAAACGAGCGGGGGTGACCTCCCTCACCGACCGGCAGCGGCTCGTTAGGCTCTGGTCCCGTGAAGGGTCCCCTCGTCGGCTATCTCGTCGTCGTCGTCGTCGCGCTCGCCGGAGTGCTGCTGTTCGGCGCGGCGATGCTGATGCGTCGGCTCCTGGCGCCGGTGTCGCAGACGCCGGCCCGGCTGACGACGTACGAGTCCGGCGTCGACCCGGTCGGTCAGGGCTGGTCCCAGTCGCAGGTGCGCTACCTCGGATTTGCTTTCCTCTACGTCGTTTTCGCGGTCGACGCGGTCTACCTCTTCCCGTGGGCGACGGTGCTGCGTGACGCCGACCTCGGGGTCGCGAGCCTGGTCGAGATGGGCATCTTCATCGGCGTGCTGGTCGTGGGGCTCGCGCACGCCGCGCGCCGCGGCCTGCTGAGGTGGACCCCGTGACCGTCGACCTGCCCACCCCGCGCGTCGGCCCGCTCCAGGCCGCCGCGCCCAAGCCGATGCGGCTGATCCTCAACTGGGGGCGGCGCTACTCGCTGTGGGTCTTCAACTTCGGGCTCGCCTGCTGCGCCATCGAGTTCATCGCCGGCAGCATGGCGCGGCACGACTTCATCCGGCTCGGCGTCATCCCGTTCGCCCCCGGCCCGCGCCAGGCCGACCTGATGGTCGTCTCCGGCACGGTCACCGACAAGATGGCGCCGGCCGTGCGCCGGCTCTACGACCAGATGCCCGAGCCGAAGTACGTCATCTCCTTCGGCGCCTGCTCCAACTCCGGCGGCCCCTACTGGGACTCCTACTGCGTCACCAAGGGCGTCGACCAGCTGATCCCGGTCGACGTCTACGTGCCCGGCTGCCCGCCCCGCCCCGAGGCGCTGCTGCACGGCATCCTCGTGCTGCAGCAGCAGATCGCCGAGGAGCGCCTGACCACCCGGTCGTACGCCGACCGGCGCCGCTTCGCCGGCGCGGTCACCCGCCCGCTCGTGCGCCGGGACCAGCCGGCCGAGCCGCCGCAGGGCGACCCGTCATGAGCCTGGACGCCGAGCGGCGGGACTGCCCGCCGCAGGAGTGGTACGCCCTCCACGAGCAGCTGCGCGCCGAGGGCTTCGCGTTCTTCGACTTCCTCACCGCCGTCGACGAGACCGACCGTGACGAGGGAGGTCTCGACGTCGTGAGCCACCTCTACGACGTCACGCCCGGCGCGCTGCGGTCGGTGCTGGTGCGCACCCGTGTGCCGGAGACCGAGCCGCTGCGCAGCCTCACGACGCTGTGGCGCGGCGCCGCCTGGCACGAGCGCGAGACGCACGAGATGTTCGGCCTGGAGTTCACCGACTTCGACGACGGCAGCCGGCTCGGCATCCGCCCGCTGCTGCTCCCCGAGGGCTTCGAGGGGCGGCCGCTGCGCAAGGACTTCGTGCTCGCCGCGCGCGTCTCCAAGCCGTGGCCGGGCGCGAAAGACCCTGGGGAGTCAGGCGATTCGCCCGCGCCCCGCCGCGGTCGCCGCAAGAACCTGCCGCCCGGCGTGCCCGACTCCTCGTGGGGGCCGCGGTGATGGAGATGACCTGGCTCGAGGCCGGCGTGCGCGCCGCGCTCGTGCTCGTGGCCTTCCTGGTGCTGCCGCTGCTCGTCGGCCAGACCGAGCACAAGGTGATGGCCCACATGCAGGGCCGCCTCGGCCCGATGCACGCCGGCGGGTTCCACGGCTGGGCCCAGCTGATCGCCGACGGCGTGAAGTTCACGCAGAAGGAGGACATCGTCCCGGCGGCCGCCGACCGATGGGTCTTCCGGGCCGCGCCCGCGGTGGCGCTGGTGGCGTACCTCCTCGCGATGGCCGTCGTGCCGTTCTCGCCGACCCTGGTCGGCGCCGACGTGCCCGCGAGCCTGCTGGTGCTGCTGGCCGTCTCGGGCATCGGCGCCCTCGGCACGCTGATGGCCGGCTGGGGCTCGGGCAACAAGTACGCCCTCGTCGGCGCGATGCGCTCGGCCGCCCAGCTCGTCAGCTACGAGCTGCCGCTGATCCTGGCCTGCGCCTCGTTCGCCCTCGCCGGCGGCACCCTCTCGCTCACCGGCATCGCGCACGCGTGGACGCCGTGGTGGCTGCTGTGGCAGGCACCGGCGGCCCTGGTGCTGCTGGTGGCGGCGACCGCCGAGCTGCAGCGCCCGCCGTTCGACATGCCCATCGCCGACTCCGAGGTCGTGATGGGCCCCTACACCGAGTTCACCGGGCTGCGCTTCGCGTTCTTCCTGCTCGCCGAGTACGCCGGGATCGTCGTGATGTCGCTGCTGGTCGCCGTGGTCTACCTCGGTGGCTGGACGGGCCCGTTCGACGGCGCGCTCGGCTGGCTGTGGACGCTGCTCAAGGGGTTCGCGGTCGCGCTGCTCATCATCTGGATGCGCGTGTCGTGGCCGCGGCTGCGCGAGGACCAGCTGCAGCGACTCGCCTGGTTGGGCCTGGTGCCGCTGGCCCTGGTGCAGCTGGCGATCACCGGCGTCGGCGTCGTCCTCACCGCGTGATGTCCGTTCTCGGAGCGGCTGCTAGGTCACGTCCCTCCTGGCCGGTAGCGTGCGAGCGTTCCCGAAGGAGCCACCTCGGACGGATCACGTGATGCCTGGGCCCAGCAACCGACGCAGCCTCGTCCCGGGCCTCGTCAAGGGCATGGCCACCACCGCCCGGACGATGGCCCGACCTGCGCACACCCACCAGTACCCCGAGCGCCAGCCCGACCTGGCGCCGCGCACCCGCGGCGTCATCGCGCTGCTCGCCGAGAACTGCACCTCGTGCATGCTCTGCGCGCGCGAGTGCCCCGACTGGTGCATCTACATCGACTCGCACAAGGAGACGATCCCCGCCGGCCCCGAGGGCGGGCGCGACCGCCAGCAGAACGTCCTGGACCGGTTCGCGATCGACTTCAGCCTGTGCATGTACTGCGGGATCTGCATCGAGGTCTGCCCGTTCGACGCGCTGTTCTGGAGCCCGCACTTCGAGTACGCCGAGCACGACATCCGCGACCTGCTGCACGAGAAGGAGCAGCTGGAGGAGTGGATGCCGACCGTGCCGCCACCCCCGCCGCTCGACCCCGGCGCGGCCGAGCCCACCGAGGCCCTCGCCGCCCGCAAGCCGGTGCGCGGCCCCCGCGTCATCCGTACGTCCGCCTCGCCCGAGGACCCGAAGGCCGGCGACGCCAAGCCCGACGAGGCCAAGACCGGCGACGCCAAGACCGACCCGACGTCCGACGACCACAGGGCCGGCGACGCATGACGACGCACGACGTCTTCTTCGTGCTCGCCGGGTTGGTCACCGCTGGCGCTGCCGTGCGCGCCGTCACCACCAAGCAGCTGCTGCACGCCGCGCTGTGGCTCGTGGTGAGCCTGGGCGCGCTGAGCGGCTGCTACCTCGTGCTCGGCGCCGAGCTCGTGGCGCTGGTGCAGCTGATCGTCTACGTCGGGGCGATCGTCGTGCTGGTGATCTTCGCGCTCATGCTCACCCGCGCCCCCACCGGCCCGACCACCGCCCACGACACCAGCCCGCTGACCCGCCTCGCCGGCCTGGTCGTCGCCGCGGGCACCGGCGGTCTGGTCGCGGCGGTCCTGATCAGTGCGTACGCCGGCCGCGCCGACGTGCGCTCGCCCGGCACCGAGGCGCTCGCGACCCGGCTCTTCGGCACCTGGGTGTGGCCGTTCGAGCTGTTGTCGCTGCTGCTGCTCGTCGGGCTCGTGGCCGCGCTCGCGATGTCGCGGCTGCAGGTCGCCACCACCCCCGAGGAGCTCGCGGGGGAGGAGCGGTGATCCACCTGCAGCTGCCGCTCGTGCTGGTCGGCGTCCTGGTCGCCACGGGGGTCTACGGCATCGTCGCGCGCCGCAACGCGGTGCTGATGCTCATCGGCGTCGAGCTGCTGCTCGCCGCAGCCGGCCTGCTGCTGGTCACGATGGGCGCCGCCCGGCCCGACCCGCTGGTCGCCGGTCAGACGCTCACGATCTTCCTCATCACCATCGCCGCCGCCGAGATCGCCGTCGCCCTGGCGGCCGTCGTCGCGGTCTACCGCGCGCGCGGCGACGTCGACCTGACCCGACGCGGCGAGGACGACGCGTGAACCTCGCCGTCGCCGGGCCGCTCCAGCCGAGCCACCTGGCCGTCCTCGCGCCGGCCGTGGGCGGTCTGCTGACCCTGCCGCTCGTGCGCCGCAGCGGCCGCGCCACCGCGGTGATCGCGCTGCTCGCCGCGCTCGTCGGGATGGCCGCGGCCGGGGTGCTGCTCGCCCAGCAGGTCACCGGCGTCGCTGTCACCGGGCCGCAGACCATCGGGTCGCTGCCGGTCGGGCCCGCCCTCGACGTCCCGCTCCGGCTGCAGGTCAACCGGTGGAACGTGCTGGTCGCGGCGGCCGTCGCGGTCGTCTCGTTCGCGGTGCAGGCGTTCGCCCGGTGGTACCTGTGGACCGACCCGCGCTACCGCCAGTTCGCCGCGACCGTGGGCATCTTCACCGCCGGCATGCAGCTGGTCGTGCTGTCCGGCGACCTGCTGCTCACCCTCGTCGGCTGGGAGCTGATGGGCTGGTGCTCCTACCTGCTCATCGGCCACGACTCCGCCCGCGAGAAGGCGCGGCGGGCGGCGTACAAGTCGTTCCTCGTCACCCGGCTCGCCGACGCGCCGCTGGTGCTCGGGTTCGCGCTGCTGGCCACCAGCGCCGGCACCACGTCGATCCCCGCGGTGGTCGCCTGGTTCACCGAACCCCCGCTGGCCGGCGCGCAGACGGTGCTGACCGTCGCGATGCTCGGCGTCGTGTGCGGCGTGCTCGGCAAGAGCGCCCAGCTGCCCTTCCAGGACTGGCTGCCCGACGCCATGGAGGGTCCGACGCCCGCCTCGGCGCTCATCCACGCCGCGACGATGGTCGCCGCGGGCACCGTCGTGCTCGCCCACCTGCTGCCGCTGCTGCACGCCGCCCCGGTCGCCCGCAACGTGCTGCTCGTGCTGGCCGGCGCCACCGCCGTGCTCGCCGCGGCCCTGGCGTTCTTCCAGGACGACCTCAAGCGGCTGCTCGCCTGGTCGACCGTCAGCCAGGTGGGTCTGATGCTCGTCGCGCTGACCGTCGTGCCGAGCACCGCCGGCCCCGACCTGGCGATCATGCACCTGGTCAGCCACGCCGCGTTCAAGGCGTTGCTGTTCCTCATGATCGGCTGGCTCACCGTGCTCGTCGGCGGCACCGTCGTGCAGCGCATGTCCGGCGGCATCCGCCGCTATCCGCAGACCCGCACCCTCCTCGCGATCGGGCTGCTCGCGCTCGCGGGCGTGCCCCCGACCGTCGGCTTCGTCAGCAAGGACCTGATCCTCGACGAGGCGGCCAAGCACGCCGCCGACGGCGCGCGCTCGGCGGCCCTCGGGTTCGCCGTCGTCGCGCTGACCACGGTGCTGACGGCGGCGTACGCCATGCGCGCCTGGCTCGTCGTGCAGCACCGCACCGTCTTCGAGCGCCGCTCGCTCGACACCAGCGTCGAGGACAGCCGGGTCGTCGCCGACGTCGGCATCGTCGAGCTGCTGCGCGACGCGCCCCAGGTCGACGAGTTCGGGCACGAGGCCGAACCGGTGGTCGAGTCCGACCCGTTCGAGGACGAGCCCGAGCCCACCGCCCTCGGCCGTCTCGGGCTGGTCGCGCTCGGTGCCGCGAGCCTGCTCGGCGGTGCGCTGGTGATCACGCCGCTGCTGGAGATCGAGTGGCAGCAGCCCAACTGGCTGCTCGTCGCCGCCGCGCTGCTGCTCATGCTCGCCGCCGCGCTGCTGGTGCGGGTGATGTCGCTGCGCACGCGCTACGGCGACGCCGCCGAGCACACCCCGCAGCGCTGGCGCTCGGCCGCGAGCCGGGGCCTCGGCGTCGACGGGCTCTACGTCGCGCTGGTCGCCCGGCCGGTCCTGGCCCTGGCGCGCCTCGTCGCGGCCGGTGAGCGGCAGCTCGACACGGGCGTGAGCGGGCTGGCCTCGGGCGCACGCCGACTCGGCGACTCCGGGGAGAGCCTGCACCGGCGTACGCCCTCGTCCGGGTTGGTCGCGATCCTCGCCGGAGCCCTGCTCGTCGCGCTGCTGGGGGTGGCGCTGTGGTGATCGCGATGGTGGCGGCCGTGCTCGTGCCGCTCGTGGTCGGCGGGGCGCTGGTGTGCTCCGACCGGATGCCGCGCCCGGTGGGGCAGCGCACCGCGTCGGCCGTCGCGCTCGCCGCGGCGGTGGCCTCGGCCGCGTGCGTCGGCGTCACCCTGGTCGACCGGCCGGTGCTCGACCGGCCGTGGGTGACCGCGGTCGGGATGCGGCTGAACCTCGGGGTGGACGGCATCAGCGCCCCGCTGCTCGCGCTCACCGCGGCGATCGGCGTGCTCGTGGTGCTGTACGGCATCGCCCGGCCGCCGCGCGCCCGCTACGGCACCTACCTCGGCTGCCTGCTGCTGGTCGTCGGGGCCGCGCTGCTCACCTTCCTCGCGCGCGACGCCGTGCTGTTCTTCCTCGCGTTCGAGATCGTGCTCGTCCCGATGTGGTTGCTCATCAAGGGTTTTGGCGACCCGGCGACGCGCGACGCGGCCGCGGCGCGGTTCGTGCTCTACACCGTGCTGGGCTCGACGCTGATGCTCGTCGGCATCCTCGCGCTGACCTTCGCGGCCGGCACCGCCGACCTCACCGAGCTCGCCCGCACCCGCGGCTCCGCGCTCGGCACGACCCAGCAGACGATCGTCGCGGCGCTGCTGCTCGTCGGCCTCGGCATCAAGGTGCCGCTCTTCCCGTTCCACTCCTGGCTGCCGGCCGCCCACACCGCCGCGCCGACGACCGGGTCGGTGCTGCTCGCGGCCGTGCTGCTCAAGATGGGGACGTACGGCGTGGTCCGGCTGGCCGTCGGAGCGGTGCCCGAGGGCTTCGCGCGGCTCGCGCCCGTGGTCGGCGTGCTCGCGGTCGTCGGCATCCTCTGGGGCGGTCTGGTCTGCCTGGTCGAGCGCTCGCTGAAGCGACTCATCGCGTGGTCGTCGGTGGCCCACATGGGCTTCGTCATGCTCGCGCTCGCCGCCGGTGGCACGCTCGGCGTGCAGGCCGCGCTGCTCGGCAACATCGCCCACGGCGTCGTGTCGGCGCTGCTGTTCTTCGTCGTCGGCGGGCTCAAGGACCGCTGGCACGGCGACGACCTCGACACCGCCCGCGAGGGGCTGCGCGACGCGCGCCCGCGGCTCGGCCTCGCGCTGGTCGTCGGGATGGCCGGGTCGCTCGCGCTGCCCGGGCTCGCGACCTTCTGGGGCGAGGTGCTCACGATCCTCGCCGCTTGGGACCCCGCGCCCGGCCGGCCCGAGACGCTGTTCGCCTGGCTCGCGGTGCTCGCGGCGCTCGGCGGGGTGCTGGCCGCGGCCTATGCGCTGCGGGTGCTGCGCATCGTCTGGGCCGGCGGCGGCGCGCCCGGCCGCCCGGCGGACGAGCGGCTGCGCACCGACGAGACGCGGGTCGACGTGGCGCGGGTCGACGTGGCGCGGGCCGGAGCGACGCGGGCGGACGAGACGCGCGACGAGTCGCTCGCTGACGGCGAGACGCCTGCCGGTGATCCTCCGACCGGTGCGGTCGCCGTCGCCTCGCCCGACGCCGTCGGCGCGGAGTGGGTCGTCATCACCGTGCTGGTCGTCGCGGTACTTGCCGTGGGCGTCCTGCCCACCGCGCTCCTCGCGATCAGCGAGCCCGACGTGCTGCGGATGCTCGGGGAGGTGGCCCGGTGAGCGTCACGCTCGACTACGCCGCCCTCGCCCCCGTGCTGATCCCGGCGCTGGGTGCGCTGCTCGTGCTCGTCGTCGATGTCGTACGCCCTCGGCTGGGTGCCGCGCACTGGGCGCTGGCCGCGGTCCTGCTCTTCGCCGGCGCCGCGACCGCCGTGCCCGGGCTGCTGCCCGGCGCCGCCGAGCGCCGCACGATGTGCCTGTCCGGCACCAGCTGCCTGTACGTCGTCGACCGGCTGGGCGCGGTCATCCAGGTCAGCGCGCTGGTCTCGGCCGGGATCATCGCGCTGCTCGCCCTGCCCGTCCCGGCGCCGCGTGAGCGCGCGCCGATCTCGGTCGCGATGCTGCTGGCCTCGACCGCGGGCGCCACCGGGGTCACCGCCGCGCGCGACCTCGGGTCCTGGCTGGTGCTGCTGGAGCTGGCCACCCTGCCGACCATCGCGCTGGTCGCCCTGCGGGCGCGGCGCTCCGCGCTGGACGGTGCGCTGACCCTGCTGGTCACCTCGCTGGTGTCCTTCGCGCTGCTCGCGATGGGCGCGGCGCTGTGGTTCGCGGCCACCGGGTCGCCGCTGCTCGACGGTGACGCCGTCCTGCGCGCCGCGGCCGAGCCCGACACCCGCCGGGTGCTCGCGCTGGCCGTCGTCGTGCTGGTCGCCGGGCTCGGGTTCAAGCTGTCGCTGGTGCCGTTCCACGCGTGGACGCCCGAGGCGTACGCCGGGGCGTCGGTGCCCGTCGGCGGCTTCCTCGCGACCACCTCCAAGCTGGCCGCGCTCGGGGCGCTGCTGGCCGTGCTGCGCGGCGTGACCGCGCTCGGCGACGGCGCCCTGGTCGCCGTCGGGGTCGTCGCGGCGATCACCATGACCGTCGGCAACGTGCTGGCGCTGCGCGAGCGCTCGACGCTGCGGCTGCTGGCCTGGTCGACCGTCGCGCAGGCCGGTTGGGTGGTGCTGCCGCTCGCCACGGTCGCGCCCGGTGCGGTCAAGGCCGCCACCGGATATCTGTTCGTCACGAGCATCGCCACCCTGGTGGTCTTCGCCGGCGTCACCCTCGTCGCCCACGCCGAGGGCCGCGGGCGCATCCGCGACCTGGCGACGCTGCGCGGGCTGTTCCGGCGGCGCCCGGTCGCCGCGCTCGCGATCTCGCTCGGGCTGCTGACGCTCGCGGGTCTGCCGCCCGCCGTGCTCGGCCTGGTCGCCAAGGTGCTCGCGCTGCGGCCGGTCGTCGCCGGCGAGCTGTGGTGGCTCGCGGTCGTCGCCGCCCTCAACGCGATGCTCGGCGTCGCGGTCTACCTGCGGGTCGTGCTCGCGATGGCCGGCAGCGGCGCAGCCGACCCCGACGCCGTCCACGACCGCCCGCACCCGCTGCACCTGGCCGTGGTCGCCCTGAGCCTCGTCGCGCTCGCGGTGATCAGCCTGGCCCCCCAGCTGCCGATGGGCCTGCTCGACTGAGCCGCGCCGGACGTACGGCCCCCGGGCGGCCCCCGGGCGCTGAAACGCGGTTTCAGCGCTTCGACTCTGCTGCAGCGAAGTCACAGCGCTGAAACCGCGTTTCAGCGGGGCGGCAGCGCCCCTCCCGCCCCGGCGGTTGTCCGCCGGGGGGTGCGCTGGGCCGCACGGTTCGGCGGAGGTCCGCGAGGGCGTACGCCGGCGGCCGGGCTGGCCTGGTCACCCCCCGGCGGTTGTCCGCCGGAGGGTGCGCTGGGCCGCACGGTTCGGCGGAGGACCGCGAGGGCGTACGCCGGCGGCCGGCCTGGCCTGGTCACCCCCCCTCGGCGGTTGTCCGCCGGAGGGTGCGCTGGGCCGCACGGTTCGGCGGAGGACCGCGAGGGCGTACGCCCGGCGCCGGCGGCTCCGGGTCTCGCGCGATCCCGGGAACAACGCGGGGCTCCCGGCTCGTTCACGGGGCATGCACAACCATTTCAACGGCCTGAAGACCGCCGCTCTGTTCGGCGCGATCTTCGCCGTGCTGCTCGGTGTCGGCGCCGTGATCGGTGGCGCGAGGTATCTGTGGATCTTCGCGCTGATCGGTGTCGCCATGACGGCGTACGGCTACTGGAACAGCGACAAGATCGCCATCAAGGCGATGCGCGCGCAGCCGGTGAGCGAGGCGCAGGCGCCGGAGATGTACCGCATCGTGCGCGAGCTGTCGACCAAGGCCGGCAAGCCGATGCCGCGGCTGTACATCTCGCCGACCGCCGCGCCCAACGCGTTCGCCACGGGCCGTAACCCGCAGAACGCCGCGGTCTGCTGCACCGCCGGCATCCTGGAGCTGCTCGACGAGCGGGAGCTGCGCGGGGTGCTCGGCCACGAGCTGATGCACGTCTACAACCGCGACATCCTCACCTCCTCCGTCGCCGCCGCGATCGCCGGCGTGATCACCTCGATCGCGCAGATGCTGATGTTCCTGCCGATGCTCGGCGGTGGCGGCAACAGCGACGACCGCCCCAACCCGCTCGCGCTGATCGCGATGGCGCTGCTCGCGCCGTTCGCCGCGATGCTCATCCAGATGTCGATCAGCCGCACCCGCGAGTACGACGCCGACGAGGACGGCGCGAAGCTCACCGGCGACCCGCTCGCCCTGGCGTCGGCGCTGCGCAAGCTCGAGCAGGGCGTCGCCGCGCGGCCGCTCGCGCCGGAGCCGCAGGTGGTCAACGCCTCGCACATGATGATCGCCAACCCGTTCCGCGCCCAGGACGTCTCCAAGCTGTTCTCCACCCACCCGCCGACCGCCGACCGCGTCGCGCGGCTGCAGGGCATGGCGGGCTACCGCGGCTGACCCGGGTGGCAGCATGAGCGTGTGTCCTCGCTCACCATCGCTGAAGCCCGTGGCCGTGCCGACCTGATCGGCGTCGCCGGATACACCGTCCACCTCGACCTCGACCAGGGCGACGAGACGTTCGCATCGCGCGCCGAGATCCGTTTCACCGCAAGCAGACCCGGCGCCAGCACGTTCCTCGACGTCGACGCGCGCGAGGTCTCCTCGATCACCCTCAACGGGCGCTCGATCGACCCCGCGACCGTCGCCGACCGGCGCGTGGAGCTGCCCGGCCTGCAGGCCGACAACACCGTCGTCGTCGAGGCGACGATGGCGTACAGCAGGTCGGGGGAGGGCCTGCACCGCGCGGTCGACCCGGCCGACGGCGAGGCCTATGTCTACGGCATGAGCTTCCTCGACGCCGCGCCGTCGATCTTCGCCTGCTTCGACCAGCCCGACCTCAAGGCGCCGTACGACGTCACCGTCCACGCGCCGCAGGGCTGGACCGTCTTCGGCAACGGCGCGACCGAGCAGACCGGGCCGCAGGACTTCCGGCTCGCGACCACCAAGCCGCTGGCGACGTACTTCGTGACGGTGTGCGCCGGGCCCTGGGCCACGCTGCGCGACGAGCACGACGGGATCCCGCTGTCGATCAGCGCCCGGGCCAGCCAGCGCGACCTGCTCGAGGCGCAGGCGCCGCAGATGTTCGAGGTCACCAAGCAGTCGTTCGACCACTACCACCGGCTGTTCGGCGTGCGGTACGACTTCGGCGACTACGACCAGCTGTTCGTGCCCGAGTTCAACGCCGGGGCGATGGAGAACCCCGGCTGCGTCGTGCACTCCGACAGCATGATCTTCCGCGGCGGCATCAGCCGCGCGCAGCTGCTCGGCCGGTCCAACACCATCGCGCACGAGATGGCGCACATGTGGTTCGGCGACATGGTCACGATGACCTGGTGGGACGACCTGTGGCTCAACGAGTCGTTCGCCGAGTACATGTCGCACCGCTGCCTGGCCGAGTCCACCGAGTTCACCGAGGCGTTCGTCGACTTCGGCGCCAGCCGCAAGGCGTGGGGCTATCGCGCCGACCGGGCCCCCTCGACCCACCCCGTCGCCGGCGCGCCCGCACCCGACGCCCACTCCGCGCTGCAGAACTTCGACGGCATCTCCTACGCCAAGGGCGCCTCGGTGCTGCGCCAGCTCATCGCCCACATCGGCGACGACGCGTTCGTCGCCGGGGTGCGCGACCACATCGAGCGCCACCTGTACGCCAACGCGGGCCTGGCCGACTTCATGTCGGCGATGGAGCGGGCCAGCGGCCGCGACCTGACCGCCTGGCAGCAGGCGTGGCTCGGGACGGCCGGCACCGACGTGGTCGCGGTGCACCTCGAGCGCGACGGCGACCGGGTGACCGGCGCGACCGTGACGCGGCACGCGCCGGTGGAGCGGCCGGCCGACCGGCCGCACACCTTCGACGTGGCCGGATACTCCGGTGGCGATCGGGTGCTGCAGGCCGACCTGACCGCCGAGCGCGACGAGCAGCAGGTGCCCGAGCTGGTGGGGCAGCGCGTGCCGGAGCTGCTGATCCCGAACGCCGCCGACCTCACCTGGGCCGAGGTCCGGCTCGACGACGCGACCCTGGCGGCCCTGCCCGAGCAGCTGGCCGGCGTGCCCGACGGGTCCGCCCGCGCCGTCGCCTGGTGCGCCCTCGACGCCGGCGTGATGACCGGCCGCGTCGACCCCCGTCTGCTGGCCGGCACCATCGCGCGCAGCTGGGGCCGCGAGAGCGACGACGGCATCCGTGCCGGCGTGGCGATGCGCATCGTGCCGCGGCTGCGCGCGTTCCTGCCCGCGGCCGAGGTGCCGGACGCCTACCGCGGCATCGCCGCCGCCGGGCGCGAGCTCTTCGACCGCGCCGCCGACGGGTCGCCCGACCAGCTGGCGGGCGCGCGGCTGGTCGCCGGGGCGAGCGACGACGTGCAGCTGCTCGGTCGATGGCTCACCGGCGACGGCCTGCCGGAGTCGCTGCGCGACGACACCGAGCTGCGCTGGGCCGTGGCGCGGTCGCTCGCGCGCGTCGACGCCCTCGACGACGCCACGTTGCAGCGGCTCAGCGACGCCGACCGCACCATGCAGGGCGAGCTCGAGGGCATCCGCATCCGGGCGCTGCGGCCCACCGCCGAGGCCAAGGAGCAGGCGTGGGAGAGCCTTGCCCACGACGCCGACCTGTCCAACTACCAGCTCGTGGCGCACGCCGAAGGCCTTTGGGGCTCAGGCGATCCCGAGCTCCTGCGGCCGTACGTCGCGCGCTACTTCGCGGACGTCCCGCCCCTCGCCGAGCGGGTCACCGGCATGGCCCTCGGGCGGGTGGCGACCGCTGCCTTCCCGTGGCCGGTGGTCGAGCAGGACACGCTCGACCGTTCGCGGGAGGCGCTGGCGCGCACCGACCTGGCCGACGACGTACGTCGGTCGATCGTGGACCAGTCGTTCCTGCTGGAGTGCGCGCTGCGGGCGCGCACGGCGTTCCCGGGTGGCGACACGCCATGACCGTGCGGTGGAGCGTGCTGGTGCAGCCGCTCGACGAGCCGTGGCCGTGGCTGGCCGAGGAGCCCGACGCCGTGCTGCGCACCGCCTCGGTCGGCAAGTGCCTGCTGCTGTCGGAGGTGGCGCGGCGCTGGGAGCGCGGAGACATCGACCCGGCGGCCCGGATCGCTTGGCGCAGCGAGGATTTCGTGCGCGACTCGGGGTTGTGGCACGTGCTCGACCAGCGCGACCTCAGCGTGCTCGACGCCTGCCGGCTGGTGGGGGCGGTGAGCGACAACCTCGCGACCAACGCGCTGCTGCGCGAGGTCGGCGTCGCGCCCCTGGCCGCGCTCGCGGCGCGCTACGCCCTGGCCCCGATGGCGCTGCTCGACCGGGTGCGCGACGACCGCGACCCCGCGCAACCGGGCGTCGCCGACACGCTCTCGCGCGGCTCGGCCCGCGCCCTCGTGCGCTGGCTGCGGCTCACGCACGAGGGCGAGCTGCCTCGGCTGCCGCTGGAGTGGCTGGCCCTCGGCACCGACCTGTCGATGGTGGCCGGGGCGTTCGGGCTCGACCCGCTCGCGCACGCCGAGCCCGACCGCGGCCTGCTGCTGGTCAACAAGACCGGCACCGACGCCACCGTGCGCGCCGACATCGGGCTCGTGACCAAGCACGGCCGCACGGTGGCGTACGCCGTCGTCTCCGGCTGGGAGCCCGGCGCCGACCCGCGTGACGACGTGCTCAGCCGGATGCGCGCCATCGGCGGCGCGATCCGCGACCGGCTGGGGTGAGGCGCCTCAGGGGACGACGACCGACAGCGTCTCGGCGACGCAGGCGGGCTTGTCGGCGCCCTCGAGCTCGATGGTCACCTTGGTGGTGACGGTGAACCCCATCGAGGACGGCTCGACCGACACCAGCTCGACGCCGGCGCGCACGCGCGAGCCGACCGGCACCGGCGTCGGGAAGCGAACCTTGTTGGAGCCGTAGTTGACTCCCATCTTCACGCCCTCGACCTGATAGATCTGCCAGACCAGCATCGGGACGAGCGACAGCGTGAGGTAGCCGTGGGCGATGGTGCCGCCGAACGGGCCGTCCTTGGCCTTCTCGACGTCGACGTGGATCCACTGGTGGTCGCCGGTCGCCTCGGCGAACTGGTCGACCGCCTCCTGGGTGACCTGGTGCCAGTCGCTGTAGCCGAGGTGCTCGCCGACGACCTGCTGCAGCTCCTCGATGCCGTTGAACGTGCGCATGGCCATCAGTCCTTCGGCCCGCCGGCGACGTAGACCACCTGGCCGGACACGAACCCGGCGTCCTCGCTGGCGAAGAACGCCGCCATCGCGGCGATGTCCTCGGGGCGGCCGACGCGCTGCACGGGGATCTGCTGGGCCGCGGCCTGCTGGAAGGCCTCGAAGTCCATCCCGACGCGCTCGGCGGTGGCGGCGGTCATGTCGGTGACGATGAAGCCCGGGGCGATCGCGTTGGCGGTGACGCCGAACTTGCCGAGCTCGATCGCGAGCGTCTTGGTGAAGCCCTGCATGCCGGCCTTGGCCGCCGAGTAGTTCGCCTGGCCGCGGTTGCCCAGCGCCGAGGTGCTGGACAGGTTGACGACGCGGCCCCACTTGGCCTCGGTCATGTACTTCTGCGCCGCGCGGGTCATCAGGAACGCCCCGCGCAGGTGCACGCCGAGCACCGAGTCCCAGTCGTCGGTGGTCATCTTGAACAGCATGTTGTCGCGGATGATGCCGGCGTTGTTGACCAGCACCGTCGGGGCGCCGAGCTCGTTCGCGACCCGCTCGACGGCGGTGGCGACGGCCTCCTCGTCGGCTACGTCGCAGCCGACGCCGATCGCCTTGCCGCCGGCCGCGGTGATCTCGTCGGCCACCTGCTGGCAGGCGGCCTCGTCGAGGTCGAGCACCGCGACGTTCATGCCGTCGGCGGCGAAGCGCTTGGCCACGGCCGCGCCGATGCCGCGGGCGGCGCCGGTGACGATGGCAGTGCGTGTGGTCTCGGACATCCTTGCTGCTCCTAGGGATTCGCGGGTTCTGCTTCGGGTGTGGAGGTCTCGATACGGATTCGCCTAGCGGCTCGTCCTACTCGACCAGCTTGTGGGTGGTCTGGTCGACACGCTGCTGCAGGCGCTGCATCCCGCGCAACCACTTGTCGGTCTGCGCGCCGCGGAAGGCGAAGTAGTCCTTGACCTCCGGGTGTGGCAGGACGAGGAACTCCTCGGCCGCGACGGTGCGCACCAGCGCCTCGGCGACGTCGGCCGGCTGCAGCGCCCCGTCGTGCCCGATCACGTCGGCGAGCTCGCCGTCGCCTGGGCCGGGGTACATGTCGGTGAGCACGCCCTGCGGGCAGATCGCGTGCACGGCGATCCCGCGATGGCCGTACGTCGCCGCCAGCCACTCCGCGAACGCCTCGGCGCCGTGCTTGGTGACGGCGTACGTCGGTTGGCCGAGGATCGTCAGCAGCCCGGCGGCCGAGGCGGTCACCACGAAGCGGCCGGAGCCGCGCTCGAGCCAGCGGGGGACCAGCAGCTCGGCGGCGCGCACGTGCGCCATCACGTTGACCTGCCAGGAGTCGGCCCAGTCCTGCTCGGACGAGCCGGCCAGCCCCTCGCCGCGCGCGATGCCGGCGTTGCCGACCCACACGTCGATCTCGCCGAGGTGGTCGGTCGCGGCGTCGACGAGCGCGCGCACGCCCTCGGGCGAGGCGGCGTCTCCGGCCACCGGGTGCGCGCCCAGCCGGTCGGCGACCTGCTGCAGCGGCTCGGCCAGCACGTCGGCGACGACGAGGCGGGCGCCCTCGGCCTGCAGCCGCTCGGCGATCGCCGCCCCGATGCCGCGCGCGGCACCCGTGACGACGACCCCGGCGCCCCGCCAGTCCTGCATGCTCAGACGCCGCCGCGCAGCGTGATGCCGCCGTCGACCACCAGGGTCTGGCCGGTCGTCCAGGCCGCGTCGTCGCTCGCGAGGTAGGCGACGGCGGCGCCGATGTCCTCGGGCTCGCCCAGGCGCTTCAGCGGGTAGGGCTCGGAGACCTCTTCCTCCTTGCCCTCGTAGAGGGCCTCGGCGAAGCGGGTCTTGACCACGGCCGGCGCGACGGCGTTGACCCGGACGGTGGGTCCGAGCTCCATCGCGAGCTCCTCGGTGAGGTGGATGACGGCAGCCTTCGACACGCCGTACATCGCGATGCCGGGGGCGGGGCGCAGCCCCGCGATCGAGGCGACGTTGACGATCGAGCCGCCGCGCTCCTTCATCGACGCGGCGTACGCCTTCTTGACCCACTCGAGCGCGGCGATCACGTTGACCTCGAAGATCTTTCGCGACACCTCGACGTCGACGTCGAGCAGCGGTCCGAAGGCCGGGTTGATGCCGGTGTTGTTGACGAGCACGTCGAGCGAGCCGAACGTGTCGATCGCCGCCCTGATCGCCTCGTCCTGGTGGGCGGCGTCGTCGGCGCGGCCCGCGACGGCCAGCGCGACGTCGGGGCCGCCGAGCTCGGCGACCGCGGCGTCGAGCGCCTCCTGCTTGCGCGCGGTGATGACGACCTTGGCGCCCTCGCTGACCAGGCGCTGGGCCACCGCGAGGCCGATGCCGCGGCTCGCTCCGGTGATGATCGCGACCTTGCCGTTCAACCGGTTGCTCACGCGTGCTCCTTCTGCCAGTGGCGGCTGGGAAATGCGACTAAGCGCTTGCTTAGCGTCCCGCATGGGGCCATGCTCGTCAATGGATTGCGGCATGATCCGTGCGGACCGACACGAGATCGCTCGAGGAAGGGGTGTCGATGGCACGCCAGACGCCGGCAGCTCGCCAGTCAGAGCAGGAAGCGCGCGAGCGGCTGGTCGAAGCGGCGCGAATCGCCTTCGGCAGCAACGGTTTCCACGGCACCACCACGCGACACATCGCGGCCGAGGCCGGCATGAGCCCGGCCGCCGTCTATGTCCACCACCCCTCCAAGGAGGCGCTGCTCTTCGCGATCTCGCGCGAGGGCCACCTGGCCTCGCTCGACGCGGTGAGCGACGCCGCCGCCTCCGCGGGCGCGCCGGGGGAGCGGGTGCGCGCGATCGTCCGGGCCTTCGTGCTGCGCCAGGCCGAGCACCACGACACCGCGCGCATCGTGAACTACGAGCTCGGCGCGCTCTCGCCCGAGCACCGTGCCGAGATCGACGTGCTGCGCCGCAAGATCCAGCAGACCCTGGTCGACGCGATCGTCGAGGGCGTCGACGCCGGCGCCTTCCCCGCCGTCGACCCCTCGCTCACCGCCACCGCGATCATGGGCATGTCGATCGACGTGGGCCGGTGGTACCGCGACGAGGGCACCTGGACCCCGCCCCAGGTCGCCGACCACCTGGCCGAGATGGCCGTACGCATGGTGCGCGCCTGAGCCGCGCCCCCCGTGCCGCTCGGGGTCGATATCGACCCGGTCTGCCCGGCTCAGCGGTAGTTGGTGAACTTCATGCCGAGAGACGGCTGGTGCTGGTAGCGCTAGTCACGCTTGAAACCTCCGTTGGTGACGTTGGGTTGAGTTGGTCCGAGACGGCGATTCTCGGGCGTATTGCGGACTGAGAGGGGGACTCTGCGGCGGTGCCTCCGACCGCTCAGTGAGCGGAGTGATACGCCTCGATCACGGAGGTCGGGATGCGTGCCCGGTCGCTGACCTCGTGGCCGTTCTCCCGCGCCCAGGTGCGGATCGCGTCCCGCTCCTCCTTCGTGCTCGGGGCCGCGAGGATCGACGTCCTGGTGCTGGCTCGGCGGCGTCCGCCGACCCGGCGTCCGGCGTCGAGAACAGCGCCAGGGCGGCTCGGAGGTCCGCGGCCTCGGCCGCGGTCAGGTCAATTTCGTACTCGACCCCGTCTAGGCCGAAGGCCACGCTCTCGTCGGCGTCAGCCTCGGAGAGGTCGCTGACCAGGGTCACGATCTCCCTGCGCACGGTCGAACGTTAGCCCGTCCAGACCGGGCCGCAGCGCTATTGGCTTGTTAGCACGTCAGCATGTTGACGGGCTGGGTCAGGAGAGGGGCTTGGGCTTGCGGCCCGTGGTGGCCTCGAACCCTTCGGGGGTGGAGCACTTCTTGATCAGGTACTTCACGAAGGCCCGGGTGTAGAGGTACGTGCCTGTGGGCTCGTGGTAGGCGCACCAGTCGGCGTTGGTGTGCTCGGCGTTCGGTGAGCCAGGCTCAGGGCGCACGTTCAGCCGCTTGTACGCCGACACGAAGTGGCTGACGTTGAAGACGTAGGGCAGCCCGTCCTGGACCTCCTGGGCAGCAGGTTTCGGTAGGAGCATGCCCATGCCGGAGACCGGCTGTCGGCGGTCCCTCACGATGACCTGCCCGCGTCGACCCATCTCCTCGACCGTGGCCTTCTCCTCGTCGGTCATGTCGTTGATGTGGGTGTACTGGATCGCGACGGCATCCGGGTCCTTCGGGGCGAGTTCCATCGTCGCCCGGAGCCGGAACTCGAACCGAGGATCGTCGGTCAGGTCGTCGCCAAGGTCGGTGAAGTACTCAGTCAGGAAGCCCTGGAGGTCGGTCGGCAAGGTCTTGCGGAACTGTCGCAGTGCGCGTTCCCCTTGCTCGCTGAACGTCCCGACGAACAGCGGGATGCGCAGTCTGAGGGCAAGGGAGTAGCTGTCCCCAAACTCAGACGTCACCTCGTTCTCGTAGTTGATCAGGAGGGCATGGGAGTGTCCGGCGAGGTTGAGCATCAGCGCCCGGTCAGCGTGGGCGTGGCGGTGCTCCAGCCGGTTGCGGAGACCGATGAACAGCCTGAGGTTGGCTGGCACGGGTTCGGTGCGGTCCTCCCATCGCTCCTTCAGGCAGCGCTCAAGCTCCCACCGCTTGGGTTCACCGTCGATCCGTTCCAGCCGCGTGTGCTTCTTGTTCCAGTACCGGTAGTCGACGCCATCGCGGATGAACTCGGCGTGCAGGAGGTACAGCCAGGCAAGGTGCATGTGCACGACGAACCCCTCGAACGCGCGGGCCTCGGCGGGGTCGTTGTACAGCCGGACAGCGAGGCAGGCTTCCTCGATGCTGGCGTCGAGGGTCGTCTGCCAGCGCGGTGGTCGAGCCATGCGTCAGTGGCCGTTCTCTGGGTTGATGGCGGCGACGGTCGCGTAGATCGAGCCCGGGCACTCAGGGATCAGGCAGGGGTCGAAGACAGCAGCTACCTCGTCGTGAAGGTCCATCCTGAAATCATGCCGGTCCCCTCCGCCATGCGTCCGGCGTTCTCCTCAGGGCTTGGGAGGGCTCTCGCACGGGGTGTCAGGAACCTCCTCCCCGGGATCGTCGGTGGTCGTGGGTAGATTTGCCCGACGGTAGGTAGTTGCTGGACAAGGAGGGCGCATGTTGGATCGGGCGACACACGGACCCCTTGTCCCATCAAGTGCTTCCCGCCTCCCCAACGGCCAACTGAAGGACACCCCCGCCAACCGCGCCCTCCACCCTGTCGAGACGCCCCAGTCGGTGTTCGAGAGCGAGGTGCTTCGAGAGCATGCGTACTACTCGGACAACCGCTCTCTGGTCTTCAACGGCGACGTGTCGAAAGTGCTCCAGGTGCTCGCGAACGAGGGGCTCCAGGTCGACTGCATCGTGACCTCGCCGCCGTTCTACGGTCAGCGCGACTACGGCGTCGATGGTCAGATCGGCCTCGAGCCGCACCCGCAGGAGTTCGTGGACTCCCTCGTGGAGGTGTTCGAACTTTGCCGCCCCGTCCTGAAGGACAGTGGCAGCATGTGGGTGAACCTGGGAGACACTTACTGGAGCGGCAAGGGCGCTCACAAGAGCAACGAGGCGAAGCAGGGCGCTCGCCGGTTCGGGGTCCGTCCGCAGGACCTCGGGGGCGATGGCCTGTGGGCTCGCCCCAAGCAACTCCTCCTGATCCCTCACCGCTTCGCGATTGCGATGCAGGACGCCGGATGGCTCATCCGGAACGACAACGTGTGGGTCAAGCCCAACCCCATCCCCGATCAGGTCCGCGACCGCTCCTCGATCAGCCATGAGTACGTCTTCCATATGACGAAGGAGCGCTGGTACTACTACGACCGCGAGCCCGTCGGGCGTCGTTCGGCCACAGGCCGAACGCTTCCCCCGCTCGACACGTGGGTGCTCCGCCCCTCCCGGGGCTCAAAGAAGCACAAGGCGTCCTTCTCAGAGGAGTTGGTGCGCATCCCGGTGCTCGCTACGACTCCCGCGAACGGTGTCGTGCTGGACCCGTTTGGCGGAAGCGGCACGACGCTGCGGTTCGCTCGCAAGAATGGCTTCCGCAGCCTCGGGATCGACCTGAACGCTGACTACTGCGAGGAGATGGCCGACTCGCTTCGCGGGATGGCTGACCTGGAGGACTAGTGCCCAAGTACCTGACGGACGCCGAGGTTCGCCGCGCCGTTGAACGGCTCGGCCGGTCGTCGGCGAGGGCTCGGATATGCGAGTTCCTGATCGGCGTCAGGACGCTGCGACTCGCGGGCAAAACCGAGGTCGCGGTGGCGGAGTCGGTGCCGGAGTTCATCCAGGCGCTAGAGGAGTTCACGCTCTGGGTGTCAGACGCTGACGTCGACAGTCCGTACTTCAACCCGTTCGGCGGTCAGGCCGCGTTCAAGAGCCCGAAGTTCCGCTCCAATGGGCCGTCCAACACGATGCACGGCTGGGCTACGCAGGCGAACTCGCCGTTCGAGATTCTCAACACGCGACCGAAGTCGATCAAGCGACGGCCGCTGTCGGCGACGCAACTTCGGGCCTTCGTCATCCAGAGTCGGAAGGACGACGATCGCCCCAGGCTGATCGACGCCGCCGTGTGGTTCTACCGGCAGACCGATCTCGAAGGCGATGACGGATCGACCCCGGACCGAGCGGCGCTGGAGGCCAGGTTCATCGAGGACCTCGCGCTCACCAGCGACGACGTCAGCGCACTGTTCCGCTTGGAGGACGAGGACACCGCCGACGACACCATCGGCGACGAGCCCGCCGAGGCTCCCGAGACTCCGGAGACGCTGCCCGTCGACTCGGACGCCCCCGAATCCAGATCGGAGCCAGCGTGACGCTGCAGTACGCCGACGAGGTCGCGGACCCGAGCACCTATATGCCGCGGCACCCATCCGCCCCCCAGCAGGTCGCATCGCAGGATGCGGGCCGCCTCTCCGAGGTACTCGACTACATCGCAGCAGCCGGGTTCACGTTCGAGCCGTGGCAGGTCGCCACGTTCGTCACTGCGCTACGGACCAAGCCGTTCTTGATCCTCGCTGGCATCTCGGGCACGGGTAAGACGAAGTTGCCACAACTGGTGGCCGAGGCGACCGGCGCTCAGGCGGTCATCGTGCCGGTTCGTCCCGACTGGACAGACTCCAGCGACCTGCTGGGCTACGAGCGCCTGACGGGCGACTTCGTGCCCGGCCACTTGCTCACCCTCTGCGAGCAGGCGATGCGTACCCCGGACACTCAGTTCTTCTTCGTGCTGGACGAGATGAATGTCGCCCGCGTCGAATACTACTTCGCGGAGGTTCTCAGCGTCATGGAGAACCGCCGCGCAGCCGATGGCATGATCGTCAGCGAACCCCTCAACCGCTCAGCCCCGAACCAGACCGACAAAGGCGGCGTGGACTGGAGCGCGGTCCACCTCCCCGCCAACGTGTCCATCGTCGGCACCGTCAACATGGACGAGACCACGCATGGCTTCTCGCGGAAGGTCCTCGACCGGGCCTTCGTGCTGGAGTTGTCCGAGGTCGATCTCGCCGACTACGCCTCAGTGTCCAGGAAGACCCCGACTCCGGCCCCCTGGAGTTTCTCCGCGTGGGCACCGGCCCATCTCCGACTCGCAGACGTCCCCGACCCGCAGTCCAATGATGCCGTCGTAGAGGCGGTGAACGCGTTGGTGCGTGCCAACGAGAGTTTGCAGCAGGCGCAACTCCAGGTCGGGTTCCGTGTCCGCGACGAGGTGGCCCTGTTCTGCCTCAACGCGATGGGCTCCAAGGAGTACTTCGTTGATCGCGACGAGACCGTCATTGCCCCGCTGGACCTGTGTCTGAGCATGAAGATCCTTCCCCGTCTCCAGGGTGGGGGCGCGCCGCTTCGGGACGTTCTGAAGGACCTGGAGTCCTGGACGGCACCGAGCCGCACAGACGTGAGCGACTCAGAGAGCCCCTCTGGTTTCCGCAGGACCCACGAGCGGGTTCGACTGATGCAGCAGCGCCTGGACCAGACCGGGTTCACGTCGTACTGGGTCTGACCCGTGGGCCTCCGAATCCAGACTGATCGCTGGGACATCACACTCGAAGGTGCGAACCGCGCGAGCATCTGGGAAGGACGCGCAGCGGCACAGACACCGCGCCTTCGCGTCAGAACCGACAACAAGGATCACCTCGTTGAGTTGATGGCAGACGACGCGACACAGCAGCCGGGCGGCCGGGTGTACGACGGCGTTGGCGCGCGGCTCGTGGAAGAGACCAACTACCGCCTCAGCATCGTCAGCCGACGTGGCGACAGTCCCAGCCTGAGGCACCTGGACCCGAGCCTGATCCGCGATGTGCGGCCCATCCCGGGACACCCGGATGTGCTCAGTGGCAACATCAACTTCCGGTCTCAGGTGGGTGACAGCCGATTCGTCATCGGCGACAGCGAGTCCACGATCGAAGTCATCGTGGAGGTCCGCCCGTCGAAACTCGACTACGAGACGGACTACGAGGACCTGCTCGACAGCGTCACCGGGCTGGCACGGCAACTGGTCCTGGAGTTCCTCCGTGCGACCACGAGAATTGCGAGCACCCAGACCGGAGACGACACCCGGCATATCGAGTGGCTCCTGTTGCTCCGCGAGGAGATTCAGTCGCTGGAGCGAGCGTTGACCTACATCACGGCGAACCCGCACCGACAGTTGGTCCGGGAGACTCGAATGGTGCCCGCAGAGCGCATTCGGCGGGCGTCGTCGGCAACACGCCGCGCGGTCGCGCGAGGTGCGGGCGAGGGCGCATGGCAGGAGTCGGACGGCATCGGCCGCCACCGAACCCGGCTCCCCGCGTCACAGCCTTACGAGACGCTCGACAGCCCCGAGAATCGGTGGCTGGAGGTACAACTGGAACGCGCGACTACCTCGCTGGCGCAACTGCGTCAGGACTTCGAGTCGTCGCAGCGGCAGCGGCCCGGCCGGAAGCCGAACCCTCGCACGCTCGCCATCATTGACGAACTGGTAGCGATGGAGGAGACGCTGGCGCCCTTCCTGACGATGTCGCCGTTCGTGGACGCGTCCTCGTGGGTGAGCCAGTCCTTCGCATCCCTCACGCTTCAGGGACGGCCCGGGTACCGCGAGGCGTACCAGGCGCTCCTTCGACTGAACATGTCTTTGATCGTGGGCGGCGATGCAGTCGACATCCCGGTCCGCGACCTCTCGGAACTCTACGAAATCTGGTGCTTCCTGTCGGTCGTGCATCAGGTCTCCCAGGTGCTCGGGACACAAGTCGATGTCTTCGACCTGGTTGAACTCCGTGACACCGGTGTGCGACTCACCGTCGTGCCAGGCGCGCAGAGCACCGTGAGGATCGCCGCCGATTGGTGCGAGGCGCGGGTCACCTACAACCGGGAGTACAAGATGCGCTCGGGACCGCAGCGGCCCGACATCGTCATCGAGGTGCTGCGGGACGACATGCCACCAGTGCTGCTGCTCCTGGACGCCAAGTACCGGCTCGACACCACACCCGAGTACGTGAAGGTCTTCGGCTGCCCCGGTCCGCCCTCAGACGCGATCGGCCAACTCCACCGGTACCGCGACGCCATCACCGTCAAGTACCCGAAGTACCGCCGAGGTCGCCCAGTTGTGCGAGCCGTCGCACTGTTCCCTCTGGGCGACGGCGACTCCCAGGACTGGGTGAACCATCCCTACTTCGAAGCCATCGGCGAGGTCGGAATCGGCGGCCTCCCGTTCCTCCCCAGCAACACGACGTGGGTGAACGAATGGCTTCGCCACGGGATCAACGCACCCGCGGACAGGCTCGCCTGGCCAGGGCCTGACTTCATCGCCTGGAGTGAGGTCGGCCGCCATCACGCCTCGCCCTAACTGAGCGGTCATCCGACATCTGCCAAACTGCCTCGCTCTCGGATTCTGCGACGTAGCGCAGTTCCAGGTCCCTCGCCACAGCTCGCTGGGCCGCTGACCGGGCGGATCGCCTGAGGATGCCGACGAACTCGTCCAGGGTCGCTGCCTTTACGAGAGTCGGGTCGGCCAGATGCCCTACGTAACCATCCACGAGTCCGCGCGAAGTGACGTCGTCCGTGTGGTGCAGCACGAGCATGGTGGGCGCGGCGGGCCTCCCGGTGAGGTCACCCGACACCGCGGCGGCGAGGGCGTGGCAACGGACCAGCTGATTGACCTGTGGCTCGCGCAACGTTGAGTCGGCGTCCCGCCACAGGCCGCTCGACTCGGCGAGGTCCCTGTAGGGCGCACGGTCGATGTCGACGCGCCGACTGTTGAACCGGTCGGAGTACTTGATCTCGACCGCGAGGAGTTCCTCGCCGCGGGACGTTCCCATCGCGACCAGCGCGTCGACGCGGGTCATGTCGTTCAGATATTCACTGCGACGCCGAGGAGCGAACTCGACCCACACGCGCCGAACCACGTCGATGTCGGTCCGCTGAAGAACCTCCCCCAGCACGCGCGCGGCCCACACCGGGGACTCTTCCAGCGGCCCCAGGAGGTTGAGGGTTAGAGCCTGGCTGGAGGTCAGATACTTCGTGCATCGAACGGGATCGACGCCCCAACCCTCCGAACGGCGCCGATCGTAGAACCGCCGAGCCGACGGGGACGAGAAGTTTCTGCCGTCGAGAGCGTCAGCATCCGTCAGGACGCTTCCCAGACGCCGTGGCGTCCGACCTGCGGTCTCCCCGTACTGCTGGATGCCCAGCACCGCAGCCCGATACCAGGACTGGTGAAAACGCACACGCCGCGCGAGGAGTGGCTCGTCCCGGCGCTGTGGCCCGATGGCCTCCAATAGGTCAGGCGGGTGGACTCCGCAGGCGACTGGCGACGCCGGAGCATCGAGCCGTTCCGCGGAAATCACCCGGGGAGTCTAGGCGGGGCTGTCCTCCGCTCCCGACTGCAAGAGGGAACGGGCTCGTGCGAGCACGGGGGCGACCGAGCAGGCTGTCGCCAGCCACACCACCGGGTTCATCCCGTCGAACGCGTCGGCGGGGGTGGTCATGAGCCGCTCCAGCGCCACCGGGTGAAGCCCTTCAAGCATTCCGGCGAGGAGGGCGGCGAGGCGAGGGAGTGGCTGACCGCCGAGGAGCTGCCAGCAGGGGAGACGGAGTTCGGCGCCGAGGGGAACGGCGAACAGGTCCCCGCGTGCCGCGCGGGCGGACACGTCCTCAGTCGTGGTGGCGAGGGCTGCGGCTGCTTCCTAGAGCGTGCAGGACGAGTCAACGAGCCCTCTGAGGTCTGAAGCGGGGTGTGCTCCTCCAGTGGCTCCGGCAGGGCGTCTGCCCGCACTCCCAGCCGTTCCAGATGGGCACGCACTCCGTCCGATAACGCTTCATCGGCCATGACCGACCGCGCTATCGCTGACGCGACCAGCGTGCGGCCACTACTCGCTCGCGCGGGGGTGGCAGGTCCTCAGCCCGCAGCGTTGCGCGGGACGGTGCCCACTTCGGCTTCCGTGCCTGAGCGACCGCTGGGCAGTGGTCGCGCAAGGCGCACCCGTCGCAGGAGGGGCGGACGCGACCCCGCCAGACGTTCGTGGTGTCGGCCGTGGCGAGTTGGTCCAGGTGGCTGGCAATCTCCTCGCGATGGCGGGCACGTTCGTTCGCGACGATGGGGCCTGCGCGTTCCGCCTCGGGCGGGTCGAAGCCGCGGAGTTCGAGGACAGTCCCGACGTTGGCGTCGCTGTAACGGACGCCGAGCAGGGTGTCGTAGGTCAGCAGCGTCAGCATCGGGTCCTGCAAGGGACTCTTCGGCCATCGCAGCCCGGGTCTTGTAGTCCGCGACGACGTTGGTGCCGTCGTGGTCGCGGTAGAGCAGGACGACCCGACCTTGAGTCCGAGCCGACCGAAGGCGCCCGTGACCGGCACCTCGGTGCCGACCACCTGTATCCGTGCCACGTCGACCAGGCGCTAGATGGCTCCTGACCTGCGCAAACTCTGCCCGGCTCAGCGGTAGTTCGTGAACTGCAGCGCCACGTCCAGGTCGGCGCCCTTGAGCAGCCGCTGCACCTCCTGCAGGTCGTCGCGCGACTTCGACGTCACCCGCAGCTCGTCACCCTCGATGCGCGCCTTGACCGACTTGGGGCCCTCGTCGCGGATCAGCTTGGAGATCTTCTTGGCGTTCTCCTGGCTGATGCCGTCCTTCAGCGAGGCGTCGAGGCGATACTCCTTGCCCGACGGCTTCGGCTCCGGGTCGCCGTCGCCGCCGTAGTCCAGCGACTTCAGCGAGACCCCACGCTTGACGAGCTTGGTCTGGAAGACGTCGAGCACCGCGAGGCAGCGCTCCTCGCTGTTGGCCTTCATGACGATCGCCTCGCCGGACCACTCGATCGAGGCGCCCACGCCGCGGAAGTCGTACCGCGTGGAGATCTCCTTGGCCGCCTGGTTCAGCGCGTTGCTGACCTCCTGCTTGTCGGTCTTGCTGACGATGTCGAACGAGCTGTCGGCCACGGGATCCTCCTGGACGATGACGGGTCGGCGGTCTGCGGGAAGTATGCCGGGCGCCGGGCGGGCGCCGATTGGAGCCCGGGGCGGGTTGGTTGCTATTCTCGCAGCGCTTCACGCCAGGTTGCCCGAGTGGCCAAAGGGAGCGGACTGTAAATCCGCCGCGCAAGCTTCCAAGGTTCGAATCCTTGACCTGGCACCAGCGCCGAAGGGCCCGACCGTCGCGGTCGGGCCCTTCGTGCGTCCGGCACCTCCCGGTCGGTCACCATGGACGGCGTGTACGCCACCCTCGCCCGCGGCGCCGACCTCACCGGCGAGATCGAGGTGCGCCGGTCGCGCTTCCGCGCCGTCGTGCGCCGCGTCGGCGACGAGGCCGCGGCCCGCGCGCTGGTCGAGGAGCAGCGCCGGGCCCACCGCGACGCCCGCCACCACTGCAGCGCCTTCGTGCTCGGCCCGCCGCCCAGCACCGAGCGCAGCAACGACGACGGGGAACCCAGCGGCACCGCGGGGGCGCCGATGCTGGAGGTGCTGCGCGGTCACGGCCTGAGCGACGTGTGCGCGGTGGTGGTGCGCTGGTTCGGCGGCACCCTGCTCGGCACGGGCGGGCTGGCCCGCGCCTACGCCGAGGCGGTCGAGACCGCGCTCGCGCACGCCCCGACCGTGCGCCGGGTGCGCCGCGAGCTGGTCACTCTGACCCTGCCGCACGCCGACGCCGGCCGGGTCGAGAGCGAGCTGCGCGCCCGCGACGTGCAGGTGCGCGACACGACCTACGGCGCCGACGGCGTACGCCTGCTGCTGGCACCCGCCGACGTCGCCGCGCTCACCGAGCAGGTGGCCGCCCTGACGGCCGGAGCCGTCGCGCCGGAACCGGCCGGCGCGACCTGGCTCGACCTGCCGCCGGGTCAGGGCGTGTAGACCGCGGCCTCGCCGTAGAGCTGCTGGGTGAAGCCGGAGACGTAGCCCGACTGGTCGCCCGCGCGCAGGTCGTAGGTGAGGAACATGCCGTAGCCCTCGCGCACCGTGCGCTGGGCGAACGACGCGGCCGTGCTGGCCGGGGTCTCCGACAGCTTGACCGCGGCGGGCGACAGCTGCGCCGCACCGAGCCCGGGCACCTGTGGCACGACGTACGTGCCGTAGATCGCGTTGCCCGAACCGGACAGGAACGTTCCGGCCTGCACCCCGTCGTAGACCGTGCGGGTCGTGACCGGGCCGTAGTAGTACAGGTGCAGGAACGCGTCCGGCAGCTCGGCGCGCAGCGCCTCGATGAAGTAGACGAACGAGAAGTCGTTCGGCTGGCCGGTGCCGTTGGCCCCGTAGCCGGCGTACTCGTCGTCGATGTCGACCCCGTCCAGGCCATACGCGCGTACGACGTCGGCCACCTCCCGCGCGAACGCGGCCGCGGCCTCGCGCGAGGGGAAGTTGCACACGCCCGCGCCCTGGTGGTTGCCGAGGATCGACAGCAACACCTTGGTGCCGCGCTGCTGCAGCGGGCGGATCTGGGTGGCGGCCGCGTCGAGGGTGGCCTGCACCTGGGTGTTGAGGTGCACGTAGGCCTTGGTGCCGTCGTAGTTGATGTTGCCGGCGAAGATCACCGCCACGTCGAAGACGGGGGCGCCGCTGCTCGCCAGGGTGTACTTCCCCGCGTTGGCCAGGGCGTTGTCGTTGACCTCGACGTAGACCAGCGAGGTCGGCCCGGTCTTGCCCTCGACGGCGCGGGCGGCCGGGGCACCGAGCGGCACCAGCGGCAGGGCCAGCCCGGCGGCCGCGGTCTGCAGCATCCGGCGGCGGGTGAGGGGGGAGGGGGTCTGGGCAGGCATGCGAACTCCTTCGCGAAGCGCGGTCAGTCCGGGAACTGTACCGGTTTAGCAGTCGCCGGAGGGGGTTCCGGGACCCCGCTCCTGCCGCTGCGAGGCCCGGCGCGTGCTCAGTCCTTGTCGACCTCGGTGACGCCCTCGTAGAGACCGATCTGGTTGCCGTCGGGGTCGACGAACGTCGCGAACCAGCTGGTCTCGCTGATCGGCGTCTTGTCCATGGCCACCTGGCCGCCGCCGGCCTTCACCTTCTCCAGCGTCTCGTCGATCGAGTCCACGACGACGTACGACCGGGGCTGGTCGAACCCGTCGCCGCGCGGGGCGAGCCCGCCCCCGCTGATGCCGTTGGGTGCCTGCCACATGGGGTAGCCCTCGAAGCCGGGGAGCTCGGCGATCTGCCAGCCGAACAGGTCGTGGTAGAACGCCGTCGCCCGCTGCATGTCGGTCACCGGGATGTCGAGGTGGGTGATGTCGCCGTGTGCCATGAGGTCCCCTTCGAGGAGTGCGGTCGCGGGGTCGCGCCCGTCGTTGACGACTCTGCTGCCCGAGCGCGTGCCGCGGCAACCGATTCGGCCAGGACCGGTGCTCTACGGTGCGCAGGTGAGCACCGAGCCCGCGCTGCTGCGCCTGGACCAACCGGCCGGCAGACGCCTGCTGGCCGCCGCCGTGCTGGGGTCGGGCATCGCCTTCCTCGACGGCACCGTGGTCAACGTCGCGCTGCCGCGCATCGGGGGCGAGCTCGACGCCGAGCTCGCCGGGCTGCAGTGGGTGATCAACGGCTACACGCTGACCCTCGCGTCGCTGATCCTGGTCGGCGGGTCGCTGGGCGATCGCTTCGGTCGCAAGCGCGTATTCGCCTGGGGCATAGCGGGATTCGCGATCACGTCGCTGCTGTGCGCCATCGCCCCGACCATCCACACCCTGGTGGGCGCCCGGCTGCTGCAAGGGGTCGCCGCCGCGCTGCTGACGCCCGGCAGCCTCGCGATGCTGCAGGCCAGCTTCGCCCGCGCCGACCGGATGCGCGCGATCGGCGCGTGGACCGGGATGCTCGGCATCGCGACCGCCGGCGGCCCGGTGCTCGGCGGTTGGCTCGTCGGCATCAGCTGGCGCTGGGCGTTCGCGATCAACCTGCCGCTCGCCGCGATCACCCTGTGGCTGCTGCGCACCGCGCCGGAGTCGCGCGACGAGGAGGCCTCGGGCGAGCTCGACGTGCCGGGCATCCTGCTCGCCCCGCTCGCGCTCGCGGGCCTCACCTGGGCGCTCACCGCCTGGCCCGACACCGGCGCGTCGGCGACCACGGTCGGCGCGGCCGTGCTGGGCGTCGCCGCCGCGGTGGGGTTCGTCGTGGCCGAGCGCCGCTCGCGGCACCCGATGGTGCTGCCGAGCCTGTTCACCAACAAGGTCTTCACCTCGATCAACCTGGTCACCCTGGCGATCTACGCCGCGCTGTCCGGCTCGATGGTGTTCGTCGCGCTCTTCCTGCAGGTCACCGCAGGGTGGACCCCGCTGGCCGCCGGCGCCGCGACCGTCCCGATCAGCGCGGTCATGCTGGTGCTCGCCTCACGCTTCGGCGGCGTCGCGACGCGGCACGGCCCGCGCCTGCCGATGGTGGCGGGGGCGCTCCTGCTGGCCCTCGGGCTCGCCCTGCTGGCGCGCAGCCCCGACCAGCCGTCGTACGTCCTCGACGTCCTGCCCGGCATGCTCGCCCAGGGCCTCGGCCTGTCGATGCTCGTCGCGCCGCTCACCGGCACGGTGCTCGCGGCCGCGCCCGACTCGCACGCCGGCGTGGCCAGCGGCATCAACAACGCGGTGTCGCGCACGGCCGGCCTGCTGGCCGTCGCCGGGCTGCCGCTGCTGGTGGGTCTCTCGGGCCGGGCCTACGCCGACCCCGCAGCCGTCGCCGACGCCTACCGCGCCGCGATGTGGTGGTGCGTGGGGCTGGTGCTGCTCGGGGCGCTGCTCACCGCCGTCACCCTCACCGGCCCGGCGGCGGAGCCCGCCGCGCAGCCGGCCGACGCCGATGGTGTCACCAACCCTTGACGTGACATCACTATGACGTCATAGTGGTGCGCATGGACCTCACGCCGTACGTCGACCTCCTCCGCCGCGACCTGTCCTCCGCGGCCGAGGTCGGGGGCGACCAGGGCCGGGAGGCGGCCCGCACCCTGCTCGTCGCGCTCGAGCCCGCGGCCCGACTCGCGCTCATGGGGGCGGTCGCCCAGGCGGCCGCCGAGATCAGCTCCGAGCTGCCGGCCGGGTCGGTCGAGGTGCGCCTCGCCGGCCGCGACCTCGACTTCGTCGTCGACGCCCCGCCGACCGTGCCCGAGCCGCCCGCCGCGCCCGCGCCGCCCGGCCCGCCGGAGGAGGCCGACGACGGCACCCTGGCGCGCGTCACGCTGCGCCTGCCCGAGCAGGTCAAGAAGCGCGCCGAAGACCTCGCCGGAGACGCCGGTCAGTCGCTGAACACGTGGCTGGTCAACGCCGTTCGCGCGGCGACCACCTCCGGCGGCACCGACTCGTTCGACCCGTTCCGCGACTCCGGTCGCAGTCGGCGGGGTCACTCCCGCATGAACGGCTGGCTGTAGCGCCCGCCTGACCCACCACCCACCCAGGAGCGTCGCCGCGGGCGACGCCCCGCGATGGCGTACGCCCGAGAACGCCACACCCATCCACCGCACGGAAGGCACAGACCCATGGACGAGTACGACTTCGAGACCCCCGAGCCGGTCGAGCTGCACGCCGAGCTCGGCAGCGGCTCCCTGCAGATCACGGCCGGCCAGGTCGGTGTCACCAAGGTCGCCGTCGACGGCGACGAGGGCGGTGACGTCACGGTGACGCAGGAGGGACGTCAGATCAGCATCAGGAGCCGCTCTGGGCGCCGCCTGTTCGGCGTCGGCCTCAGCGCCGACGTGGACGTCCGGGTGCTGGTGCCCACCGGCAGCGACCTGGTCGTCCGGTGCGGCTCGGCCGGCACCAGCGCCGACGGCACCTACGGCACGGGCAGCCTGCGCGCCGGCTCCGGCGGGATCCGCGTCGAGGCGTTCGCCGGCGACGCCACCGTCACGACCGGCTACGGGGACATCGAGCTCGGGGCCGTCGGCGGCTCCCTGCGCAGCAAGACCGGCTCCGGCAGCCTCGCCGTCGGACGCTGCGACGGCGAGGCCGTCGTCACCAGCGGCTCGGGCAGCCTCCGCTTCGACACCTTCGGCCGGCTGCTCGCGGCCAAGACCGGCTCCGGCGACCTCGATGTCGGTCGCGCGGGGGAGTGGCTGGAGTTCAGCGCCGGCAGCGGCGACCTGCGCGTGCGCGAGCTGCGCGCCGGGCAGGTGCAGGCCAAGACCGGTTCGGGCGACATCGACCTCGCGATCCCCGCGGGCACCCCTGTGTGGACCGACCTGCGCACCGTCAGCGGCCGCGTCGACAACCAGCTGCCCAGCGTGGGTCAGCCCGCCGAGGGCGACCCGTTCGTCCACCTGCGCGTCGTCACCGCCAGCGGCGACGTGCGGCTGCGGCCCGCGTGAACCCACGACGAAAGGCCATGACCCATGTGCATCCCACCCGTCACCCGCGAACAGCTCACCACGCAGGCCGTCGCCGAGCGCGAGGCCGCCGGGCAGCGACCCCGCCGCGACAGGCGGCCCCCCGACCCCGGCCGGGCCAGAGTGCTGCGCCGCAGCCTCTGGCACGACCGCGTCGTGGTGACCGTGTCGGTCAGGCCTGCGCGATCGGGGCGGTGATCAGCCCGTCGGGGATGCCCAGCGCGTCGACCAGCGTCGACACGTGCGGCCGCAGCTGCTGGCACAGCGTGTTGACCTGCGCGGTCACCGCGCGCGACCGGGTGGTGTTCAGCCGGCCGTGCTCGAGGAACCAGGCGCGGTCCTCCTCGATCGAGGCGAGGGCGTACAGGCTGCAGACCTGGTCCATCAGCTCCTTGGCCGGGCCCTCGTCCATCTCGTCGACCGCCTCGGCGAACGCCTCCATGACCACCCGGTCGACGTGCGTGCGCGCGGCGAACAGCACGTGGTCCTGGGCGTTGTTGAACATCTCGAACGCGGTCTCCGGCGTCGCCTTGCGCAGCCGCCGGCCGACCCCCTCGAGCGAGTGGTCGGCACGCTGCTCGAACATCGAGAGCTGCCAGCCGCGGTCGTCCAGCGCGCTGTCGTCGTCGCGGCCCTTGGCCACGTCGAGCAGCCGCTGCAGCCGGGCGCGACCGGTGGTGCGCTCGACCAGCCCCTCGGCGACCTGCTTGCTGACCATGCTCACCATCGCGACCTGGTCCAGGTCGCCCCACATCTCCTTGTACTCGGTGAGCAGCCCCTTGGCCACCAGCTGCAGCAGCACCGTGTTGTCACCCTCGAACGTGGTGAACACGTCGACGTCGGCGCGCAGCTGGCCCAGCTCGTTCTCGGCCATGTAGCCCGCGCCGCCGCACGCCTCGCGGCAGGCCTGGATGGTGTCGAGGGCGTGCCAGGTCTGCACCGCCTTCAGGCCCGCGACGCGGGTCTCCAGCTCGCGCTGGGCCTCCTCGTCCTCCTGGCTGCGGGTGCCGGCCGTCCCCGCGCCGTGCAGCTCCTCGAGCCGCTCGGTCACCAGGTTCTGGGCCAGGCTCAGGGCGTACGACTTCGCGAGTCGGGGGAGCAGCTTGCGCTGGTGGGCCAGATAGTCCAGGACCACCGTCTCCTGCTCGGTGCCCGGCGCCTCGAACTGGCGGCGCTGGTCGCCGTAGCGCAGCGCGATCGCCAGCGCCTTCTTGGCCGCCGACCCGGCGCCGCCGCCGACGCACACCCGCCCGCGCACGAGCGTGCCGAGCATGGTGAAGAAGCGGCGGTTCTCGCTGTCGATCGGGGAGACGTACTGCCCCTCGTCGTCGATGTCGCCGAACGCGTTGAGCAGGTTGGCCTTGGGCACCCGCACCTGGTCGAAGGCGAACGTGCCGTTGTCGACGCCCGGCAGCCCGGCCTTGACGCCGTTGTCGCCGATCGTGACGCCCGGCAGTGCGTTGCCGGCCTCGTCGCGCACCGGCACGAGCACGGCGTGCACGCCGTGCGAGCCCTCGTCGGTGATCAGCTGGGCGAACACGACGGCCATCCGCCCGTCGCGGGCGGCGTTGCCGATGTAGGTCTTCACGGCCGACTCGGTCGGGGTGTGCACGACGAGGTCGCCGGTCTCGTGGTCGTACGTCGCGGTCGTCTCGAGGCGCGCCACGTTCGAGCCGTGGCCGACCTCGGTCATCGCGAACGCGCCGAGCAGCTTCCCGGTCATGATCTGCTCCAGGTGCTCGGCGTGGTGCCGCTCGGTGCCGAGCCGCGCGACGGCGCCGCCGAACAGGCCGAACTGCACGCCGAGCTTGACCAGCAGCGACAGGTCGCCGTAGCCCTGCATCTCGAACAGCACGCAGGAGGCGCCGTAGTCGCGCTCCCCGCCGTAGGCGTGCGGGAAGCCGACCCGGCCGTAGCCCTCGGCCGCGAGCTCGGTGAGCTGGCGGGTCACCCGCTCGCGCTGCTCCTCGAGGGAACCTCCGGGCTCCCCGAGCAGCTGGTCGGGGACGGCCCGCTCGCGGAACTCCTCGCGCAGGTCGCGCCAGGCTCCGTCGAGCACGGAGCGCAGCTGCGTGGCGGTCTCGGTGGGGCGGTGCTGGGTCATGTCGTGTCTCCTCGAGAGGCGGGGGGACCGTTCAGGATTCCGGCCACGCCGAAGGCGGCGAGGTCGGCGAGCTGGGCCACCACGACCTCGCGTGGCGCCCGGTCGGGCGAGACCAGCCAGCGGTCGGCCGACTCGCGGACGAAGCCGACCAGGCCGTGCGCCCAGGTCTCGGCCGCGTCGGCGTCGAGCCCGCGCGCGTTGAGCGCGGTGGTGAACACCTCCGCCAGCGCCGTCGCGACCGTGTCGGACAGGCCCGCCATCGGGTCCTCCTGCAGCGGGCCGTCGACGATGGGGCGGCGGGTGACGAAGCGATAGACCTCGGGGTCGCGCTCGACCAGGCGCAGGTAGCTGTCGATCACGGCGGTCAGCGCCGGCCGCGGGTCCCCGCCGGGCCGCAGCGCTGCCGCCTGCTCGCCGACCGAGTCGGCCAGCGCGCGCTGGATCTCGCTCAGGATCAGCTCGTCGACCGACTCGCACACCGCGAGGTAGAGGCCGACGCGATCGCCGAGGTGTCGGTAGACCACCGTCTTGCTGGTGCCGGCGACGGCCGAGATCTCGTCCATCCCCACGGTCGGGCCGTGCGTGCGGATCGCGCGCAGCGCCGCCTCGACCAGCTGGCGGCGCCGCTCCTTGCGGTGCTCGGCCCAGCGCACGTCACGGCCGTCGGGTCGGGGCGCTTCCTGGGGCGCCGGCTCAGCAGGGGTCATGGCAGAGAGGGTACCCGCTACGAGCCGTACCTGCTACTGTCGGTATCGGTAAATCTCGGTCGCCGCTCGGCGACCGACCGGGCACCCCGAGATCCAGGAGACATCGGCCATGACCCCACGCGACGCCGTCATCGTCGGCGGCAACCGCATCCCGTTCGCGCGCTCGGGCGGGCGCTACCTCAAGGCCTCCAACCAGGACATGCTCACCACCGCGATCGACGGTCTCGTCGCGCGGTTCGGCCTGCAGGGTGAGCGGCTGGGCGAGGTCGCCGCGGGCGCGGTGATCAAGCACGCCCGCGACTTCAACCTCACCCGCGAGGCCGTCCTGGGCTCGCACCTGTCGCCCGAGACCCCGGCGTACGACGTCCAGCAGGCGTGCGGGACCGGCCTGGAGACCGCGGTGCTGGTCGCCAACAAGATCGCCCTCGGGCAGATCGATGCCGGCATCGCCGGCGGGTCCGACACCACCAGCGACGCCCCGCTCGCGCTCAACGACGACCTGCGCCGCACCCTCATGCAGGCCAACTACGCCAAGACCCCGCAGCAGCGGCTCAAGGCGCTCACCAAGATCCGCCCCGCCCAGCTCGCGCCGGAGCAGCCGCGCAACGCCGAGCCGCGCACCGGGCTGTCGATGGGTGAGCACATGGCGATCACCGCCAAGGAGTGGGGCGTGCCGCGCGAGGCCCAGGACGAGCTCACGGTGCGCAGCCACCAGAACCTGGCGGCGGCGTACGACCGGGGCTTCTTCGACGACCTCGTCACGCCCTACCTCGGCCTGACCCGCGACCAGAACCTGCGACCGGACAGCACGGTCGAGGCGCTCGCCAAGCTCAAGCCGGTCTTCGGCAAGGGCGAGGGCGCGACGATGACCGCCGCGAACTCCACCCCGCTCACCGACGGGGCCGCCACCGTGCTGCTCAGCTCGCGCGAGTGGGCCGCCGAGCGCGGCCTGACCCCGCTCGCGCGGTTCGTCGACGCCGAGACCGCCGCGGTCGACTACGTCACCGGCAACGAGGGGCTGCTGATGGCCCCGGCGTACGCCGTGCCGCGCCTGCTCGCGCGCAACGGCCTGACCCTGCAGGACTTCGACTACTACGAGATCCACGAGGCCTTCGCCTCGACGGTGCTCGCGACGCTCTCCGCGTGGGAGAGCGAGGAGTTCTGCAAGGGCAAGCTCGGCCTCGACGCGCCGCTCGGCTCGATCGACCGGGACAAGCTCAACGTCAACGGCTCCAGCCTCGCGGCGGGCCACCCGTTCGCCGCCACCGGCGCGCGCATCGTGGCCTCGCTCGCCAAGCAGCTGCACGAGAAGGGGTCGGGCCGCGGCCTGATCTCCATCTGCGCGGCGGGGGGCCAGGGCGTGGTGGCGATCCTCGAGGCCGCATGAGCGGCGAGGAGCGCGCAGCGCAGGTTGGCGGCGAGGAACGAGCCGCCGGCCGGAGCGGAGTGCGACCGAGCGCGACAGAGGGCATGAGCGGCACCAGCGACAAGCGACGGAACGTGACGAACGTGGAGGACCAGAAGTGACCGACACCTACTCCCAGCTGGTCAACAACGGCATGGGCAAGACCGTCGCCACCCGGCTCGGGCTGCCCCGGCCGGCGACGCTGCGGCGCTACGAGCAGGGCCAGTCGCTGCTCGAGGCGCCCGCGGCGGTCGGCACCGTCGCCGACGGCACGAGCGGCCAGGCCGCGCGCGGCATCGTCGTCGCCTCGGGTGCCGAGGCGGTCGACGCGACGCCCGAGACGACGTACGCCGGCAAGCTCGGCGCGGTCGTGCTCGACGCGACCGCCGCCGCGACGATCGACGACCTGGAGCAGCTGCGTGCGATCCTCGCGCCGGCCGTGAAGGCGCTCGGCAAGAACGGCCGCGTCGTGATCCTCGGCACCACGCCCGCCGAGATCGACGACGTCGAGCGGGCCGCCGTGCAGCAGGGGCTCGAGGGCATCATGCGCAGCATCGGCAAGGAGCTGCGCGCCGGCGGCACGGCCAACCTGCTGTGGCTCGACGGCGACGCGCAGGGCGACGCGGCGCTGCTCGCGGCTCCGCTGCGCTTCCTGCTCTCCAGCCGCTCGGCGTACGTCAGCGGCCAGCCGCTGCGCGTGCGCTCCGCCCAGGTGAGCGAGGCCGACGACTGGACCAGGCCGTACGTCGGTCAGACCGTCGTCGTGACCGGCGCCGCCCGCGGGATCGGCGCGGCCATCGCCAAGGTCTACGCCCGGGCCGGGGCCCACGTGATCGCGGTCGACATCCCGGCGGCCGGCGAGGCGCTCGCCACGGTCGCCAACGAGATCGGCGGCACCGCGCTGCAGCTCGACATCACCGCGGCCGACGCCGGCCGGCGGATCGCCGACGCGGTCGCCCAGCGCGCCGAGGCGCTCGACGTGATCGTGCACAACGCCGGCATCACCCGCGACAAGCTGTTCGTCAACACCGACGCCGACCGCTGGGGGAGCGTGCTCGACGTCAACCTGCGCGCCGAGATGCGCATCGACGACGTGCTGCTCGACCCGTCGGTCAAGGGCGGGCTGCGCGACGGCGGGCGCATCGTGAGCGTCGCCTCCACCAGCGGCATCGGTGGCAACCGCGGTCAGGCCAACTACGCCGCGTCCAAGGCCGGGGTGATGGGCATGGTGCGCCGGCTCGGCGAGCAGCTGCGCGACCGGCAGATCACCGTCAACGCGGTGGCGCCCGGCTTCATCGAGACCGAGATGACCTCCAAGATCCCGTTCGCCACGCGCGAGGTGGGGCGCCGCATCAACTCGCTGATGCAGGGCGGTCAGCCGGTCGACGTGGGCGAGACGATCGCGTTCCTGTCCGAGCCGGGCAGCGCGGGGGTCACCGGCCAGGTGCTGCGGGTCTGCGGCCAGAGCCAGCTCGGGGCCTGACCATGACCCGCACCATCGAGCTCACCCGTGAGCCGCGGCTGGCCCGTCTGTTCGCCAAGGCGGTCGCCACGTCCGCCGGCCGCGGCGGGGCGCTGCCCGACCTGGAGGTCGTGCGCCCCGACGTCAAGGTCGACCCTGCCGCGCTCGCGGCCTACGACCGGGTCTGCGGCTTCCCGCTGCGCGACGAGCTGCCCTCGACCTACCTGCACGTGCTGACCTTCCCGCTGCAGGTCGCGCTGTTCGCCGACCGCTCCTACCCCTACCCGCTCACCGGGTCGGTGCACCTGAGCAACCGGATCGTGCAGCACCGCCCGGTGGGGGTGCGCGAGCCGCTGCGGCTCAGCGTGCGGGCCACCGACGCCACCCCGCACCGGCGCGGCGCCACGGTCGACATCAAGGGCCAGGTGCACGCCGGCGAGGAGCTGGTGTGGGAGGGCAGCAGCACCTACCTCTACCGCGGGCAGAAGGCCGAGGGGGAGGTGCCGCCCAAGGCCGACGAGCCCGAGGCGGTCGACGGCACCGGCGCGCTGTGGCGCCTGCCCGGCGACCTCGGGCGTCGCTACGCGGCGGTCAGCGGTGACGTCAACCCGATCCACATGTCCCGGCTCGGCGCCAAGGCGCTGGGCTTCCCGACCACGATCGTGCACGGCATGTGGAGCGCCGCGCGGATGCTGGCGGCGGTCGAGAACCGGGTGCCGCCGGCGTACGTCTTCGACATCGCCTTCGGCAAGCCGGTGCTGCTGCCCTCGACCGTGAAGTTCGTCGCGCACGACGGCCCGGACGGCGTCTGGCAGCTCGCGCTGCGCAACGCCAAGAAGGGCACCGTGCTGGCTCGCGCGTCGGTCGGCCCGGCCGGCGCCGGCTCGATTTCGTGATCGGCGAGGTGAGCGTGTAACCTCGTCGCTGCGCTACCGCGGCGCACCACCCCAAGACCCAGCCGGTCAGGGATGGCGCGCGTCCGGTGGAGGCAGGCCCCCATAGCTCAGTCGGCAGAGCGTCTCCATGGTAAGGAGAAGGTCAACGGTTCGATTCCGTTTGGGGGCTCGGGTTCAGAGCAGCCGGCCCACCCGGGCCGTGCGGCTCGACCGCAAGGCGGGGTAGCTCAGCTGGTTAGAGCGCACGACTCATAATCGTGAGGTCGCGGGATCGAGTCCCGCTCCCGCTACTGAAACACTCGTAGCACCGACAGCACGCACGCTGCGCCGCCGCGGCGCGGCTCGAAGCACAGACCGTTTTCCGAGAGCAGGTTGCCCCGATGGCCAAGAAGAGCCTTGACGTCCGCCCCAAGATCACGCTGGCGTGCACCGTCTGCAAGGAGCGCAACTACATCACCAAGAAGAACCGTCGGAACAACCCCGACCGGCTCGAGATGATGAAGTACTGCCCGCGCGACGGCAAGCACACCCTGCACCGCGAGACCCGCTGACGCCGCGCGTCAGACGCGTTCCGACGCCGCCCCGGCCCACCCGGCCGGGGCGGCGTCGTCGTTCTCCCCGGGCGCGGGGCGCGCGGGTGCGGGTGTTCCCGGGCCCACGCCGTACGCCGGCCGCCACGGCCGTACGCTCGTCACCATGCCGGTCAACGCAGCGGTCGAGGGACGTCAGTATCCCCCCACCGAGCCCTACCAAGTCTCCCGCGCCAAGATCGCCGAGTTCGCGGCAGCGGTGGGCGCCACCGACCCGCTGCACACCGACCCCGAGGCGGCCCGCGCCGCGGGCTACGCCGACGTCGTGGCGCCGCCGACGTTCCTGGTGAGCGTCGCGCAGCAGGGTGAGGCCGCCGCGATCGTCGACCCCGAGGCCGGCATCGACTTCACCCGCCTGGTGCACGGCGAGCAGGCCTTCGAGCACCACCGCCCCGCCATCGCCGGCGACGAGGTGACCGCGCAGACCACGGTGACCAAGGTGCGCACGGCCGGCGGCCACAGCATGGTCACGCTGACCACCGAGGTGCGCGCGGGCGAGGACCCGGTGTGCACCACCACGTCCGTCATGGTCGTCCGAGGGGAGTCCTGATGCCCGCGCTCGCCGACGTCGAGGTCGGGCAGCAGCTGCCCGGCCGCACGATCCACCTGGAGCGCGCCGACCTGGTGCGCTACGCCGGGGCCAGTGGCGACTTCAACCCGATCCACTGGGACGAGCGCACGGCCACCGGTGTCGGCCTGCCCGACGTCATCGCGCACGGGATGCTCACCATGGGCCGGGCGATGGACGTCGTCGCGGCCTGGGCGGGCGACCCGGCCCGGGTGGAGTCCTGCTCGACCCGGTTCAGCGGGATGGTGCCGGTGCCGCACGACGGCGGAGCCGACCTCGAGGTCGGCGGCGTCGTCAAGGCCGTCGACCCCGAGCGGGGCACGGTCGAGGTCGAGCTGACGGCCACCAGCGGCGGCGCCAAGGTGCTCGGCCGCGCCCGCGCGACGGTGCGTCTCGACTGATGCGCGAGCTGCACGACGCGCCGCTGGCGGCGCTCACCACCATGCGGGTCGGCGGACCCGCCCGGCGGCTCGCGGTCGCCGACACGACCGACGAGCTGGTCGACACCGTCCGCGAGGTCGACGACGCCGAGGAGGCGCTGCTGGTGCTGTCCGGCGGCTCCAACGTCGTCATCAGCGACGACGGCTTCCCCGGCACCGTCTGCCGCATCGCCACCTCCGGCATCGAGGTCGAGCGCTCCGACGCCGACGCGGTGCAGGTGCGGGTGGCCGCGGGCGAGGTGTGGGACGACGTGGTCGCCCGCGCCGTGGCCGAGGACTGGTCGGGCATCGAGTGCCTGTCGGGCATCCCCGGGCTCACCGGCGCCACCCCCGTGCAGAACGTCGGCGCCTACGGCCAGGACGTCGCCCAGACCATCACCGAGGTGCGCGTCTACGACCGCGCCGAGCAGCAGGTGCGCGCCATGAGCGCCGAGGAGTGCCGGTTCACCTACCGGCACTCGCTGTTCAAGGCCTCGGGCCGTTACGTCGTGCTCGACGTGGTCTTCCGGCTGGAGCGGTCCGGGCTGTCCCAGCCGATCTCGTACGCCGACCTCGCCGTCGGCCTCGGCGCCGAGAAGGGCGACCGGGTGCCGCTCGCCGAGGCGCGCGAGGGGGTGCTGGCCCAGCGGCGGCGGCGCGGCATGGTGCTGGAGGAGGCCGACCACGACACCTGGTCGTGCGGGTCGTTCTTCACCAACCCCCAGCTCGACCACGTGCAGCTGACCGAGCTGCTGCGCCGCTCGGCCGCGCTGCTCGGGCCCGACGTCGTGCCTCCGCAGTTCCCCGGCGCGAACGGCTCGACCAAGACCAGCGCCGCCTGGCTGATCGACAAGGCGGGCTTCGGCAAGGGCTACCGGATGCCCGGCCCCGCGGCCCTGTCGACCAAGCACACGCTCGCGATCACCAACCGCGGTGCGGCCACCGCGCGCGACGTCGCCGACCTCGCGCGCGAGGTGCGCGACGGGGTGCGCGAACGATTCGGCGTCACGCTGGTCAACGAGCCCGTCTTCGTCGGTCACTCGCTGTAGCGTTCCGCCCACGACGCAGGGGAGGGGTGGGCAGGTGACGCGACACGGTCGGCCGGACCGGCTCGGCAGGGGCGGCGCCGCGACGGCACTCGTGCTGTCGCTGCTGCTGGCGAGCGGGTGCACGACGAGCGGCGGGCAGGGGGCCGCCTCCAGCGCGAGCTCCACGCCCGGCGCGAGCAACAGCGCCGCGACCCGCGGCTCCTCGCCGAGCGCCGTGTCGACGAGCGCTCCGTCGACGAGCTCGACGAGCGCGTCCTCCCCGGGCAGCTCCACCACGAGCTCGGCCCCCCGCCCGACCACCGACCCGCAGCAGGCCGCGGCGGCCAAGCCTTACCTCGACAAGGCCGACGCCGCCGGCGAGGTCGAGCAGGTGATGCCCGGATATCGCGTCGTGCAGAGCGAGCGCTGCGTGGTCGTGGGCGACCTGCTCGAGGGGCAGCTGCGGCGCCACCTGCGCGAGTGCGACACCGCGGTCCAGCGCATCCGGCGCGGCTGGCCCAAGCCGCTGCCGCAGGAGAAGGTCCTGGTGCTGGCGCCGGAGAGCGACCAGGCGTTCACCACCCTGCTGCGCGTGACCGCAGAGGATTCCGAGGGGCAGATCTCGGGGTGGACCGGCCAGTTCGTCGTCGCCCGGCACCTGGGCGGATTCACCACCGAGGACCAGGTTTATGAGCTGACCCAGGTGATCTTCCTGTTCCTGGCCATGCCCAACCCGTGGTCCGGGGGCGTCGCGTGGGTCAGCGCCGGGGCCGCCCTGTGGCTCGCGGAGGAGTCGATGCCGGACGGCGCGCTCCCCGTCGACGAGATGCTCCTGGACGTCATGCCGCCGGCCGACCGGCTCGACGCCCTCCCTGCCGACGAGGACGTCGACACCGAGGTCTTCGGCTGGCCGTACAGCTATGCGGCGGCGGTCTTCGTGGTCGAGAGCTTCGGCAAGGACGCCCTCGTGCGGCTGCTCGAGCGGCAGAACGTCACCGGCATCACCGACGACGAGGCCGTGCGCCCCGTGCTGGGCATCTCCTACGCCGAGCTCGACCGCCGCTTCTCCGCCTGGATCAAGCGCCAGCTGGCCGGGCTCGAGCCGGCGCCCGGCGACGAGGGGACGGCCTGACCTGCCCCGAGGGGTCTGGTGGCCGCGGCGCGCGCGACCTACCGTGGTGTGACCGAGGTCACCACGAGGAGGTGGGGCCGGTGCTGTCGCCCCTGGTCTGGTACGCCGCGCTGTGCGTCGGCCCGGCCGCGGCCTTCGCGCTGCTCGAGCGGGGTGCGCGCGCCTGGACCGGGGCCGACCCGATCCGCCGGCCGGGCGTGAGCGCACCACCCGCCCCCGTCGTACGCCCTCCGCGCCCGATCGAGCTGCTCGCCGACGACCTCGGCCGGCTGCGCGACGAGCTGGCCCGGCTGCGCCGGTCCGGCGGCTACGCCCGGCGCCACCACATGCTCGCGGCGGCCCTGGCCTACGACGACGCGCTGCGCGACTGCTGCCGCGCCCTGGACGTGCCGGTCGAGATGACCAGCGCGCCGCTCGACCCGGTCGAGCGGCTGCGCCTGGAGGCAGAGCTGGAGGCCGCCGGCCTCACCTGGTGACGCGGCGGACCGGGCCATCGGCTCACGTCACCAGCGTGCCGAGCTGGGAGATCGAGGACCACGCCAGCCACAGGGTGACCAGCCAGGCCAGCACGCCGACGAGCAGCAGCGCGCGTGGGTAGGCGTATCCGTCGAGCAGGTCGGCGCGGCGCCAGGCCACCCACAGCAGGATGCCGACCCCGACGGGCAGGATCAGCCCGTTGATCGCGCCGGCCAGGATGAGCATCGTCGTCGGGGTCTGACCCAGCGCGAGGAACAGCACCGCCGCGAGCGCGATGAACCCGGCGACCATGAGGTTGCGGCGCTGCTCGAGCCGCCGGCCGAACGAGACGATGAACGACACGCAGGTGTAGGACACCCCGATCACCGAGGTCAGCCCGGCCGCCCACAGCACGAGCCCGAAGAAGCGCCGCCCGATCTCACCGGCCGCCGCCTCGAACGCCGTGCCGGCCGGGTTGTCCGCGGCGAGCACCGTGCCGCCGGCCACCACGCCGAGGATCGCGAGGAACAGCACGACCCGCATCGCCGCGGTCACCAGGATCCCGGTGATCGATCCGCGGGTGATGGCCGGCACCTGGTCGCGCCCGGAGATGCCGGCGTCGACGAGCCGGTGGGCGCCGGCGTAGGTGATGTAGCCGCCGACGGTGCCGCCCACGAGGGTCGTGATCACGACCAGGTCGATCTGCGACGGCGCGACCGTCTCGCGCAGCGCCTGCCCGACGGGCGGGTCGCTGACCACGGCGGCGTAGGCCGTCAGCCCGAGCATGAGCAGGCCCAGCACGACGACGACCTTGTCCATCGCGGCGCCGGCCCGCCGGACCAGGAAGATGCTCACGGCCAGCACGGCGGACAGGGCCGCGCCGAGGCGTACGTCGATGCCGAGCAGGGTGTTCAGGCCGAGGCCCGCACCGCCCACGTTGCCGATGTTGAACGCCACGCCGCCGAGCACGACGCAGGCCGCGAGCAGCACCCCGAGGCCGGGGCGCACCCGCTGCCCGAGCTCCTGGGCGCGCAGGCCGGAGACGCCGATGATCCGCCAGACGTTCAGCTGGATCGCGATGTCGATGAGGATCGAGACCACGATCGCGAACGCGAACGCCGCGCCGAGCCGCCCGGTGAACGTGGCGGTCTGGGTGATGAAGCCGGGCCCGATGGCGCTGGTGGCCATCAGGAACATCGCGCCCAGCAGCCCGGTGGGTGCCGCGCGACGCAGCCTCCCGCCCGTGCTGGAGGCGTCGCCGGCGGGTGCCGCGCCGGTCACCGTTCGCCCGAGGTCGCGGCGACCGCCCGCACCAGCAGGGCGCGGGTCTGACCGATGATCTGGGCGCGGTTGCGCTCGAAGCCCGGCGCGCTCAGCACGTCCCGGTCCTGCGGCAGCCCGTCGAGCACGGGGGTGTGGATGTGCCCGCCCGGCAGGGACGGACGTACGGCGTCGCGCAGCAGGGTGGCGCGGTAGGCGATCTCGTTGGACAGGTAGTTGCCGCCGCCCCCGGCGCGCGCCTTCGAGCCCGGCGTGGGCCCGTCGGGGCGCACCGTGCCCGGGCTCGGCGCGGCCGGGCACGCGGTCGTCACCGGCCCGTCCGGCGTGCTCGCGTCGACCTCGGTGACCTGCGTGTTGTGCGCCACCGGGAACGGCCCGGTGGAGCCGGCCGCCATCTGCGCCATCGGCAGGGTGGCGCTGGTCCACTGCGGCTGCGGCGTCACGGTCGGGATGCCCGCGCGGATCGGCACCCGGCCGCGGTAGCACACGCCCTCGTTGTCGCCGAAGCCCGCGCGCCAGGCGCCGTTGGTCTGCTCCAGGTCGAACCGGCCGGGCCGGCCCTGCGAGGTCGTGGCGAACAGGTCGATCCGGTCCCGCCCGACGTACGTCGGCAGCAGCGTGCGCTCGACCATCCCCTGCTCGAAGTCTCGCCAGCGCACCGGGAACAGCGCGGTCTCGATCCGGGCCGGTCCCGCCGGGGTCTGCACGACGGTCCCGTCGAGCGCCAGGGCGGTCGCGCCGGACGGGTTCCCCTGGCGGATGTCGCGGTCCAGCGTGAACGGGTCGAACCCGGTGAGCACGACGCGCTTGGTCCCGGGCCGGCCCTGCAGCCGGATGTCCTCCTGGCCGCGGCTGACCCGGTCGAGGCGCGCGATCAGGTCGGTGCGCTGGGTCTCGGTGAGCTCGAAGCGCGGCTCCCACTGGCGCAGCGCGGCCACCATCGCGAGCCGGGTCCAGTAGAGCGGGCGGTCGTCGCTGCGGTCGAGGGTGCCCATCTGCACCTGCCCCTGCGCGCGCTGCACGGCGGTGCGCCACAGCCGCTGCGCGCTGGTCTGCACGAGGCGCTCCGCAGCCTTCGCGCTGCCCGCACGGCACAGATTGTCGGTGAAGCCGCTGCGCAGGTCCTCGAAGCCGCCCTCCACCACGAAGCGGCGCGCCTGCGGCTGCTCCAGGAAGGCCTCTTCGTACGGCAGCGCGACCGTCGTGTCGATGCAGCCGGCGCTCGTGGGGCGGGCTGCGGTGGCGGCGGGCGCCGGCGGTGCACCGAGGGCGAGGGCGCTGGCCAGGGCGGTGGCCGCGACGAGCGCGCGGCGTGCGGGCAGGGGCATGAGGGGGCTCCGATCGGCGAGGGGCGGCGCGGGGCCGGCCGAGCGGACCTGGTCCGCCGGGTCGCCCGCGCCGGGCACGAACGGGGGGAGTCTAGGAACGCGCGCTGTCCGCGCGGGGGTTGCGGCGCCGCGGATCCCGCAGATCGTGCGTGGACGTACGAAATGCAGCGGGCGACCCCGGAATCCCGGCGAGGCGCTGCGCAGATCGTGCGTGGACGTACGAAATGCGGCGGGCCACCCCGGAATCCCGGTGAGGCGCTGCTCAGATCGTGCGTGGACGTACGAAATGCGGCGGGCCGGGCCGAGGGCTACCGCGCCCAGGCGTCGATGTCCTCGAGCGCGCCGCGCTGGACGTCCTCGGGCGCGCGCGAGGCGCGCACCGACGAACGGGCCAGGTCGGCGAGCCCCGCGTCGTCGAAGCCCAGCTCGTCGCGGGCGGCGTCGTACTGGTCGACCAGGCGCGAGCCGAACAGCAACGGGTCGTCGGCGCCGAGGGCGACGGTGGCGCCGGCGTCGACCAGGCGCCGCAGCGGGACGTCCTCGAGGCCGGGGTAGACCCCGAGCGCGACGTTGCTCGCGGGGCACACCTCCAGCGCGACCCCCGCGTCGACCACCCGGTCCAGCACCACGTCGGACTCGGCGCTGCGCACGCCGTGCCCGAGCCGGTCGGGGCCGAGGGAGTCCAGCGTCTGGCTGACCGCGGCCGGTCCGAGCAGCTCGCCGGAGTGCGGCACGCTGGCCAGCCCGGCGTCGCGGGCGATCTCGAACGCCTTCGCGAACTCCGGTGTGCTGCCTCGCCGTTCGTCGTTGCTCAGTCCGAACCCGACCACCTCACCGGGCCGGTCGCCGGCGTGCCGGGCCGCCAGCCGCGCGAGCGTGCGGGCGTCGAGCGGGTGCCGGATGCGCGAGGCGGCGACCACCACCCCGACCCCGGTGCCGGTGTCGTCGCTGGCCGAGCGGGCCTCGTCGAGGATGATCTCCAGCGCGGGCGTGATGCCGCCGACCGGCTGGGCGTACGACGTCGGGTCGACCTGCAGCTCGAGCCAGCGCGACCCCTCGGCCGCGTCGTCCTCGGCGGCCTCGCGCACCAGTCGGCGCAGGTCGTCCTCGCCCCGCACGCAGGCCCGCGCGGCGTCGTACAACCGCTGGAAGCGGAACCAGCCGCGCTCGTCGGCCGCCGACAGCTGGGGCGGCCAGTCCGCGAGCAGCGCCTCGGGCAGCCGCAGCCCCCGCTCGCGCGCGAGCTCGCGCAGCGTCTCGATGCGCATCGATCCCGTGAAGTGCAGGTGCAGGTGCGCCTTGGGCAGGTCGCGGGTCGAGCGCCGGGGCTGCGCGGGCTGGCCGGTCACGCCTCGTCGGAGTCCTCGTCGACCACGTGGATCGCGGCCTCCTCGGCGGAGTCGGCCGCGCCGTCGACCCCGACGTCCTCACCGACCAGCTCGGACTCGGCGTCCTCGTGGCTGCCCTCGTCCTCGGCGACCAGACGCCCGGCGCGCTCGTCGCCGACCTCCCCGTCGGACAGGAAGTCGTCCTCGGCGGGGATCGCGTCGGGGTCGTCGCCGCCGACGTTGGTGACGTCGGGGTTGGCCAGCGGGTCGTCGACGGCCAGGTTGGGGTCGGGCTCCTCCTCGGAGAGTCGCTCGTCGAGGCTCTCGCCCTCGAAGACCTCCTCGGCCGTGTCGAACGTGCCCTTGGCGGGCCGGTCGGCGGGGGAGTAGCCCTCGTCGAGGGGGTCGTCGACGCCGCGGTCGTCCAGCGTCTCGTCGGGCTGCAGCTGGCCGAGGTCGTTCAGGCCGTACGCCGTCAGCTCCTCGTCGGATGCCTTGTCGTACTCGCTGTTCGCGGCGTCGTCGCTCATGGTGCCGAACCTACCCGCGCTCGGCCCGCCACCGCCGGGGTGGGCCGCCTCGCGGTGGCCGGGGTCGGCCCGCTCGGTTCGCGTCGTCCCCACCCGGTCGCGTATGCTCGTTCCTCGGGTGGTTGACGACAACCATGATGAGTGCTGTCCGCAGGCCACCCCCGCGCCGCCGGTCCCGCCCCGGCAGCGAAGGGCACTAGCTCAATTGGCAGAGCACCGGTCTCCAAAACCGGGGGTTGGGGGTTCAAGTCCCTCGTGCCCTGCACCGACCTGCTGTCCCGAGCAGCACCGACGAGGAAGAAGTGATCTGCGTGAGCACATCCAGCACCGCGGAAGACCGTGGCGCAGGGCGCAGCGCGCAGCAGAAGCCCAAGGGCAACATCTTCGTCCGGATGGCGCTGTTCGTCCGGCAGGTCATCGACGAGATGCGCAAGGTCGTCTGGCCGACGCGCCAGGAGCTCGCCCAGTACACCGTGGTCGTGCTGATCTTCGTGATCTTCGTGATGCTCTACATCGTCGGGCTCGACGAGCTGTTCAAGCGGTTCGTGAGCTGGGTCTTCGGCGCAGCCGGCTGACCCTGACCCGGCCGACCGCGCCGGTGGGGCCGGCGCGGGCAGCGCACGACCCACAGCACATCCACGCAGCGACAAGGAAGCAGGTCCATGACCGACCAGAGCCCCCAGGAGCAGGAGGCCGGCGTCGTCTCCGACGACACCGAGGCCCTGAGCGAGCCCATCGGGGAGCAGGCCGAGGTCGTCCTCGACGAGCCGCAGTCGCAGCAGGACGCCGACGCCGACACCGAGGCCGAGCTCGACGAGGCCGCCACCGCGGTCGCCGAGGGTGAGGGCGACCTGGCGCCGGTCGAGGACGACGAGACCGAGGTCGTCACCGACGACGCGGACGGCGACGACGCCGAGGAGACCGGCGAGGCCGGCACCGACGACGAGGCCGACGAGCCCGCCGAGGACCCGCGCGAGGCGTTCATGGCCGAGCTGCGCTCGCAGTTCGGCGAGTGGTACGTCATCCACTCCTACGCCGGTTACGAGAAGCGGGTGAAGACCAACCTCGAGAACCGCATCGTCTCCTTGACCATGGAGGACTACATCTTCCAGATCGAGGTCCCGATGGAGGACTTCTCCGAGATCAAGAACGGGCAGAAGAAGACCGGCACCCGCGTGCGGATGCCCGGTTACGTGCTCGTGCGCATGGACCTCACCGACGAGAGCTGGGGCGCGGTGCGCCACACCCCCGGCGTCACCGGCTTCGTGGGCAACGCCCACCAGCCCTCGCCGCTGTCGCTCGACGAGGTCATGACGATGCTCAACCCGACCTTCGAGGAGCCCGAGACCAAGCAGGCCGCGGCGGCCGAGACCGGCGGCGCGGCCCCGCGCACCGGCACCTCCGCCCCGACCACCGAGGTCGACTTCGAGGTCGGCGAGTCCGTCACGGTCATGGAGGGCCCGTTCGAGACGCTGCCCGCCACGATCTCCGAGATCAACACCGACACCCAGAAGCTGAAGGTGCTGGTGTCCATCTTCGGCCGGGAGACCCCGGTCGAGCTGTCGTTCAACCAGGTCGCCAAGATCTGACCGCGCGACACCCCCGTCCGCGACGCGGGCGGGACTGCAACCGGGTCATCGCCCACGGCGTCGGCCCACGAACCGCAAGGAAGTAGAGCATGCCCCCCAAGAAGAAGGTCGCCGGCTTCATCAAGCTGCAGATCCAGGCCGGCCAGGCCACCCCGGCTCCGCCGGTCGGCCCGGCGCTGGGTCAGCACGGCGTCAACATCATGGAGTTCGTCAAGGCGTACAACGCCGCGACGGAGGGCCAGCGCGGCAACGTCGTGCCGGTCGAGATCACGGTCTACGAGGACCGCTCCTTCACCTTCATCACCAAGACGCCCCCGGCCGCCGAGCTGATCAAGAAGGCCGCCGGCGTGAACAAGGGCTCGGGCGAGCCGCACAAGGAGAAGGTCGGCAAGCTGACCAAGGACCAGGTGCGCGAGATCGCCGAGATGAAGATGGCCGACCTGAACGCCAACGACATCGACCAGGCCAGCAAGATCATCGCCGGCACCGCCCGGTCGATGGGCATCACCACCGACTGACGTCGGTGACCACCGTGGTTGGGCCGGCGCTGGCCCGTACAACCACACCTCCCACGAAGAACCAGGGCCGCGCGAGACGCGGCCGAAGGAGAGCACCATGAAGCGCAGCAAGAACTACCGCGCCGCCGAGGAGAAGATCCAGGCGGACAAGCTGTACGCCCCGCTCGAGGCCGTGCGGCTGGCCAAGGAGACGGCGAGCACCAAGTACGACTCCACCGTCGAGGTGGCGTTCCGGCTCGGCGTCGACCCGCGCAAGTCCGACCAGATGGTGCGCGGCACCGTCAACCTGCCCAACGGCACCGGCAAGACGGCCCGCGTGCTGGTCTTCGCCAACGGTGACAAGGCGGCGGCGGCCGAGGCGGCCGGCGCCGACTTCGTCGGCTCCGACGAGCTGCTCGACAAGGTCGCCGGCGGCTGGACCGAGTTCGACGCGGTCGTGGCCACCCCCGACATGATGGGCAAGGTCGGCCGGCTCGGAAAGGTGCTGGGCCCGCGCGGCCTGATGCCGAACCCGAAGACCGGCACCGTCACGATGGACGTGGCCAAGGCCGTGTCCGACATCAAGGGCGGCAAGATCGAGTTCCGCATCGACAAGCACGCCAACCTGCACTTCATCATCGGCAAGGCGAGCTTCGACGAGAAGGCGCTGGTCGAGAACTACGCCGCGGCGCTCGAGGAGATCCTGCGGCTGAAGCCGGCCGCGTCCAAGGGCCGCTACATCACCAAGGCCACGATGAGCACCACGATGGGCCCGGGCATCCCGCTGGACTCCAGCCGGACCAAGAGCCTGCTCAGCGAGGAGGCCGGCGAGTCGGCCTGACCGACCCGTCCGAGCTCGTACGCCAGGCGCCCGTCCCCATCCGGGGGCGGGCGCCCCGCGTTCTCTCAGGTTCGCGGCGCATACTGGCAGCCACTCACGGCCGACCACCGTCGGATCCCGAGACCGAGGAGCCACCATGAGCGCCACCACGAAGCGACTGACCGTCGGCGCCGGCGTCACCCTCGCCGCAGCGCTCGCCGTCAGCGGCTGCCAGTCCAGCCAGCAGGCCACCGACACCTCCGCGGCACAGCCCGCAGCCGCGCCGAGGGCCGGTGCGCAGGTCGACGGCAAGGACCTCGCCGGCAAGCTGCAGTCCGCCTCGCTGGCGGCGAAGTCGGTGCGGGTCTCGCTCACCGGGTTCGGGGAGTCCGCCGCCATCGGTAGCGCCGACCTGGCGTTCGTCTCGCCGCAGCGCACCGACCTGCAGGTCAGCGCCACCGACGCCCCCGGCAAGCAGCTGCGCATGGTCGACGGCACCGTCTATCTGTCCGCGCCCCAGGGCGTGGCGAACGGCGGCAAGCCGTGGGTCTCGGCGTCGCAAGACTCCCAGAACCCCTACGCCAAGGCGGGCGTACAGCTGCTGCAGCAGGCGCTCCAGCAGGCCCCGACCGCGCAGGCCGGCATCGTCGCGCGCAGCAAGGTCACCACCGTCGGCAGCGAGAAGGTCAACGGCGTCGACGCCACCCGATACCGCCTCGCCACCCCGCTCGGCTCGGTCGTCGACCAGCTGGCCAAGGGGCTGCCCGCCTCGGTCCGCGAGGACCCGGAGGCCGGGCGGATGCTCGGCATGGTGCGCCAGATGACCCAGGGCGTCACGGTCACCCAGGACCTGTGGGTCGACGGCGGCAACCGTCCGCTGCGCCTGGAGCTGACCGTGCCCGACCTGCTGCGCAGCATGGGCCAGGGCGCGGGCGGCCAGGGCTCGGACAAGGCCGCGGCCGCTTCGGGCGAGAAGGTGACGCTGACGTACAGCCGGTGGGGTGCGCCGGTGCAGATCGCCGCGCCGCCGGCCGCGCAGACCCAGCCGGTCGAGGACGCCTGGGGCGACCAGCTGCCCCGCAAGGGCGGCAGCCCCGCCTGACCTCGCGGCCCTCGTCCACAGGGCTCGACCCGTTCGAGCGCACCCCCAGGCGATCAGGCCCTACAGTCCTGCTCACCCCCTGACGTCGACACCGGGTCGACGGGGGCTCTGAGGGGATCGAGGGTCATGACCGTTCACCGCTTCCGCCTGCCCGTGTGCGGGGTCGCCGCGCTGCTGGGCGCCACCGTGCTCACCGGCTGCCAGTCCGGCGGCGACGACGCCGCGACCTCGGCCGCGACGCCCAGCGCCGCCACGTCCAGCACCGCACGCGCCGCGAGTCCCGCGGCTCCCGCGGCCACCACCACCGCTCCGGCCGCGGCGACGAGCGCCTCGGCCGCCGCGCCCACGCCGGGCACCGTGGTCGACGGCGCGACGTTCGGCCGGCGCATCGAGCAGGCCACCCGGTCCGCCAAGACGGTGCGGGTCAGCATGCCGGCCCCGGACGACCCCTCCCAGTCGCTCGACGCCGACATGGTCTTCGTCAGCCCGACCCGCACCGACCTGTCGATGGCCTTCCCGGTCGAGAACCCGCAGGACGAAGGCTTCGAGCTGCGGATGGTCGACGGCTCGCTCTACTTCTCCAACCCCGACCCCGAGATCGACGCACAGTGGCTCTCGGCCGACGAGGGCACCCGCAACCCGTTCGCGCAGACGCTGGTCGGGATGATGCAGGAGAGCGCGCGCGTCGCCCCGGCCGGCCAGTCCGCGCTGTACGCCAAGAGCCGCGTGACCGCGGTGGGCCCCGAGCGGGTGGCCGGCACCCAGACCACGCGCTACCGCGTGGCGGTCCCGATGACGGTCGTGCTGGACGGCGTCGAGAAGTCCTACCGCTCCACGGGCGGGCTCGACCCCGAGCTGGAGAAGGAGCTGCCGCGGCTGCGCCAGCAGGCCAAGGGCCAGACCCTGACCCAGGACGTGTGGGTCGACGCGCAGCACCGCCCGGTCCAGGCGGAGGTGGCCACCCCTGACCTCGGCGGACCGAAGACCGAGCCGATGACGATCACCTACAGCCGGTGGGGCAAGCCGGTCACGGTCGAGCGCCCGCCGGCCGACCAGACGCAGTCGGTCGACACCGCGTGGGGCAGCGAGGTGCCGCCCTGGCTGGAGTGACGCGTGCCACCCGTTCGCTTTTTTGGCCTCTGTCCACTTTCGGTTACGGTGTTCTTTGTTACTGATCCGTAGCACCTGGGGGAGCAGAAGTCATGAGCGCTGTGTCGCGCCGCGCCGTCGCGCGGGGAGCCGTCTGGAGCTTGCCGGTCGTGGCGGTGGGAGCAGCCGCTCCGGCCTTCGCCGCGTCGCGGCCGTGCCCGACGATCCCGCCGGGCTCGGACTGGAACACCCGCATCACCGCCGGTCGGCCGTCCTCCATCGGTGGGGGCTACGGCTGGGGCGGCAGCACCTTCTCGGTATTCCGTGACGCGACCACCAGCGGCGGGTTCACGCTCACCTCGAGCACCACCATCTCCGGCCTGATCCCGGGCCAGACCTACACGATGGAGGTGGCGATCGGCTGGAACTACGGCAACAGCAGCGCCTCGAGCAGCACCGCGGCCGGCGCGCGCATCCGGGTCGACGGCACGGAGGTGTTCAGCGGCCAGACCCGCACGGCGGACCTCGGCGGCACCCCCGGGACGCGGACGTACACCGTCACGTTCACCGCCCGCGGCGAGACCGCCAGCCTGGACCTGGAGATCTACGTCCTCGCGCGCACCTTCGGGCGCAGCGCGTCCGACGACGTCTACATCAACATGCCGACGTTCACGAACTGCATCCCGCGCTGAGCCCGGCGGTGCCGATTTGGTCCGCCGGTCGTCTCGGCCGTACGCTGGGACCACCAATGACCGCCGGTCGTCGGCGCACCGAGAGGTGCGACGACCGAAGGTCCCGCCAGGTGCGGGCGACCAGCGCAGGTGAGCAAGGCCCGTGTGCCGGTGGCGACACCGTGCACGCGAGCGGCACGCACCGCGTGCCCTGAGAGCCCCGCGCGCCTGCGCCGGGGCTCGTTCCATGTCCGGGCTCCTTCGTCCGACCGGCCTCGAGCCCGGAAGGAGGACCGCATGCCCAACGCTCAGAAGGACGCGGCGATCGCCGACCTCGCGGAGAAGTTCCGCACGTCGACGGCGGCCGTGCTCACCGAGTACCGCGGACTGTCGGTCGCCCAGCTGACCAAGCTGCGCACCGACCTGCGCGAGCACGCGACCTACTCCGTGGTGAAGAACACGCTCACCCAGCGGGCTGCGCAGGAGGCCGGCGTCACGGCTTTCGACGGCCAGCTGGAGGGCCCGACCGCGATCGCCTTCATCACCGGTGACCCGGTCGAGGCGGCCAAGGGCCTGCGCGACTTCGCCAAGGAGAACCCCCTTCTCGTCATCAAGAGCGGTGTGCTGGACGGCAACCCGCTCACCGGCGACGAGATCAACAAGCTCGCGAACCTCGAGTCGCGCGAGACCCTGCTCGCCAAGCTGGCCGGCGCCATGAACGCCCAGCTCAGCCAGGCGGTCTACCTGTTCGCCGCTCCGCTGTCGCAGACCGCTCGGGTCGTCGACGCGCTGCGCGCGAAGGTGGAGACCGAGGGTCCCGTCACCGACGAGCAGGCCCCCGCGAACGAGCCCGAGGCCGCTGCGGCCGAGGGCAGCACCGACGTCGCCGAGGGTGGCGACGAGGGCTGATCCGCACCCCGCGGACCACCCAGCCAGAACCCACGCCACTCACGGCACCGAGCGGCCCCGGCCGCCCGGATCAGACAGAAAGGACGCCATCATGGCGAAGCTCAGCAACGACGAGCTCCTTGAGGCCTTCAAGGAGATGACCCTGATCGAGCTCTCGGAGTTCGTGAAGCAGTTCGAGGACACCTTCAACGTCACCGCCGCGGCCCCGGTTGCCGTCGCGGGTGCCGCCCCCGCCGCTGGCGGCGGCGACGCCGGTGCTGCCGAGGAGCAGGACGAGTTCGACGTCATCCTCGCCGCTGCCGGTGACAAGAAGATCCAGGTCATCAAGGAGGTCCGCGCGCTGACCTCCCTCGGCCTGAAGGAGGCCAAGGACCTCGTGGACGGCGCCCCCAAGCCCGTCCTGGAGAAGGTCGACAAGGCTGCTGCCGAGAAGGCCAAGGAGCAGCTCGAGGGCGCCGGCGCCACCGTCGAGCTCAAGTGAGCCTGATCTCCTAGATCACGCCGAACGGCGCGTGACCCCCACGTCGGGGTCACGCGCCGTTCGCGTTCCTGCGGGCTCTCGTGAGGCGGCTCGCGGGACGGGCGGGTCAGGCCGTCGTGGGCGCGACGGGCGCGACCACGCCGTCCTCCTCCGGCTCCAGCTCGCCGCGCAGCGAGCGCAGCGCGCGATGGGTGTTGCTGCGCACGGCGCCGGTCGACATCCGCAGGGCCTCGGCCGTCTCGGTCACCGACAGCTCCTCGAGGTATCTCAGCACCACGACCGCCCGCTGCCGCGGCGGCAGCCGGGTCACGAGCCGCACCAGGTGGTCGCGCGTCCACGCGGCGTCGAGGTCGACGACCACGGCCTCCTCGTGGTCGCGCACCGCGGCGTCCGACACGACCTCCCGGCTGGCCGCGCGCCGACGGCCGGTCAGGAACTGGTTGACCATCATGGTGCGCAGGTAGGCCCCGACCGACCGGCTCGCGACGACCCGCTCCCACCGGTGGATGGCCTGCGCGAAGGTCTCCTGCAGCAGGTCCTCGGCGTCCTGGCGGTGGCCGGTGAGCGACCAGGCGAGCGCGCTCAGCCGCCCGCCGTACGTCCTCAGCAGCTCCTCGAGGTCACGGTCCGTCGGCGTCGCGCGGCTCATGACGCGCCGCCGACCTTGCCGGCCGTCACGCTGCTCAGCCGGGTCGCGACGTCCCGCGCCGTGGCCGCCGCGGCGGGGTCGGGCGCCAGCGGCTCGTCGTAGCTGGCCCGCGGGTCGTCCCAGGCGATCTCGGCCGCGGTGCTGACGACGTACGTCCCGACCCGGACGACGGCGGTGGCCGCCGAGCGGTGCCGTCGCGGGTCCTCGCGCGCGACGTAGAGGAAGTGGGTCGCCGGGTCGGTGCCCGCCCAGCTCGCGCGAGGCATCTCGGCGCTGCCGGGCGTGGCCGCGCCGGGCTGCGCCCCGCTCTGCGGCGCGGAGATCTGCCCGGTGTAGGCCAGGATCGCCCGCTGCGCCTGCTGCTCGCTCGGGAAGACGTTGACGACGACGTACGCCCCGTCCAGCTCGCCGGCGCGCTCGCGGGTGACCAGCCGGAACGTGGTGGCCGTCGGCACCCCGTCGCCGGTGAGCGGGCACGTCTCCAGCGTGCCGACGGCGACCCCGCCGGTCATGCACACGCCCTGCGCGAGGTTGCCCCCGCGGAACCCGGCCCGGGGCGGCGCGCCCGTCGACCAGCCCTGCGGGAGCTCGGAGGCGACGGGGAGCAGCTCGGGAGAGATGACCTCGCGGCCGACCGGCACCGGCTCGGCCGACGGGTCCTTCATCGTGGTCTCGTCGCTGCCGGGCACCGCGCGGCCCTGGGTGGGCGGGAAGCCCGAGCGGCGCTGCAGGTCGGCGGTCGCGAGGGCCGCGCGGGTGGCGATCCGTTCGGCGAGCGGCTGGTTCTCGGCATAGCCGGCGGCGGTCACGAGCACGTCGCCGACGCGCACCACCGCGAGGGCCGCACCCGGGCCGATGCCCTGCGCCTGCGGGTCGGTGTCGTTGCCCTGACGGGGGCCGGCCGGCGGGTTCAGCTCGTGCGGCTGCAGCCGCCACAGCTGGTGCGTCGCCGCGTCCTGCCCGGCCCACGGCCGGGACTCCGGGGTCTGCGGCCAGCGGCAGTAGCCGGTGTTGTCGCGCAGCTGCTGCAGGGCGGCGGCGCCCTTGCCGGTGGTGAACCCGAGCACCATCGCGCGCAGCTGGCGCGGGCTGCTGGTCGACTCGGTGAACGACATCGCGATCGGCTGCAGCGCCTGCTGGGCGCCCGGTGCCTGGCAGTTCATGCCCATCGCCGGCACGTCGCCGCTGGCCTGGGTGCCCGTCGCGCTCAGCCGCACGCCGTCGTAGTCGCCCGGCGCGAACTCCTCGGGGAAGACGTACCGCTGCTGCTGCAGGAGCCGCTGTCGGTATCCCTCGATCGCGGCCCGGTCGCCCTGGCTGACCGGGTCGTTCGGGATCGACGGCGCCGTCGCGACCCCGGTCACCTGCGAGTCCAGGCGCAACGGGGCGCCGCCGCCCGCGAGCAGCACGCTCGCGGCGAGCGCCGCGGCGGCTGCACCCACCCCGGCCGTGCTCCAGGCGCGACGACGGCGCTGCAGCCGGCCGGCCCGGCGCCGGGCGCCGGCGATGACGGCCGACGCGGGCGGCTGCGACGGCTCGAGCCGGTCGTACGCCTGCAGCAGCGCCCGTTCGAGGTCGTCCTGCGGTGCCTGCTGGCTCACTCTGGTCATGGTGCCCTCCCGGGGTCGTGGTGACCTGCCCTTCGTAGGAGGAGACGAGGTGAACCCGCCGGGCGTCACGCCAGAGGTGCCGCCGGGGCCCGCTCAGCCGCCTGCGGCGAGCCGGTCGTCCGGCGAGCGCTCCTGCTCGGCGAGGCCGCGCAGGGTCTCGTACGCCCGGTGCGTCGTCGAGCGCACCGCGCCGGGCGACATCGACAGGGCCTGGGCGATCTGCTCGGTGGAGAAGTCCTCGAGGTAGCGCAGCACCAGCACGGCGCGCTGCCGCTCGGGCAACCGGGCCACCCGGTGCAGCAGGCCCTGCTCCTGCTCGGTGCCCTCGAGCGCGGTCACGGGCGACACGCGCGCGGCGACGACCGCGTCCGACACCACCTCGCGCGCGCTCGCCCGGCGCCGACCGGACAGGAAGAGGTTGGCCATCATGCTGCTGACGTAGGCCCCCTGGTGGCGGCTGCTGCGCACCCTCGACCACTTGCGCACGACCTGCACCAAGGTCTCTTGCACGAGGTCCTCGGCGTCCTGGCGGTGGCCGGTGAGCGACCAGGCCAGCGCGTTGAGCCGCGGACCGACCACGGCGACGAACGCGCGCAGCTCCTCCTCGCCGGGGCCGGCGCCGATCACGACTGCCGCCCGTGGTTGGCCGCCGTGGTCTCGGCGACCTGCCGGGCCAGCGCCGGCGCGCTCTGCGAGCTGTCCGTCACCTGCACGTGCACGCTGATGAGGAACCGCCCGTCCCGGATCAGGGCGATGGCCTGCTCGATCCTGCCGGCCCGCCGGGGCTCGCTGGCCGCGAACAGCGAGCTGGTGGCGGAGTCGGCGCCCGGCCACGGCCGACGCTCGGCGCCCGGGATGCGCGGCAGGTCGGCGCCGTCCGGGCCGGTGTAGGCCGAGGCGGCCCGCGCGGCGTCCTGCTCGCTGGGGAACGCGTTGATGACCACCGACCCGTACCCAGCACTGCCGGTCGCCCGGTCCAGCAGCGCGAGCCGGCTCGTCGTCGGCACCCCCGGCCCGTCGGCGGGGCAGCTCACCGTCTCGCGGGTCCCGACCTCGCACGGCGATCCGGCCGGCGCCCCACCGGGGAAGGCCGTGGAGGTCGTCGGGTAGCGCCACCCGGCTGGCAGCTGCTCCGCCCGCGGCATGCTGGCCTCGGGGACAGCGGCAGCACCGGGCGCAGGGGTGGTGCCCGGTGCAGGTCTCCCTCGCGTGGGGCCGAAGCCGGAGCGTCGCTGCGCCTCCGCCGTGGCCCGCGCCGCGCCGGTCGCCATGGCCTCTGCCTCGGACTGCGTCGGGGCATAACCGGCGGCCATCACGAGCACGTCGCCCACCCGGACCGCCGCGAGCGCGGCGCCCGGTCCGATCCCCGGGCCGCTGCCGTAGGGTCCGCCGAGCCGGTGCGGCCCCAGCCGCCACAACCGATGGGTCGCCGAATCTGCTCCGGCCCAGACGACGGGAATGCGCACACCCGACCAGCGGCAGCGTCCGGTGTTGTCGATCAGCTGCCGGAACGCCTCGGCGCCCGTCCCGGTGGCGTAGCCGCTCAGCGACGCGCGCAGCTCGCGAGGCCCCGTGCGGACCTGCTGCACGCTGGCGGCGACCGGGCCGGCAGCCGAGCCGTCCTGGCAGTCCAGCCCCCACGCGGGGACCTCCCCGAGTCCCTGCTTCCCGCGGGCGGCCAGGGTGAGGCGGCCGAAGCGACCGGGCGCGAACTCGGTGTCGAAGGCGTACTCCTGCAGGCCTTGGATGCGCGTGCGTTCGGTGGTCGAGAGCCCGGTCGCCGCCGCGGTCGGGGACGCGGGCGCGGTGGCCGGGCGGCTCGCCGGGACCACGGCCGGCTCGCCGGGAGTGCCGGCGGTGACGACCAGCGCGGCGGCCGCAGCGGCTGCCACGAGACCGGCTGCGCCGCCGGTGGCCCACCGGGTCCGGCGCCGACGGCGGGCCACCTCGGCGAGGGCGCCGTCGATCCACCGCTCGGCCGGCGGCAGGGGAGAGCGGACGCGGTCGTACGCCTGCTGCAGCTGCTGCGCCAGCGCGTCGTCCGGGCGGTCGAGGTCGCCGGTCCCGCGCGGGGGACTGCTCATGGCGTTCATCGTGGCCCTCCTGAGGGTGGTCCGTCGGGTTCTCCCTCCAGACGCGGTGGGCCGGCGCGGATGTCACGGCGCGTCCGCGGATGTCACGACACGCCGCGCGCCTCTTGACCGGTGACCCCGCGGCGGGCCACCATCGTCGGCAACAACGCGGATCGTCAGGCCGCCCGAGACCAGCACAGGGCCGGGCTGGAGGCGGTTCGCGACAGACGGCACGGGGCCTGCGGAGGCCCACTAGACATGCTGCCCTCCCTTCGGTATGCTGTCGCTTTGCGCTGCCCTGTGCTCACCCTCTCTCGCCATCACTGACGATGTTCGGCGCTCTTCGTGCTGCGTCCGTTGAGAACCACGTCGATGGCTGGTCCGGGAAGCCGGGCGGTGCTGCCCGCCGCTCAGTAAGGCTCTGGAAGGACCCCTTCGTTGGCTGCCTCGCGTACTGCGACTCAGACTCTGTCCTCGGCAAAGACGGCTTCTGGTCGTCTGTCCTTCGCGAAGATTCGCGAACCCCTCGAGATCCCTGACCTGCTCGCCCTCCAGACGGAGAGCTTCGACTGGCTGCTCGGCAACGAGCGCTGGCAGGAGCGCGTCGCCGCCGCCAACTCCGGTGGCAAGGTCACGGTTCCCGAGCGTTCCGGTCTGGAGGAGATCTTCGAGGAGATCTCCCCGATCGAGGACTTCTCCGGCTCGATGTCCCTCTCGTTCCGCGACCACCGGTTCGAGGACATCAAGTACTCCATCGAGGAGTGCAAGGAGAAGGACATGACCTACTCCGCTCCGCTGTTCGTCACGGCGGAGTTCATGAACAACAACACCGGTGAGATCAAGAGCCAGACGGTCTTCATGGGCGACTTCCCGCTCATGACCGACCGCGGCACCTTCGTGATCAACGGCACCGAGCGCGTCGTCGTCTCGCAGCTGGTCCGCAGCCCCGGGGTCTACTTCGAGCGGTCGGTCGACAAGACCTCCGACAAGGACGTCTACACCGCCAAGGTCATCCCGAGCCGCGGCGCGTGGCTGGAGTTCGAGATCGACAAGCGCGACATCGTCGGCGTGCGCGTCGACCGCAAGCGCAAGCAGTCGGTCACCGTGCTGCTGAAGGCCCTGGGCTGGACCGAGGCGCAGATCCTGGAGGAGTTCGGCGACTTCGAGTCGATGCGCCAGACCCTCGAGAAGGACCACACCGCCGGCCAGGACGAGGCCCTGCTCGACATCTACCGCAAGCTGCGCCCGGGCGAGCCGCCGACCAAGGAGGCCGCCCAGACGCTGCTGGACAACCTCTACTTCAACGGCAAGCGGTACGACCTGGCCAAGGTCGGTCGCTACAAGATCAACAAGAAGCTCGGCCTCGAGGAGCCGCTGTCGGAGTCGACGCTGTCGGTCGACGACATCGTCGCCACGATCCGCTACCTCGTCGAGCTGCACGCCGGCAACGAGACGATGCCGGGCCGTCGTGACGGCGAGGACGTCGAGGTGCGCGTCGAGGTCGACGACATCGACCACTTCGGCAACCGTCGCCTGCGCAGCGTCGGCGAGCTCATCCAGAACCAGGTCCGCACGGGCCTGTCGCGGATGGAGCGCGTCGTGCGCGAGCGGATGACCACCCAGGACGTCGAGGCCATCACGCCGCAGACCCTGATCAACATCCGGCCGGTCGTCGCCTCCATCAAGGAGTTCTTCGGCACCAGCCAGCTGTCGCAGTTCATGGACCAGAACAACCCCCTCGCGGGGCTGACGCACAAGCGTCGCCTCAACGCGCTGGGCCCGGGTGGTCTGTCCCGTGACCGCGCCGGCATGGAGGTCCGTGACGTCCACCCGAGCCACTACGGCCGCATGTGCCCGATCGAGACCCCCGAGGGTCCCAACATCGGTCTGATCGGCTCGCTGGCGTCGTACGGCCGGATCAACCCGTTCGGGTTCGTCGAGACTCCCTACCGCAAGGTCGTCAAGGGCAAGGTGACCGACGAGGTCGTCTACCTGTCCGCCGACGAGGAGGACGAGCACGTCATCGCCCAGGCGAACGCGCCGCTCACCGACGACCAGCACTTCGCCGAGGAGCGGGTCCTGGTCCGCACCAAGGGCGGCGAGGCGACCGACGTCCCCGCCGACGAGGTCGACTACATGGACGTCTCCGCGCGCCAGATGGTGTCGGCGGCGACCGCGCTGATCCCGTTCCTGGAGCACGACGACGCCAGCCGCGCGCTCATGGGCGCCAACATGCAGCGTCAGGCCGTGCCGCTGGTGCGCTCGGCCTCGCCGCTGGTCGGCACCGGCATCGAGTACCGCGCGGCGCTGGACTCCGGTGACGTCGTGCGGGCCGACAAGGCCGGCGTCGTCGAGGAGATCTCGGCCGACCTGGTGACGGTGGCTGCCGACGACGGCACCCGCCAGACCTACCGCATCGCCAAGTTCACCCGCTCCAACCAGGGCACCTGCTACAACCAGCGGGTCGTGGTGAACGAGGGCGACCGCCTCGAGGTGGGCGCCGTCATCGCCGACGGTCCCGCGACCGACGGTGGCGAGATGGCGCTCGGGCAGAACCTGCTCGTGGCGTTCATGCCGTGGGAGGGCCACAACTACGAGGACGCGATCATCCTGTCGCAGCGCCTCGTGCAGGACGACGTGCTGTCCTCGATCCACATCGAGGAGCACGAGATCGACGCCCGCGACACCAAGCTGGGCCCTGAGGAGATCACCCGGGACATCCCGAACGTCTCCGAGGAGGTCCTGGCCGACCTCGACGAGCGCGGCATCATCCGCATCGGCGCGGAGGTGCGCGACGGCGACCTGCTGGTCGGCAAGGTCACGCCCAAGGGCGAGACCGAGCTGACCCCGGAGGAGCGCCTGCTGCGCGCCATCTTCGGCGAGAAGGCCCGCGAGGTGCGCGACACCTCGATGAAGGTGCCGCACGGCGAGACCGGCACGGTCATCGGCGTCAAGGTGTTCGACCGCGAGGACGACGACGAGCTGCCGCCCGGCGTCAACCAGCTGGTGCGTGTCTACGTCGCCAACAAGCGCAAGATCACCGACGGCGACAAGCTCGCCGGCCGCCACGGCAACAAGGGCGTCATCGCCAAGATCCTGCCCGTGGAGGACATGCCGTTCCTCGAGGACGGCACGCCGGTCGACATCGTGCTGAACCCGCTCGGTGTTCCCTCCCGCATGAACCCCGGCCAGGTGCTCGAGCTGCACATGGGCTGGGCGGCCTCGCGCGGCTGGGACATCGAGGGCACCCCCGACTGGGCCGCGCGCATCCCGCAGGACGCGCGCACGGCCGAGCCGAACACCCGCATCGCGAGCCCCGTCTTCGACGGCGCCCGCGAGGAGGAGATCCGCGGTCTGCTCGACTCGACCACGCCGACCCGTGACGGTCAGCGCCTGGTCGACAACACGGGCAAGGCGCGGCTGTTCGACGGGCGTTCCGGCGAGCCGTTCCCGGACCCGGTCGCGGTCGGCTACATGTACATCCTCAAGCTCCACCACCTGGTCGACGACAAGATCCACGCTCGCTCGACCGGCCCGTACTCGATGATCACGCAGCAGCCGCTGGGCGGTAAGGCCCAGTTCGGTGGCCAGCGGTTCGGCGAGATGGAGGTGTGGGCGCTCGAGGCCTACGGCGCCGCCTACGCGCTGCAGGAGCTGCTGACGATCAAGTCCGACGACGTCACCGGCCGGGTGAAGGTCTACGAGGCGATCGTGAAGGGCGAGAACATCCCCGAGCCGGGGATCCCCGAGTCCTTCAAGGTGCTCATCAAGGAGATGCAGTCGCTCTGCCTGAACGTCGAGGTGCTCAGCTCCGACGGTCAGACGATCGACCTGCGCGACTCCGACCAGGAGGTCTTCCGCGCCGCGGAAGAGCTCGGCATCGACCTGTCTCGGCGCGAGCCGAGCAGCGTCGAAGAGGTCTGATCTCGAGCCCGGGCGCCGCGGCGACGCGGCGCCCGGGATGAGGTCGACAACGCGAATATCACTGACACTCAACTGATTTCAGACTTCTAGAACCACGAAAGAAGGACAGCGAACGTGCTGGACGTCAACTTCTTCGACGAGCTTCGGATCGGCCTGGCCACCGCCGACGACATCCGTCAGTGGAGCCACGGCGAGGTCAAGAAGCCGGAGACCATCAACTACCGCACCCTCAAGCCCGAGAAGGACGGCCTCTTCTGCGAGAAGATCTTCGGCCCCACCCGGGACTGGGAGTGCTACTGCGGCAAGTACAAGCGGGTCCGCTTCAAGGGCATCATCTGTGAGCGCTGCGGCGTCGAGGTGACCCGGTCCAACGTGCGCCGTGAGCGCATGGGCCACATCGAGCTCGCCGCCCCGGTCACCCACATCTGGTACTTCAAGGGTGTCCCGAGCCGGCTCGGCTACCTGCTCGACCTGGCGCCGAAGGACCTCGAGAAGGTCATCTACTTCGCGGCCTACATGATCACCTCGGTCGACGAGGAGCAGCGGCACGCCGACCTGCCCTCGCTCGAGGCGCAGATCGAGGTCGAGAAGAAGGAGATCGAGAACCGTCGCGACGGTGACGTGAACACCCGCGCGAGCAAGCTCGAGGCCGACCTCGCCGAGCTCGAGAAGGAAGGCGCCAAGGCCGACGCGCGCCGCAAGGTGCGCGAGTCCGCCGAGCGCGAGATGAACCAGATCCGCAAGCGCGCCGACCAGCAGGTCGAGCGGCTCGAGCAGGTCTGGGACCGCTTCAAGAACCTCAAGGTCCAGGACCTCGAGGGCGACGAGGTGCTCTACCGCGAGATGCGCGACCGGTTCGGTCTGTACTTCGAGGGCGGGATGGGCGCCGCGGCGCTGCAGAAGCGTCTCGAGACCTTCGACCTGGACGCCGAGTCGGAGTCGCTGCGCGAGATCATCGCGACCGGCAAGGGTCAGAAGAAGACCCGCGCCCTGAAGCGGCTCAAGGTCGTCACCGCCTTCCAGCAGACCAAGAACAGCCCCACGGGCATGGTCCTGGACTGCGTGCCGGTCATCCCGCCGGACCTGCGCCCGATGGTGCAGCTCGACGGTGGCCGCTTCGCGACCTCCGACCTCAATGACCTCTACCGCCGGGTCATCAACCGCAACAACCGTCTGAAGCGACTGCTGGACCTCGGGGCTCCCGAGATCATCGTGAACAACGAGAAGCGGATGCTGCAGGAGTCGGTCGACGCGCTGTTCGACAACGGCCGGCGCGGTCGTCCGGTCACCGGCCCCGGCAACCGGGCGCTGAAGTCGCTGTCCGACATGCTCAAGGGCAAGCAGGGCCGCTTCCGGCAGAACCTGCTCGGCAAGCGCGTCGACTACTCCGGCCGTAGCGTCATCGTGGTCGGCCCGCAGCTGAAGCTGCACCAGTGCGGTCTGCCCAAGCAGATGGCCCTGGAGCTGTTCAAGCCGTTCGTGATGAAGCGTCTGGTCGACCTCGACCACGCGCAGAACATCAAGTCGGCCAAGCGCATGGTCGAGCGCGCGCGTCCGGTCGTGTGGGACGTCCTCGAAGAGGTCATCACCGAGCACCCGGTGCTGCTCAACCGTGCGCCCACGCTGCACCGCCTCGGCATCCAGGCCTTCGAGCCGCAGCTGGTCGAGGGCAAGGCCGTCCAGATCCACCCGCTCGTCTGCTCGGCGTTCAACGCCGACTTCGACGGTGACCAGATGGCCGTGCACGTGCCGCTGTCGGCGGAGGCCCAGGCCGAGGCCCGCATCCTGATGCTGTCCTCGAACAACATCCTCAAGCCGTCCGACGGCCGTCCGGTGACCATGCCGACCCAGGACATGATCATGGGTCTGTTCCACCTGACGTCCGAGGTCGAGGAGGGGCAGACGGGTCGAGCCTTCTCGTCCGTCGCCGAGGCGCGGATGGCGTACGACGCCGGCGAGATCCAGCTCGGCACGCCGATCAAGGTGCGCATCGACGACTTCGTGCCGTCGGTCGACGCTCCGCTGCCCGAGGGTGCCCAGCTGGGCGAGGACGGCCGCGCCGTCAGCGCCCTGGTGGAGACCACCCTGGGTCGCGCGCTGTTCAACGACACGCTCCCGGAGGACTACGCCTTCGTGAACGTGCCCGTCGACAAGAAGGGTCTGTCGGCGATCGTCAACGACCTCGCCGAGCGCTACAGCAAGGTGCAGGTCGCGGCGTCGCTGGACGCGCTCAAGGAGGCCGGTTTCTACTGGGCCACCCGCTCGGGCACGACCGTGTCCATCGCCGACGTCGTCATGCCGGACAAGACCGAGATCCTGGCCGGCTACGAGACCAAGGCGGCCAAGGTCCAGCAGCAGTTCGACCGCGGTCTGATCACCGACGACGAGCGCCGTCAGGAGCTCATCGAGATCTGGACCCAGGCGGCCAACGACGTCTCCAAGGCGATGGAGGAGAACTTCCCCAAGAAGAACCCCATCTACCGGATGGTCTCCTCGGGTGCGCGTGGTAACTGGTTCCAGCTGCGCCAGCTGGCCGGCATGCGTGGCCTCATGGCCAACCCGAAGGGCGAGATCATCCCGCGCCCGATCAAGGCGAACTTCCGTGAGGGCCTGTCCGTGCTGGAGTTCTTCATCTCCACGCACGGCACCCGCAAGGGTCTGGCCGACACCGCTCTGCGGACGGCCGACTCGGGTTACCTCACGCGTCGTCTGGTCGACGTGTCGCAGGACGTCATCATCCGTGAGGACGACTGCGGCACCGAGCGCGGCCTGACGCTGCCGATCGCGCAGCGCAACGCCGACGGCGAGCTCGTCGAGCACGAGGACGTCGAGACCTCGGTCTACGCGCGGACGCTCGCCTCCGACGTGGAGGTGGACGGGGAGGTGCTGGCCGCGGCCGGTGCCGACCTGGGCGACGTCAACCTGGACAAGCTGGTCGCCGCGGGCGTCGAGGAGGTCAAGGTCCGTTCGGTCCTGACCTGCGAGTCGCGCGTCGGCACCTGCGCCAAGTGCTACGGCCGCAGCCTGGCCACCGGCAAGCTGGTCGACATCGGTGAGGCCGTCGGCATCATCGCGGCCCAGTCGATCGGTGAGCCCGGCACGCAGCTGACCATGCGCACCTTCCACACCGGTGGTGCCGCGGGTGACGACATCACCCAGGGTCTGCCGCGTGTGGTCGAGCTGTTCGAGGCCCGCACGCCCAAGGGTGTGGCGCCGATCGCCGAGGCCAGCGGCCGGGTGCAGATCGAGGAGACCGACAAGGCTCGTCGCATCCTGCTCACCCCGGACGACGGCTCCGAGGAGCACGCCTACCCGGTCAGCAAGCGCGCGCGCATGCTGATCGAGGACGGTCAGCACGTCGAGGTCGGCACGCTGCTGGTGCAGGGTGCGATCGACCCGAAGCAGGTGCTGCGCATCCTCGGCCCGCGCGCGGTGCAGAAGCACCTCGTCGACGAGGTGCAGAGCGTCTACCGCCAGCAGGGTGTGTCGATCCACGACAAGCACATCGAGGTCATCGTGCGGCAGATGCTGCGCCGCGTGACGATCATCGAGGCCGGCGACACCGAGCTGCTGCCCGGTGAGCTCGCGGAGCGTTCGCGCTTCGAGGACGAGTCGCGCCGCGCGGTCGCCGAGGGCGGCCGGCCGGCGTCGGGTCGCCCCGACCTGCTCGGGATCACCAAGGCGTCGCTCGCCACCGACTCGTGGCTCTCGGCCGCCTCCTTCCAGGAGACGACCCGGGTGCTCACCGAGGCGGCGATGCACGCCAAGAGCGACCCGCTGCTGGGCCTGAAGGAGAACGTCATCCTCGGAAAGCTCATCCCGGCGGGCACCGGCCTGACGCGTTACCGCAACGTCACGGTCGAGCCCACCGAGGAGGCCAAGGCGGCGCTGTACGCCCTGCCCGACTACCAGGCCTACGACTACCCGGTCTTCGGCCCGGGCAGCGGCGAGGCCGTGCGGCTGGACGACGCGAGCCTCGGGTTCTCCGACGGCTGACGAAGCGCGTAGCGAAGGTTGGGGGTCGAGCTTGCGAGGCACCCGGCCGGAGCGGAGTGCGAGGAGGCCGTCGAGAAGGTCCGACGGCTGACGAAGCGCGTAGCGAAGCAACGACCGTGCGGCGCAGCTCCCGGGAAGGGAGCTGCGCCGCGCGGCGTTGTAGCAGGTGTACGGATTTGGCGGCGTGTCGGCGCGCCGGTACGCTTGATCCTCGTGCGTGGGCTCTGCCCTGCCCCGATAGATCGCCCGATGCTCGGCGCGACGGTTCGCGGGCATCAGGCCCCCACACGCCCCCGCCGGGCATCCGCAGGAGTTGTTCCTGCCGGAAGTGCAGGGGAGGGCGCCAGCTGACACACCCGACCGCGTGGGTCGGATGGGAAGCCGGACCAACCAAGGAGCTCGACGACGGCGTACGCGCCTGTCGCCGGCAGACAAGACGAAACGACAAGGTCGGAGAACAGGTTGCCTACCATCAACCAGCTCGTCCGCAAGGGTCGCCAGGACAAGGCCAGCAAGGTCTCCACCCCGGCTCTTAAGGGCAGCCCCCAGCGACGCGGCGTGTGCACCCGCGTCTACACCACCACCCCGAAGAAGCCGAACTCCGCGCTGCGCAAGGTCGCGCGCGTGAAGCTGACCTCGGGCATCGAGGTCACCGCTTACATCCCGGGTGTGGGCCACAACCTGCAGGAGCACTCGATCGTGCTCGTGCGCGGCGGTCGTGTGAAGGACCTGCCGGGTGTGCGCTACAAGATCATCCGCGGCTCGCTCGACACCCAGGGTGTCAAGGGCCGCCAGCAGGCCCGTAGCCGTTACGGCGCGAAGAAGGAGAAGAAGTAATGCCTCGCAAGGGCCCCGCTCCGAAGCGCCCCCTGGTCGTCGACCCGGTCTACGGCTCGCCGCTGGTCACCCAGCTGGTCAACAAGATCCTGCTCGACGGCAAGAAGTCGACCGCTGAGCGCATCGTCTACGGCGCCCTCGAGGGCTGCCGCGAGAAGACCGGCACCGACCCGGTCGTCACGCTCAAGCGCGCGCTCGACAACGTCAAGCCCGCCCTGGAGGTCAAGTCCCGCCGCGTCGGTGGTGCGACCTACCAGGTCCCGGTCGAGGTCAAGCCCAACCGTGCGGTGACCCTGTCGCTGCGCTGGCTGGTCGGCTACTCCCGGCAGCGCCGCGAGAAGACGATGACCGAGCGCCTGATGAACGAGATCCTCGACGCGAGCAACGGCCTGGGTGCCGCGGTCAAGCGTCGTGAGGACACCCACAAGATGGCCGAGTCCAACCGGGCCTTCGCGCACTACCGCTGGTGACCCGTCGGTGCGTCGCGACCGGCCCGCCGGTCGCGACGCACCAACGCAGCGGTTCCACCGCTGTTCGATACTGACGAACTCACGAGAGACGAGAAGAGACTCCTGTGGCACAGGACGTGCTGACTGACCTCAACAAGGTCCGCAACATCGGGATCATGGCGCACATCGACGCCGGCAAGACCACGACGACCGAGCGGATCCTGTTCTACACCGGCGTCAACCACAAGATGGGCGAGACGCACGACGGCGCCTCGACCACCGACTGGATGGAGCAGGAGAAGGAGCGGGGGATCACCATCACCTCCGCCGCCGTCACCTCGTTCTGGAAGGGCTACCAGATCAACCTGATCGACACGCCCGGCCACGTCGACTTCACCGTCGAGGTCGAGCGCAACCTGCGCGTCCTCGACGGCGCCGTCGCCGTCTTCGACGGCAAGGAGGGTGTCGAGCCGCAGTCGGAGACCGTGTGGCGTCAGGCCGACAAGTACGGCGTCCCGCGCATGTGCTTCATCAACAAGATGGACAAGATGGGCGCGGACTTCTACTTCTCCGTGCAGACGATGGTCGACCGCCTCGGCGCGACCCCGCTGGTCATGCAGCTGCCGATCGGTGCCGAGTCCGACTTCGAGGGCGTCGTCGACCTCATCTCGATGAAGGCGCTGACCTGGCGCGGCGAGACCAAGCTCGGTGAGGAGTACGCCACCGAGGAGATCCCCGCGGACCTGCAGGCCAAGGCCGAGGAGTACCGCAACCACCTGATCGAGAAGGTCGCCGAGGCCGACGAGGAGCTCCTCGAGAAGTACCTCGGTGGCGAGGAGCTGACCGAGGACGAGATCAAGCAGGGTGTGCGCAAGCTGACCCTCGCCAACGAGGTCAACCCGGTCTTCTGCGGCACCGCGTTCAAGAACAAGGGCGTGCAGCCCCTGCTCGACGCGGTCATCGACTACCTCCCGAGCCCGATCGACGTCAACGGCGCCGACGGCCACCAGCCCGGTGACGAGGAGACGGTGATCCACCGCAACGCGGACGCCGAGGAGCCGTTCGCGGCGCTGGCGTTCAAGATCGCGGCTCACCCCTTCTACGGCACGCTGACCTACATCCGGGTCTACTCCGGCCAGATCACCGCCGGCTCGCAGGTCATGAACGCGACCAAGGGCAAGAAGGAGCGTCTGGGCAAGCTGTTCCAGATGCACGCCAACAAGGAGAACCCGGTCGACAAGGCCTCGGCGGGTCACATCTACGCGGTCATCGGACTGAAGGACACCACCACCGGTGACACCCTGTCCGACCTGAACGAGCAGATCATCCTCGAGTCGATGACCTTCCCGGAGCCGGTCATCCACGTGGCGATCGAGCCCAAGACCAAGGGCGACCAGGAGAAGCTCGGCACGGCCATCCAGCGCCTGGCGCAGGAGGACCCGACCTTCACCGTCCGCCTCGACGAGGAGACCGGCCAGACCGTCATCGGCGGCATGGGCGAGCTCCACCTCGACATCCTGGTCGACCGCATGAAGCGGGAGTTCAAGGTCGAGGCCAACGTCGGTGCGCCGCAGGTCGCCTACCGCGAGACGATCCGTCGCCCGGTCGAGAAGTACGACTACACCCACAAGAAGCAGACCGGTGGGTCCGGCCAGTTCGCGAAGGTGCAGATCACCTTCGAGCCGCTGGAGACCACCGAGGGTGAGCTGTACGAGTTCGAGAACAAGGTCACCGGTGGTCGCATCCCGCGGGAGTACATCCCCTCGGTCGACCACGGCATCCAGGAGGCCATGCAGCTGGGTGTGCTCGCCGGCTACCCGCTGGTGGGCCTGAAGGCCACGCTGCTCGACGGCGCCTACCACGACGTCGACTCCTCGGAGATGGCGTTCAAGATCGCCGGTTCGATGGCGCTCAAGGAGGCCGTCCGCAAGGCCGACCCGGTGCTGCTCGAGCCGATGATGGCGGTCGAGGTGCGCACGCCCGAGGACTACATGGGCGACGTCATCGGCGACATCAACTCCCGCCGTGGCCAGATCCAGGCCATGGAGGACATCAGCGGTGCCAAGGTCGTCCGCGGCCTCGTCCCGCTGTCGGAGATGTTCGGGTACGTCGGCGACCTGCGTTCCAAGACGCAGGGTCGTGCGAACTACACGATGCAGTTCGACTCCTACGCCGAGGTTCCCCGGAACGTCGCCGAGGAGATCATCAAGAAGATCCGGGGCGAGTGACGCGTATCCTCGCGTCAGCCCACCGGTAAGGAAAGAGAAACCCAACCGGCGCCGCCCCGGCGCCGCAAGCACGTCCTTGAAGGAGGACCCCAGTGGCTAAGGCCAAGTTCGAGCGGACCAAGCCGCACGTCAACATCGGCACGATCGGTCACGTCGACCACGGCAAGACGACGCTGACCGCTGCCATCACCAAGGTTCTGGCGGACAAGTTCCCGCAGTTGAACAAGGCTGCGGCGTTCGCTGACATCGACAACGCTCCCGAGGAGCGTCAGCGCGGTATCACCATCAACGTCTCGCACCAGGAGTACGAGACCGACAAGCGGCACTACGCCCACGTCGACGCCCCGGGTCACGCCGACTACGTGAAGAACATGATCACCGGTGCGGCTCAGATGGACGGCGCGATCCTCGTGGTCGCCGCCACCGACGGCCCGATGCCGCAGACCCGTGAGCACGTGCTGCTCGCGCGTCAGGTCGGTGTGCCCTACATCCTGGTGGCGCTGAACAAGGCCGACATGGTCGACGACGAGGAGATCCTCGAGCTCGTCGAGATGGAGGTCCGTGAGCTGCTGTCCAGCCAGGAGTTCGACGGCGACAACGCCCCGGTCGTGAAGGTCTCGGCGCTCAAGGCGCTCGAGGGCGACGCCGAGTGGGTCAAGTCGGTCGAGGACCTGATGGACGCGGTCGACGAGTCGATCCCGGACCCGGTGCGCGACACCGACAAGCCGTTCCTGATGCCGATCGAGGACGTCTTCACGATCACCGGTCGTGGCACCGTCGTCACCGGCCGCATCGAGCGCGGTGTGCTGAACGTGAACCAGGAGGTCGAGATCGTCGGCATCCGCCCGGAGAAGCAGACCACCACGGTTACCGGCATCGAGATGTTCCGCAAGCTGCTCGACGAGGGTCGTGCGGGCGAGAACGTCGGCCTGCTGCTGCGCGGCACCAAGCGTGAGGACGTCGAGCGCGGCCAGGTCGTCGTGAAGCCGGGTTCGATCACCCCGCACACCGAGTTCGAGGCGCAGGTCTACATCCTGGGCAAGGACGAGGGTGGCCGTCACACGCCGTTCTACGACAACTACCGCCCGCAGTTCTACTTCCGCACCACCGACGTGACCGGCGTCGTGCACCTCCCCGAGGGCACCGAGATGGTCATGCCGGGCGACAACACCGAGATGACCGTCGAGCTCATCCAGCCTGTCGCCATGGAGGACGGCCTGCGCTTCGCGATCCGCGAGGGTGGCCGCACCGTCGGCGCCGGCCGCGTCACCAAGATCATCAAGTGACGATCTGCTGACGCACTAGCTGCACGCGCAAGGCCCCGGGCTTCGGCCCGGGGCCTTTCGCATGCCTGCGCACGGGCGGCGCACGGGTCGGCGGTGGTCCGGCGGGGGGTGCGGTGGGGCGCACGGGTCGGCGGTGGTCCGCGAGGGCGTACGGGCGGTTGGGCAGCGCACGGTGCGGCGGTGGTCCGGCGGGGGGTGCGGTGGGGCGCACGGGTCGGCGGTGGTCCGCGAGGGCGTACGGGCGGTTGGGCGGCGCACGGTGCGGCGGTGGTCCGGCGGGGGGTGCGGTGGGGCGCACGGTTGGGCGGTGGTCCGCGAGGGCGTACGTCCTCGCCGGGGTGGCGGTGGTCCGCCCGGGGGTGCGGTGGGGCGCACGGGTCGGCGGTGGTCCGCGAGGGCGTACGTCCTCGCCGGGTCAGCGGTGGTCCGCCCGGGGGTGCGGGGTGGTCAGCCCTTGTCGGCGCCGCTGGTGAGGCCCTCGGTGAGCCAGCGCTCGGCGATGCCGTAGAGCACGATGATCGGCACGGTGAGGATGACCGAGCCGGCCATGAGGACGGTCTTGGGGACCTCGATGCCGTTGGACAGCTGCGACAGGCCCAGGGAGACCGTCCAGTCCTCGCGCTTGGCGGCCAGGAACAGCAGCGCGAAGAGGAACTCGTTCCAGGCGATCATGAACACGAACAGCGCGGTCGACATGATCGACGGCAGCGACAGCGGCAGCGTGATGCGCAGCAGCGTCTGGGCGCGGCTGGCGCCGTCGATCGCTGCGGACTCCTCGATGCTGACCGGGATGGTCTCGAAGTAGTTGCGCAGCATGTGGATCGCGATCGGCACGGTCTGCACGACGTAGACGAGCATCAGCCCGACGAGCGAGCCGGCGAGGCCGAGCTTGCTGAACCCGATCACCAGCGGGATCGCGAGCACGATGACCGGGAACAGGTAGACCGACAGGAACAGCGCGCTCACCGTGCGGCGACCGAAGAAGTCGAGCCGGGCGACGGCGTACGCACCGAGGACCGACACGATCATCGTCAGCACCATCGCGAGCAGCGCGACCTCGAGCGAGTTGCGCATGAAGCCCAGGAAGCCCTGGCCGCCCTCGTCCTCGGGGGCGAGCACGTCGCGGTAGGTCTGGGTGGTGAAGACCTTGGTGTCGTACCAGAGCCGGCCGGGGTTCTTCAGCAGCTCGTCGATGGGGACGAACGACAGCAGCACCATGTACAGGAACGGGAAGACCGTGATCACGACCAGGCCGGCGATGACGACCCAGCGACCGATGCCGAAGACGCGGTTCTGCAGGGCGTGGCGGTTCATGCGTCCTCCCGCTCCGTGCGGTTGAGCCACTTCAGGTAGAGCAGCAGGAAGACCACCATCACCAGCGACAGCACGACCGCCTGGGCGGCCGCGGCGCCGGCGTCGAACCGGCCGGTGAGGTAGTCGTACACCCGGACGGCGGCGACCTCGGTGCCGGCGGTGCCGCCGGTGAGCAGGTAGACGTCGTCGAACTTGTTGAACGTCATGATCAGGCGCAGCACCGCGAGCAGCGCGATGACCGAGGCCAGCTGCGGCAGCAGGATGTGCCGGAAGCGCTGCCAGGGCGTCGCGCCGTCGACGATGGCCGCCTCGGTGATGTCGCGCGGGATCGCCTGCAGCCGGGCGAGCAGGAACATGAACGCGAACGGGAAGTAGCGCCAGATCTCGAACGCGATCACGGTCAGCAGCGCCAGCGGCTCGACGCCGAGGAAGTCCTTGGCCTGGTCCCAGCCGAGGAAGCGCTGGCCCCAGACGTTGGCGACGCCGTACTGCGTGTTGAGCATGACCTGCCAGACGAAGGCGACGGCCACGACCGGGGCGACGTAGGGCAGCAGCATCGCCGAGCGCACCAGCCCGCGGCCGGGGAAGGCGTCGCGCAGGGCCAGGGCGGCCAGCAGACCGAGCGCGATGGAGCCGACGGTCGAGGCGACGCTGTAGACCACCGTGGTCAGCATCGAGCTCCAGAAGCCCCGGGCGCCGAGCACCTCGCGGAAGTTGTCGAGGGTGAGCGGGCGGAACGGGCTGGCCTCGCGGATCTGCAGGAACGACAGGTCCTGGAAGGCGATGAGCACGTTCCACAGCACGGGGATCACGACGACCGCGATGACGACGATGACGGTCGGGGAGACCATCAGCAGCCCGTCGCGGTTGTCCTTGCGGCTGCGGCTGAACGTGCGCTCGCGGTCGTTGTCCGTGCCGCGCGGCGCGGCCGGGGTGGTGGGGACCTCGGGTGTCGGGTCCGAGGCGGTGGTCGCAGGCATCGCAGTCCTCCTCAGCTGCCCGACGTGGCGATCTCGTCGACGGCGTCGCGCGCCTCGCGCGCCGCGCCGGTGGGGGTCATGGAGCCGTTCGCCATGCCGGCCACCGCCTTGGAGATCGGCAGCTCGGCCGAGACGGGGCCGAGGATCGAGCCCTGCCCCTGGGGGATGGCCCACCGGTTGAGGTTGGTCCAGACCCCGGAGATGGCGTTCATCGTCTGCGGGTCGTAGACCGCGTCGAGGCGGCGCTTGGTGTCGACGCCCGAGGGCAGACGCCGCCATGCCTGGACGTACGCCTGCGACCCGGGGGTCGGGCCGAGCCGGGCCGGGAACTTGCCCTCCGGCGCCATGCCCATCCACTGGGTGTAGCCGTCACCGAGGGCGTAGCTGATGAGCCGCTTGGCGCCGGTGGTGTTCTGGCCCTTGATCACCGCCCACGACGCGACCTCGCCGAAGCCGCCGGCGCCGGTGCCGTCGGGACCGTTGACCGCGGTGACGACGCCGCTGTTCTTGGCCAGCCACGTCCGGTCGCGCTGGCACGGTCCGCAGGTGGGCAGCGCGTCGTTGCGCAGCCCGGCGAGCTCGTCGAGGATGAACGTGGACCACAGGACCATCGCCGACTGGCCCGAGAAGTAGCTGGCCCGGGTGGTGTCGACGTCCTGCCGGCCGTCGGGGGAGAAGGAGCGGGCGAGCTGGTCGTACGTCGACCAGGTCCGCTCGCAGGGCGGGTCGGTGATCTGCACGGCGCCCGCGCGGTCGACCAGCTGGCAGTCGTTGCCGAGCGCGAGCGACTCGAACGACTGCTGGGTGAACACGTCGGCCGGGTCGGTGCTGAGCGTGATGCCGAACTGCTTGTCGCGGGTGAGGGTGCGCGCGGCGCGCACGAGGTTGTCGTACGTCGTCGGTGGCTGGAGCCCGGCCTGCCGGAACAGGTCCTTGCGATAGACCAGCACCTGCGCCCACCCGTCGGAGGGGACCGCGAGCGACTCCTGGCCCTCGCTGGTCATCTGCACGGTGCGCGGGGCGAAGGTGTCGCGGCCGAGCTGGTTCATCACCTCGGTCGCGGCCGGGCGGTCGAGCACGTCGAACCGGTCGAGCTGGCGGACGTAGCCGAGCGGCAGGCCGCCGACGACGTCCGGAAGGTCACCGGTCTGCGCGGCGCTCGCGATGAGCTGCGGCAGCTGGGCCTCGTCGACGGCGACCAGCTCGGCGCTGACACCGGTGCTGCGGGTGAAGCCCGCGAGCATCGCGCGCTGCGCGGCGATGCGGTCGGTCTGGGCCTCCAGGCTCCAGACGACGATCTGGTTGGGCGGGCGCGGCTCGTCGTCGGCGCATCCCGCGAGCGCAGGGGTCAGCGCCAGCGCTGCCGCGGCGGCAGCGGTCGCGGCGCGAGCACGTCGGCGCATGAGACCTCCCTCGGTGTGGACCACCCCTCATAGGACCGCGTGGGGGGCCTACTGGGAAAGGCTTTTCGCAGAATTTCACCCCTGCGGGTACGCGTGACGTGCGTGACAGCAGTGACCGGTGTGCCGTCAACGTCGGCGCGCGCGGTGGGCCGCGGCCTTGACCCGGTTCTGGCAGCGGGTCGAGCAGAACCGGCGGTGGGCGTTCTTGGACAGGTCGACGTAGACCCGGTCGCAGGCCGGCGCCGCGCACACCCCCAGGCGGCTGCCGAGGTCGCCGCCGATCGCCATGGCCAGGCCCGCGGCGATGCCGGCGGCCCAGCCGCGCTCGAAGCTGTCGTCGGGGCCGTGGAAGTGCAGGCCGTAGCCGCCGTCGGGGCGCAGGTCCAGCTCGGGGCGGGCGCGGGTGTCGCGCAGCATCCGGTTCACCAGCTCGGCGGCCCCCGCGAGGTCGTCGCCGTCGAGCTGGCCGAAGACCGAGCGGGCCCGGCGCACGTGCGGCAGCAGCGACTGCGCCTGCTGCTGCGTCGGCGAGCTGTCGTAGCCCGCCGCGGTCAGCGCCACGCGCACGGCGTCGCGCAGCGGCGCGCCCGCGGGCTCGGCCACGGCTCGTCCGCCGTCCTCCCCGGGGGACAGGGCGTTCACCAGGGCCACGGTCGCGCCGATAATGCGTCGAACGTGACTGTTGAAGTGCATTTCAGTAGTCATCTAGCCTCCGGGTCATGTCACTGGACAACGAGCGTACGACAGTCACGAGCCGGTCGCGCGGCGGCACCACGCGAATGCTGCTCCCGCTGGTGGTCGCCCGCGTGGTCAACCGGCTCGGCGGCTTCTCGATGGGCTTCCTCGGCGCCCGGCTGAGCGTCGACCTGGGCGCCCCGATGTCGCTCGTCGGGCCGGTGCTCGCGATCTTCGGGCTGTGCACGATCCCCTCACGCGTGCTCGGCGGGGTGCTGGCCCACCGCATCGGCTCACGGCGCACGCTGGTCGTCGGCCTGCTCGCCTGCGCGCTCGCCCAGGCGGTGGTGGCCCTCGCCGGCAGCGTGGCGACGGTGGTGCTGGGCGCGGTGCTGCTGGGGCTGGCCCAGGAGATCATCGAGCCGGCCACCCAGGGCTTCGTCGCCGAGCAGGTGCCGGCCGAGCGGCGCGCGTCGGGGTTCGCGCTGCTGTCGGCGGCGATGTCGGTCGCCGGGGTGCTGGCCGGCGCGGTCGCCGGGCTCGTCGCGCCGTTCGGCGTCGCCTGGCTGTTCGGCGTCGACGCGATCACGAGTCCCGCGGCGGCGGCCGTCGTGGCCGTGCTGCTCGTCGACGTCCGGCCCCCGCGCGAGCCGGGCCGCTCCTGGCGGCGCTCGCTGTCCCCGCGGCTGCTCGCCTGGACCGGGGTCGGCGCCGTCTACGGCACGCTCGTGATGGTCGTCGTCTTCTTCTTCCCGCTGGCCGTCGTGCGCGCGGGCCATCCGACGGCGTACGCCGGGTGGCTGCTCGCGGTCGTCGCCGGCTTCGCGGTGCTCGCCCAGCGGGCCGTGGCGCACCTGGAGACGCGCGTCCGACCAGCGCTGCTGCTCGTCGCCGGCTACGTCGTGCTCGCCGGCGGGCTCGCGCTGTGGGCGACGGGCACGGTGACCGGGCTGCTCGTCGGGGCGACCCTGGAGGGGGCGAGCGGGTCGCTGCTGCTCGGGACGCAGCAGGCGGTCGCGGCCGGGATGGCCCGGCCGGGCGACGAGGCGGCGGTGATGACGACGTACGGCCTGTCCTGGGGTGTCGCGGCGGTGCTGGCTCCGCTGGTCGGTGCCCCGCTGCTCGAGCGCGGGCCGCAGCTGCTGTGGGGCGCGGCGGCCGCGCTCGCCGGCCTGCTGGCCGCCGGGCACCTGGCCGCCCACCTCGCCGGGAGGGTGCGAGGTGGGCGGAGCCGGGTGCGGGCGGTGGCTCAGTGACCGACCCAGCAGCGGGTGGGGCGGAACCCGGTGGGCGCGTCGTCGAGCGACAGCTCGAACGTGGACCACCCCGGCGCGTCCTTCTCCTCGCCGACGCCGCTGTCGGTCAGCGTGCGGCCCGAGGCGTCGGAGCACACGACCGACAGCAGGTTCGCCGACCCCTTGCCGACCGTGCGGTAGCGGCCGCTGACCTTCGGCGTGCCGGAGTCGGTCTGTCCGAACGAGAACGACGGGTCGACCTCGGCGACCGTCGCGTAGTCGTCGGGCTGGTTGTCCTTGATGCGCAGCGAGACCCGGGTGGCCGACGTCTCCGCGCCGCTGAGCGTCTTGCTGGACGCGAGCACCTTGATCTCGTCGGTCAGGCCGGCGACGGGCACCTGCTCGTCCTGGATGGCGACCACGTCGCCGCGGGCGTCGCGCAGCACGAACTGCACGGTCACGGTGCCCCGCTCGGTGGAGGTCGCGCGCAGCACGGCATAGAGGTTGGTCGTCGAGCTGCTGCCGGAGCTGTACGCCCCGAGCCGCTCCACCGTGACCCGGGTCGCCGGGCCCGGTCCCAGGTTGCCGAGGGTGGCGTTCACCGTCGTGTCCGGCGCGAGCTCGCCGTGCTTCACCGGCGCCTCGGGGGAGGCGCCGCCCGTCGCGGGCGGGCCGGGGTTGTCCGCCGGCGGGGTGGTCGCGCCGGTGCCGGCGGAGCTCGGGGTCGCGGTGCTGGAGCCGGGGGCCGTGCTGGGTCCGGAGGTGCTGGACGGTCCGGACGGGGCCGCGCTCGACGAGGTGGTCGTGGGCGGCGCGTAGTCGGTGATGGTGTCCGGCGCGTCGTCCCCCTGGCAGGCGGTCAGCCCGAGGGCGAGGCTCGCGGCGAGGGCGAGCGAGGCGGTGGTGCGGGAGGTGCGCATGGCGGGCGTCCTTTGCGATCGTGAACACGGAACGCCGGTATGAGTGTTTGCAGCTGCGAACGGTTCCATCGACTTCTGCGCGGGGCCGGCGACGCCGGTGAGACGCCCGGGAGCGAGGCCCGCGGCCCCTGCGACAATCGAGGGACCGCCCGTCTGAACCAAGGAGACGTCCCGTGGCTCTTGCCGACCTGTCCGCCGCCGAACTCGCCGACGCGCTCGCGACCCAGCGCACGGCGTACGACCGGATCCGCGAGCAGGGGCTGACGCTCGACCTCACGCGCGGCAAGCCGTCGAGCGAGCAGCTGGACCTGTCGGAGGAGCTGATGCGGCTGCCGCAGGGGCACACCGCGGCCGACGGCACCGACGTGCGCAACTACGGCGGGCTCGCGGGCCTGCCCGAGCTGCGCGAGATCTTCGCCGAGCTGCTCGGCGTCGAGCCCCGCCAGCTCGTCGCGGGCGGCAACAGCAGCCTGACGATGATGGCCGACACCCTGAAGAACCTGCTGCTGCACGGCGGCGTCGACTCCGAGCGGCCCTGGCTGCAGGAGGAGAAGGTGACCTTCGTCTGCCCGGTGCCCGGCTACGACCGCCACTTCGCGCTGCTGGAGTCGCTCGGCATCGAGATGATCACCGTCCCGATGAACGCCGACGGTCCCGACGTCGAGGCCGTACGCCGGCTGGTCGCCGACGACCCGTCGGTCAAGGGGATGTGGCTGGTCCCGACCTACGGCAACCCCACCGGGATCACCTGCAGCCAGGAGGTCGCGGCGGAGCTGACCGCCATGCCGACCGCCGCGCCGGACTTCAAGATCCTGTGGGACAACGCCTACGCGCTGCACCACCTGACCGAGGACGAGACCAAGTCGGCCGACGTGCTGTCGCTGGCGTCGGCCGCGGGCAACCCGCACCGGCCGGTCGTGTTCGCCTCGACCAGCAAGATCACCTTCGCCGGGGCGGGCGTCGCCTTCCTGGCCGGGTCGCCGGAGACCGTGAAGTGGTTCACCGGCCACCTCGGCAAGAGCTCGATCGGCCCCGACAAGGTCAACCAGCTGCGGCACGCGCAGTTCTTCGGCGACGCCGACGGCGTGCGCGCCCACATGGCCAAGCACCGCGAGATCATCAAGCCCAAGTTCGACGCGGTCGAGCGCATCCTGAGCGACGACCTCGGCGACTCCGGCGTCGCGCGCTGGACCACGCCGGAGGGTGGCTACTTCGTGAGCCTCGACGTGCTGCCCGGCACGGCCGGTCGCGTGGTCGAGCTGGCCAAGGACGCCGGGGTCGCGCTGACGCCGGCGGGCGCGTCGTTCCCCTACGGCAACGACCCCGACGACACCAACATCCGGCTCGCGCCGACCCTGCCGCCGCTCGCCGAGGTCGAGTCGGCGATGGCGGTCGTCACGACCTGCGTGCTGCTCGCGGCGGCCGAGAAGCTCAGCGCCGGCTGAGCCGAGGGCGTCCACCGAGCCGAGGGCGGCGGCGGCCGCGAGGCGGGCGCTGGGGAAGGGGTTGGCGCGGCCCGAGCGCGCAGGCTTGAGCAAGTCTTGAACCTGCGTTCACCCGGGCCTGACCGACGCGCGAGCAGCATGGGGCTCGTCCGTCCCCCCTCCGGAGGAGCCCCATGCTCACCAGCGCCCGTCGCGCGCTCGCCGTGGTCGGCGTCGCCGCACTCGCCGCCACCACCCCGACCTGGACCGCCGGCCCGGCCAGCGCGGCGACCTCGCCCCCGGCGGCCGTCAGCGTCGCCGACTACTACGCCGGCACCGAGGGCCTGACCGGTCTGCCCCTGAAGAACAAGCTCAACGACATCGTCAGCACCCAGTCCGTGCTGACGTACGACCAGGTCTGGGACGCGCTGCGCCGCACCGACGAGGACCCGGCCAACCCGAACAACGTCATCGAGCTCTACACGGGCAGGTCGACCCCGAAGACGAACAACGGGGGAGACGTCGACAACTGGAACCGCGAGCACGTCTGGGCCAAGAGCCACGGCGACTTCGGCACGACTCCCGGGCCCGGCACCGACCTGCACCACCTGCGGCCGACCGACGTGACGGTCAACGCCGACCGCGGCAACCTCGACTTCGACAACGGCGGCACGCAGAACGACGAGGCGCCGGGCAACTACGCCGACGGTGACTCCTGGGAGCCGCGCGACGCGGTCAAGGGAGACGTGGCACGGATGATCCTCTACATGGCCGTGCGCTACGACGGGGACGACGGGGCGCCCGACCTGGAGGTCAACGACCAGGTCAACAACGGGTCGGCGCCCTACCACGGCCGGGTCTCGGTGCTGGTCGCGTGGAGCGCGCAGGACCCGCCGGACGCGTTCGAGCAGCGGCGCAACGAGACGGTCTACGCGATCCAGGGCAACCGCAACCCGTTCGTCGATCGCCCCGAGTGGGTCGAGGCCATCTTCTGACGCAGGCGGCGCACCAGCGGTGCGTCCCCCCTCCCCTCACGGGAGCGCGCCGCCGGTGCGCCTCGTGAGCGCGACCGACCCGCAGGTCTCCACCCCTGGGCGCGCCCGCGGACCAGCCTTCGGGAGCGAGGACCGCGACGGCAACCCTGCGGGCCGAAACTGCCGCCAGACTGCCGCTCGCGCCGGCCCCCGCGTCAGGTGCCGGGCTCCTCCCAGTCCCAGGCGAAGCCGTACGACCCGGGCGGCACGTCCTTCAGCGCCAGCTGGACGAGGGGCTCGCGCTCGCGACTGACCGCGCCGGTCACCTCCTCGCGACCGGCGGTCGCGGTGACCTGCCACAGCCGAGCCGGCGGCGCCTCGAACTCCACGCTGACGGCGAGCGAGGCCATGCCGCGACGCGAGCCGCGCAGGACCCGGTGGGAGGGCTCGCCCGCGTCGTCGGGCTCGAGCACGGTGTAGTCGATGACCGCCGACTCGCCCTCCTGGAGCGGGCGGGCGAACTGCAGGCCGAAGATGACCAGCCCCAGCGTCGGGACCTCGCGGCGGCCCGCGACGGTGCAGCCGTGCACGTCGCTCAGCTGGACCCGGGGGAGCACCAGGGGGTCGGCCGCGTTGATCAGGCAGGTCCCGCGCACGCCGTCCTCCAGGGCCAGGATCACCGCGTGGTAGCGGCACTCGACCATCCGTCGCGAGGCGGAGATGCGGGCCCGGCTGGAGACGTGGGTGTAGCGGATGTCCTTGCCGTACTCCTCGGCCAGGAAGCGGCTGACCTGCTCGTCGTCGGTGACCCCCGTCCGGGCGAACAGCCGCTCGAACGGAGCCATCGGGACCTGGGCCCAGGTGCGCAGCAGCCGGGCGCGCTCGCCGCGCGGCAGCGCCAGCGCGGTGGCGAGCGACTCCAGCGTCGCGAGGTGCGGCTCGCGCACCTCGTCGCGCTCGAGCGCGCGCAGCGTGCGCACCGACACGCCCGCTCGCTCGCTCAGCTGCTGCTGGGTGAGTCCGTGCTCGCGGCGCAGGGTGCGCAGGAGGGCGGCGCGCTGGTCCATGTGCCGAGTATCACTGCCCCGGGGGCTGGTGCTCGGAGGCCGGGACGGTCGTCTCGCAGGGCGAGGAAGGTCCAGGCCTGCTGCACGGGCGGGGGAGCGACCTGGGAGACTGCCGCTCATGACCCCCGACCAGGCCGAGCAGGTGTCGGCGACGCCGGCGTTCTTCCTGGCCGGTGGCACGGGCATCTCGGCCGAGACGCTGGGCAACATGATCCTCGGGCAGTTCCCGACGGTGTCGTTCCAGACCCGCAAGATCCCCTTCATCAAGTCGGTCGAGCAGGCCCGCCAGGTGGTGGCGCTGGTCGACGCGGCCAAGACCGACGCGGTCACCCCGCTGGTCTTCTCCACGGTGGCCGACGAGGAGATCCGCGCCGAGCTGATGAAGACGGTGTGCGCGTTCATCGACCTGTTCGGCTCGCACCTGGACATGGTCGAGCGGGTGCTGCACGTCAACGCCGCCCACGACGTCGGGAGCGTGCACGGCATCGCCGACCAGCGGGCGTACGAGGCCCGGATGAAGGCCATCGACTACTCCATGGAGCACGACGACGGGCAGAGCCTGCGCGCGCTGGAGCAGGCCGACCTGATCCTCGTCGCGCCGTCCCGGTGCGGCAAGACGCCTACGTCGATGTACCTCGCGATCCAGCACGGCCTCAAGGTCGCGAACTACCCGTTGGTCGAGGAGGACTTCGAGTCCAGCGACCTGCCCCGCCCGATCCGGCCGTACGCCGACCGCATCTTCGGCCTGTTGTCGACCCCGCAGCGGCTGAGCCAGGTGCGCAGCGAGCGCCGACCGGGCTCGCGCTACGCCACGCTCGCGCAGTGCAGCTACGAGCTGCGCCGGGCCGAGGCGCTCTACGCCACCCACCGCATCCCCTCGGTCAGCTCGGCGAACATGTCCGTCGAGGAGATCGCCGCGGTGATCCTGCAGAACCTCGACCAGCGCCCACGCAGCTGAACCCGGCCGCGACGACCCCAGAGCAGCACCTCGGAAGGACACCGCAGATGACACGCAACGTGGAGTGGTTCGCCGACCTCGGCCTCGACGACGTCGAGCGGGTCGGGGGCAAGAACGCCTCCCTCGGCGAGATGGTGCAGCACCTGGCCAAGGCCGGGGTGCAGGTGCCCGACGGCTTCGCCACGACGGCCGAGGCCTACCGCCGCTTCCTGACCGAGGGCGGGCTCGCCGACGACATCAACGCCCAGCTGCGCGCCCTCGACGTCGACGACGTGCGCGAGCTGGCCCGGGTCGGCCGCAGCATCCGCGAGACCATCGAGTCCCACCCCTTCCCGGAGGACCTCGAGCAGGACATCCGCGCCAGCTACGACCGGCTGGTCGAGGAGAACGGCGAGGAGGTCTCCTGGGCGGTGCGCTCCAGCGCGACCGCCGAGGACCTGCCCGACGCGAGCTTCGCGGGGCAGCAGGAGACCTTCCTCAACATCAAGGGCATCGACAACGTCCTCCACGCGATCAAGCTGGTCTACGCCTCGCTCTACAACGACCGGGCGATCGCCTACCGCGTGCACAGCAACTTCGACCACGAGGCCGTCGCGCTGTCGGCCGGCATCCAGCGGATGGTCCGCTCCGACGTGGGCGCCTCGGGCGTGATGTTCACGATCGACACGGAGTCCGGCTTCGACGACGCCGTGTTCATCACCTCGTCATACGGCCTCGGCGAGGCGGTCGTGCAGGGCGCCGTCAACCCCGACGAGTTCTACGTCTACAAGCCGGCGCTGCGCGCCGGCCGCCCGGCGATCCTCAAGCGCGGCGTGGGCTCCAAGGCCATCAAGATGGTCTACACCGACGACGCCGGGGTCGGGCGCACCACCGAGTTCATCGACGTCGAGGAGGCCGAGCGCCCGCTGCTGTCGCTGACCGACGACGAAGTCACCCAGCTGGCCGAGTACGCCCTCAAGATCGAGGAGCACTACGGCCGCCCGATGGACATCGAGTGGGGCAAGGACGGCGTCGACGGCGGGCTGTACATCCTGCAGGCCCGGCCCGAGACGGTGAAGTCACGCCAGGCCGGCTCGACCCTGCAGCGGTTCAGCCTCGCCGAGCGCGGCACGGTCGCGGTCGAGGGCCGCGCCATCGGCCAGAAGATCGGCGCCGGCGCCGTGCGCACGCTGCGCTCGGTCGAGGACATGCACGAGTTCCAGACCGGCGAGGTGCTGGTCGCCGACATGACCGACCCCGACTGGGAGCCGATCATGAAGCGCGCCAGCGCGATCGTCACCAACCGCGGTGGGCGCACCTGCCACGCGGCGATCATCGCCCGCGAGCTGGGCATCCCGGCCGTGGTCGGCACCGGCAGCGCCACCTCCACGCTGACCGACGGTCAGGAGGTCACGGTCTCGGCGGCCGAGGGCGACACCGGCTTCGTCTACGAGGGCAAGCTGGACTTCTCGGTCGACGAGACCTCGCTGGACTCCATGCCCGACATCCCGGTCGGCATCATGATGAACGTCGGCACCCCCGACCAGGCGTTCGAGTTCTCCCGGCTGCCCAACAAGGGCATCGGCCTGGCGCGCCTGGAGTTCATCATCAACCGGCAGATCGGCATCCACCCCAAGGCGCTGCTCGACCTCGAGGCCGGCGGCGGCAACCTCTCGCCCGAGCTCAAGGCCGAGATCGAGGCGCTGACCGCGGCCTACGACAGCCCGCGCGAGTTCTTCGTCAAGCGGGTCGCCGAGGGCGTCTCGATGCTGGCGGCCGCCTTCGCGCCCGAGCCGGTCATCGTGCGCATGTCCGACTTCAAGTCCAACGAGTACGCCAACCTCGTCGGCGGGACGGCGTACGAGCCGGACGAGGAGAACCCGATGATCGGCTACCGCGGCGCCTCGCGGTACCTGTCGGAGGACTTCGCCGAGTGCTTCGCGATGGAGTGCGCGGCGCTGCGCCACGTGCGCGACGAGATGGGCCTCACCAACGTCAAGGTGATGATCCCCTTCGTGCGCACCCTCGGGGAGGCCCAGGGCGTCACCGACCTGCTGGCCGAGCACGGGCTCGAGCGCGGCAAGAACGACCTGCAGGTCGTGATGATGTGCGAGATCCCGAGCAACGCGGTCAACGCCGCCGAGTTCCTCGAGTTCTTCGACGGGTTCTCGATCGGCTCCAACGACATGACCCAGCTGACGCTGGGGCTGGACCGCGACTCCTCGCTGGTCGCCGACAAGTTCGACGAGCGCGACCCGGCCGTCAAGCAGATGCTCAGCATGGCCATCACCGCCTGCCTCGACCAGGGCAAGTACGTCGGCATCTGCGGCCAGGGCCCCAGCGACCACCCCGACCTCGCGGAGTGGCTGATGGAGCAGGGCATCCAGACGATGTCGCTCAACCCCGACACCGTGGTCGAGACGTGGATGCGGCTGGCCCGCAAGGTCGGCACCGCGCCGGCGGAGGAGTCCGAGGCGCCCGCAGGCTCGTGAGCCCGGCGGGGGCGTGCTGCGCGGGCCGGCGGCCTAGTCGTCGGACAGCGTCATCGAGACGATGCGCCGCCCGGCCAGCAGCACGCCGCCGGCGAGCACCACGAGCGCGGCGAGGACGGCGTACGCCGTGGGCACGGGCTGAGCGGCCTCGGCCGTGACGTCGCTGGCCGCCTGGAGCACCGAGGTGCCCCAGCTGCGCGCCGACAGCCACTTCGTCGGGCCGATCAGCCCGGCGATGGTCGACTCCCAGATCAGCCAGTAGGCCAGCGCGCCCACCACGCTGCGCCGCAGCGCGACCGCGAGCGCGGTGAAGATCCCGACGTACGCCACACCCGAGACCGCGCTGCCCGCCACGATCGCGAGGGGCAGGCCGTCGCCGGGATGCAGCACCATCGCCGAGATCCCGAGCGGCAGCACGCCGAACACCACCACCGCGCCGAGGATCACCAGGGCCTTGCTCAGCACCAGGGCCACCCGCGAGATCGGCTTCACCAGCAGCTGGATGATCGAGCCGTCGTCGAACTCCGTGGAGATCAGCGTGGTGGTGCAGATCAGCGTGACGACCGGCACGACCACGCCGATGCCGAAGGTGCTCAGGAAGTTCTGGGTGGCGGTGCCGTCCATCGCCGCGAACCGCTGCTGCACCAGGGTGAGCGCGATGAGCAGCACCGGCAGCGCGAGCAGCAGGAGCACCCGGGCGCGGCCGAGGAGCGAGCGCAGCGCCAGGCGCACGACCGGTCCGCTCAGCGGGGACGTGCCGCTCGGCGCGGCGTTGCCGGCGGGCAGGGGGCCGGGCGGGGCCGGCTGCGGGGTGGCGGGCGGTGGGGTCGTCATGCGTTCACCAGGTAGGAGAAGACGCTCTCGAGCGACTCGTCGGTCGGCGTGAGCTCGAGCAGCCGGATGTCGTGGGCGCGGGCGATGCGGGGGACGGAGTGGGCGAACCGGCCCAGGTCGTCGGTCTCGACCTCGAGGGTGTGCCGGTCGCGCAGCCGGGCGCCGCGCACCGACGGGTCGGCGAGCAGCAGGGCCGCGAGCCGACGGTTGTCGGAGGAGCGCAGCCGGTACTGGTTGGGCCGGTCGGTCATCAGCCGGCGGATCTCGGCGAAGTCGCCGGAGGCGGCGTGCCGGCCCGCGACCACGACCTCGACGCGGCGGGCCAGCTGCTCGACCTCCTCGAGGATGTGCGAGCTGAACACGATGGTGCGGCCGCGCTGCCCGAGGTCGGTGAGCAGGTTCATCATCTGCCGCCGCTGGATCGGGTCCATGCCGTTGAACGGCTCGTCGAGCAGCAGCACCTGCGGGTCGTGCACCAGCGCCGAGGCGACCTTGATCCGCTGCCGCATGCCCTTGGAGTAGGTGTGCACCTTGCGGCCGGCCGCGTCGGCCAGGTCGACCAGCTCGATCGCCCGCTCGGTCGCGGCCGCCGGGTCGGACACCTGCTGCAGGTCGGCGCTCAGGCGCACCAGCTGGCGGCCGGTGAGGAAGTCGTACAGCTGCTCCTGGACGGGCACCAGGCCGATGTCGCGATAGACCGACACCCGCTCGCGCACCGGCCGGTCGCCGAGGGTGACCGACCCGGCCGAGGGCGGCAGCAGACCGGCCATCATCGACAGCAGGGTCGACTTGCCGGCGCCGTTGGGGCCGAGCAGCCCGGTGATGCCCGGGCTGAGCACCATCGAGACGTCGTTGACCGCGACGACGTTGCCGTACCACCGGGACACGCCCGCGAGCACCAGGTCGGTCACAGCGAGGCCGCCTTCCGGGTGCGGGCGAGCAGGATCGCGGTCGGGACCAGCACCCAGGCGGCCGCCACCACGACGAAGAAGAGCGTCCACCCGGGGGTCGTCACGCGGGGGAGCAGCTCGATCGGCGTCGGCTGGTCGAACAGCCCGCTGACCAGCGCGGCGACCGCGGTGAACGGGTTGAGCGCGGCGGCGACGAAGGCGAGCGTCTCGTTGACGTTCTCGTACGCGATCCCCAGCAGCGCGGTGACCATGCCCGAGGTGATCATCAGCGTGACGATCACGCCGGTGACCGACAGGCCGGTGCGGGTGGTCAGGGCCGAGACCATCGCCGAGATGGCCGCCAGCATCACCGCGAGGATCGCCATGCCGGCGAGGGCGGCGAGGTAGGCCTTGGTGTGCTGGCCGACCGGCAGGTCGGAGCTGATCGCGACCCCCCACCAGATCGTCAGCGGCACGGCGACGATCGCGAACACCGCGGTCGCGAGGGCCGCGAGCCGCACCAGGATCAGCGTCGTGCGCGAGACCGGGCGGGCGAAGTAGAGCACGATCGTGCGGTATCGCAGGTCGCGCGCGAAGAGCACGGGCGCCTGCGCCGCGACGAAGACGGTGAGCAGCAGCTGGGTCCAGAACGGGTAGCCGAAATAGGTCGACAGCGGCCCGAACAGGTCGGCCCGGTCCGACAGGGACATCCGCTTCAGCTGGATGATGATGCCGGCCAGCACCAGCGCCGGCACGAACATGATGATCGTCACGACCCAGGGCACGATCTTGGCCTTGCCGGTGCGGCCGATGCCGAAGTAGTGGGCGAGCGCGGTGCGGAACAGCGAGCCCGCGACCGCGCCGGGGGAGCGGCGCTGCCCGGTGAACCGGCGGTAGCCGATGTCGTGGATGACCCCGCTGGGCCCGGACGTGCTCATCGGGCGCCTCCCGTCGCCTCGAAGACCTCTTCGAGCGTGTGGTGGATCTCCTGCACCCGCACCAGCCCGAGGCCGAGGTCGGTGACGACGTCGCGGACCACGTCGAGCGCGCGCGGGTCGTCGATCCGCACCCGGATCCGGTCGCCGTCGGGCGCGGCCTGGATGCCGCGGTCGAGCAGCGCCTGGCCCACGCGCCGGTCGGAGCCGTACGGGCCGAGCACCTCGACCAGCACGGTGCCGGTGGTCTGGGTCAGGTCGGTGGTGGCCGAGGCGCGCAGCAGCCGGCCGCTGTCGATGACGACGACGTGGTCGGCCGTGCGCTCCAGCTCGCCGAGCAGGTGGCTGGTGACGATCACCGAGATGCCGAAGTCGTGGCCGATGCGCGAGATCAGGTCGAGCATGTCGTCGCGCGAACGCGGGTCGAGCCCGTTGGTGGGCTCGTCCAGCAGCACCAGGCGCGGGTCGTGCACGATCGCCTGCGCCAGCTTGACCCGCTGCCGCATGCCGGTGGAGTAGCCGCCGATGGGCCGGTGCCGCTCCTCGGCGAGCCCCACGTGGCGCAGCACGTCGGCGGTGCGCTCGCGGGCGTCGGTGCGCGGCAGCCCCGACACCTGCGCCATGTGCAGCACGAACTCGGCGGCCGAGACGTCGGGCGGCAGCGCGTCGTGCTCGGGCATGTAGCCCACGACCGCGCGGATCGCGGCGCCGTGCGTGCGGGTGTCCATGTCGAGCACCCGCGCCTCGCCGGCGGTCGGCGCGAGCAGCCCCAGCAGCACCTTGATGAGCGTGGACTTGCCGGCGCCGTTGACGCCCACGATCCCGGTGACCCCGGCCGGCACGTCGACGCTGAGCGCGTCGAGGGCGCGGACCCGGGGATACTGGACCGTCAGATCTCGGGTCTGTACGACTGGTGCCCCCACGCGAGGCACCCTAGCCTCCGGGGCGGCCGGTTCCGGCTCGATTTGGCCGCGTGCCGCGGACTCTGGCACACTGGACAAGTTGCTTGTTGCGCGGCGCTGACCTCGGTCGGCCCGTCACCCCCGAGCAGCGCGCAGGACCCGTTCGCGGGGCCGCCGCACATCGGAGCAAGCCCCGGTCCGTCAGGACCGACCCACACCATCGGATCGATCGTTCCGGTGTGCCGCGAGGCCACCGCGACACACCCGAGCGCGTGGGTCGGAGCACAAGCCCGACGCACCGGCCACGGACGTTTGTTGTTGTTGGACGCGAGAGAGAGACGCGAGCGAATGGCGGGACAGAAGATCCGCATCCGGCTGAAGTCGTACGACCACGAGGTCATCGACAGCTCGGCGCGCAAGATTGTCGACACGGTGACCCGTGCCGGTGCCACGGTCGTGGGCCCCGTGCCGCTGCCGACGGAGAAGAACGTCTTCTGCGTCATCCGGTCGCCGCACAAGTACAAGGACAGCCGCGAGCACTTCGAGATGCGCACGCACAAGCGCCTGATCGACATCGTGGACCCGACCCCCAAGGCTGTCGACTCGCTGATGCGTCTGGACCTCCCGGCCGACGTCAACATCGAGATCAAGCTCTGACCGGGCAAGGGAGGAACGACTCACCATGACTCACATCACGGAGCGCCCGGTCAAGGGCGTCCTCGGCGAGAAGCTCGGCATGACCCAGGTCTGGGACGCCGAGAACCGCCTCGTCCCCGTCACCGTCATCCAGGCGGGCCCCTGCGTCGTCACGCAGGTCCGCGGTGACGACGACGGCTACCACGCGGTGCAGATCGGCTACGGCCAGATCGACCCGCGCAAGGTCACCAAGCCGCTGAAGGGCCACTTCGACAAGGCCGGCGTGACCCCGCGTCGTCACCTCGTCGAGGTGCGCACCTCCGACGCCGCCGAGTACGCCCCCGGCCAGGAGATCACCGCCGAGGCCTTCGAGGCCGGCGCGGTCGTCGACGTCGTCGGCACCACCAAGGGCAAGGGCTTCGCCGGTGTCATGAAGCGTCACGGCTTCTCCGGTGTCGGCGCCTCGCACGGTGCGCACCGCAACCACCGCAAGCCGGGTTCGATCGGTGGCTGCGCCACCCCGGGTCGTGTCTTCAAGGGCATGCGCATGGCCGGCCGCATGGGCGGCGTGCGCCAGACGACCCAGAACCTCACCATCCACGCCGTCGACGCCGAGAAGGGTCTGCTGCTGGTCAAGGGCGCTGTGCCCGGTCCCCGCGGCGGCATCGTCCTCGTCAAGTCGGCCGCGAAGACCGCTGCGAAGGAGGCCTGAGCGAGATGACGACCGTCGACATCCTGGGGCCGACCGGTGCCAAGTCCGGCACCACCGAGCTGCCCGCCGAGATCTTCGACGTGCAGACCAACGTCCCGCTGATCCACCAGGTGGTCGTGGCCCAGCTCGCCGCTGCGCGCCAGGGCACCCACGCCACCAAGACCCGCGGCGAGGTCCGCGGCGGTGGCCGCAAGCCGTACCGCCAGAAGGGCACCGGCCGGGCGCGTCAGGGCTCGACCCGCGCGCCGCAGTTCGCCGGCGGTGGCACCGTCCACGGCCCGCAGCCGCGTGACTACAGCCAGCGCACCCCGAAGAAGATGAAGGCTGCCGCGCTGCGCGGCGCCCTCTCCGACCGGGCGCGGCACGGCCGCATCCACGTCGTGGCCGGTGTCGTCGAGGGCGACGCCCCGTCGACGCGGTCCGCGGCGACGCTGCTGGACGGGCTCAGCGAGCGCAAGAACCTGCTCGTGGTGCTGCACCGCGACGACGAGGTCGGCGCCAAGAGCGTGCGCAACCTCGCCGACGTGCACCTGATCTGGTCCGACCAGGTCAACACCTACGACGTGCTGTGCGCCGACGACGTGGTCTTCACCCAGGCCGCGCTCGAGCACTTCCTGAGCTTCGGCGAGCAGGCCCGGGTCGCGGCGAAGGCCGCCAAGGAGGCCAAGAAGGCTCCGGTCGAGGCCGAGCAGAGCGAAGGGGACAACTGACCATGAGCACTGGACGCAAGGACCCGCGCGACATCCTGATCGCGCCGGTCGTCTCGGAGAAGTCCTACAGCCTGCTCGACGAGGGCAAGTACACCTTCCTCGTCGACCCGCGGGCCAACAAGACCGAGATCAAGGTGGCCGTGGAGCAGGTCTTCGGCGTGAAGGTCGACTCGGTGCACACCATGAACCGCCCGGGCAAGACCCGCCGGACCCGCTTCGGCACGGGCAAGCGCAAGGACACCAAGCGCGCGATCGTCTCGCTGCGCGAGGGCTCGATCGACATCTTCGGCCAGGTTGGCTGAGGAGGGACTGACTGATGGCTATCCGTAAGTACAAGCCGACGACCCCCGGTCGTCGCGGCTCGAGCGTGGCCGACTTCGCCGAGGTCACCCGCTCGACGCCGGAGAAGTCGCTGGTCCGCCCGCTGACCAAGTCCGGCGGCCGCAACGCCTCGGGCCGCATCACCACCCGGCACATCGGTGGTGGCCACAAGCGCGCCTACCGCGTCATCGACTTCCGTCGCGCCGACAAGGACGGCATCCGCGCGAAGGTCGCTCACATCGAGTACGACCCCAACCGCACCGCCCGCATCGCGCTGCTGCACTACGCCGACGGCGAGAAGCGCTACATCATCGCGCCGAGCCGGCTGAAGCAGGGCGACTGGATCGAGAACGGCCCCAACGCCGACATCAAGCCCGGCAACAACCTGCCGCTGCGCAACATCCCGACCGGTACGGTCGTCCACTGCATCGAGCTGCGGCCCGGTGGCGGTGCGAAGATCGCCCGCTCGGCCGGCGCCCGCGTGCAGCTCGTCGCCAAGGACGGCCCCTACGCGCAGCTGCGCATGCCCTCCGGTGAGATCCGCAACGTCGACGTGCGCTGCCGCGCCACCGTCGGCGAGGTCGGCAACGCCGAGCAGAGCAACATCAGCTGGGGCAAGGCGGGCCGCATGCGCTGGAAGGGCAAGCGCCCGACCGTGCGCGGTGTCGCGATGAACCCGGTTGACCACCCGCACGGTGGTGGTGAGGGCAAGACCTCCGGTGGACGCCACCCGGTCAGCCCGTGGGGTCAGCCCGAGGGCCGCACCCGCCGCCCCAACAAGGAGAGCGACAAGCTCATCGTGCGTCGCCGCCGTACTGGCAAGAAGCGCTGATAGGAGCCATTCGAGATGCCACGCAGCCTGAAGAAGGGCCCCTTCGTCGACGACCACCTTGCCAAGAAGGTGGAGGCGCAGAACGAGGCGGGCACCAAGAACGTCATCAAGACCTGGTCCCGCCGGTCGATGATCACCCCCGACATGCTCGGCCACACCCTCGCGGTGCACGACGGCCGCAAGCACGTCCCGGTCTTCGTGACCGAGGCGATGGTCGGTCACAAGCTCGGCGAGTTCGCCCCGACCCGCACCTTCAAGGGTCACGAGAAGGACGACCGGAAGGGGCGCCGCCGCTGACGCGGTGGCCCGTGACGAGCCATGACTGAGACGAACGACAGTAGAGGTACAGCGATGGAAGCCAAGGCGCAGGCGCGGTACGTCCGTGTGACGCCGCAGAAGGCCCGCCGCGTCGTGGACCTGATCCGTGGGAAGCAGGCCACCGAGGCCGTCGCGGTGCTGCAGTTCGCGCCCCAGGGGGCGAGCGAGCAGATCCGCAAGGTGCTGGAGAGCGCGATCGCCAACGCGCGCTATGCAGCCGACCAGGCTTCCGCGCCGTTCGATGAGCGCACGCTCGTGGTGAGCGAGGCGTACGTCGACGAGGGCCCGACCATGAAGCGGTTCCGCCCGCGGGCCCAGGGCCGCGCGAGCCGGATCAACAAGCGCACCAGCCACATCACGGTGCGTGTCGCACAGCCGCAGAAGACGACCGCCGAGGGAGGCAACTGATGGGTCAGAAGGTCAACCCGAACGGCTTCCGACTCGGCATCACCACCGAGCACAAGAGCCGCTGGTTCGCTGACAGCAACAAGCCGGGTCAGCGTTACCGCGACTACGTCAAGGAGGACGTCGCGATCCGCCGCCTCATGTCCACGGGCATGGAGCGGGCCGGCATCAGCCGGGTCGAGATCGAGCGCACCCGTGACCGGGTCCGCGTCGACATCCACACCGCCCGTCCGGGCATCGTCATCGGCCGCCGCGGCGCCGAGGCCGACCGCCTGCGCGGTGAGCTGGAGAAGCTCACCGGCAAGCAGGTTCAGCTGAACATCCTCGAGGTCAAGAACCCCGAGGCCGACGCTCAGCTGGTCGCCCAGGGCATCGCCGAGCAGCTCTCCGCCCGCGTGTCGTTCCGACGCGCGATGCGCAAGGGCATGCAGTCGGCGAGCCGGGCCGGTGCCAAGGGCATCCGGGTGCAGGTCTCCGGTCGCCTCGGTGGCGCCGAGATGAGCCGCACCGAGTTCTACCGCGAGGGTCGGGTTCCGCTGCACACGCTGCGCGCGAACATCGACTACGGCTTCTACGAGGCCCGCACCACCTTCGGCCGCATCGGCGTGAAGGTCTGGATCTACAAGGGTGACCTCACCGCCAAGGAGCTGGCGCGCGAGCAGGCCGCCGCCCCGTCGCGCCCGTCGCGCGGCCGTCGTGACGGCGACCGTCCGGGCCGTGGCGACCGTGGCGACCGGGGTGGCCGTGGCCGCCGCGACGCTGCTCCCGCGCAGGAGACCCCGGCCGCCGCTCCGGCGACCGAGGCCGCTCCCGCCGAGGCGACGAGCACCGAGGGAGGCGAGTCCTGATGCTGATTCCCCGTCGAGTCAAGCACCGCAAGCAGCACCACCCCAAGCGTGGCGGCGCTGCCAAGGGCGGCACCACCGTGGCGTTCGGTGACTACGGCATCCAGGCCCTGGAGCCGGCGTACGTCACCAACCGTCAGATCGAGTCCGCTCGTATCGCGATGACCCGCTACATCAAGCGTGGCGGAAAGGTCTGGATCAACATCTACCCGGACCGCCCGCTCACCAAGAAGCCCGCCGAGACCCGCATGGGTTCCGGTAAGGGCTCGCCCGAGTGGTGGGTCGCCAACGTCAAGCCCGGCCGCGTCATGTTCGAGCTGTCGGGTGTGTCCGAAGAGGTGGCACGCGAGGCGCTGCGCCTGGCGATGCACAAGCTGCCGATGAAGTGCCGCTTCGTCGCGCGTGAGGGTGGTGACTTCTGATGGCAGTCGGTTCCAAGGACCTGATGCCCGAGCAGCTGCGCGGCATGGACGACGCGGCGCTCCGTGAGGAGCTCGGCAAGGCCAAGCAGGAGCTGTTCAACCTGCGGTTCCAGTCGGCCACCGGCCAGCTGGAGAACAACGCCCGGCTCCGGGCGGTCCGCAAGGACATCGCGCGGATCTACACCGAGATGCGCGAGCGCGAGCTGAGCATCGGCCGCGCGCCGCAGGCCGAGACCGAGCCGGCCGAGCAGAACGAGAAGGAGAGTGTGGGCTGACATGGCCGACAACACCGCCGACGTCGAGACCGGCCAGGCCGACACCGACCGCAACTACCGCAAGACCCGTCGGGGTTACGTGGTGAGCGACAAGATGGACAAGACCGTCGTGGTCGAGGTCGAGGACCGCGTCAAGCACGCGCTCTACGGCAAGGTCATGCGCCGCTCCAGCAAGGTGAAGGCGCACGACGAGGAGAACACCGCCGGCATCGGCGACCGCGTTCTCATCATGGAGACTCGCCCGATGTCCGCCACCAAGCGGTGGCGTCTGGTCGAGATCCTCGAGCGCGCCAAGTAAGACGTCCGGGGCCCGACCCCGAACCAAGACCCGTATCCGTTCCACCAGGCTCGCGCCGCCGCGGCGGTCCGAGAACCAGTGAGACGACAGGAGAGAAACTGTGATCCAGCAGGAGTCGCGACTTCGCGTCGCCGACAACACCGGTGCCAAGGAGATCTTGTGCATCCGGGTTCTCGGCGGCTCGGGCCGTCGCTACGCCGGCATCGGTGACACCATCGTGGCCACCGTCAAGGACGCCATCCCCGGCGGCAACGTCAAGAAGGGCGATGTCGTCAAGGCCGTCATCGTGCGCACCGTCAAGGAGAAGCGCCGCCCGGACGGTTCCTACATCAAGTTCGACGAGAACGCCGCCGTCATCCTCAAGGGCGACGGCGACCCGCGCGGAACGCGCATCTTCGGCCCGGTGGGTCGTGAGCTGCGTGACAAGCGCTTCATGAAGATCATCTCGCTCGCGCCGGAGGTGCTCTGAGGCCATGGCGACCAACAAGCCGAAGATGAAGATCAAGAAGAACGACCTCGTGCAGGTCATCACCGGTCGCAGCCAGGACAAGGGCGGCGACAAGGGCAAGCAGGGCAAGGTCATCGCGGTCTACCCCGAGAGCCAGCGCGTGCTGGTCGAGGGCGTCAACCGGATCACCAAGCACACGCGTGCCGGTGCCGGTGGCTCTGCCTCGGGTGGCATCGAGGTCGTCGAGGCGCCGATCCACGTGAGCAACGTGGCCATCGTCGACCCCGAGGACAACAAGCCGACGCGCGTGCGCATCCGCGAGGAGCAGGTGGAGCGCGACGGTCGTACCAAGACGGTCCGCACCCGGGTTTCCGCGCGGACCGGTAAGGACCTGTGATGACTGACGTGACCGAGACCACCGAGACCGTGGCCGACGCTCCGGCCGAGAAGGTCGCCCCGCGGCTCAAGCAGCGCTACCGCGAGGAGATCAAGGACGCCCTGCAGGAGCAGTTCAGCTTCGCCAACCCCATGCAGGTGCCGACCGTGACCAAGGTCGTCGTCAACATGGGTGTCGGCGACGCCGCCAAGGACTCCAAGCTGATCGAGGGCGCCATCCGCGACCTCGCGACCATCACCGGCCAGCGGCCGGCGGTGACCAAGGCGCGCAAGTCCATCGCGCAGTTCAAGCTGCGCGAGGGCATGCCGATCGGTGCGCACACCACGCTGCGCGGCGACATGATGTGGGAGTTCCTGGACCGGCTGATCGCGATCGCGCTGCCGCGCATCCGTGACTTCCGTGGCCTGTCGCCCAAGCAGTTCGACGGCAACGGCAACTACACCTTCGGTCTCAACGAGCAGTCCATGTTCCACGAGATCAACCAGGACAAGATCGACCGCGTCCGCGGCATGGACATCACGGTCGTCACCACCGCCACCAACGACGACGAGGGGCGGGCCCTGCTCAAGCAGCTGGGCTTCCCGTTCCGGGAGAACTGAGAACGATGGCCAAGACTGCGCTTGTCAACAAGGCGAACAAGAAGCCGAAGTTCGCGGTGCGCGCCTACACCCGCTGCCAGCGGTGCGGCCGTCCGCACTCGGTCTACCGCAAGTTCGGCCTGTGCCGGATCTGCCTGCGCGAGATGGCGCACCGGGGCGAGCTCCCGGGCGTCACCAAGAGCAGCTGGTAAGCACCCCACCTTTCACCGACTCACCAACACCGTAGGTCGGCCGCGGCGAACCGCCCGCAGCTGAAACCCCGGTGAGGAAGGGCAGAAGCCCACCATGACCATGACCGACCCGATCGCGGACATGCTGACGCGAGTGCGGAACGCCAACTCGGCGCACCACGACTCGACGTCCATGCCGTTCTCGAAGCTGAAGTCGCACATCGCGGAGATCCTGGAGGCCGAGGGCTACATCGCCGGCTGGCAGGTCGAGGACGCCGAGGTGGGCAAGACTTTGACCATCGACCTGAAGTACGGCCCCAACCGGGAGCGCTCCATCGCGGGCGTCCGGCGGGTGTCCAAGCCAGGTCTGCGCGTCTACGCCAAGTCCACGAACCTGCCGAAGGTTCTGGGCGGGCTGGGCGTCGCCATCATTTCCACGTCGTCCGGCCTCCTGACCGACAAGCAGGCGGCCGCCAAGGGTGTGGGCGGGGAAGTCCTCGCCTACGTCTGGTGATCTAGGGACCAAGGAGGAGATCTACAGATGTCACGAATCGGACGTCTTCCGGTCCCGGTGCCGAGTGGTGTCGAGGTGACCATCGAGGGGCAGGACGTCAGCGTCAAGGGCCCCAAGGGCCAGCTGGCGCTCACCGTCGCCGAGCCCATCACTGTCGCCAAGGGTGAGGACGGTGCCGTCGAGGTCGCCCGCCCCGACGACGAGCGCGAGTCGCGTGCGCTGCACGGCCTGACCCGCAGCCTCATCAACAACATGGTCGTCGGGGTGACCGACGGCTTCACCAAGAAGCTGGAGATCCACGGCACCGGTTACCGCGTCACCGCGCGCGGCACCGACCTGGAGTTCGCTCTCGGCTACAGCCACTCGATCACGGTGAAGGCCCCCGAGGGGATCCAGTTCGCCGTCGAGAACCCGACCCGGTTCTCGGTCTCGGGCATCGACAAGCAGCTCGTCGGTGAGGTCGCGGCCAACATCCGCAAGCTGCGTCGTCCCGACCCCTACAAGGCCAAGGGCGTGCGCTACGAGGGCGAGCACATCCGCCGCAAGGTCGGAAAGGCCGGTAAGTAAGCCATGGCAAAGATCATCAAGCGCGCCAGCAGCAAGAGCGCCGCTCGCGACCGTCGTCACCTGCGCGTGCGCAAGCACGTCACGGGCACGCCCGAGCGTCCCCGCCTGGTCGTGTCGCGCTCCAGCCGCCACGTCTTCGTGCAGCTGGTCGACGACACCGTGGGCAAGACGCTCGCGTCGGCCTCGACGATGGAGAGCGACCTGCGCGGCTTCGACGGCGACAAGACCGCCAAGGCCAAGCGCGTCGGCGAGCTGCTCGCCGAGCGGGCCAAGGCGAGTGGAGTCGAGGCCGTCGTGTTCGACCGTGGCGGCAACCGCTACGCCGGTCGTGTCGCGGCGATCGCCGACGGCGCCCGCGAGGGAGGCCTGACCCTGTGAACGTCGCCCTGAACAACCGCTTCGAGAAGAGGAACCACTGATGGCTGGACCACAGCGTCGAGGCGCCGCTGGTAACGCCCAGGGTGCGAGCGACAACACCAACAGCAACGACCGCGACAACCGCCGGGGTGGCGGCCGCGGCGGTCGCGACCGCGACAACCGTCGCGGTGGCGGCGACGACCGCAACCAGTACCTCGAGCGCGTCGTCACCATCAACCGCGTGGCCAAGGTCGTGCAGGGTGGCCGCCGCTTCAGCTTCACCGCGCTGGTCGTCGTCGGTGACGGCGACGGCACCGTCGGTGTCGGCTACGGCAAGGCCAAGGAGGTCCCCGCCGCGATCGCCAAGGGTGTCGAGGAGGCGAAGAAGAACTTCTTCCGCGTCCCGCGCATCCAGGGCACCATCCCGCACCCCGTGCAGGGTGAGGCCGCGGCCGGTGTCGTCCTGCTCCGTCCGGCCTCGCCCGGTACCGGTGTGATCGCCGGTGGTCCGGTGCGCGCCGTGCTGGAGTGCGCCGGCATCCACGACGTGCTGTCCAAGTCGCTCGGCTCGGACAACGCGATCAACATCGTCCACGCGACCGTGGCCGCGCTGCAGGGCCTGGAGCGGCCCGAGGCCGTCGCCGCGCGTCGTGGCCTGCCGCTGGACGCCGTCGCCCCCGCTGCCATGCAGCGCGCGATGGCCGAGGGCCAGGCCGAGAAGGCCGAGAAGGCGGCTGCTGCAGCCGGGACGGGGGCGTGATGTCGCAGCTGAAGGTGACCCAGATCCGTTCGGAGATCGGCGGCAAGCCGCAGCACCGCGAGACCCTGCGTTCGCTGGGTCTGAAGCGCATCGGCCACACCGTCGTCAAGGAGGACCGGCCCGAGTTCCGCGGCATGGTCCGTTCGGTCGCCCACCTGGTGACCGTGGAGGAGGTTGACTGATGGCCGACAGCACGAAGGCCGAGAAGGGCGCGGACGAGAAGGTCCACGCGCTGAAGCTGCACCACCTGCGTCCGGCCCCCGGCGCCAAGACCGCCAAGACCCGCGTGGGTCGCGGTGAGGGCTCCAAGGGCAAGACCGCCGGCCGCGGCACCAAGGGCACCCAGGCCCGCTACCAGGTGCCCGCCGGGTTCGAGGGTGGTCAGACGCCGATCCACATGCGGCTCCCGAAGCTGCGTGGGTTCCGCAACCCGAGCAAGGTGTACTACCAGGTCGTGAACCTCGACACCATCTCGACGCTGTTCCCCGAGGGCGGCGACGTGACGGTGGCCGAGCTCGTGGCCAAGGGCGCGGTCCGCAAGGGCCGCCCGGTGAAGGTGCTCGGCACCGGCGAGCTGACCGTGGCGGTCAACGTCACGGCCGACAAGTTCTCCGGCTCTGCCAAGGAGAAGATCGAGGCTGCGGGCGGTTCGGTCACCAGCGCGTGACCCCGTCTCAGTAGTGCGACGCCCCGGGTGAACCGGCCCTGCACGGGCCGGAGCGCCCGGGGCGTCGTGCTGCAGGTATCGTCTCTTTTCGTTCACGACCAGCCACCGACGGTGGCACGCAGGAGGACCAGTGCTCACCGCCCTCGGCCGCGCGTTCCGGACGCCGGATCTGCGCAAGAAGATCTTCTTCACCCTCGCGGTGATGGCGCTCTTCCGCCTCGGCTCGCACATCCCGACCCCGGGCATCAGCTACGACCTGGTGCAGCAGTGCCAGCGGGCTGCGTCCTCCAGCGGCAATTTGCTGGGCCTGGCCAACCTGTTCAGCGGTGGCGCGCTGCTGCAGCTGAGCATCTTCGCGCTCGGGATCATGCCGTACATCACGGCCAGCATCATCGTGCAGCTGCTGACGGTGGTCATCCCGCGCTTCGAGCAGCTGAAGAAGGAGGGGCAGAGCGGCACCGCGAAGATGACGCAGTACACGCGTTATCTCACGATCGGACTGGCGCTGCTGCAGTCGGCCACCCTCGTCACCACCGCCGCGCGCAACCCGGGGGCGCTGCTCGGCGCGCAGTGCACGCAGATCATGCCCGACCAGAGCCTGCCGACCCTGGTCATCATGGTGCTCACGCTGACCGCCGGCACCGGCCTGGTCATGTGGCTGGGTGAGCAGGTCACCGAGCGCGGCGTCGGCAACGGCATGTCGCTGCTGATCCTCACCTCGATCGCTGCCAGCGTGCCCGCTTCGATCTGGGCGATCCGCACCCAGGGCTGGGGCCGCTTCGCCCTGGTGATCGTCATGGGCCTCGCGATCACCACGGCCGTGGTCTTCGTCGAGAACTCCCAGCGCCGCATCCCGGTGCAGTACGCCAAGCGGATGATCGGGCGTCGGTCCTACGGCGGGACGACGACGTACATCCCGCTGAAGCTGAACATGGCCAACGTGATCCCGCTGATCTTCGCCAGCTCGCTGCTGTCGCTGCCGACGCTGCTCGCGCAGTTCACGATGCCGGCGCCGGGCTCGACCGAGGAGCCGGCCGCCTGGGCGCAGTGGGTCACCGAGAACCTCTCGCCGACGACCGGCGGTGTCTGGTACGCCGCGCTGTTCACCGGCATGATCCTGTTCTTCACGTTCTTCTACGTGTCGATCACCTACCAGCCCGACGAGGTCGCCGACAACCTCAAGCAGGCCGGCAGCTTCATCCCGGGCGTGCGCGCGGGCAAGGCCACCGCGCAGTACCTCGGCTACGTGCTCAACCGCATCACGACCGTGGGTGCGATCTATCTGTCGGTGCTGGCGCTGATCCCGCTCGTCGCGTTCGACGTGCTGGGGGCCGACCAGAACTTCCCGTTCGGCGGTGCCTCGATCATCATCCTCGTCGGTGTCGGGCTCGAAACCGTCAAGCAGATCGACGCCAAGCTGCAGCAGCACCACTACGAAGGGTTCTTGCGGTGACGGCTGCGGCCGACCACCGTGCTCGTTCTCGATCGCTCAGGGAGTCTCCGTCATGCGCTTGATCATCCTTGGACCGCCCGGTGCCGGAAAGGGCACGCAGGCCGAGCGGCTCGCTGCCGAGCGGGGCATCCCGCACATCTCCACCGGCGACATCTTCCGCAGCAACATCAAGAACGAGACCCCGCTGGGGCTGCAGGTCAAGGGCATCCTCGACTCGGGCGGCTACGTGCCCGACGAGGTCACCGACCAGATCGTCGCCGACCGGCTGGCGCAGCCCGACGCGCAGCAGGGGTTCCTGCTCGACGGCTACCCGCGCACCATGCCGCAGGTGCAGGCGCTCGACGCGCTCATGGAGCAGCAGGGCCAGCCGCTGGACGCGGTGCTCAAGCTGACCGTCGTCGAGGGTGAGCTGGTGCAGCGTCTGCTCGAGCGCGCGCGCACCTCCGGTCGCACCGACGACACCGAAGAGGTCATCCGCGAGCGGCAGGCCATCTACGAGCGGGAAACCGCGCCGCTGGCCGCCTACTACGCCGAGCGCGGCCGGCTCGTGGAGATCGACGGCATGGGCTCGGTCGACGAGGTCGCCGGCCGCATCGGGGCCGTCCTCGACGGCCTCGGCCGCTGACCCGCGGCCCGTCCATGGTTCGCCTCGGTCGATCGACCCTGCCCGCCAAGACCCCCGACCAGGTGCGCACGATGCGCCGGGCCGGGATGGTCGTCCGGCAGGCGCTGGACGCCGTCGCGGCCGAGCTGGCCCCGGGGCGCACCACCGGTCACCTCGACGCGGTCGCCGCGCGGGTCATCGAGCAGGCCGGGGCGACGCCGAGCTTCCTCGGTTACCACGGCTTCCCGGGCGTCGTGTGCGTCAGCGTCAACGACGAGGTCGTGCACGGCATCCCCGGTGAGCGGGTGCTCGAGGCCGGCGACCTGGTGTCGGTCGACTGCGGCGCGATCGTCGACGGCTGGCACGGCGACGCCGCGTTCACCGCGGTGGTCGGGGGAGAGGCCGCCGCCCGGCCCGAGGACCTCGAGCTCAACGCCGTGACCGAGGACGCGCTGTGGGCGGGCATCCGGGCGCTGCACCCGGGGGAGCGGCTGCACGAGGTCGGGGCGGCCGTGCAGGACCTGGTCGAGGCCGAGGCGGCCCGGCGCGGTCGCACGTTCGGGATCCTCGACGGCTACACCGGCCACGGCATCGGCACCGAGATGCACCAGGAGCCCTCGGTCTACAACGAGCGGGTGCGCGAGCGCGGGCCCAAGGTGCGCGTCGGCGCCACGATCGCCATCGAGCCGATGATCACCCTCGGCACCCACGAGTCGCACGAGCTCGACGACGACTGGACCGTCGTCACCGACGACGGCTCGCGCGGTGCGCACTGGGAGCAGACCGTCGCCGTCACCCCCGGTGGGCTGTGGGTGCTGACCGCCGCCGACGGCGGCGAGGCGCGCCTGGGCGACCGGTACGCCCCGCTCGACGGCTGACGTACGCCCTGCACCGCCCGATTTCGCGGAACGACACCCCTGCGCGTAAACTTGATCCTCGGTCACGTCTGTGCGTGATCGTCCTGGTCGTTCCCATCCGAGGGGGCGGCCGCCAACCAACGGATTGTGGAGGACATGGCCAAGAAGGACGGTGTCATCGAGATCGAGGGCACGATCGTCGAAGCTCTCCCGAACGCGATGTTCCGGGTGGAGCTGACCAACGGTCACAAGGTGCTCGCTCACATCTCCGGGAAGATGCGTCAGCACTACATCCGGATCCTCCCCGAGGACCGGGTCGTGGTCGAGCTCAGCCCGTATGACCTGTCCCGCGGCCGGATCGTCTTCCGCTACCGCTGACCCAGGCGGGACCGGCCATCCGGCCGGGCCCGTGCGCACCACCCCGAGAAAACCCACCCGTCGACTCACGTCCCCGTGATTCGGCCTGACTTCGAGACGGTAGGCAGATGAAGGTCCAGCCGAGCGTCAAGAAGATCTGCGACAAGTGCAAGGTGATCCGCCGCAACGGCCGGGTCATGGTGATCTGCGACAACCTGCGCCACAAGCAGCGCCAGGGCTGAGCACCAGCACGACTCGCGGTCTTCGACCGCACGCCACAACTGCATCCACGCACCACCCGACCCCTGCCGGTCAGCTCCGGCCGACCGCAGGACGTCACCCCCGGCGCGAAGGCCGGGGACCCAGCAACCAGCCACTCCGGCTGACGCGGGACCGGCGGTGCGTCTCACACCTTCGCACCGCACCCAAGGAGAACCCGCCACCATGGCACGACTCATCGGAGTCGACCTGCCGCGCGAGAAGCGCGTCGAGGTCGCCCTGACCTACATCTTCGGCGTCGGCAAGACCCGCGCCGCCGAGACCCTCGCCGCGACGGGCGTCAGCCCCGACACCCGCGTGCGCGACCTCAGCGAGGAAGAGGTCGTCAAGCTGCGCGACCACCTCGAGAGCAGCTTCCGCCTCGAGGGCGACCTGCGCCGTGAGGTCGCCGCCGACATCCGCCGCAAGGTCGAGATCGGCAGCTACCAGGGTCTGCGCCACCGCCGGGGCCTGCCGGTCCACGGCCAGCGCACCAAGACCAACGCCCGCACCCGCAAGGGTCCGAAGCGGACTGTGGCTGGCAAGAAGAAGGCCACCAAGTAAGTCCCGCTGTCATCGGTCCGACTGAGACGAGACAGCACAGCCGGACGTACCCCAAAGCCTTATTCCGCTAGCACAGGAGAAACACCATGCCTCCCAAGACCCGAGGGTCCGCGGGCGCCAAGAAGGTGCGCCGCAAGGTCAAGAAGAACGTCGCCGCCGGCCAGGCGCACATCAAGAGCACGTTCAACAACACCATCGTGTCCATCACCGACGAGACCGGTGCCGTGATCTCGTGGGCCTCCGCCGGCCAGGTCGGCTTCAAGGGCTCGCGCAAGTCCACCCCGTTCGCCGCGCAGATGGCGGCCGAGGCCGCCGCCCGCCGCGCCATGGAGCACGGCATGCGCAAGGTCGACGTCTTCGTCAAGGGCCCGGGCTCCGGTCGTGAGACCGCGATCCGCTCGCTGACCGCCACCGGCCTCGAGGTCGGTGCCATCAGCGACGTCACCCCCACGCCGCACAACGGCGTTCGCCAGCCCAAGCGCCGTCGCGTCTGACCGGCCGACCTTCCTAGGAGATACGAACCATGGCCCGTTACACCGGCCCCATCACCAAGAAGTCGCGCCGGCTCAAGACCGACCTCGTCGGCGGCGACAAGAACTTCGAGATGCGCCCCTTCCCGCCCGGCCAGCACGGCCGTGGCCGGGTGCAGGAGAAGGAGTACCTGACCCAGCTGCAGGAGAAGCAGAAGGCTCGCTTCACCTACGGCGTCATGGAGAAGCAGTTCGTCCGCTACTACAAGGAGGCGGCGCGTCGCCCCGGCAAGACCGGTGACAACCTGCTCATCCTGCTGGAGTCGCGGCTCGACAACGTCGTTTACCGCGCCGGCCTCGCCCGCACCCGCCGTGCGGCCCGCCAGCTCGTGACGCACGGTCACTTCGAGGTCAACGGCCAGCGCGTCGACGTCCCGTCCTACCGGGTCGAGCAGTACGACATCATCACCGTCCGCGAGAAGTCGCGCGAGACCTTCCCGATCCAGCTGGCTCGGGAGACCTTCGGCGAGCGTCCCGTCCCGGCGTGGATGCACGTCTCCGACGGCACCCTGCAGATCCTGATCCACCAGCTCCCGGTGCGCGAGCAGATCGATGTTCCGCTCACCGAGCAGCTGATCGTGGAGCTGTACTCGAAGAACTGACGCTCCTTCGTCGCGTCGTTCTTCGTCGTACCGCTCCCCGCTCAGCTGCCGCGCTCTTTGGCTCGGCTCCTCGCAGGCCGGGCGGCGGACGGGCTCGCACGCTCGCTCCGTCCGCCGCCCGCCCTGGTCGTCGCCTCGCGGCCGTCGACCTTCTGAGGTGGCCGGGTCTCCCGGGCTCTTGCCACACGCTGGTCGAGTAGGGCGAGGCGCTAGCCGAGCCCGTATCGAGACCGGCACACGTTGGTCGAGTGGGGCGAGGCGGTAGCCGAGCCCGTATCGAGACCGGCACACGTTGGTCGAGTGGGGCGAGGCGCTAGCCGAGCCCGTATCGAGACCGGCACACGTTGGTCGAGTGGGGCGAGGCGCTAGCCGAGTCCGTATCGAGGCCAGTGCAGAACCACAACCGAATACGGCAGTTCACGGACCGATGTGACTGCTGGTCTTCACGAGGCGTCATATAGCGGTCGCCCGTGGGAAGGAAATCACCGTGCTCATCGCACAGCGCCCCACCCTCAGCGAGGACGTTGTCTCCGAGAACCGGTCCCGGTTCGTCATCGAGCCGCTGGAGCCGGGCTTCGGCTACACGCTCGGCAACTCCCTGCGTCGTACGCTGCTCTCCTCGATCCCCGGTGCCTCGGTCACGAGCCTGCGGATCGACGGTGTGCAGCACGAGTTCTCCACGGTCCCCGGGGTCAAGGAGGACGTCACCGAGATCATCCTCAACATCAAGGGCCTGGTCGTCTCCTCGGAGCACGACGAGCCGGTCGTGATGTACCTGCGCAAGCAGGGCCCCGGCGCGGTCACCGCTGCCGACATCGCGCCGCCCGCCGGTGTCGAGGTGCACAACGCCGGCCTGCACATCGCGACCCTGAACGACAAGGGCAAGCTCGAGATGGAGCTGACCGTCGAGCGCGGCCGCGGTTACGTCTCGGCGCAGCAGAACAAGTCGGCCGACAACGAGATCGGCCGCATCCCGGTCGACTCGATCTACAGCCCCGTGCTGGCCGTGACCTACAAGGTCGAGGCCACCCGAGTCGAGCAGCGCACCGACTTCGACAAGCTCATCGTCGACGTCGAGACCAAGAACTCGATGGCCCCGCGCGACGCGATGGCCTCCGCCGGCAAGACCCTGGTCGAGCTGTTCGGCCTGGCCCGCGAGCTCAACGTCGAGGCCGAGGGCATCGACATGGGCCCGTCGCCGACCGACGCGGCCCTGGCCGCCGACCTGGCGCTGCCGATCGAGGACCTCGAGCTGACCGTGCGGTCCTACAACTGCCTCAAGCGCGAGGGCATCCACAGCGTGGGTGAGCTCGTGGGTCGCAGCGAGGCCGACCTGCTCGACATCCGCAACTTCGGGGCCAAGTCGATCGACGAGGTCAAGGACAAGCTGCGCGAGATGGGTCTGCAGCTCAAGGACAGCCCGCCCGGGTTCGACGCGAGCGCCATCGCCGACCGTTACGAGGACGACGACCTGCAGGGCGAGGGCGACGACGCCAGCTTCGCCGAGGACGAGCAGTACTGAGCCGCTGAGACCGGCCGAGCCCGCGAGGGCGTACGCCGGAGCGAGAAGGAGACACCATGCCTACCCCCACGAAGGGCCCCCGCCTCGGCGGCGGCCCCGCGCACGAGCGGCTCATCCTGGCCAACCTGGCTACGCAGCTGTTCGAGCACGACCGCATCACCACCACCGAGGCCAAGGCCAAGCGGCTGCGTCCGCTCGCCGAGCGTCTGGTGACCTTCGCCAAGCGTGGCGACCTGCACTCGCGCCGTCGCGTGCTCACGGTCGTCCGTGACAAGGGCGTCGTGCACCGGCTGTTCGAGGAGATCGCGCCCGACATGGCCGAGCGTCCCGGCGGCTACACCCGCATCACCAAGATCGCGCCGCGCAAGGGTGACAACGCCCCCATGGCCGTGATCGAGCTGGTGCGCGAGGCCGTCGTGAGCAAGCCCAAGCGCGCCGTCGTCGCCGAGGCCGAGGGCGCCACCAAGCGCGCGGCCAAGGAGTCCGCCGCCGAGGAGACCACCGAGCCGCAGGCCACCGCCGCCGCGCCGGTCGTCGACGCCGAGACCGCTGCGGCCACCGAGGCGCCGGTCGACGACGCCGCCGCTGCCGACGAGGCCAAGGACGCCGGCGAGGGCACCGACGGTGGCTTCGGCCCCGACTCGGCCGCCCCGACCGCCGACGGCTCGGCCCCCGAGGGCTTCGACGTCAAGGGCAACAAGGACTCGATGAAGTACCACGTGCCCGGTTCGCGCTGGTACGACTCCACCGAGGCCGAGGTCTGGTTCCGCACCGCGGACGCCGCCGTCGCCGCGGGCTTCGCGCCCGCCGGTGGCGAGGACGCCCAGCAGGCCGACAAGGACGCCTGACCGGTCGCGCACCCGCGCAGCACGCACCGCCGCCCCGGCACGACTCGATCGTGCCGGGGCGGCGGTCTGTCGTGGGTCAGGCGTTGAGCGCTAGTATTTGCGCATGCATGCAAGTACGCATCCTCCGGCCTGGAGCGAGGACGTCGTGACCCTGGCGGTCGAGGTCCTGCGGGTGCTGGCCGACCCCACGAGGCTGCAGCTGGCCGGTCTGCTGCTCGACGAGGAGCGCTCGGTCTCCGAGCTCGCCGCTGCCCTGGGGAAGCCGACCCCCGCGGTGTCGCAGCATCTGGCGAAGATGCGGATGGCGCGCCTGGTGATCACGCGCAAGCAGGGGACCTCGGTGCTGTACCGGGTGGAGAACGACCACGTGCGTCAGCTGGTCACCGACGCGATCGGACACGTGGAGCACCTGCTGGACGACGTCCCGGCGCACCACCGCGTCGCAGGAGAGTCATGACCGGCCGGCACGAGCACGGTCACGACCACGAGCACGAGGTGGGCGCCTGGGCGCGCGTGCGGCATGCCACCTCGGAGCTGCTCGGCGGCCACTCGCACGATGCTGCCGACCAGGTGGACGAGGCGCTCGAGGCCGACGCCCGGGGCCGTCGGGCGCTGTGGATCAGCCTGGCGGCGCTGCTGGTCACGGCCCTGCTGCAGGGGATCGTGGTGGTCTTCACCCGGTCGGTCGCCCTGCTGGGCGACACGCTGCACAACCTCGTCGACGCCGCGACGGCCATCCCGCTGCTCGTCGCGTTCTGGCTGGCGCGGCGCCCGGCGAACGACCGGTTCACCTACGGTTACGGCCGGGCCGAGGATCTCGCCGGTCTCTTCGTCATCGTGATGATCGCCCTGTCCAGCGTGCTCGCGGGATGGGAGGCGATCTCCCGGTTGATGGACCCGCGCGGGGTCTCCTACGTCTGGGCCGTGGCGCTCGCCGGACTCATCGGGTTCGCCGGCAACGAGCTGGTCGCCCGGTACCGCATCCGGGTGGGGCGGCAGATCGGTTCGGCCGCGCTGGTCGCCGACGGGTTGCACGCGCGCACCGACGGCTTCACCTCGCTGGCGGTCGTGCTGGGCGCGATCGGCGTCGCGGTCGGGTGGTCGTGGGCCGACCCGGTCATCGGCCTGCTGATCGCGGTCGCCATCCTCGGGGTGCTGCGCTCGGCCGCCAAGCAGGTCGGGGCTCGCCTGATGGACGCCGTCGACCCCGACCTGGTCGGGCGCGCGCGTGCCGTCATGCGCGACACCCCAGGGGTGCTGGGTGTCCGGTCCGTGCGGCTGCGGTGGATCGGCCACACGCTGCACGCGGAGGCTGACGTGGAGGTGGCCGGGCGTGCCACCGCCGAGGCGGCGCACGACGTCGCCCATCGCGTCGAGCAGCGCCTCATGGGGCAGCTTCCGAGGATGACCGCGGCCGTGATCCATGTCAGTCCCAGGCCCGCGCGCACCGAGCTCAGCGGCTGCACCGAGGGTGAGGACGCCGCCTAGACTCGGCGGGTGCGCCTCCGAGTCGACTTCGCCTACGACGGCACCGACTTCTCCGGGTGGGCTGCCCAGCCGGGGCGGCGGGCGGTCGAGAGCGAGCTGTCGGCGGCGCTGAGCCGGGTGCTGCGCGCCCCGGAGCCGGTGCGGCTCGTGGTGGCCGGGCGCACCGACGCCGGGGTGCACGCGGCCGGCGCGGTCTGCCACGCCGACGTCGACGAGGCCGCGTTCGCTGCGCTGCCCGGCCGCTCCGACCGGACGCCCCAGGAGGCGGCCGTCACCCGCCTCAACGGCGTGCTGCCGCCCGACGTGGTCGTGCGGGACGTCCAGGTGGCGCCGGAGGGGTTCGACGCGAGGTTCTCCGCGCTGCGGCGCCGGTACCGCTATCGGCTGTGCGACGACGTACGTCGGCTGGACCCGGTCCGTCGGCGCGACACCGTCGTGCACAAGCGGGCGCTCGACGTCGCCGCGATGGACGCCGCCGCACGAAACCTGTTGGGGTTGCACGACTTCGCCGCGTTCTGCAAGAAGCGGGAGGGCGCGACGACGGTGCGCACGCTGCTGGACTACTCATGGGTGCGCGGGGCCGACGGGGTGCTCGAAGCGACCGTGCTGGCCGACGCGTTCTGCCACTCGATGGTGCGTTCGCTGGTCGGGGCCGTGGTGCCCGTGGGCGAGGGGCGGCGGGAGGTCGACTGGCCGGCACAGGTGCTGTCGGCAGGTCGGCGCGACCCGGCGGTGGCGGTGATGCCCCCGCACGGCCTGTCGCTCGTCGAGGTGGTCTACCCGCCGGACGACCGGCTGGCCGAGCGGGCTACTCAGGCTCGCGCGACCCGTGAGCTTCCGGCGACTGCGCGTCGCGCGCCCGACGAGCCCGGACCCGGCGAACCACCCACCAGATGATCAGGATCGCGAGAACGACGACGACGACCTTCTGCATCGGGCCGGTGACGTTCTCGACGAGGTACCACCGCCGGCCCAGCTGGTAGCCGGCGACGATGAACACGCTGTTCCAGATCAGGCTGCCGAGGCCCGTGAGCAGCGTGAAGCGCAGCAGGTTCATGCGCTGGACCCCCGCGGGGATCGACACGAAGCTGCGCACCAGCGGCACCATGCGGCCGAAGAAGACGGCCTTCTCGCCGTGCCGGTCGAACCAGCCGACCGACTTGTCGACGTCGGCCGCGTCGAGCAGCGGCATGCGCTCGGCGATCAGGCGCAGCCGCTCGACCCCGACCAGCGCACCGATCCAGTAGAGCGTCAGCGCCCCGACCACCGAGCCGATCGTCGTCCAGACGATGGCGCCGACCAGCGACATGCTGCCCTGCGCCGCGGTGAACCCCGCGAGCGGCAGGATGACCTCGCTCGGGATCGGGGGGAAGAGGTTCTCGAGCGCGACGGCGAGTCCGGCACCCGGAGCCCCGAGCGCCTCCATCATGTCCACGGTGAATCCGGCGATCCCGCCGGGCTGGCCGGGGTCGGCGGCGGACGTCGGCAGGGCGTGCAGCGCCTGCTGCGCCGTGCTGGCGATCATGGAGGGGGCTCCTGGGAGGTCGTCGTCGCACGGCGGCGATCTGGTGTCGGGTCGAGGTGGCAGTCCAGCACACCCGGCTGGATGGTTGCTGGGCGTCTGCCGAACGTGTCACCCGGCGTGCCGGCCGTCACGATATCCCCGCGAGCCGGCTCGGGCGCAGCCGAAGGCGTACGTCGGTGCCGGGGGTGAGCTGCGCCAGCAGGTCGGTCTCGGCCGGGTCGAGCACGGCGACCACCGGATAGCCGCCGGTGGTGGGGTGGTCGGCGAGGAACACGATGGGGCGGCCGTCGGGCGGCACCTGCACGCAGCCGCGCACCACCCCCTCGCTGGGCAGCTGGTCGTCCCGGCTGCGGTCGAGCGCGGGTCCGTCGAGCCGCACGCCCACCCGGTCGGTGTCCGCGGAGACGGTCCAGGCGCCGTCGAGGCGGTCGCGGCTCGCGTCGGTCAGCCAGTCGGCGCGCGGGCCCCAGGTGGCGCCGAGCGTCAGGCCGGTGGTGGGCAGCGCGAACGGCGCGACCTGCCGGTCCACCGCCACGGAGCCGGCGGGTCGGCCGACCTCGAGCCGGACGCCGGGGCGCAGCGGGGCGGGGCCGAGGCCCGAGGTGGGGTCGCTGCTCAGGCTGCCGAGAACCGTGGGGACGTCGACGGACTCGGCGACGCCGCCGCGCACGGCGAGATAGGTGCGCAGGCCGGCCGAGGCCGCTCCCAGGGTGAGGGTCTGCCCGGCGGCGAGGGCGACCGGCAGGCCGAGGCCGACCTGCTGGTCGTCGACCGTGACCACGCACGGCGCGCCGCCGACGGCGACGGTCACGGGCGCCTCGACCTGCAGCCGCAGCCCACCCAGCAGCGTCTCGACGGCCGCCGCCCCGGGATCGTTGCCGAGCAGCCGGTTGAGCGCGCGCAGCGTGGTGCGGTCGGCCGCCCCGGACGGGGGCACGCCGAGGGCGCGGTGGCCGGGGCGGCCCAGGTCCTCCACGAGCGCGAGCCGGTCGACCTGCTCGACGAGGAGACTCACGGTGCCTCCCCGTCGGTGAACCGCACGAGGGTGCCGGGCTGCAGCAGCGAGGGCGGGTCGCGGTCGGGGTCGAACAGCGTGACGTCGGTGCGCCCGACGATCTGCCAGCCGCCGGGGGAGTCGGACGGGTAGACCGCGCTCAGCCCGGCCGCGAGGGCGACCGAGCCGGCGGGGATGCGGGTGCGGGGCGTGTCGCGGCGCGGCACGGCGAGGTCGTCGCGCTCGCCCGAGAGGTAGCCGAATCCCGGTGTGAACCCGAGGAACTCGCAGGTCCAGGTCTGAGCCGTGTGCCGGCGGACGACCTCCTCGGGCGACACGTCCAGCAGGGTGGCGACCTCGGCCAGGTCCGGGCCGTCGTACGTCACGGGGACGGTCACGGTGGGCGCGTCGGCTGCGGGGGCGGTGGGCGTCTCGAGCGGGCGGCCGCGCAGGTCGTCGGCGAGGGCGCTGGGGTCGACGCCCGGGTCGAGCACGAGCAGCACGGTGCGGCTCGCCGGGACGATTTCGCGCACGCCCGGCGGCGGTTCGGCGTGCAGCGCGGCGGTGAGGGCGCGGCGGTGCCCCGGCTCGTCGAGCTCGACCAGCAGCGCCTGCTCGCCGACGGGCAGCAGCCGCATCACGCGAACGGCCGGATCGTCACTCCGGCGTCGGCGAGGACCGCGCGCACGGCGGTGGCGGCAGCGACCGCGTCGGGGGAGTCGCCGTGCAGGCACACCGAGTCGGCGTCGACCGCGACCGTGTCGCCCGAGGTCGTCTCGACGACGCCCTCGACGACCATCCGGCGGGCGCGATCGGCGATCTCGTCGGCGTCGTGCAGCACGGCGCCGGGCTCGCTGCGCGGCGCGAGCGTGCCGTCGTCGGTGTAGGCACGATCGGCGAAAGCCTCACGGACCGTGGGGATCCCGGCGTCCTCGGCCAGGTCGAGCAGCACAGACCCGGGCAGGCCGAGCAGCGGCAACGTCGGGTCGAGCTCGCTCACCGCGCGGACCACCGCGGCCGCCTGCCCCTGGTGGTGCACGACGGTGTTGTAGAGCGCGCCGTGCGGCTTGACGTAGCGCACCCGGGTGCCCTGGCTGCGGGCCACGGCGTCGAGCGCCCCGATCTGGTAGACGACGTCGGCGTAGAGGTCGTCCGGCGAGACGTCGACGAAGCGCCGCCCGAAGCCCGCGAGGTCGTGATAGCCGACCTGCGCCCCGACGCTCACCCCCTGCTCGGCCGCCAGCGCGCAGGTGCGCACGAGCGTGGCCGGGTCGCCCGCGTGGAAGCCGCACGCGACGTTGGCCGAGGTGACCACCCGCAGCAGCGCCTCGTCGTCGCCGAGCTGCCAGCGGCCGTAGGACTCCCCGAGGTCGGCGTTGAGGTCGACGGTCGCCATGGGGCAAGCCTGCCACCTGCCCCCGCCCGTACGCCCTCCTCACCGCGGCACGTCACGGAACCAGACCTCCCGGTCGGCGGGGTCGGGCCCGCGCCGGGCCCGGACGGGCGGGGTGCCGCGCACCGGGGCGTGGTGGTCGAGTGCCGTGACCAGCAACCCCTCGCCGCCGGTGAGGTCGGGCAGCCGGGCGGCGAGGCGAGGCACCTGGTCGGTGGCGAGGTGGGCCTCCAGGTGGGCGTGGCTGCCGTCGGTGGTCGAGGTCTGCAGCGTGCCCCCGAGCCGGCCGAGCAGCGACACGACCGTGCCGAACGCCGCGTCCGGCAGGTCGACCTCGACCCGGTCGACCGGCTCGCACACCCGGGTGCCCGCCTCGTCGAGCGCCGCGCGCAGGACGACCGGGGCGAGGTGGCGGAAGTCGCCGGCCACCGACGAGACCGACTTGTCGAACTTCTGGTGCGGCTTGCTCTGCCGTGGGTAGTACCCCGAGGCCGTCATCGTGACGAGGCAGTCGGTCACCTCCCAGCCGAACCGCCCCTGCCGCAGCCCCGCGCGCACCCCCTCCTCGGTCGCGGCCACGAACGCCGGCGGCAGGTTGCCCCGCTCGACGCCGGGGGAGAACGCCACGCCGGAGCCGACCGGCGCCGGCTCGACCCGCAGCCCGATCGTCGCGAGATAGGGGTTGCCGCCGGTCTTGATCCGGTCGAGCCCGGTCCCGGTGCCGGCGACCCGTTCGACGCAGACGACGGAGGTGGGGAGGAAGCGGGTGGCCACGGCGTACCGCTCGCGCAGCAGCGCCTCGATGACCTCCTTCTGCACCTCGCCGTGCAGCCGGACCGCCGCCTCGCCCGCCTCCTCGTCGAGGGTCAGGTCGATCAGCGGATCCTCGTCGGCGAGCTCGGCCAGCCCGGCGAACATCGCGGTGCGCTGCGCGGGGTCGAGCGGCTCGACGAGGGCCTGGAGCGTGGTGGGCGGGAAGCGGTGCGCTCGTCGTCGCGGCGGTCGGCCGACCACGTCACCGACGCGCGCGGCGGGCAGGCCGCGCAGCACCGCGATCTCCCCGGCGCGCACGCGCCGCTCGTCCTGCAGCCCGCCCGGGCGACTCACCTCGATGCGGGTGACCCGGCGCGCCGCGGAGTCACCGACGACGAGCTGCTCGCGCACCCGGATCTGACCGGACCACAGGCGGATCCACGCCCGGCGTGCACCCTCGGCGTCGTGGTCGACGGCGAACACGCTGGCGGCGGTGGGGGTCTGCTGCTCGCTCGCCCGGGGCAGGACCTGCCGCAGCGCGGACCGCAGCTGGGGGAGGCCGGCGCCGGTCACGGCCGACCCGACCAGCACGGGGGCGAGCCGACCGGCGGCGGTGGCCCGGCGCAGCGCCTCTGCGACTTCCACCTGGTCGATGGGCTCCGCGTTCGCCCACCGCTCCAGCAGACGGTCGTCGGACTCGGCGACCGCTTCGACGGTCGCCTCGTCGGTCAACGAGATCGTCTGCGCCGCAGCGGTTCTCGTACCCTCGCCGAGCGCGCGGGTGAGAGGCGCGACGTGCGGACCCAGCCGACGACGTACGTCGGTGAGGACTCGACCGACATCGGCACCCGATCGGTCGATCTTGTTGACGAACAACAGGGTTGGGACTCCGATGCGTCGCAGCGCGCGCCACAGCACGACGGTCTGCGGCTGGACCCCCTCGACGGCGGACAGCACGAGCACCGCCGCGTCGAGCACGGCGAGCGAGCGCTCGACCTCGGCGATGAAGTCGGGGTGGCCGGGGGTGTCGAGGATCGTGACGGCCAGGTCGTCGAGGGCGAAGGAGGTGACGGCCGCGCGGATGGTGATCCCGCGGCGCCGCTCCAGCTCCATCGAGTCGGTGGCGGTGGTGCCGTCGTCGACCCGGCCGAGGGAGTCGACGGCACCGGCCTCGAAGAGGAGGCGCTCGGTCAGGCTGGTCTTGCCGGCGTCAACATGCGCGACGATCCCGAGGTTGAGCAAGGACATGGGGCAGCTCCAGGGCAGAACGGATGGGGGTCCGGAACTGGCTGGGAGCTGCGCGCACGAGGGTGCCCTTCTGACTCGGTGACTGGTGCGCCCAACCTGGCACGGGTGCGGGAGGAGGCGCACCCGGTTTTCCCGGTCGGTGTCACACCTGGGCCGCGGGCGGTGTCTCCCCCTGTGACCGCCGGAACGAAAGGACCCGCCTCAGGGCCCGCATCAGCCTCGACCCGCCCCGGACGCTCGTGACCCGAGCCGTCTCGTGGTTCTCCCGCCGGACGTACGGCGCCGACCTCGACCCCAGCCGCGCGATGGGCCACCACCCGAGCCTGCTGCTCACGGTGGGCCGCTTCGAGCAGCGGCTCGCTCGCTGGGACGCGCTCGACCCGCGGCTGAAGCACCTCGCCGTGATGGGTGCCGCCCACGCCATCGGTTGCCGGTGGTGCACCGACTTCGGCTACTGGCTCTCCGCCACCGACGGACTCTCGGAGGACGTGCTGCGCGACGTGCCGACCTGGCGCACCAGCGACCGATTCACGCCGGTCGAGCGGCAGGTGCTGGCGTACGCCGAGGCGATGTGCGCCACCCCCGACGAGGTCACCGACGAGATGGTCGCCGCCCTCGACTCGGCGCTCGGCACCCGTGCCCTCGTCGAGCTGACCATGATGGTGGCCGTGGAGAACCAACGGTCGAGGTTCAACAGCGCGCTCGGCCTCACCAGCCAGGGGTTCGCCGACCGCTGCGAGGTGCCGGCATGACGGATCCGCAGTCGTTGCAGGCGGATTCGACGACCGAGTTCGAGCAGCTGCGCCCGCGGCTGTTCGGCGTGGCCTATCGGATCCTGGGGGTCGTGGCCGACGCCGAGGACGTCGTCCAGGAGACCTGGATCGCCTGGCAGGCTGCCGACCGCACCGGCGTCGCAGCGCCGTCCGCCTATCTCACCAAGGTGGTCTCCAACCGCGCGCTCAACCGGTTGCGTGACACCCGCCGGCGCCGCGAGGACTACGTCGGTCCGTGGCTCCCCGAACCGCTCGACACCAGCCGCCGACCCGACGAGGCGGCCGAGATCGCCGACTCGGTGTCCTACGCGCTGATGGTCATGCTCGAGCAGCTGACCCCGCTCGAGCGGGCCGCCTTCGTGCTGCGCGAGGTCTTCGACGTGCCCACCGCCGAGGTGGCCGAGTCGCTGGCCAGCACCCCCGCCGCCGTACGTCAGCTGGTCGCTCGTGCCCGCGCCCACCTCACCGAGCGGGACCGGGCGTACGACGTCGACCCGAGCGCGCACCAGCGGATCGCCCGCGCCTTCCTCGTCGCGCTGGCCGGCGGCGACCTGGACGGCGCCACCGCGCTGCTCGCGCCGGACGTCGTGCTCGTGACCGACGGCGGCGGGGTGCGCCGTGCGGCGCTGCGGCCCATCGAGGGCCCGGACCGGGTGCTGCGCTTCGCCGTCGGGTTGGCGACGAAGAACCCCGGGTACACGGTGGAGGTGCGCGAGCTCAACGGCGTCCCGTCCGCGGTGATCCGGCGCGGCGAGGAGGTCACGACCATGCACCTGCGCATCGTCGACGGCCGCGTGGACCGGATCTTCTTGGTGCGCAACCCGGGCAAGCTCGGCGACCTGGGGCTGACGCCGAATCCGGGATGACGTCGGGGCGCGCAGCAGCCAGACTGCTGACCTCGTGGGCCACATCGACGTCAACGACATCGTCTTCTCCCTCCCCGACGGCCGGCCGCTGCTCGGCGGGGTGAGCCTGCGCGTCGGCGACGGCGCGAAGGTGGCGCTGGTCGGACCCAACGGCACCGGCAAGACCACCCTCATGCGGATCATCAGCGGCGAGCTGGCGGCGCAGGACGGGGCGATCACCCGCACCGGAGGGCTCGGCGTGATGTCGCAGTTCGTCGGGCGCACCGGCGAGGGGCACCCGCAGACCGTGCGCGACCTGCTGGTGAGCGTCGCCCCGCCCGACGTGCGCACCGCGGCCCGGGCGGTCGACGCCGCCGAGCTCGAGATCATGGAGCGCGACGACGAGCCGGCCCAGATGGCGTACGCGCAGGCCCTGGCCGACTGGGCCGACGTCGGCGGCTACGACCACGAGACGCTGTGGGACGTCTGCACCGTCGCGGCGCTCGGGGTGCCCTTCGAGAAGGCCCAATGGCGTGATCTGACAACGCTTTCCGGCGGGGAGCAGAAGCGGCTGGTGCTCGAGGCGCTGCTGCGCGGGCCCGACGAGGTGCTGCTGCTCGACGAGCCGGACAACTACCTCGACGTGCCGACCAAGCGCTGGCTCGAGCAGCAGCTGCAGGCGTCCGACAAGACCGTGCTGCTGATCAGCCACGACCGCGAGCTGCTCGACCAGGTCGCGACGAGCATCGCGACGCTCGAGCCGACGGCGGCAGGCAGCATCGCGTGGGTGCACCCGGGTCGGTTCGCGACCTACCACCAGGCGCGGGCCGACCGGATGGCGCGGCTGGAGGAGCTGCGCCGGCGCTGGGACGAGGAGCACGCCAAGCTGAAGGCGCTGGTGCAGATGTACAAGCAGAAGGCGGCCTACAACTCCGACATGGCCGCGCGGTACCAGGCCGCGCAGACCAGGCTGCGCCGCTTCGAGGACGCGGGCCCACCCGAGGCGACGCCGTACGAGCAGAACGTGAAGATGCGGCTGCGCGGCGGGCGGACGGCCAAGCGGGCGGTCGTCGCCGAGCGCCTGGAGCTCACCGGTCTGATGAAGCCGTTCGACCTGGAGGTCTGGTACGGCGAGCGGGTCGCCGTGCTCGGCTCGAACGGCTCGGGCAAGAGCCACTTCCTGCGGCTGCTCGCGGCGGGCGGCAGCGACCCGGACGTGGAGCACCAGCCGGTCGGGGACGTACGCCCGGAGCCGGTGGCGCACGCCGGCGCCGCCCGCCTCGGGTCACGGGTGCGACCGGGCTGGTTCAACCAGACCCACGAGCACCCCGTCTGGTCGAACCAGACCCTGCTGGAGATCCTGCACCGCGGCGACGACCACCGCGCCGGGATGCCGCGCGACCTGGCCTCGCGCGCGCTCGACCGCTACGAGCTGGCGCGGGCGGCCGAGCAGCGCTTCGGGTCGCTGTCGGGCGGGCAGCAGGCCCGCTTCCAGATCCTGATGCTGGAGCTGTCCGGCGCCACGCTGCTGCTGCTCGACGAGCCCACCGACAACCTCGACCTGCACTCGGCCGAGGCGCTGGAGGACGGGCTCGCGGCGTTCGACGGCACGGTCGTCGCGGTCACCCACGACCGGTGGTTCGCGCGCGGGTTCGACCGGTTCCTGGTCTTCGGCGCCGACGGCAAGGTGCGTGAGTCGCCCGACCCGGTCTGGGACGAGACCCGGGTGCGTCGGGACCGGTGACGGAGCTGCATCTGGCGTGACAGGTCGGGTCGGTATCGACCCGATCTGCCCGCGGCCGCCGGGTCAGTCGGCGTCCGGGTCGCCCTCGCGGAACGGGATGCCGCGCTGCGCGGTGGCGGCGCCCAGTGCGTCGACCAGCTCGCCGAACTGCTGCTCGGTCACCATGCCGAGCCCGACGTCGACGCGGCCCTGGCCGTTCGTCGTCGGCTTCAGGGAGAGCCGCTGGTCGTCGGTCAGCGTCGAGGCGAACCCGTCGTGGTCGCGCACGTGGATGCGCACCGAGTGCGGCGCGTGCCCGGCCGTGCTGCGCTGCGCCTTGCCGTGCGTCAGGTGCTCGACCCCCGACACCGCCTGCCACGGGATGCGCATCTGCTCCGGCCCGACCAGCCCGGGCTCCTCGACCGCGATGGTCAGCAGGTCCTCGCCGGTCCTGCGCGCCAGCGCGAACCCGTTCACCGCCATCAGCCCGGCGGCCAGGCCGCCGCCGAGCCCGATCAGGACGAAGGTGACGTTGCGGATCCGGAAGCCGTCGCCCGCGATGTCGATGACCGCGAGTGCGAGCAGCAGCAGCATCGCGACCGTCACGACGCTCATCCGCACCGCGACCTTCCGCTCGCGCGCGGGGTCGGTGTAGAGGGCATAGCTGCGGCCGGGCGTCGCCGGCGCGGGGTGGGGCACGGTCACGGGGGAGCCTCCTCGGAGGGGTCGGGGCGGGGCGAACCTACAGACGCACCCGCCCGCCGATCCGCTCCACGCGCGACTGCTCACCCGGCGCTGCCGGCGCTCGCAGGCTCAGCGCGGGTCGACCGGCAGCAGAGCGGTGTACGCCGTCACCCGCCGGGCGCCGGGCGTCCCCGCTCCGATGCGCCGGTATCGGGCGACCACCTCGCTCAGCTCCGCGCGCAGGGCGGCCAGCTGCTCCTCGCTGACCAGCACGAGGGCGTCCTGCAGCCCCGCCTCGTCCTGCCACACCGGCTCCCACGCCTCGCGGTCGTCGATCCAGGCGTGCGTCTTCTCGGCGAAGTGGTCGACGTAGTCGTGGGCCAGCCAGGCGCCCATGCCGTCGTCGTCGCCGAGGTTCGCGGTGGCGAGGTCGTCACCGTCGTCGTCGGCCTCGGCCAGCGCCCACACCCGGGTCTTGGCGTTGCCGAGCCCGGTGTCCTCCACCAGCCCGGCCCCGGCCAGCACCCGCACGTGATAGCTCGTCGCCCCCGTGTGCGTGCCGAGCGCCTGGGCGAGCTCGGTGGCGGTGGCGCCCCCGTGCAGCCGCAGGTGGGCGACGATGCGCGAGCGCAGCGGGTGGGCCAGCAGCCGCCACGCCGGCGTCGCCTCGGGGGTGTCCGCGGGGGTCATGTTTTGCACAATACGTGTGCAAAAGCCGGCGAGCAAGGTCTGCCGGCCCCCGACGTACGACCGAAAAGCCTTGTGCGACAACGTGATCCGGGCGGTTGGCACGATTTGGGAGGGGTGTCTGCACCCCCGTAACATGGTGGGTCGGTGCTGAACCGGGTGTGAAACCCGCAGCACGAGCAGACCCCGAAGCAACAACGACCGAAGGTGACGAACCGTGCGTACGTTTACCCCCAAGCCGGCCGAGGTCAACAAGGACCGCGTCTGGCACGTCATCGACGCCACTGACGTGGTGCTCGGCCGGCTGGCCAGCCAGACGGCGATCCTGCTGCGCGGCAAGCACAAGCCGACCTTTGCCCCGCACGTCGACACGGGTGACTTCGTCATCATCGTCAACGCGGACAAGGTGGCGCTGACCGGCGCCAAGCTGGAGCAGAAGAAGGCCTACCGCCACTCGGGCTTCCCGGGCGGGCTCAAGGCTGTCTCCTACACCGACCTGATGGCCAAGGACCCCGCCAAGGCTGTCGAGAAGGCCGTGCGCGGCATGCTGCCGAAGAACTCCCTCGGGCGTCAGCAGCTGAGCAAGCTCAAGGTCTACGCCGGCGCCGAGCACCCGCACGGTGCGCAGAAGCCGGTCCCGTTCGAGATCACCCAGGTCGCGCAGTAAGCCCGGCCCCCTGAGCCTTTAGACAACCAAGGAGAACCGTGGCTGACCAGACCCAGCTCGACGCCCTCGAGGCCGACGAGCCGCAGCTTCAGAACTACACCAGCGAGAGCACCGAGGCCCCGGCCGAGGGCGAGGAGGTGCGCCGTCCGAGCGCGTCCGCGCCCGGTTCGGGCACCGGCCGCCGCAAGCAGGCCATCGCCCGCGTGCGCATCGTCCCGGGCACCGGCGTGTGGAAGATCAACGGCCGCACCCTGGAGGAGTACTTCCCGAACAAGGTGCACCAGCAGGAGGTCAACGAGCCCCTGAAGGTGCTCGAGCTCGACGGTGCGTACGACGTGCTCGTGCGGGTGCACGGCGGTGGCCCCTCGGGCCAGGCCGGTGCCGTCCGCCTGGGTGTCGCGCGCTCGCTCAACGAGGTCGACGCCGAGCTCAACCGCCCGGCCCTGAAGAAGGCCGGCTTCCTGACCCGTGACGCCCGCGTCCCGGAGCGCAAGAAGGCCGGTCTCAAGAAGGCCCGCAAGGCGCCGCAGTACAGCAAGCGCTGATCGCGCGAGCCGCCTGGAGCGGCACCCGGTGTGTCCGGGTGCCGCTCTCGGCATGTCCGGGGGAGTATTTTCCGATGCACCGCCGACCGGGGGTCGGGCGGGGGACTGAGCGAGAGGTGTCCTGAAGGATGAGCCGACTTTTCGGAACCGATGGGGTGCGGGGCCTCGCGGGCGTCGACATCACCGCGGAGCTGGCGCTGTCGCTCGCGACGGCAGCCGCCCGGGTGCTCGGCGACGGGCCCGACCACCGCGCCAAGGCCGTGGTCGGGCGCGACCCGCGCGCGTCGGGGGAGTTCCTGTCGGCCGCGGTCGTCGCCGGCCTGGCGTCCGCCGGCATCGACGTGTACGACGTGGGCGTGCTGCCGACGCCGGCCGTGGCCTACCTGACCGCCGACACCGGCGCCGACTTCGGCGTGATGCTGTCCGCGTCGCACAACGCGATGCCCGACAACGGCATCAAGTTCTTCGCCCGCGGCGGGCACAAGCTGCCCGACGACGTCGAGGACCGCATCCAGGCCGCCATGGACGAGCCGTGGACCCGCCCCACCGGTCCCGACGTGGGCCGGGTGCACACGATGGACGACGGCGCGACCCGCTACATGTCGCACCTGCTCAAGGCGCTGCCGCGCCGGCTCGACGGCCTCAAGGTCGTCGTCGACGCGGCGCACGGCGCGGCCAGCGAGGTCTCGCCGGAGATCTTCCGGCTGGCCGGGGCCGAGGTCGTGACCATCGGCGCGCGGCCCGACGGGCTGAACATCAACGACGGCTACGGCAGCACCCACCTGGAGCGGCTGCAGGTGGCCGTGCTCGCCCAGGACGCCGACCTCGGCATCGCCCACGACGGCGACGCCGACCGCTGCCTCGCGGTCGACGCCGAGGGCACCGAGATCGACGGCGACCAGATCATGGCCGTCCTCGCGCTCGACCTGCTGGAGCGCGGCCAGCTCGCGCAGGACACCCTCGTCGCGACCGTGATGAGCAACCTCGGGCTGCTCAACGCGATGAAGGAGCACGGCATCCAGGTCGAGCAGACGGCGGTGGGGGACCGCTACGTCCTGGAGCGGATGCGCGAGGGTCGCTTCTCCCTCGGGGGCGAGCAGTCCGGCCACGTCATCCTGCTCGAGCACGGCACCACCGGCGACGGGGTGCTGACCGGCCTCATGCTGGCCTCGCGGGTCGCCGCGACCGGGCGCTCGCTCGCCGACCTCGCGGCGGTCATGACCCGCATGCCGCAGGTGATGATCAACGTGCGCGACGTCGACAAGAACGCCCTCAGCGGCAACGCCGCCGTGCAGGCCGCGGTCGCCGACGCCGAGCGCGACCTCGGCGACGACGGGCGGGTGCTGCTGCGCAAGTCCGGCACCGAGCCGGTCGTGCGGGTCATGGTCGAGGCCGACACCGCCGAGCGCGCGCAGGCCGTGTGCGAGCGGCTGGTCGAGGTCGTCCGCTCCGAGCTCGCCCTGGCCCCCGCGGTGTGAGACCGGCGACGGCGGCCCAGGCACCTGCGCGGACCTACCCCCGAACGCCCCCGACCAAAGGCGGTCGAGTAGGCCAGTCCCACGGTGGTCGAGTAGGCCAGACCCACGGTGGTCGAGTAGGCCGGAGCGAAGCGGAGGCCGTATCGAGACCGGGTCACCTGCTCGTGGTGACCGAACGGCGCCAGGAGGCGTGAGTACGCCTGTGGTGACGTCGGAATCGCGAGTCGCCGAGGGCGTACATCGCCAGAGTGGTCACGAACTAACAGACTGGTCGGTTGCAAGTGGCCAGTCTGGGAGATTCTGGCCGGTCTGGGCGGGGTCGTTCCTGACCCGACCGCGCGAAGTCGACACGACCCTGCGCTGTTGACACACAGTGCTGCTACAGCACGCAGATCTGTCAACAACGTCAGTCCGTGTCAACAACGTCGGGGGCTGTCAGGAACGTCATCACCGCGAGCCGGCAGACGGGGCCATCCACGGGCCGGCTCCCGCCTCCCGGCGGCATCTCCCCGACCAACCCGTGGATCGCGGAGGTCGTCGTGTGCTCGTGGGCTCTGGCGAGCGGGTCAGGCCGCCTGCGCCTCGCGTACGTCGTCGGCCAGGCGGGTGAGCACGTCACGCAGGGCGGTGACGACCTCGTCGTGCTCGGCGGGGTTCTCGCCGAGGCGCGAGATCGGCAGCGAGGCGGTCGGCTCGTCGTGCGGTGCGCCGCCCGCGATGCCGGCGGCCTTCAGCGCCTCCTGCTGGGCCCACTGGCCGCCGTACTGCGACAGCGCGGCGCCGATGGCGCCGACCGGCTTGCCCTTGATGGGGGCCTCGCCGTAGGGCCGGGAGGCCCAGTCGATCGCGTTCTTGATCACGGCGGGGAGGCCGCCGTTGTACTCCGGGGTGATCACCAGGAGCGCGTCGGAGTCGGCGACCTGACGGCGCAGCTCGGTGACGGTCTCGGGCACCTCGGGACCGTCGACGTCGTCGCTGTAGAACGGCAGCCGCTCCAGGCCGCGGGCGATGCGGACCTGCACGCCCTCGGGCGCGGCCTCCTGGGCGGAGTGGGCGATGGCACGGTTGACGGAGTCGGCGCGCAGGCTGCCGACGAGGACCAGGACGGTGGTCACGGGATCTCCTGGGGAGGGGTGCGGGGCGGAACAAAACGGACTGTAGTCCGCTTCGTGGTCGCCGTGCACGTCGGGCGTCCACCGCGTGGGACGATGCGGGCATGCAACGAGGCGGTGCCGAGACCCTCTGCGGGTCCGCCCTGCCGCTCGTCGACTCCCCGCTGGTCGCCGCCGCGGGCGGGCGCGAGGTCCGCCAGGACGCCGCGCGCAACGCCGCCAAGATCCTCGACGCCGCGACCCGCCTGGTCGACCGCGACGGGGTCGAGGCGGTGACCATGGACGCCGTCGCCGAGGCGGCCGGGGTCGGCAAGGGCACGGTGTTCCGCCGCTACGGCAGCCGGGCCGGCCTGATGGGCGCGCTGCTGGACCACACCGAGCTGCAGTTCCAGCGGGCGATGCTCACCGGCCCGCCCCCGCTCGGCCCGGGCGCGCCCCCGCGCGAGCGGCTGCTGGCGTTCGGCGCCGCCCGGCTCGAGCTGGTTCTGCGCCACCGCTCGGTGCTGCTGGCCCGGGGCGACGCCCCGCACGGCGCCCGCGGTGCGTACGACCTCGCGTGCACCCACGTCCGTCACCTCCTGCGCGAGGCGGGCGTCCAGGGCGACCTGGAGCTGCTCGCCGAGCAGCTGGTCAGCCTGGTCGAGCCGGGCTGGGTGCACCGCCAGGTCGGACCGGCCGGGCGCTCGCGCGAGCGCACCCTCGCCGCCTGGGAGGACCTGGTGCGCCGCGTGCTCGACGCGCCCGCTGCGACCGCCCCCGCCGCCTCCGGGGCGCGGTCGTGACGCGGTTGTCGCGACGTGGCGAGGTCGAGCCGTTCCACGTCATGGAGGTGCTCAAGGCCGGTGCCGAGCGCGCCCGCACGCACGGTGACGTGATCCTGATGTGCGCCGGTCAGCCGTCCACCCCGGCCCCGGCGGTCGTGCGCGAGGCGGCGGCCCGCGCGCTCGACGAGCACGTCCTCGGCTACACCGAGGCCACCGGCATCCGGCCGCTGCGTGAGGCGATCGCCGCGCACCACGCACGGACGTACGCCATCGACGTCGACCCCGACCAGGTGGTCGTGACGACCGGCAGCTCCGGTGGTTTCACCGCCCTCTTCCTCGCCGCGTTCGACCCCGGCGACGTGGTGGCGATGACGCGACCCGGCTACCCGGCATACCGAAACACGTTGCAGTCGTTGGGTGTTCGCGTGCACGAGCTGGCCTGCGGGCCCGAGACGAGGTTCCAGCCGACGGTCGAGATGCTCGAGCAGCTGCCCGAGCCGCCCGCCGGTCTGATCCTCGCCAGCCCGGCGAACCCCACCGGCACGGTCATCGACGAGCACGAGCTCGCGGCCATCGCCCGCTGGTGCTCCGAGCACGGCACGCTGCTGGTGAGCGACGAGATCTATCACGGCGTCTCGTTCGGCCGGCGCTGCGCGAGCGCGTGGGAGACCTCGCGCGACGCGGTGGTCGTCGGGTCGGTGAGCAAGTTCTTCTCGATGACCGGGTGGCGGCTGGGCTGGATGCTGCTGCCCGAGCCGCTGGTGCGCCCGGTCGAGCTGCTGTCGGGCAACCTGTCGATCTGCCCGCCGGCGCTGGCCCAGCACGCCGCGCTGGCCGCGTTCAGCCCCGAGGCCCAGGCCGAGCTCACCGGCCACGTCGAGCGGTACGCCGTCAACCGGCAGCTGCTGGTCGACCGGCTGCCCGAGCTCGGCATCACCAGCTATGCCCCGCCCGACGGCGCGTTCTACGCCTGGTGCGACGTCGGCCACCTCACCGACGACTCGACCGCCTGGTGCGCCCGGCTGCTGGCCGAGACGGGGGTGGCGATCACCCCGGGTGTCGACTTCGACCCGGTCGACGGTCGCCGCTTCGTGCGGCTCAGCTTCGCCGGCTCGACCGCCGAGGTATCCGAGGCGATGGACCGCCTCGCTGCGCGTCTCAGCAGGTGACGCCGCTCGGGAAGGACCCGGCCACGGTCGTACGTTGGACCAGGCACCATCCCCTGCACCCGAAAGGACGTTGTTGTCATGGCAGAAGCCATCACTGACGAGCTCTACGCCACCGCCGCCACCGCCAAGGGCGGCCGCGAGGGCACGGTCAAGAGCGCCGACGGCGTGATCGACCTGCCGCTGGGCAAGCCGGGCAGCACCAGCAACCCCAAGGCCAACCCCGAGACGCTGTTCGCGGCCGGCTACGCCTCCTGCTTCTCGGGTGCGCTCGCCGCGGTCGCGGGCAAGGAGGGGCTGGACGTGTCGGAGTCGACCGTCACGGCCAACGTGCACTTCGGCAAGACCGACTCCGGCTTCGGCCTCGCGGTCGACATCTCCGCCGACATCCCCGGTGTCGACGCCGCCAAGGCGCAGGAGCTGGTCGAGGCAGCCCACCAGCTGTGCCCCTACTCCAAGGCCACCCGCGGCAACATCGAGGTCAACGTCAGCGTCGCCTGACAACCTCAGAAATTGATCGAGACGACCAGGCACGCCTGGTCGTCTCGATCAATTTTGAGGTACGCGCGTGGCCGGGTCCGCCTTCAGGCAGCCAGCCGACGGCGTACGCCCGCGGACAGCTGGTCCACCGCGACGATCAGCACCAGCACCACCAGGATCTGGGTCAGCATCTGGTCGAACTGGAAGGTCTTGATCGAGCGGGTGATCAGCAGGCCGATGCCGCCCGCGCCGACCAGGCCCAGCACCAGCGAGCTGCGCACGTTGACGTCGAAGCGGTAGAGCAGGAGGCCGACCCACTGCGGCATGACCTGCGGCAGCGTGGCGTTGGCGATGCGCTGGCTCGGGCTCGCGCCCGCGGTGGCCAGGGCCTGCCCCGGGCCGGGGTCGACGTCCTCCATCGACTCGGCCCACAGCTTGCCCATCACGCCGGTGTTGTGGCAGATGATCGCGAGGATGCCGGCGAACGGGCCGAGTCCCACCGCGGTCACGAAGATCAGCGCGAACACGATGTCCGGGACGGCGCGCAGCACGCTGAGCAGCCACCGCGCCGCGTGGTAGGCCGCGGGGTGGGCGGTGCCGCGCGCGGCCACGGCGGCGAGCGCCAGCGAGAACGGGATCGACAGGGTGGTGCCGAGCAGCCCGATGGCCAGGGTGATCAGCGACGCCTCGATCGCCGGCCGCAGCACGGTGGCCCAGTCGAGGTCGGGCGGGATGGTGTCGGCGAGGAAGGCGGCCATGCCCTGCCACCCGGTCACCAGCAGCGAGGGGCTGACGTCGGTGAGCAGCAACGCGGCGACGTGCGCGGCGACCAGCACGGTCAGCAGGGTCGCGACGAGGGCCCGGCGCCGGCCGCGGCGGGGGTCGGCCGGGACGGGCAGCGTCCGGGCGGAGCCGGTGAGCGTGGTCATGCCGCCACCTCCAGCGGGGCCGCGCCGGCGTAGAGCAGGTCCAGGTCGGCCGCGGACACGGTGCCCGCGGGCTGGTCGAGCAGGAGACGCCCGTCGCGCAGCCCGACCGTGCGGTCGGCATGGCGTGCGGCGAGCGCCGGCTGGTGCAGCACCGCGACGACTGCGAGACCCTCGCTCCGGGCCAGGTCGCGCAGCAGCGACATGACCTGCTCGGCCGCGCGCGGGTCGAGCGCGGAGACCGGTTCGTCGGCGAGCAGCACCGGGGCCCGCTGGCACAGGGCGCGCGCGACCGCGACCCGCTGCTGCTGCCCGCCGGAGAGCCGCCCGGCCCGGTCGTGCGCCCGGTGGGCGAGGCCGACCCGGTCGAGGCAGCCCATCGCCTCCTCGCGCAGGGCGGTGGGGAACAGCGCCGGAGCGAGGCCGCGCCAGCCGAGGCGGCCCAGCCCGCCGGCGCACACGTTGTCCAGCACCGACCGTCGCGGCACCAGGTGCACCCGCTGGAACACCATGGCCACCGGTCGCCCGCTGACGTGCTGCTCGGCGGCCACCTCGACGGAGCCGGCGTCGGGGACCTCCAGCCCGGCGACGCAGCGCAGCGTCGTGGACTTGCCGCACCCGTTGGGGCCGAGCAGCGCCAGCAGCTCACCGGACCGGACGTCCAGGTCGAGCCCGTCGAGCACGGTGCGCCCGGCGTACGCCTTCGTCAGGCCGCGCAAGCGCAGCGCGGCGTCGCGCGTGGTCATCTCAGACATCCTCTTCGCTCAGCTTCATCGTCTTGGCCAGGTCGAACATCGGCCGGTAGGACTCCTTGGTCACCGGCACCATCGGGCCGGGCGGGGTCACGTCGAGGAACCCGGCGACCTTCTCGACGTCCTTGGGCGAGAGCTGCAGCAGCGCCTCGCGCACGGCCTTCTTGAACGCCGGCGGCGCGTCGCCGCGCACCGTGATCGGGTCGTTGGGGATCGGCTCGGAGGTCCAGATCCGGCGGTACTCCGCGGGCCGGAAGGTTCCGGCCTTGGTCGCGGTGGCCAGCGTCTGGCTGTTGATCTGGGCGGCGTCGACGGTGCCGCCGGTCAGGGCGAGCAGCGACTCGGGGTGCCCTCCGCTGTACGTCGTGCGCACCTGCCCCTCCTTGAGGCCGGCGCGGGTGAGGGCATAGCGCGGGAGGGCGTCGCCCGAGGTCGAGCCGGGGGAGCCCAGGGCGAGCGACCGGCCGCGCAGGTCGGCGAGGGTGCGGACGGGGGAGTCCTTCTTGACCCAGATGCCCGCGGTGTAGGTGGACGGCTTCCCGTCGGCGGTGCCGAACGAGGCGACCGGCTCGGCCCCTGCGCGCTGGCTGGCGAAGACGAAGCCGAGCGGCCCGAACTGGCCGAGGTCGAGGCGCTTGTTGCGCATGGCGAGCACCTCGGCGCTGTAGTCCTCCACGATCTGCAGCGAGACGGGGCAGTCGAGCTTCTTCTCCAGGGCTCCCGCGAGGACGCGGTAGGCCGGCTCGAGCTTGGCCGGGTCCTCGTAGGGCTCGACGCCGAAGCGCACCTCGCCGCCGGGGCAGGTGTCGCTGCCGCCGGCGGCCTCGCTGGAGGAGCAGGACGTGAGGGCCAGGGGCATGGCGACGGCGAGTGCGGCGGCACAGGCGCGCAGGCGGTTTCTGGACATGGCGGGGCCTTTCAGGGGAGGCAGGGGGTGGCGGAGCAGGGGTTGCGAGGTCGAGGAGGTCAGGGGCGGGGGAAGGTGCGCCGGGCGAGTCCGAACGAGAGCGTCATGCCGACGCCGGAGGTCACGGTGATCACGCGCAGACCCGGCCACGGTTCGACGTCGAGCACGTCGGTGGCGGGGCTGCTGGCGTACACCCCCTGCCAGCGCTCGAGCACGGGCAGCGCGGCCGTCTTGAGCAGACGGGCGAGCGCGGTGTGCAGCTGGTGCTCGACCGCGGCCGACAGGAACGGCTCGGGCGTCGCGGCGTAGTCGTGCGAGTCGCCGACGAGCAGGGTGCCGTCGGGCAGCTGGGTGAGCATCAGGTTCGCCTGGGCCGCGAGCAGCCCCGGCGCGGTGGACTCCAGGTGCCGGCGCAGCGGCGCCAGGTCGGCGACCTCGCCGAACGCGCCGTAGCGCAGCACCGAGGTCGCGGTCAGCAGCGCAGGCCGCACCTGCGGCCCGGGTGCGGCCAACCGGGTCATCTGCAGGCTGCACCGCTCGACGCGGTGCTCGTCGGCGACCGCGGGGAAGAGGTGGTCCAGGTCGTGCCCCGAGCAGAGCACCACCTGCTCGGCGCGGATCGTGCCGCGGTTGGTGTCCACGCGCGTGCCGATCGAGTCGGCCTGCACGCCGATCACGTTGTGCCGCCAGCAGATCGGCACGCCGGCAGCCTCGAGCCAGCCGGCCAGCCGGGGCGCGGTGGTGCGGGGGTCGACGCGCAGGTCGTGCCGCAGCCGCAGGCCGCCGCGCAGCTGCTCGCCGGCCAGCCCGGCCAGCTCGTCGTCCAGGTCGGAGCGGTCGAGCAGGGTGGCGTCGCCGGGCCTGGCCGCGGCGAACGCCTCGAGGACGTCGAGGTCGGCGCGGTCGCCGGCGAGCACCACGGCGCCGGCCTCGTCGACCGGGATGCCGGTGCGCCGCGACATGGTGAGCCAGCCCTCGCGGGAGGAGCGGGCGAGGTCGCGCAGCGACTCGGGCTGGGCGGTCACGCAGGCGTGGCCGAAGTTGCGGATGCTGGCGCCGGCGGGTCGTGCGTCACGGTCGAGCACGACGACCGATCGGCCCTGGCGGTGGGCCTCGAAGGCGTGCGCGAGGCCGACGATGCCGGCCCCGACGACGACCACGTCGGCGGCGGAGGGGAGCAGGGTGGGAGAGCTGAGCACGGCTCCACTGTGCGTGCTCGTCGGGCTGGTACGCCAGCCAGAACGGCACTTGTACAGACAAGTTTGACGAGCGTTCACTGTCGGACAGATCCCGTTCACTTCATGGAAAATCCCGGGATGGACGAGGTCGCACGATCCTGCGGCAGCCGGCTTGCGCGGGCCGAATCGACACTTGTACGGTCAACTCGTGACCCCGCCCCACAGCACGAGTCCGCTGCACGTCCGGCTGGCCGACACCCTGCGCGAGCGCATCCGCTCCGGCGCCTGGCCGGCCGGCTCCTCGCTGCCCAGCGAGGCCGAGCTCGGCCAGGAGTTCGGCGCCTCGCGCGGCACCGTGCGCGCTGCCGTGCAGGCGCTGCGGGCCGAGGGGCTCGTGGTCGGCGGCCGCGGCCGGCCACCGGTCATCCGCAACGCCCCGCCGGCCCAGAGCTTTTCGTCGTTCCTGTCGTTCACCCGCTGGGCCGAGTCGATGGGTCGGGTGCCCGGGCAGCGCACGCTCGAGGTCGCGCGCCGGCCCGCCGACGACGAGACCGCGGCGGCGCTGGGACTCGGTCCGGGGCAGCCGGTGGTGCAGGTGCTGCGCCAGCGCCTGCTCGACGGCGCGCCGTGCCTGGTCGAGCGCACGAGCTTCACGCTCGAGGCGGGGTCGGCGCTGTTCGGTTTCGACGCCGACTCCGGCTCGATCTTCCAGTTCCTCATCGACCAGGGCGTCGACCTCTATCGCGGCCAGCACGTCATCGACGCGGTCGGGGCCGACGCGACCGACGCCGACCTGCTCGGGGTGCAACCGGGGGCGCCGCTGCTGCGCGTGCGCCGCACCACCTCGTCCCGGGAGGGTGCGCCGCTGGAGTTCTCCGACGACCGCTACCTCCCGGGCCTGGCCAACTTCACCATCGAGAACACGATGGACGCCGCGCCGGCGCTGGTGCGCGTCCAGACCGTCGAAGGGACCGCCTCGTGACCCGCCCCGCTCTCGCCGCGCTCGACATGGCCGGCACCACCATCGACGACCACGGCCTGGTCTACGACGTGCTGCGGGAGGTGGTGGAGGACGTCGCGCCATCCGTGCGCGCCGACGACCTGCAGCGCCACATGGGCACCGAGAAGGCGCACGCGATCCGGGCGCTCGCGGCAGCCGGCGGCGTCGAGCTCACCGACGAGCAGGTGGCCGAGCGGTTCGACACGTTCCGCAGCCGGCTGGCCGGCCGCTATGCCGACCGGCCGCCCGTGCCGCTGCCCGGGGTCGAAGACGCGCTCGCGGCGTTGCGGGCCTCCGGTGTGCGGGTTGCGCTCACGACCGGTTTCTCGCGCGACATCACGAATTCCCTTGTGGAGCAGCTGAACTGGCGTGACAGCATCGACGCGCTCGTCTGTGGTGACGAGGTCGCGCAGGGCCGGCCCGCGCCATACATGATCTTCCGGGCCATGGAGCGCACCGGCGTGCTCGACCCGCACGAGGTGCTGGCCGCGGGCGACACCGCCGTCGACCTGCAGGCCGCCACGCACGCCGGTTGCGGGTGGCGCGTGGGGGTGCTCACCGGGAAGGCCGACCGCGCCGCGCTCGAGGCGCAGCCGCACACCCACGTCGTCGAGGGCGTACGCCTGCTGCCGCAGCTCCTGAGGCTCGCCGCCGCCTGAGGAGGGGGAGGCGGCTCAGTGGGCCAGCACCTCGTCGCCCACCCGGATCTCACCGGTGGAGTCGGGGATGAGGTTGGTCGCGAACAGCGTCTTGCTGCCGGAGCGGCGATAGCGCGCCAGCGTGCGGATCGGCTCCTTGCCGGTGTCGAGGCTGCTGAGGTCGATGGTCGTCATGACGCAGCGCTCGTTGGGCTTGGCGTTGCGCATCCGGACCCCGCCGATCGTCAGGCCGGCCCAGCGGTCCTCGGCGAACGGCTCGTCGCAGTGGAGCACCAGGTTCGGCCGAAAACGCTGCATCGGCAACGGATCTGGAGCCTCGTCCCCGCGCTCGAGGGCGTCGGACACCATCCACTCGTTGAGCTGGCGCAGCGAGCCGGTGGTGGCGACGGTGACCGGATAGCCGTCGGCGAACGCGGTGTGGTCGCCAGCGCGGGCATGCGCCGGGTCCAGGCGCCGGGCACTCGGGTCGGGGCACCACACCAGCCGTACGTCCTCGCGGCCGATCGCGCGCCCGACCCACTCGTGCGCCTCCGCCGCAGCAGGGAGGGCGCCCAGCCGTTGCGAGAACAGCTGCACCTCGACCCGGTCGCCGTCGACCGGCTCGTCCACCTCGAGCGGGGGGAGGCCGGGTGCGCGCAGCCGCAGCGCCGAGGTCACCTGCGGGTCGGTGCGCGCGGTGTCGGAGGTGATGCGGAACAGCGCGTGCACCTCGCGCGCGGTGACGGCAGTGCCGTCGCCGTCGACGACCATCCACGAGCGGTCGTCGACGAGCCCGCGCAGCTGCACCTGGGCCGCCTCGACCGGCCGGATCGCGCTGCTCTTGAGCGGGTGCAGGTTGATCGCGAGGATCTTCACGAGCGCCTCACCGGTGCTGGGTGAGCAGGCCGGTGTCGACGTCGTAGAGGAAGCCGCCGACCTGCACCGTGTCGGGGATCAGCGGGTGCGAACGCACCTTGGCGACGTCCTGGGCGAGGGCGTCGAGCTGGTCACTGATGACGTGGAAGCTCTGCCACGAGGCGTCCTGACCGGCCGACTCGCCGATCGTGCGGCGCAGCTGCTGCTCCGAGGCCGAGGCCATCGCGCAGCGGGTGTGCGGCACGACGAGCACCCGCTGCACGTTGAGCAGGTGCACCCCGAGCACCATCGCCTCGAGCGCCGAGTTGTCCACGCGCCCACCGGGGTTGCGGAAGATCTTCGCGTCGCCGGGAGCGAGCCCGATCATGCCGAGCGGGTCGATGCGCGAGTCCATGCACGTCACGATCGCCACGCCGGCGCGCGCCACACCGTCGAAGCCGCTGAGCGAGAACGACTGTGCGAACTCACGATTCGCCGACAACAGGTCGTCGAACGAGCCGTTGATCTGGGAGTTGTCGGTCACGTCGCTCACAGTCCTGGCCTCGTCGTGATGGTGAATGCGGTCGGCTTCGCGGTCGCGGCGAAGAAGTCGTTGCCCTTGTCGTCGACCACGACGAAGGCGGGGAAGTCCTCGACCTCGATCTTCCAGATCGCCTCCATGCCGAGTTCGGGGTACTCCAGCACCTCGACGCTCTTGATGCAGTCCTGCGCGAGCCGCGCCGCCGGGCCGCCGATCGAGCCGAGGTAGAAGCCGCCGTGCGCGGCGCACGCGTCGGTGACCTGCTTGCTGCGGTTGCCCTTGGCGAGCATCACCATCGAGCCGCCGGACGCCTGGAACTGGTCGACGTAGGAGTCCATCCGTCCCGCGGTCGTCGGGCCGAACGACCCGGAGGCGTAGCCGTCGGGCGTCTTGGCCGGCCCGGCGTAGTAGACCGCGTGGTCGCGCAGGTAGTCGGGCATCGGCTCGCCGGCGTCGAGCCGCTCCTTGATCTTCGCGTGCGCGATGTCGCGGGCCACGACCAGCGGGCCGGTGAGCGACAGCCGGGTCTTGACCGGGTGCTTGGTCAGCTCGGCGCGGATGTCGTCCATCGGCCGGTTGAGGTCGATGCGCACGACGTCTTCGTCGGCGCCGTCGGACTGCTCGCCGCCGAGCTGGGCGTGGGTGGTGTCGGGCAGGAACCGCGCCGGGTCGCGCTCGAGCTCCTCGATGAACACGCCCTCGGGCGTGATCTTGCCGAGGCACTGCCGGTCGGCCGAGCAGCTGACCGCGACGGCCACGGGCAGCGACGCGCCGTGCCGCGGCAGCCGCACCACGCGTACGTCGTGGCAGAAGTACTTCCCGCCGAACTGCGCGCCGATGCCGAGCTGCCGGGTCAGCTCCAGCACCTGCTCCTCGAGCTCGCGGTCGCGGAAGCCGTGGCCGGTGACGGCGTCACCCTCCTTGGGGAGCTCGTCGAGATACTTGGCACTGGCGTACTTCGCCGTCTTGAGCGCGAGCTCGGCGCTGGTGCCGCCGATGACGATCGCGAGGTGGTAGGGCGGGCACGCGGCCGTGCCGAGCGAGCGCAGCTTCTCGTCGAGGAAGGCCATCATCCGCTCGGGGTTCAGGATCGCCTTCGTCTCCTGGTAGAGGAAGGACTTGTTGGCCGAGCCGCCGCCCTTGGCCATGAACAGGAACTTGTACGCGGTCTCGTGCCCGGGCGCGGTGTCGGCGTACAGCTCGATCTGGGCCGGCAGGTTGGAGCCGGTGTTCTTCTCCTCCCACATGCTCACCGGCGCCATCTGGGAGTAGCGCAGGTTGAGCCGGGTGTAGGCGTCGTAGACACCGCGCGCGATGGACCGCTCGTCGGGCGGGCCGCCGGCGTCGCCGACCAGCACCTGCGAGCCCTTCTTGCCCATGACGATCGCCGTGCCGGTGTCCTGGCACATCGGCAGCACGCCCGCCGCCGCGATGTTGGCGTTCTTGAGCAGGTCGAGCGCGACGAACTTGTCGTTGTTGGACGCGGCGTCGTCGTCGAGGATCGAGCGCAGCTGGGCCAGGTGCGCCGGCCGCAGGTAGTGCGCGATGTCGTGCATGGCGGTGTCGGTGAGCAGCTGCAGTGCCTCGGGGTCGACCTCGAGGAAAGTACGCCCGCCGGGGCCCTCGACCGTGCGCACGCCCTCGCGGGTGAGGAGGCGGTAGCTCGTCTCGTCGGGGCCGATCGGAAGCATGTCTTCGTACGCGAACTCCGCCATGCCCCAAAGGGTATCCGCGGATCGGGACCACCCCGACACGGGCGAATCGGAGTGGCCTAGTTGGTGGCGGTCGTCACAACGCCGGGTGTAGACCTGGTGCCACCAACTTCATGGAGGAGGAGGCTCGATGCAGCACGGAGCACGCCACAGGCGTACCGCCGTGGCCGTGGCCGTCGCCCTCGCAGGGACGCTCGGTCTGGCCTCCTGCGGTGACGACAGCTCGTCCGGCGGCGGCACCCAGACGCTGACGTGGTACATCAACCCCGACGTCGGTAACGCCGACCCCAGCGCCGAGAAGGGCGGGCAGGCCTACCTCGCGAAGGTCTGCTCCGACGCCTCCGGCGGGCGATACCGGATCAACGTGCAGCTGCTGCCCAACAGCGCCAGCGACCAGCGCATCCAGCTGCTGCGCCGGCTCGCCGCGGGCGACCGCACGATGGACCTGATGAGCATCGACCCGGTGTTCGTGCCGGAGTTCGCCCAGGCCGGCTACCTGGCCCCGGTGCCGGAGTCGCTGACACCGCAGTTCACCCAGGACCGGGTGCGCTCGGCCGTCCAGGCCTCGACGTGGGACGGCAAGCTGGTCGCCGTCCCGTTCTGGGCCAACACCCAGCTGCTCTGGTACCGCAAGTCCAAGGCGCAGCAGGCCGGTCTCGACATGAGCCAGCCCGTCACCTGGGACCAGCTCATCCAGGCGGCGCGCTCCAGCGGCACCGACCTCGGTGTGCAGTCCTCGCTGTACGAGGGCTACGTCGTGTGGATCAACGCGCTCATCGCCGGTGCCGGCGGCAAGATCGTCAACAACCCGGGCGCGATGGGCGAGGACGTCCAGCTCGGCATCGACAGCCCCGCTGGCCGCGAGGCCGCGCGGATCATCAGCACGATCGCCAAGGGCGGTCTGGGCGGTCCGTCGATGAGCACCAGCGAGGAGACCGAGTCGCTCGACCTGTTCAAGGCCGGCGGCGCCAACTACCTGGTCAACTGGCCCTACACGTACGGCGCGCTGACCGGCGACAAGTCCGACGTCGCGGCGACCACCTACCCCCGGACGGTCGAGGGTCGCAACGCCGCACCGCCGTACGGCGGGATCCAGCTGGGCGTCGGCGCCGAGAGCCGCAACCCCGACCTCGCCTACCAGGCCGCCGCGTGCATCACCAACGAGAAGAACCAGGCGACCTACATGGCCAAGGCGGGCAACCCGGCCAGCCGCAAGTCCTCCTACCAGGACCCGGCCGTGCTCAAGGCGTTCCCGAACGGCATCGCCCAGACGATCTCCCGGTCGCTCGACCAGGCGGTGCCGCGCCCGCAGTCGCAGTACTACGGCGACATCTCCACCGGTCTGCAGCAGCGGTTCAGCCCGCCGAGCTCGGTGACCCAGCAGACGCCGAAGACCGCGCAGAATTTCATCCAGGACGTGCTGAAGGGTGAGGCCCTGCTATGAGCACCATCTCCACCGCGGTCGAGTCGCCGGAGACCGACGAGCGCAAGCGCAGGCCGGGCCTCAGCGACCGCGCCAGGGGTGAGCGCAACCTCGGCTGGAAGCTGGCCGGGCCGGCGTTCGTCATCATGCTGCTGGTCACGCTCTACCCGATCGCCTACGCGATCTACCTGTCGCTGTTCAGCTACCGCCTCACCGACCCCGAGGCGCGACGGTTCGTCTTCCTGCAGAACTACACGACCGCGCTCACCGACCCGCTGTTCTGGGAGGCGTTCGTCACCACGTTCATCATCGTGGTGGTCACCCTGGTGATCGAGCTGGTGCTCGGCATGGCGATCGCGATGCTGATGCACCGGGTCGTGATCCCGCGCCGCACGCTGCGCACGGTGGTGCTGATCCCGTACGCCATCATCACCGTGGTCTCGGCGTTCTCCTGGCTGTTCGCGGCCCAGGTCGGCACCGGCTTCTTCAACCACTGGCTCAACGCGTTCACGTTCGGTGCGTTCCCGCTGGACTACGACTGGTTCGGCGGCCGCTGGTCGGCGCTGACGATCATCTGCCTGTCGGAGATCTGGAAGACCACGCCGTTCATGTCGCTGCTGCTGCTGGCCGGGCTCGCCCAGGTCGACAGCGCGATGGAGGAGGCGGCCAAGGTCGACGGCGCCACCTGGTGGCAGCGCTTCCGCAAGGTGGTGCTGCCCAACATGAAGGCCGCGCTGATGGTGGCGGTGCTGTTCCGCACGCTCGACGCCATCCGGATCTACGACAACCCGCAGGTGATGACCGGCGGTGCGAACAAGACGATGACGTTATCCATGCTCGTCGCGAACGAGACGATCAACCGCGTCGAGATCGGCATCGGGTCGGCGCTCGCGGTGATCCTGTTCGTCATCGTGCTGATCGTGGCCGCGATCTTCGTGCGCGGCTTCAAGGTCGACCTGACCGGTGGAGGGAAGTAGGCGATGGAGACCAAACCCAGCCCCAAGACCCGCAACTGGTTGTTCGTCGCGTCCATCGTCATCATGATCTGGACCGCGATCCCGCTGCTGTGGATCCTGGCCACGTCGTTCAAGGGCACCGAGGCGCTCGCCGACTCCGAGCAGAACCGGTTCGGCAACTTCTGGCCCAAGGACCCGACGCTGGAGAACTACAAGCTGATCTTCACCGGGGAGGCCAGCGACCTGTTCAACCCGGCGCTGCGCAACTCGCTGATCGTCTGCCTGGTGGCGACGCTGATCAGCGTGGTGCTGGCGACGTTCTGTGCGTACGCCATCTCGCGCCTGGACTTCCCCGGCAAGAAGACGATCCTCACCACGGCCCTCGCGGTGTCGTTCTTCCCGGTCATCGCGATGGTGACGCCGCTGTTCAACCTGTGGCGGCAGATCGGTCTGTTCGACACGATCCCGGGTCTGATCATCCCCTACCTGGCGCTCACCCTGCCGCTGTCGATCTGGACCCTGACGGCGTTCTTCCAGCAGATCCCGTGGGAGATGGAGCAGGCGGCCCAGGTCGACGGGGCGACCAGCTGGCAGGCGTTCCGCAAGGTCATCGCCCCGCTGGCCGCGCCGGGCGTGTTCACCACGGCGATCATCGCGTTCTTCACCGCCTGGAACGACTTCGTGTTCGCCTCCAACCTGACGTCCTCCAACAGCGCCCGCACGGTGCCCGCCGCGCTGGCGTTCTTCACCGGCGCCAGCCAGTTCACCCAGCCGACCGGTGCGATCGCCGCCGCGGCGGTCGTCGTCACCATTCCCGTCGTCATCCTGGTGCTGCTGTTCCAGCGCCGCATCGTCGCCGGCCTCACCTCGGGCGCGGTCAAGGGCTGACCGCCCGCCGTCCAGCCCTCGCGCCCAGAAGGAGCAGAACGCAATGTCCAGCATCGAGCTGAAGAACATCTCCAAGCAGTACGACGACGGTTACCAAGCCGTCACCGACGTCAACCTCGACATCGCCGACGGGGAGTTCGTGATCCTGGTCGGCCCGTCCGGGTCGGGAAAGTCGACCCTGCTGCGGATGATCGTGGGGCTGGAGGACATCTCCTCCGGCGACCTGCTCATCAACGGCAAGCGGGTCAACGACCTGGCGCCGCGCGACCGCAACCTCGCGATGGTGTTCCAGAACTACGCGCTCTACCCGCACCTCACCGTGTTCGAGAACATCGCCTTCCCGCTGCGGCTGTCCAAGGGGTCGCACAGCGAGGAGGAGATCAAGAGCAAGGTCAACGCCGCCTCGTCGATGCTCGAGCTCGACGACCACCTCGAGCGCAAGCCGGCCAACCTCTCCGGTGGTCAGCGCCAGCGCGTCGCGATGGGCCGAGCGATCGTGCGTGACGCCGACGCGTTCCTGTTCGACGAGCCGCTGTCCAACCTCGACGCGAAGCTGCGCGGCCAGATGCGCACCGAGATCGCCCGCATGCAGCGCCGGCTCGGCGTCACGACCGTCTACGTCACGCACGACCAGACCGAGGCCATGACCCTCGGTGACCGGGTCGCGGTGCTGAAGAAGGGCGTGCTGCAGCAGGTCGCGAGCCCGCGCGAGCTGTACGAGCAGCCGGTCAACCTGTTCGTCGCAGGCTTCATCGGGTCGCCGCCGATGAACTTCCTGCCGGCCGAGGTCGAGGGCGGGGTGCTGCGCCTGCCGTTCGCGGACGTACCCGTCAGCGGTGCGCTCGCCGACCGGGTGCGCGACCTGGACCTGGTGATCGTCGGCATCCGCCCGGAGTACTTCAAGGACGCCTCGCTCGGCGGCTCCGAGGGCGTCGACTTCACGGCGGTCGTCGACCAGACCGAGTGGCTCGGCAACGAGCAGTACGCCTACATCCCCTACGAGACGCACCCCGGGGTGCAGGGACGGCTCGACGAGCTGGACCGCGAGCTCGACGGTGAGGGCATGCGGCCGCAGGTCGTGGTCAACCTCGACTCCCGCTCGCGGGTGCGCGAGGGCGCCGAGGCGCAGCTGACGTTCGACCCGAGCCTGATGCACGTCTTCGACCCCAACACGGGCGAGAACCTCACGCGCGACGAGGACAAGGCCGCCGAGATCGCCCGCGACAGCGAGGAGCAGCGCAAGTCCGCGCTGGAGCGCGCGCAGCGGCTGGCGAGCGAGCAGAGCGAGCGCCCGCAGCAGCGCGAGCAGACCGCCTGATCGCAACCCCGCCCGCCGACGACGGCGGCACAGCCCATGTTGTTGGGCCGCGTCTCCTCCTCGCGGCGAGCTCGCAGGCTCCCTCGTCGCGCATCGTCGACGGCGGCACAGCAAGCACGACGGCGGCACAGATAACTTCTGTGCCGCCGTCGTCGTACGTGTGCCGCCGTCGACGATGGACGGGCGGGGGAGCGTACGCCTTCGCCGGGCTTACGTTGGTGCCATGAGCGATCGCAAGAGCGTCCTGATCACCGGCGGCACCCGAGGCATCGGGCGTGCGTGCGTCGACGCGCTCGCCGACGACTGGCACGTCATCGTGGGCGGGCGAGACGAGAGCGCGGTGCGTTCCCTCGTCGAGTCGCTGCCCTCTGCCGCGCCGTTCGTCGCCGACCTGGGTGACGAGCACTCCACCGCCGCGGCGGTGGAGGCTCTCGGGCTCGACCGGCTCGACGGCCTGGTCCACTCGGCGGGGGTTGCGGGCGGCGCGGCCACGCCCGAATCGAACCGCGCGATGTGGCGAAACATGTTGGAGCTCAACGTGATCGCCGTGTCGGAGCTGACCCGGCTGCTGCTGCCCGCGCTGGTCGCCGCGCAGGGCACGATCGTCACGATCAACTCCGGCTCGGGTCTGCGCGCGAGCGGCAAGGGCGGGCACTACCCGGCGTCGAAGTTCGCGCTCACCGCGCTCACCGACGTGCTGCGCGAGGAGCTGCGCCCCGACGGGGTGCGGGTGAGCTCGGTGCACCCCGGACGGGTCGACACCGACATGCAGCGCGAGCTCGTGGCCGGCGAGAACCGGGCGTACGACCCCGAGGAGTTCCTGCGGCCGGAGTCGGTGGCCGTGGCGGTGCGCACCGCGCTGACCGCGACGCCCGACGCGACCTACGAGACCATCTCGATCCGTCCGGGGCCGGCGGCGACCAACCGACGCACCAGCTGAGTCCCGTTGTGGCTCAACCGAGCTCGTCGCGGCGCGGCGGCTGGGCACCCTGGCGCGACACGGTGATCGCCGAGCTGCGGATGGCCAGGTCGACCGCCTGCAGCAGCTGGTCCTTGGAGGCCATGCGCAGCCGTTCGCGCGCGTCGACCCCGCCGAGCAGACCCTGGTCGAGCAGCCCGGCGATCAGGCCGGACATGAACGAGTCGCCGGCGCCCACCGTGTCTGCGACCTCGGCGCGCACGCCCGGCACCTCGACGGTCTCGCCGGTGGCCGTCACGTGCACGAGGGCGCCGTCGGCACCCCTGGTCGCGACGACGAGGGCGGGGCCGAGGCGGCCCCACAGCCGCAGGATCTCGGCCGTCGACGTCTCGTCGCCGTGCAGCCAGGAGATGTCCTCGTCGCTGGCCTTGACCACGTCGCTGAGCCCGACGATCTGCTCCAGGTCGGAGCGGACGTCCTGCGGCTCACCCATGAGCGTGGGACGCACGTTGGGGTCGTACGAGATCGTCGACTCGGCCCGACCGCGCAGCAGGGCCTCGCGCACCTGCGTCGCGCCGGGCTGCATCAGCGCACCGATCGATCCGGTGTGCAGGTGGTCGAAACCGGTGGGCACCTCCGCGAGGTCCCACGCCAGGTCGAACTCGTAGGTGGCAGAGCCGGATTCGTCGACCGTGGCGGTCGCGGTCGCGGTGCGCTCGGCGTTGCGGCTGCCAGGGGTGAGGCCCACGAAGTCGTGGCCCAGGTGCTCCTCGATCAGCCGGCCGTGGTGGTCGGTGCCGATGCTCGTGGCGAGCTCGACGTGGTGGCCGAGCCGGGCCAGGCCGACGGCGACGTTGAGCGGGCTGCCGCCGACGTGCTCGCGGGTCTCCCCGGAGGACTCCTTGACGATGTCGACGAGCGCCTCGCCGACGACCAGGCTGCGGGCGCCCACGGTCACGGGGTCCGGCCGGGGCCGGCGTAGCCGGCGAGCTTCTCGATCTGGTGCTGGGCCTCGATCAGCCGGATCGTGCCGCTGCGCGAGCGCATCACGAGCGACTGCGTCGTGATGCCGCCGGAGCGGTATCGCACGCCCTTGAGCAGCTCACCGTCGGTGATGCCGGTGGCGACGAAGAAGCAGTTGTCGCCGCGCACCAGGTCGTCGGTGGACAGCACCCGCTCGAGGTCGTGACCGGCGTCGACCGCGCGCTGCTTCTCGTCGTCGTCCTTCGGCCACAGCTTGCCCTGGATGACGCCGCCCATCGACTTCATCGCGCACGCCGCGATGATGCCCTCGGGGGTGCCGCCGATGCCGAGCAGCAGGTCGATGCCGGTGCCCTCGCGGGCCGCCATGATGGCGCCGGCCACGTCACCGTCGGTGATGTAGCGGATGCGCGCGCCGGCCTCGCGCACCTCGCGCGCCAGCTGCTCGTGACGGGGCCGGTCGAGCATGACGACGGTGACGTCGGAGACGCTCTCGTGCTTGACCTTGGCGACCCGGCGGATGTTCTCGGCGACGGGCAGGCGGATGTCGACGACGTCGGCCGCCTCCGGGCCGGTCGCGAGCTTGTCCATGTAGAACACGGCGCTGGGGTCGTACATCGAGCCGCGCTCGCTCACGGCCAGGACGCTGACGGCGTTGGTCATCCCCTTGGCGGTGAGGGTGGTGCCGTCGATCGGGTCGACCGCGACGTCGACGTCGGGACCGGTGCCGTCACCGACCTGCTCGCCGTTGTAGAGCATCGGGGCGTCGTCCTTCTCGCCCTCGCCGATCACCACGGTGCCGTTCATCGACACGGTGGAGATGAGCGTGCGCATGGCCTCGACCGCGGCGCCGTCGGCGCCGTTCTTGTCGCCGCGGCCCACCCAGCGGCCGCCGGCCATGGCCGCGGCCTCGGTGACCCGTACGAGCTCGAGCGCCAGGTTGCGGTCGGGAACTCGGGTGCTCGTGCTCGGATCTTGGGTCATGTCGCTCCTCGGGACGGCAGCTTCGGCGCCGAGCGCCGGCGCTGCGCCGACTCTATCGACCGGCTCAGGCGTGCGGACCGGCCCGTGGTGAGCCCGGCCAGGAGCATCGGGGACCATGGGGGCGTGCCCGCCACCCTCGCCCAGCAGACCCAGCCGTCCCCGCAGCCGCCCGCCCGGCGCCGGGGGATGAGCGGCTCGGCCCGCAGCATGGTCATCTCGATGCTCGTGGTGCTCGCGGGGTGCGCGGTCTGGATCGCGATGGTCCCGCGGGTGAGCACCACCGCGCAGCCGGTGCAGAACGTCCCGGCCATCGCCCGGGAGGTCGGCATCCAGCAGCGCTGGGACGTCGCCGTGCCGGCCGGGCTCGGCGAGCAGTGGGTGCCGGTCAACGTGCGGCTCATCCGGCTGGAGAACCAGCCGCCCACCTGGCACGTCGGCTATCGCGCACCCTCGGAGGACTTTCTCTCGATGGAGCAGACGCAGCGCGGCGACGCGGCGTGGGTGGCCAAGCAGACCAACAACGGCACCCCGCAGGGACAGGTCTCGCTGGACGGCGCGACCTGGCAGCGGTTCACCGCGGGTGACCGCCGCAGTCTCGTACGCACCGAGCCGCTCAGCGGGCTGCGCACCGTGGTCCTGGGCGAGGCCGACTGGCCGGAGCTGGAGGCGTTCGCGAAGTCGCTGGAGCCGACCCGTCAGGGCACAGCCACGGGGCGCTGACGGGCGGACCGTGTCAGGGGACGCAGGCGGTCGGCTACCTCGGCTGCCGACCTCAGCCGACCCTCGGCGATGTCCAGAACGAGGTCGAACTTCTCGTCGTCGGAGGCGACGACAGGGACACCGTTGAGCCCGAGGAACAACCGGGTCGCCACGAGGGCCGTCCGCTTGTTGCCGTCGACCAGTGCGCGGTTCGTGATCAAGGACGACAAGAGCGCGGCGGCCTTGGTGACGACGTCGGGGTAGGCCTCGTTGCCCAACGCGCTGGCCCGCGGGCGGGCGAGCGCGGACGCAATCAGTCCCCAGTCGCGCACCTGGGGTGGCCTCCCGAGCGCCGCGCGGGCACACGCCAGCACGTCGTCGAGGTCGAGGTAATCGACCTGGTCGGTCACGCGTCCTCGAGGCGACGAAGCACGTCGGCATCCTCGGTGACGATCTGTGTCAGGAGTTCGTCCCGCAGCTGTCGCCGGTGCGCGGTGTAGTCCTCGATCGCCTGGACGACGACGGCGTGCATCGACCGGCCCTCGCGCTCGGCCGTGTCGCGCAACGAGGCGGTTTGCTCATCGGTGAGCCGAAGCGTCATGGCCATGACCGGATGATACCGCGCGGTATCACTCCTCGTCGGTCGTGGCGGCGTCGAGGCGCTGCTCGGCGGAGTCGAGGCGGCGCTGGCAGTGCGCCGCGAGCTTCTCGCCGCGCTCCCACAGCCGCATGCTCTCGTCGAGCCCGGCCGAGCCGCCCTCGAGCTTGCTCACGATGCTCACCAGCTCGTCGCGGGCGTCCTCGTAGGACAGGTCGGCGATGTCGGCGTCGGCCTCGTCGTCGGAGCCCTCGGACCCGACGGCCGGGTCGTCGGCGTCGCCGAGGCTGGCGTCGTCGAGATCGCCGCCGTCGTCGAGACCGGTGTCGTCGAGCGTCTCGTCGGACTCGTCAGGATCTGCCATGCCCGCAGCCTAGGAGACCGGGGTGACAGCGAAGTCGCCGTGGGCGACGGTGACGCGCAGGGTCTCGTCGGGGTCGACGTCGGCCCGGTCGAAGACGACCTGCCCGTCGGCGTGGCGGACCACGGCATAGCCGCGGCGCAGGGTCGCGTCGGGGGAGAGCGCCCGCAGCTGCGCGCGCAGGTGGCCCAGGCGGTCGTCGGCGCGCTCGAGCCGCAGCTGGGCACCGGCCCGGCCGCGGCGGTGCAGCTCGACGACCTCGCCGCGGCGGATGGTGACGAACGTGCTGCGGTCGGCGAAGGCCGGGCGGGTGCGGGTGGCCTCGAGCCGGTGGCGCTCGTGGCGCACGCGCGAGCGCAGCGCCTGCATCGCGCGCCCCCGGGCGGCGGAGATCTGCTGCAGCTCGGCGGCGATGTCGGGCACGACCACCTTGGCCGCGTCGGTGGGCGTGGAGGCCCGCACGTCGGCGACGAAGTCGAGCAGGGGCGCGTCGACGTCGTGCCCGATCGCGCTCACCACGGGGGTGCGCGCGTCGGACACCGCCCGCACCAGGGCCTCGTTGCTGAACGGCAGCAGGTCCTCGACCGAGCCGCCGCCGCGCGCCACCACGATGACCTCGACCTCGGCCAGCGCATCGAGCTCGGCCAGCGCCCGGCTGACCTCCTCGACCGTCGTGGGCCCCTGCACCGCGACCTCGCGGATCTCGAACTGCACCGATGGCCAACGGCGGCGGGCGTTCTCGACGACGTCACGCTCGGCCGCGCTGTTGCGCCCGGTGATCAGGCCGACGCGGCGGGGCAGGAACGGCAGCGGCCGCTTGCGGCCGGCGTCGAACAGGCCCTCGCTGCGCAGCAGCTGCTTGAGCTGCTCGACGCGGGCCAGCAGCTCGCCGATGCCGACGTGGCGGATCTGGCGGGCGTCCATCATCAGCGAGCCGCGCTTGGTCCAGAAGACGGGCTTGGCGTGCACCACCACGCGGGTGCCCTCCTGGATGCTCGGGCCCATCGCCGCGAGCGTGGTGGCCGGGGCGGTGACCGACAGCGACATGTCGGTCTCCGGGTCGCGCAGCGTGAGGTAGCAGGTGGCCCCGCGGCGGTTGAGCTGCATGATCTGGCCCTCGACCCACAGCGGCACCATCTTGTCGACGTAGTCGGAGATCTTCAGGCTGAGCTTGCGCACCGGCCACGGCTGCTCGGCCGTGGTGTCGGAGGCGCGCTCGGGCAGGGGAAGACTCACGGGGGCAGCGTAGGCGTCGCCGCCGACACGGGGGCGCTGACGCAGGCGGTGGCTACGCTCCCGACCCGTGCACCCGATCGCCCAGGCCGTCGTCGCGGCGCTGGACGACGCCTTCCCGCCCGTCGACGGGCGCTGGACCCGGGTGCCGCTGTGGCGGCCCGGCCTCGAAGGTGTCGTGGCGATGACGGGCCACGCCTTCGTGGCAGTCGGCGACGACGTCACCGACACCCGCCTCGACGAGCTCGGGGCCGACGGCTTCGGCGGCGCGGCCGACGCGCGGTTCACCGTGGCGCTCGCCGGCACCGGATATCTCGAGGTCCACGACCTGCTGCTGGCACGGCGCGCCGAGCGCACCCCCGGCACCGCAGCGGTGCCGCGGCCCGACCTGGCCGACCACCCGCGCGTACGTCTGGCTCGCCTGCTCCGCGACGACGTCACCGTCCACGGGTCGCCCGACCCGGCGCTCGGCGACGTGATCACTCTTGGCCGTGGCGTCGCCGGGCTCACCGAGCTCGGCCTGGAGCTCGACCCGGACGGGCCTGCGCGACGGGGCGCGGGCGTACTCGCTGCGGCCCTGGGCATCCCCGAGCCGGGGACGCCCGTCGTGGCGGCCTGCGCGCCGGGCAACACGCGTGCGGTGCGGCGGTTCCTCGCGGCGGGATTCGTGCCCGTCGGGTCGGTGCAGCTGTGGCTGCCGGAACGGCCGTCCGGAGGCGTTGCGACCGGCGTCTAGCATGGAACGCATGACCGACACCGCCGCCCCGGCCCAGGCCAGCGACGCCGCGACGCCCGACGAGAGCGCCACCAAGCGGGTGCTGCTCGCCGCGCCCCGCGGCTATTGCGCCGGCGTCGACCGCGCCGTCGTGACGGTCGAGAAGGCGCTCGACCTGTACGGCCCGCCCGTCTACGTCCGCAAGCAGATCGTCCACAACAAGCACGTCGTGACCACGCTGGAGAAGCGCGGCGCGATCTTCGTCGACGAGACCGACGAGGTGCCCGAGGGCGCCACCGTCATCTTCTCCGCCCACGGCGTCGCGCCGGTGGTGCACGACGAGGCGAAGGCCCTCTCGCTGAAGACGATCGACGCCACCTGCCCGCTCGTCACGAAGGTGCACCGCGAGGCCGTGCGCTTCGCCGACGACGACTACGACATCCTGCTCATCGGCCACGAGGGCCACGAGGAGGTCGTCGGCACCTCCGGCGAGGCGCCCGAGCACATCACGCTCGTGCAGAGCCCCGACCACGTCGACGAGGTCGAGGTGCGCGACCCCGAGAAGGTCGTCTGGCTCTCGCAGACCACGCTGTCGGTCGACGAGACCATGGAGACCGTGCGGCGCCTGCGCGAGAAGTTCCCCCAGCTGCAGGACCCGCCGAGCGACGACATCTGCTACGCCACGCAGAACCGCCAGCTCGCGGTCAAGCAGATGGCCCCCGAGACCGACCTGATGATCGTCGTCGGCTCCACGAACTCCTCGAACTCGGTGCGCCTCGTCGAGGTCGCGATCGAGCACGGCGCCAAGGACGGCCACCTGGTCGACTACGCCGACGAGATCGACGAGTCGTGGCTCGAGGGTGTCCAGACCGTCGGCGTCACCTCCGGTGCGTCGGTGCCCGAGGTGCTCGTGCGTGACGTGCTCGACTTCCTCGCCCGGCACGGTTTCGAGGACGTCAAGGCCATCACCGCCGCCGAGGAGAGCCTGCTGTTCGCGCTCCCCAACGAGCTGCGCCGCGACCTCAAGGCCCGCCAGGGCAAGGAGGCCGACAAGATCCGCCACGACGCCGGCTCGCTGCACTGATCGACTGACGCGCCGGTCCGCGCGACGTCACAACCCCCGGTATCGGCCCTTGTGACCTTTTCCGCGCGTCGCGTGACGTCACAACCCCCGGTATCGGCGCTTGTGACCGCTTCCGCGGGTCGGGCGACGTCACAACCCCCGGTATCGGCCCTTGTGACCGCTTCCGCGGGTCGCGTGACGGCACAACCCCCGGTATCGGCGCTTGTGACCGCTTCCGCGGGTCGCGTGACGGCACAACCCCCGGTATCGGCGCTTGTGACCGCTTCCGCGGGTCGGGCGACGTCACAACCCCCGGTATCGGCCCTTGTGACCGTTTCCGCGCGTCGCGTTACGTCACAACCCCCGGTATCGGCTCTTGTGACGCGCTTCTGACCACCCCACCCCCGCCGTACGTCCTCAGCCGGCGTCGCGTGTCCGCTCGCTCTCCCCGGGGCGGGGTGCGGCGTTGGAGACCGATCGGCCGTCCGCCAGCCCCAGATCGAGCTCGGGGCGGGCATCGTCGGCGGTGGCTGCGGCGAGCAGCTCGGGCGCGGACAGGCTGCGCGGGGTGGCCTCGATGGGTGGCACCTCGGGAAGCTCGGAGTCGGTCAGCCCCAGCTCGTGCATCTTGCGGCCGGTGGCCAGCACGCGCGACTCCAGCGACCCCACCAGCTGGTTGTAGGTCTCGACGCTGCGCCGCAGCGAGCCGCCCATCGCTGCGACGTGCTTGCCCATCGTGCCGAGCCGCTCGTGCAGCTGGCGGCCGAGGTCGAGCAGCTCGCGCGCGTTGCTGGTGAGCGCGTCGTGCTGCCAGGCCAGGGCCACGGTGCGCAGCAGCGCCATCAGCGTGCTCGGCGAGGCCAGCACCACCTTGCGGGCCAGGGCGCGGTCCATCAGCGACGGGTCGCTCGTCAGGGCGTCGGCGAGCATCGCGTCGGCGGGCACGAAGCAGGCGACCATCTGCGGCGCGTCGTCGAACGCCGACCAGTAGGCCTTGGCCGCCAGCGTGTCGACGTGGCCGCGCAGCGCCCGCGCGTGCGCCGCCAGGGCGTCGGCGCGCTGCGTCGCGTCGAGGCCGTCGGCCTGCGCGTCGAGGAAGGACGTCATCGGCGCCTTGGCGTCGATCACCAGCACCCGCTCCCCGGGAAGGCGCACGACCACGTCGGGCCGGACGCGCACGTCGTGGCGCGTCACCGCGCTCACCTGCTCGTCGAAGTCGCAGCGGGACAACAGCCCGGCGTGCTCGAGCACGCGGCGCAGCTGCAGCTCGCCCCAGGCGCCGCGCGCCGTCGAGGAGTTGAGCGCACCGGCGAGGCTCGCGGTCTCGCGGTGCAGCGAGGCGGTGCTGGTGGCGACCTCGCCGAGGCGGGAGGTGAGCCGGCCGTACTGCTCCTGCCGGTCGCGCTCGAGGGTCTGCACCTGCTGCTCGACCCGGCCCAGCGCGTCGCGCAGCGGGCTCAGCGCTGCCGCGGTCTGGGCGTCGTCGGCGACCGTGGCCTCGAGGTCGACCACGCGCTCGCGCAGCAGGTCGCGCTCGGTGCTCACCGCAGCGGTGCGCGCGGCGAACGACTGGCGCAGCCACGCCGCCGCACCGAGCGCGCCGACGACGAGGCCGACGAGCAGGCCCACCAGGGCGATCACGATGTCCATGCCGAGCAGGCTGCCATCCGGCACTGACAACGGTGGCCGCTAACCTCGCTCCGATGCCAGAGGGACACGTCACGCACCGCATCGCGGGGGCGCTCAACCGCGCGTTCGCGGGCCGCGTCGTGCGCTCGACCAGCCCGCAGGGCCGCTTCGACGAGGGGGCCGCGCGCTTCGACGGGCACGTGTTCGACCACGCCGAGGCCTACGGCAAGCAGATGTTCCTCGCCGCGCAGGGCGTCGACGACATGGTCAACATCCACCTGGGGCTCATCGGCAAGTTCGCGCTGACCCCGACGTACGACCTGCCCGAGGTGGGTCAGATCCGCTGGCGTCTGCAGACCGAGGACCCGCCGATGACGATGGACCTGCGCGGCGCCACCGTCGTGGCGCTGCGCACGCCCGAGGAGGTCGAGCAGATCGTCGCGCGGCTCGGCCCCGACCCGCTGCGCACCGACGCCGACCCCGAGGTCGCCTGGGCGCGAATCCATAAGAGCGCCAGCCCGATCGGCGTGCTGATGATGGACCAGAAGATCTTCGCCGGCGTCGGCAACATCTATCGGGCCGAGACGCTCTTCCGGAACCGCATCGACCCGTTCATGCCCGGAAAGTTCTTGCGGCGCAACGAGTTCGAGGCGCTCTGGGACGACCTCGTCGAGCTGATGCCGCTCGGCGTGCGCGACGGCCGCATCGACACCGTGCACACCGACCACACGCCCGAGGCGATGGGGCGTGCCGCGCGCGTCGACCGGCACGGCGGCGAGGTGTACGTCTATCGCCGGGAGGGGCAGCCGTGTCTCGTCTGCGCAACGCCGGTCAGCAGGGTCGAGCTGGCGTCGCGAAACCTGTTCTGGTGCAAGCGGTGTCAGCCTCGGTCGCGGCGACGGGCCGTGCGCGGCTGACTGACCGACGTGCGTGCGCCGGTCAGGGCGCGACTCAGTCGTGGACGTGGGCGCGGCGTTCGACCATCCGGCTGCGCGCCCGGTGGAAGAAGGCGGCGTCACGGCTCTCGGCATAGGCCCAGCCGGCGCGCAGCGAGAGCACCGTGAGCAGGCCGGAGGCGATGAGTCCGCCGAAGTTCAGGCCGAGCTGTGCGGCGCTGCCGACGAACTCGTCGACGTCCCACAGGGCGAGGCCGAGCGCCATCCCGCCCGCGGCCGGCACGGTCGTGACGGAGATGAAGACGCCCACCATGGCGTTGGACTTGTCGGTGGCCATCGCGAGCACCCCCGCCGCGCCGGCCAGCAGGGCGACCACGAACGACCACTGGTCGGGTTTCCAGATGAAGCCGGTGAGCGGTCGAGGGCCGGTGATGGACAGGGTGTCGATGAACCCGGTGCGCAGCCCGATCCAGGCCAGCGCGGCGGTGGTGAGGATCGCGAAGACGAACCCGGAGACGAGCAGGACCAGCGACCGGCGGACCAGCTGGAGGTGCCCGAGCCCGAGCCCGGTGCAGATCGCGGCGATGAGCATGAACTCCGGCCCGACGACCATTGCGCCCACGACCAGCACGGGGGAGTCGGTGATGATCGCGACCCCAGCGAGCAACGTCGCGAGCAGCAGGAACAGGTAGTACGACACCGTGGGGGTCGCGGCGGACTCCGCCTGGTCGAGCACGACGTCCCAGATCACGGCGTCGTCGGCCTCGCCGGGCGCGTCGTGCTCGATGCGGGCCGCCTGGTCGAACGGCGTGGCGGCGGGGCGGGTGAGGACGATGCCGCCGCGCGTGGCCACCCCGATCTGGCGCAGCTGGCCCACGACCGAGCCGACCAGCTCACGGGCCACGTCGGCCTCGAAGACGTCGCCGACCGGCTCGAGGGAGGCGCCGCGGACGTACGTCACGTTGCAGATGCCGCCGTTGTCGGTCAGCAGGTCACGCACGTCGTCGCCGAGCTCGGTCGGGACGGTCAGCCGGAGGTGCAGGAGCCCGCTCATGCGGGCGATCCTGCCGCAGCCGGCACCGGATCAGCTCTCGTAGTTCTCCACGACGCTCTGTGGGCGGACCTCGGCCTCGCTCGCGGGCTCGCCGAACTCGCGCTTGGCGTCGCGCTGGCGCAGCAGGTCCCAGCACTGGTCGAGCTGGCGCTCGATGTCGGCCAGCTTGCGCTGCTCGTCGGCCGCGGAGATCTCGCCCTTGCCGAGCTGGCTGCGCAGCTGGTGCTCGGCGTCGACGAGGTCCTTGATGCGGGTGTGGATGTCGGGGTCGCTCATGGGGGCATCGTGCCACTGGGCCCCGACATCAGTCCTGCAGCACCCCGAGGTAGCGGCGGGGGACGTGGGCCAGCAGGCCACGGTCCAGCGCGATCACCGTCGGCGAGAGCTCCTGGGTGGGATGCAGGTCGGGCAGGTCGTCGTGGTGGGAGAAGGGTGCCTGGCTCTCGGCCTGCAGGACGGCCGGCGCCGCTCCATCGAGCAGCAGCAGCACGCTGATCCGGCGTCGGCGGTTGATGCCGGTGCCCCGGCTCGCGGCCAGGCGTGAGCGCTCACGTACCCGGATGCCGACGGCGCTCACCTGCGTCCAGGACAGGTCCCACCCGCGCGGGCCGGTGCGGCGGATGCCGGCCGCGTCGATCTGCAGCTGCTGCGGACGGATGGTCAGGCCGCCCAGGAGGAGGAACAGGCTCAGACCGGTGAACATCGCCCCGACCAGGCCGCCCATCACGCGCTCACCCGTCCCGCTCAGCCCGTTGGTGGCGAAGGCGGCGGACCACAGCGTGGAGCTCCCGAGCAGCAGGCAGCCGGCACCCGCCAGCAGGATCAGCAGCCGGGTGCGCTGCGGGGCCAGCTCGATCGACACCGGCCCGTACGCCGGTTGCCGGCTGGCGGAGTCCGGCGCCGGGAGCGGGGGCGCAGCGCCGGGCCGGGCGGGTTCCTCGAACGTCGGACCCGGCGGCGTGGTGACGGGCGCCGGCTCGGCCAGCGCGGGCGTACCGCCCTGCAGCTGCGGCTCCGACGGTTCCGGCAGCAGCGGCGCCCGCCGCAGCCCGAGGAACGCGAGCACGGCCAGCGGCAGGGCGAGGAGGGCGTACCGCTCGTCGGCCTGGAGGGCGTACGCCGAGCCCAGCATGAGCCCGAACGCGCCCGCCACGACGGGCAGGGGCAGGCGCCGAGTGCCCGGTCCGAGCTGCCAGAGCATGGCCGCCACCAGACCCACGACGAACAGGACCCCCACCCACCCGGGCAGCCGCCCGACGATCTCGGTGAGGCCGGCGGCGGTCGTGACCATCAGGTTGCTGCTGAGGAAGGCGACGGTCAGCAGGGTCCGCCGGGGGTGGCTCATGGCGGCATGCTGTCAGCAGCCCGGCGACGGCGACGTAGGATGCATGTCTCGTGGCACTCACCATCGGGATCGTCGGCCTGCCCAACGTCGGCAAGTCGACCATGTTCAACGCCCTGACCAAGAACAACGTGCTCGCCGCGAACTACCCGTTCGCGACGATCGAGCCCAACGTCGGGGTGGTGCCGCTGCCCGACCCGCGCCTCACCCAGCTCGCCGAGGTGTTCAGCAGCGAGCGGATCGTCCCCGCCACCGTGTCGTTCGTCGACATCGCCGGCATCGTCAAGGGCGCGTCCGAGGGGGAGGGGCTCGGCAACAAGTTCCTCGCGAACATCCGCGAGGCCGACGCGATCTGCCAGGTCGTGCGCGCGTTCGTCGACGACGACGTGCACCACGTCGACGGCAAGATCGAGCCGGCGTCGGACCTGGAGACCATCAACACCGAGCTGATCCTCGCCGACCTGCAGACCCTCGAGAAGGCGGTGCCCCGCCTCGACAAGGAGGTCAAGGGCAAGAAGACCGACAAGTCGGTCCTCGACGCCGCGCTCGCCGCGCAGGCGGTCCTGGAGGACGGTCGTACGCTCTTCGCCGCCGGCGTGGACACCGCGCCGATCCGCGAGCTCGGACTGCTGACCGCCAAGCCGTTCCTGTACGTGTTCAACGTGGACGAGGACCAGCTCACCGACGAGGCGTTCCAGGCCGAGATGTCGAAGCTGGTCGCCCCCGCCGAGGCGATCTTCCTCAACGCCAAGCTCGAGTCCGACCTCGCGGAGCTGTCCGACGAGGAGGCCGCCGAGCTGTTGGAGTCGGTCGGCGTCGAGGAGCCGGGCCTGCACCAGCTGGCGCACAAGGGTTTTCGCACGCTGGGGCTGCAGACGTACCTCACCGCTGGGCCGAAGGAGTCGCGCGCCTGGACGATCCCGGTCGGCGCCACCGCCCCCGAGGCCGCGGGCGTCATCCACACCGACTTCCAGAAGGGCTTCATCAAGGCCGAGGTCATCTCGTTCGACGACCTGGTCGACGCCGGCTCGGTCGCCGAGGCCCGCTCGCGCGGCAAGGCGCGCATGGAGGGCAAGGACTACGTGATGCACGACGGCGACGTCGTGGAGTTCCGCTTCAACGTCTAGCGATGCCGGCCGTGTTGGCGTTCGTGCAGATGGCTGACGTGCTCCAGGATCCACCGATGTTGGTGGTGTACGACTGTGTCGGGAGTCGCGAGGCCATTGGGGTGGTCTTCAGCGAGTGCTAGCGTCGATGCAATCAGGTCGGAGGTGATTGACGTGTCGTCCATCGTCGTTCGCGGGCTCGACGAGTCCGTCAAGGCCAGGCTTGCCGCGCAGGCGAAAGAGCACGGTCGGTCCATGGAGGCCGAAGTCCGCGACATCCTGACCAAGGCAGCGACCCGACCCAACATCGGCCTCGCACTCCTCGAGGCGGGGCAGGCTATGGGCGGTGTCGAGGAACTTCCGGTGCCTGAACGTGCCGACACCGCTCGGGCTGCCGACTTCTCGTGATCATCCTCGACACCAACGTCGTGTCCGAGGTGCTCAAGCCTCAGCCCGACGCGCGCGTAGTCGCGTGGTTGGAATCACTGACCGACGACGTCGCAATCACTGCTGTCACTCTGGCCGAACTCCTTGCGGGCCTCCGCCGCCTGCCTGTCGGCATGCGGAAGGAAGATCTCACGGCCCGGGTTGAGTCCGCGATCAGGCCCTACCGCGACACCGGGGCGATCATTGCCTTCGATGTACTTGCAGCACCTCGGTATGCAGAGATCCTGGCGGTCCGCGAACGCGGTGGTCTGCCGATCTCGACCGGGGACGCGCAGATCGCGGCGATCTGCCGAGCCCACGACGCGACCTGCGCGACGCGCAACGTGAAGGACTTCGTGCACACGGGCATCGCGCTCATCGACCCGTGGACGGGGGAAGCGCAGTCGCCGACTCCGTGACGCCCGCCCCTACCGAAAGGCTCTGCTCATCCCCGTCATCGTCCCTCGCCCTCGCGGGCCGAACTCGGTGGCGGTGGAGGGCCGTCCGCTGCGAGGGTCCTCTGTATGAGCCTTCCCACCCCGACGCTGGAGACCGAGCGGCTACGGCTGCGGCCGTTCGTCGACGGTGACGCCGACGACCTGTTCGCCCTGCAGAGCGACGCTCATGTGCTGCGCTACTGGGACTCCTCGCCGTGGACCGACCGCAGCGCGGTCGCGAGGTTCATGGAGGGCAACCGCGCGATGGAGGCCGGCGGGACGGGTGCTCGGGTGGTGATGGAACGTACGCCTGACGGCGCCTTCGTGGGCTGGTGCACGTTCAACAGCTGGAACCCTGGTTTCCGCAGTGCCTCGCTCGGCTTCTGCCTCGTCGAGCCGGCGTGGGGTCGCGGCTATGCGGCGGAAGGAGCTGGTGCGTTGCTGCGCTGGGCCTTCTCGACGTTGGACCTGAATCGCGTTCAGGCCGAAGCGGATACGCGCAACGCGGCCTCCGCGCGCGTGCTCGAGAAGCTCGGCTTCGTCCTCGAGGGAACGTTGCGCGAGGACTGCATCGTCGACGGCGTCGTCTCCGACTCGTGGGTCTACGGGCTCCTGCGGCGTGACTGGGACCAGCGAACGTCCTAGCCCGGGTGCGCCCGCACCCCGCGCAGCACTGGCCGCCGGATGCCGGGTCTCGGCCTCACCTGGCATCGAGCGGTATCCCACTCGGTATACTCGCCGTCGTGGCGGCGACGATCAAAGTGAGCGAGGAGCTGCGCGACCGGATCAACCGGGATGCGCAGGAACGGGGCGTGACTGCCGCCGGTCTGATCGAGCGTCTCCTCGACGCGCACGAGCGTCGTCAGCGCATGGCGGCCGTCGGTCGCGCGGCCCGAAGTGCCGACGCCGACTACTGGGACGAGGCACACGCATGGGATGTCGCCCTCGAAGATCCTGGCCGCGGTGAGTGAGCTGCGTCGGGGCGCCGTCGTCTGGGTGGAGCTGGACCCCGTCCGCGGCAGGGAGCAGGCGGGTCGGCGGCCGGCTCTCGTGGTGGCGAGCGACCTCTATCTCGAGCAGGTTGATTCCCTCGCGATCATCCTTCCGGCGACGACCACCGATCGTGGCTGGCCCAACCACGTGCCGCTGACGGGCTCGCGGCTGCGGCTGTCGAAGCCGACCTACGCCATGACCGAGCAGCCTCGGACCGTGACGCGAGACCGGATCGCCGAAGAGGCGGGGCAGGTCGACGCGGCTACGATGCGCGAGGTCGACATGTGGCTGCGCGACTTCCTTGCGCTGCCGCAGTAGCGCCGGGGTCTCGAGCCTCCCGGGCCGATGTCCCGACCGGGAGGAGGCCCGGTGCCTCGGCCGGCTGACGCACATGAGTGGTCCCGGACGACGGACCGGCACAACACCCGGATGCGGCCCTCTGCGACCGGGTCCGACCGGTTGTGCCGATCGGTTGTCGGGTCCGCTCGACCGACAGGCGCTGTCGATGTCCGGTCTATTCGGACAGCGAGGTCAGTCGCGCCGCGCCTCGCGGATCTGCTCCACCAAGATGTCGCCGTGGCCGGCGTGCCGGGCCAGCTCGGCGATCATGTGGCCGTAGACGAAGCGCAGGTTGACCGGGCCCTGGTGCCACATGCACTCGTCCTCCAGCTCGTGCTCGGCCGCGATGGTGCGCGAGCGGGCGCACGCGTCGAGAAACGCCTGGCGCACGTTCTCGATCGTGTCGTCGTCAGTGAGCACGAAGCTCTCGTCGACCGTGTCCGGCAGCCCGAGCTCCTGGCGCGGCACACCCGCCACGCGCGAGTGGAACCAGATGCGCTCCACGAAGGTCGCGTGCTTCACCAGGCCCATGGGCGTGGTCAGCGAGGGGACCAGCCGCGAGCGCGCCTCGGCCTCGTCGGCGTCGTCGAGGATCCGGGCGATCTCGGCCCGCTGGACGTCGAGAAGGCCCTCGAGCAGCTCCCGCTCGGTCGCGACGTGGAGGTTCATGCTCCGAATGCTAGGTGCGGCGTGCATCTGGACAGGACAAAGCTGCGCGTGCCCACGAGATGCCGCGGGAGTCGTGGCCGCCGACCGCGTTCGTCCCGTCCGGATGCACGCCCGGTCGCACCCCCGAGTGCCCCACGCGCCGAATGCCAGGAGGTGGAGCTGGCTCACGTGGGGTCGCGGGAGCGCACGCCGAATCGATGGCACGGGCGGTCGCGCCCTGCCACTATGCGCGCATGCGACTGCGCCGTCGGGTCATGCCCGAGAAGGAGTTCTGGAGCCACATCGATGTGCTCGGCGGTTCGGTCGACGAGGACGCCGTCGCGCGCCTGGTCGACCGGCTCCGTGAGCGTGGGCGTGGCACCCCCGAGGCCTTCGCCGAGCGCCTCGCCCAGGTGCTGTACGACCTGGATCGCCAGGACCTGTTCGAGCAACCGGTGCAGTGGGACGACGACCCGGACGATCACGTGATCCCGCTCAGCTCCGACACGTTCTTGTATCTGCGGGCCGGCCTCGTGGCGAAGGGCAAGCAGGCGGTCGACCAGGCGATCGCCGACCCGAGGACCCTGCGGAATCGCCGCTGGTCCGACAGCGAGGGCCTTCTCTACGCCGCTGAGGAAGCAGCCGGCCGAGAGATCGACACCAAGTACGACTACGAGACCGGGCGCAACGAGGCGTACTGGACGATGCCGTCACCGTCCGAGATGGACGGTCCACGCCCGCCAGTTGCGCCGATCCTGTCCGATCTGCTCGACCCGATCGACGGTGAGCCCTTCGAGGGGCCCGGCGTCGAGTCCGACGGGGGCGACTTCGAGCCGGACGACCTGGATCTCGACTTCGACTGGCCGCTGTGGTTCCCCGAGATCGCTGTCGACGGTGCGCTCGACGCCGTGGTGCAGCCCCTCCTGGAGCACGGCGGCCTCCCGGCCGATATCGCCGCCCAGGTCGAGGTGCGGGTCGACTTCGGCAACGGTTGGCAGGTTGTCCCGCAGCAGCGAGCGGGGGTCGTCGACGAGTTCGGCAAGGTAGTGGCGGTGGGTTGCCAGCTCGACCAGCCGACCGCCAAGTCGTGGCCGATCTATGACCAGGAACGCGCCCTCGCGGCGGTGCTGGCCCGGTGCGTGCTCACCGTGCTTCCGGATGCTCACGGTGCCCGTCAGGCGCTCACCGACGTGGACGCCGCGGGCACAGACCTCCTGCCACGGTCCTGACCACCGAACTCGACGCCCGTTGACTCCGCCCCGCCCACGACCTACCGTCGTCGCAGCCGCGCGAGGCGGTTCCTGGATCGGCAGACAGGCCCACTGAGCCGCCGCCCGCACGCCGCGGGCGAGCCGCCCGGGCCGCGACGGCCCCGCACGTGGGAGGGCCGATGACGCGCCTCTGGATCAAGAACCCCCTCGGGGTCTTCACCGCCGACGACACCCCTGACGCACCTGACGCATCCGGCGGTCTGGTCGTCGAGAACGCTGTGATCACAGAGGTTCTCGCGCGCGGCGCTGAACCGTCGGCGCCGGTCGAGGAGGTGTTCGACGCCTCGCAGCACGTGCTCACGCCGGGGCTGATCAACACCCATCACCACTTCTACCAAACCCTCACTCGCGCCTGGGGTCCCGTCGCCGACGCCGAGTTGTTCCCCTGGTTGACCGGCCTCTATCCCGTATGGGCCCGACTCACCCCGCGCGCGCTCGAGCTGGCCACGACCGTGGCGCTCGCCGAGCTGTTGCTCTCCGGCTGCACGACCGCGGCCGACCACCACTACGTCTTCCCGCCAGGGCTCGACGAGGCCATCGACATCCAGGTCTCCGCCGTACGCCGGCTCGGACTCCGCGCGACCCTCACCCGCGGCTCGATGACGCTCGGTCAGGACGACGGCGGCCTGCCGCCGCAGTCGGTCGTGCAGCCCCTCGACACGATCCTGGAGGACAGCGCGCGGCTGGTGCGGACGTACCACGAGACCGGTCCGGGCGCCCAGGTGCAGATCGCCCTCGCGCCCTGCTCGCCGTTCTCCGTCACCACCGACGCGATGCGTGAAAGTGCCCGTCTGGCAACGGATCTCGACGTCCGGCTGCACACGCACCTCGCAGAGACACTGGACGAGGAGGACTTCTGCCGCGAGCGGTTCGGGATGCGCACGGTCGACTACCTGGAATCCGTCGGGTGGCTGACCGACCGCACCTGGCTCGGCCACGGCATCCACTTCGACGACGAGGAGATCAGCCGGCTCGGCGAGGCGGGGACGGCCGTCGCTCACTGCCCGACGTCGAACATGCGCCTGGCCTCGGGAATCGCCCGCGTGCTCGAGCTGGAGGACGCCGGGGTGCCGGTCGGTCTCGGGGTCGACGGGTCGGCCTCCAACGACGCCTCGACGATGGTCGCGGAGGTGCGTCAGGCGCTCTACCTGCAGCGGCTGCGCTACGGCGCCTCGGTGCCGGTGCACCGCGCTCTGGCCTGGGGGACCCGCGGCTCCGCGCGGGTCCTGGGCCGCGACGACGTGGGCGTGCTCGCCGTGGGCAACCAGGCCGATCTCGCGCTGTGGCGCCTGGACGAGCTGCGCTTCTCCGGCAGCCACGACCCGGTGGCCGCGCTCGTGCTCTGCGCGGCCGACCGTGCCGACCGTGCCATGGTCGGCGGGCAGTGGCGGGTGGTCGACGGGCGCATCCCCGACCTCGACGTCGACGCGCTGGTCGCCGAGCACAGCGCTGCCGCTCGTGGCCTGATCTCAGGCTGAGCCAAGCCGCCCCGGCTAGCCTGGCTCCATGGGCTCCGGAGAGGGTGGTCGCTTGTCGTCCCAGGAGGTTCCGGGCGAGGAACCCAAGGTCGTGTTCGACCAGATGCTGCGCACCTTCGCGCCGGCCCGCGAGGACGAGCTGGTCACGTTCGTGCGCGAAGACCTGCGCACGATGCGGGTCGAGCTGCAGCGCTTCATGCTGGAGTACGAGTTCGGGCTGCGCGAGGTCGAGACCAAGCTCGACATCCTGCGCGAAGAGTTCCTGCACATGCACGAGTACAACCCGATCGAGCACGTCTCGACGCGGGTCAAGTCGCCCGAGAGCATCCTGGAGAAGGTCGCCCGGCGGGGGACGGCGTACGACCTGATGTCGATCCGCCGCGAGATCACCGACATCGCCGGCGCGCGCGTGACGTGCAGCTTCAGCCAGGACGTCTACCGCATCTTCGACCTGCTCACCCAGCAGCACGACGTGACGGTGCTGCGCGTCAGCGACTACATCGCCGAGCCCAAGCCCAACGGCTACCAGTCGCTGCACGCGGTCGTGCAGGTGCCGGTCTTCCTGTCCAGCGGCGCGGTCGACGTGACGGTCGAGATCCAGTTCCGCACGATCGCGATGGACTTCTGGGCGTCGCTTGAGCACAAGATCTACTACAAGTACGACCGCAACGTCCCCGAGCGCATCCTCACCGAGCTCGCCGACGCGGCGACGACCGCCGCCGAGCTGGACGTACGCATGGAGCGGCTCCACCGCGAGCTGCACGGCCGGGGCGACCCGGCCTGAGTCGTACGCCCGCTCGCCGCTGTTGACCCGGCGGCCACGTGGCGTTCGCCGCAGGTTCCCCGAGGGCGTACCGGTGGCACCCGGTCGTGCGATGGAATGCCCTCATGGTGCAGCACATGAACCTCCGCGAGTACATCGACAAGCTGCGGATCGAGGGTTACACGGTCCAGGACGCCGAGGGTGAGGACCCGGTCCTGATCACGCCCGACGGCAAGGCGGTCGAGACCTGGCGGCAGGGCTACCCGTACGAGGAGCTGCTCGACCGGGAGACCTACGACGAGGAGAAGTACAAGTTGCAGGTGGAGCTGCTGAAGTTCCAGTACTGGAGCCAGGAGGTCGGCGCCAAGCACGTGCTCGTCTTCGAGGGGCGCGACGCCGCCGGCAAGGGCGGCACGATCAAGCGGTTCATGGAGCATCTCAACCCGCGCTCGGCCCGGGTCGTCGCGCTGAACAAGCCGTCCTCGACCGAGCAGGGGCAGTGGTACTTCCAGCGCTACGTCAACCACCTGCCGACCGCGGGGGAGATCGTGCTGTTCGACCGCAGCTGGTACAACCGCGCGGGCGTCGAGCGGGTCATGGGGTTCGCGACCGACGAGGAGTACGACATCTTCATGAAGCAGGCGCCGCAGTTCGAGCGGATGCTCGTCGACAGCGGCATCACCGTGACGAAGATGTGGTTCTCGGTCACCCAGGACGAGCAGCGAACTCGCTTCGCGCTCAGGCAGATCGACCCGGTGCGCCGGTGGAAGCTGTCGCCGATGGACCTGGAGAGCCTGGACCGGTGGGAGGAGTACACCGCGGCCAAGGAGGCCACGTTCGAGCTCACCGACAAGAAGTACGCCCCGTGGATCGTCGTGAAGAGCAACGACAAGAAGCGTGGCCGGCTCAACGCCATGCGGGCGTTCCTGCACCAGTTCGACTACGACGGCAAGGACACCGACGTGGTGTTCGCGCCCGACCCCAAGATCGTCAGCCGCGCGAAGCACACCGAGGGCGACTGAGCCCGGGGCGGTGCGGGTCGGTCAGGCCTGCGCGCGCTGCGGCCAGGCGCGAGCCCACGCGACGACCTGCCGCACGGTCTCGTCGTCGTCCTCGGCGAGGGAGTCGAGCAGCTCTTCGCTCACCGACGGGTTGGCCGCGACCCACGTGCGCACCTGGGGCGCGGGGTCGGCGGCCAGCCGGGCCAGCAGCTCGGCCGGGGCGGCCGGCTGCCGCGCCACGCACGTGCGAACCGAGTCCTCGTCGTCGCCGGCGAGCCGAGTGAGGACGTCGGCGGGGCAGTGGTGGTTGAGCGCCGCGCTCTCGCGGATGCGCGGGTCGGGGCTCTCGGCGAGCAGGCGCAGTCGCCGCACCTTGCCCTCGGTCACCGGCGGCGTCGGGTGCACCGCGCGAATCTCCTCCGGGGACAAGCGTTCTCCCGCCGAGCTGCGCAGCTGGGCACGCTGCTGCTCGCTCAGGAAACTCACGCACGACATCGCGATCCTCCGAGTGGTGGGCTGCAGGAACACCCACCGTAACCAGCGGCGACGCTGACTTCGGAAATTCGGCTGCGGGGGCGCGCGGCGGGGTAATAGCGTCAGGGATTCCCCCACCCCCGAGGAGTCCGCGCACGCATGCCCGTCACCGACCCTGCCGACCTGCTCGCGGCGTACGACGAACAGCTGCGCACCGAAGCCGAAACGCCTTCTGCCATATCGGTTTCCGCGAGCGGACCGTTGCGGTTGGTCACGTTCTCCGGCGGGAGGGGTTTCATCACGTATCGCGACCTGGGCGACCTCGACGAGGCTGGCATCCGACGGCTGGTGCCGAGTGCGCTGGCGCATTTCCGGGCCGACCCGCAGATCTCCCGGGTCGAGTGGAAGACCCGAGGGCACGATCGTGCCCCTGGGCTGCACGACGCGTTGTGCGACAACGGGTTCGCGCCCGGCGAACCGGAGTCGATCATGATCGGTGACGCGGGGCTGCTCGACGTCGAGGTGCCGCTGCCCGAGGGCGTCACCGTCCGAACCGTCAGCGACGAGAACGACGTCCGCGCGATGAGCGCGATGCAGGACGAGGTGTTCGGCGACCCGGTGACACCGGCGCACGCCGACCAGCTGCTGGCGCGCCTGGCCCGCGGCGACGGCATGTCGCTGTGGGTCGCCGAGGTCGACGGCCAGGTGGTCAGCGCCGGTCGCCTGGAGCCCGTCCCGGGCACCGACTTCGCCGGGATCTGGGGCGGCGCGACACGACCCGAGTGGCGCAGCCGCGGCATCTACCGCGCGCTCACCGCGGCGCGGGCGCGGGCCGCGCTCGCCGCCGGAAAGACCCTGATCCACAGCGACTCCACCGAGTTCTCGCGCCCGATCCTCGAGCGGGCCGGCTTGGTCAAGGTGTCCACCACCACGCCGTACGAGTGGCGTCGCAGCTGAGCCGTACGCCCTCGCTCGGCCGGGAATGACCCACGTCACCGGGCAAATACTTCACTCCGGGAACAACTGAGCCGCCTTCTGCCTTGATAAGGCAAGACTCAACTTTCAAGGAGTGGCATGACCCAGAACCTCAGGCTGCCGGTCCTGTTCCTGCAGGACCAGGTCGCCCTACCCGGAATGACCATGCCCATCGAGCTGGACGACCAGGCGCGCGCCGCGGTCGAGGCGGCCCGAGCGGGCTCCGACGGCAAGCTGCTGCTCGCCCCGCGCGTGGGCGACCGGTACCCGACCTTCGCCGTCGTCGCCACCATCGAGCAGATCGGCCGGATGCCCGGTGGCGCCCGCGCCGCCGTCCTGCGCGCCGAGAGCCGCGCGCGCATCGGCCAGGGCGTGACCGGCCCCGGCGCGGCCCTGTGGGTCGAGGCCGAGACGGTCGACGACCCCCAGATCACCGAGCGGGCGAGCGAGCTCGCGACGGAGTACAAGCGCCTCCTGGTCGCCGTGCTCGAGCGGCGCCAGGCGTGGCAGATCATCGACGTTGTCAATGGCGTCAAGGACCCGGCGCAGCTGGCCGACATGGCCGGCTGGGCGTCGTACTTCACGCTCGACCAGCGCGTCGAGCTGCTCGAGGAGCTCGACCTGGAGCAGCGTCTCGAGGCGCTGATCGGCTGGACCGGCGACCACCTCGCCGAGCAGGAGGTCTCCGACAAGATCGCCGACGACGTGCGCGAGGGCATGGAGAAGAGCCAGCGGGAGTTCCTGCTGCGCCAGCAGCTCGACGCCATCCGCAAGGAGCTCGGCGAGGACGAGCCGGAGGGCGCCGAGGACTACCGCACCCGCGTCGAGTCCGCCGACCTGCCCGACGCGGTCCGCGAGGCCGCGCTGCGCGAGGTGGGCAAGCTGGAGCGCGCGAGCGACCAGAGCCCCGAGGGCGGCTGGATCCGCACCTGGCTCGACACCGTGCTCGAGCTCCCCTGGAACGAGCGCACCACCGACCGCACCGACATCACCGCCGCGCGCGAGGTGCTCGACGCCGACCACCACGGGCTCGACGACGTGAAGGACCGCATCGTCGAGTACCTCGCCGTGCGCGCCCGTCGCGCCGAGCGCGGTCTGGAGGTCGTCGGCGGCCGCGGCTCCGGTGCCGTGCTGGCCCTCGCCGGCCCGCCCGGCGTCGGCAAGACCTCCCTCGGGGAGTCCGTGGCACGCGCGCTCGACCGCACGTTCGTACGCGTCGCGCTGGGTGGCGTCCGGGACGAGGCCGAGATCCGTGGTCACCGGCGGACGTACGTCGGGGCCCTGCCGGGCCGCATCGTGCGGGCGATCAAGGAAGCCGGCTCGATGAACCCGGTCGTGCTGCTCGACGAGATCGACAAGGTCGGCAGCGACTTCCGGGGCGACCCGGCGGCCGCGCTGCTCGAGGTGCTCGACCCGGCGCAGAACCACACGTTCCGCGACCACTACCTCGAGCTCGACCTCGACCTGTCCGACGTGCTCTTCATCGCGACGGCCAACGCGCTGGAGACCATCCCGCCGGCCCTGCTGGACCGCATGGAGCTGGTCTCGATCGACGGCTACACCGAGGACGACAAGGTCGCGATCGGCCGCGACCACCTGCTCCCGCGGCAGCTGGAGCGGGCCGCCCTCGGCGCCGACGAGGTGACGATCACCGACGCCGCGCTGCGCGAGATGGCCGCCAACCACACCCGCGAGGCGGGCGTGCGCCAGCTCGAGCGGCTCATCGGCAAGGTGCTGCGCAAGGTCGCGACCGAGCTGGCCACCGACAAGGCCCAGGTCCCGGTGACCGTCGAGGCCGGCCGCCTGCGTGACTACCTCGGGCGGCCACGGTTCACGCCGGAGTCCGAGGAGCGTACGGCCGTGCCCGGCGTCTCCACCGGCCTCGCCGTGACCGGCATGGGCGGCGACGTGCTGTTCGTCGAGGCCAGTGCGCCCGTCACCGACGAGCCGCTCCAGCCGGGGGAGGGCGGCACCCGCCTGACCCTCACCGGGCAGCTCGGCGAGGTGATGAAGGAGTCGGCGCAGATCGCCCTGTCCTACCTGCGGGCGCACGGCGCCGAGCAGGGCATCGACGCGGCGCGGCTGCGCGGCTCGGTCCACCTGCACGTGCCCGCCGGGGCGATCCCCAAGGACGGCCCCTCGGCCGGCGTCACGATGGTGACGGCGCTCGCGTCGCTCGCCTCGGGGCGCTTGGTGCGCGGTGACGTCGGCATGACCGGCGAGGTCACGCTGAACGGTCGCGTGCTGCCGATCGGCGGCGTGAAGCAGAAGCTGCTCGCCGCCCAGCGGGCCGGGCTGAAGACCGTCTTCGTCCCGCAGCGCAACGAGCCCGACCTGGACGACGTGCCCGACGAGGTGCTCGCCGAGCTGGACGTGCGTCCGGTCAGCGACGTGGCCGAGATCCTCGAGTACGCCCTCGAGCCGGCCGCGCAGCAGGGTGGCGCCGTGGCGGCGTGACCACGCCCACCCCGCAGGTGATGGCCGGCGCCTTCCGGGCGCCGGCCATCACCGTTGTCCACCGGGTTCCTGGGGCGCGCACCGGGGCCGCGGGAGAAAAAGTTCTTGAAACGTGTAACGCCCTGCGGGCCCCTAGCGATATGACCAGTGAAGCGAGGCGCCACCCGGACCCCCGAGCGGGTGGCGCCTCGCTTATTCATGAGCTCAGCTCCTCCTCCGGCAGTCCGTCGCACGCTCGGTTCGCCTTTGTGAGCTCGGCTCCTCCTCCGGCAGACCGTCGCAGGCTCGGTTCGCCTTTGTGAGCTCGGCTCCTCCTCCGGCAGTCCGTCGCAGGCTCCGGCCTGCCGGCATCGTCGCCGAGCTGGGCCTGCCGGCATCGTCGCCGAGCTGGGCCTGCCGGCATTGTCGCCGAGCTGGCCGTTCCGGTCGCTGGGCAACCGGTCCCGCGGACGTACGCCGTGAGCGACGATGAGCGCATGGACGCCGAACAGCTTCGGGCGCAGCAGGCGCCGCTGCGCGAGAAGTACGCCGCCGACCCCACCGCCGCCAAGACGCCCGTCCGGGCGCAGGGCAGCTTCCGCGAGCCCGGCGTGACCGCCACCATCGAGGGTTTCGCCGGCCCCGTCCGCGCCGGGCTGCACGAGTCCACCGGCGGCGACGGCTCCGACGCCTGCTCCGGCGACATGCTGCTCGAGGCGCTGCTCGGCTGCGCCGGCGTCACGCTGCGCGCCGTCGCGACCTCGATGGGCGTCGAGCTGCGCTCGGCCGACCTGCGCGCCGACGGCTTCTTCGACGCCCGCGGCACCCTGGGCATCGACCGGTCGGCCCCGGTCGGCCTGACCGACGTGGTGGTCACGGCCACGCTCGACACCGACGCCGACGACAAGGCGCTCGAACGCCTGGCGCGCTCGACCGAGCGCTACTGCGTCGTCGGTCAGTCGCTGAAGGAGCCGGCGCGCTTCGAGGTGCGCCGGGCCTAGGTCGGCGTGCGCCGCATCACCAGCCGCGGCAGCCTGCTCGCGACCGCGTCGGTCTCGCCGACGACATCGAACCCCACCGCCTCGAACATCGCCCGCGTGCCGACGAACGCCATCGTGGTGTCCATCCGCCCCGGCGGGTCGACCGGATACGCCTCGACGGCGGGCGCGCCGCGCTTCCCGGCGTACGCCACCGCTCCCTCGAGCAGGTGCCGCGTCACCCCCTGGCGGCGGTGCCCGCCGCGCACGACCACGCAGATGATGCTCCACACCGGCAGGTCGTCGACCGGACGGATGAGCTTCGAGCGCACCAGCCGCGGGATGTGCTCGCGCGGCCCGATGCTGCACCACCCGACCGGCTCAGCGTCGCGATAGGTGACCACGCCCTGCGGCTCGCGCGCGGTGAGCGCGCGCATGGCGTCCTCCCGGGTGTCGCCCAGCTCGGCGACCTGCTGCTGGGTGCACCGGTGCGACAGGCACCAGCAGTGCGTCTTGCGCCGGCTGGCGTTGATGACGTCGCCGAAGTCCTCGAACCGCTGCGGCGTGACCGGGTGGGTCGCCCAGGTGGGGTCTTCGTCCGCGGCCATGCGCCCAGCACAGCACAGGACGCGGTCAGACGGTGTCCGCTTCATGGCGTCGAGACGCACAAAGAAAGATCGAGGCGGACAGGCATGCCTGTCCGCCTCGATCCTTTCTGAGGTTGGTGCCCGCTCAGGCCAGGACGTCGACCATCTCGTGGTCGGAGACCCCCGACGCCAGCGCCGCGAGGTGCTGCCGGGTGTCGCCGAACGTCCGGTCGATCTCGGCGAGCCGCCCGGCGAGGTGGCCGACGGCGTACTCCGCCGTCATGCCGATGCCGCCGTGCAGCTGGATCGCCTCCTGGCCGACGCGCCGGCCGGCCTGCCCGACGACGACCTTGGTGCGCGACGCGGTGACCGCGTCGCCCGGGTTCTCGGCGATGACCATGGCCGCGAAAAGCGCTGTGCTGCGGGCCAGCTCGAGCTCGGCGTACATGTCGGCGGCGCGCTGGGTGAGCGTCTGGAACGTCATCAGCGGCACGCCGAACTGCTTGCGCGTCTTGAGGTACTCGGTGGTCAGCTGCAGCGCACCCTCCATCGCGCCGAGCGCCTCGCCGGCCAGCGCGACGATGCCGAGGCACAGCGCCTCGGTGAGCACGTCCGCGGCGCGGTCGGGGCCGACCAGCAGCGTGGCCGGGGTGTCGGACAGCTGCACCAGCGGACCGGAGCCTTCGGGCACCTGCGCCAGGAACAGTCCGAGTCCGCCCTCGGTGCTGGCCGGCACGACGACGTACGTCGCTGTCGCCACCGAGGGGACCGGCCCCTTGGTGCCGGTGAGCTTCACCTCGTCACCCGTGCCGCTCGCCGTCACGTCGGTCTCCAGCGGCGACCAGGCCCGGCCCGGCTCGGCCAGGGCCGGCAGCACGAGGGCCTCGCCGGACAGCGCCTGCTCGAGCACGTCGGAGCCCGAATCCGCCTTGGTGAGAACGTAGTTCGCGACCAGGGCGTCGGCGTACGCAGTGCGCACGCCGCGGCGCCCGAGCTCGGACGCGACCACGCTAACCTCGACTGGGGAGGCGCCGAAGCCGCCGTCCTCCTCGGGGAAGGGCAGGCCCAGCGCTCCCAGCTCGGCCAGCGCCGACCAGGTCTTCTCGTCGTTGTCGGTCGGGCCGACGGGGGCGTTGCCGTCGCCGTACTGCGGGGCGTGCCGCTCGGCCAGGGTGCGCACCGCGTCGCGCAGCGCCTTCTGCTCAGCGTCGATCGTGAAGTCCATGGTCAGCCCTTCAGTCCGAGGATGCCGGTGGCGATGATCTGGCGCTGCACCTCGTTGGAGCCGCCGTAGATCGAGGCCTTGCGGAAGTTGAGGTAGGTCGGCATCGCGCTCGCGGTCCAGTCCCACTCGGCGCCGAGCGCGCCGGACTCCCAGGACAGCGCCGACGGGCCGGCGATGTCGACAATGAGCTCGAGCACGTCCTGCTGCAGCTGCGAGCCGCGCAGCTTCAGGATCGACGACGCGGGGTCGGGCTTGCCCTCCTTGGAGCCGGCCGCGACGCGCAGCACGGTGAGCTCCAGCGCCATGATCTGCGTCTCGAGCTCGGCGATGCGGGCGGCCAGCAGCGGCTCGTCGAGCAGCGTGCCGTCACCCGAACGCACCTGGGAGGCATAGGTTTTCGCGTCGGCGAGGCGCCGCTTGATCGAGCCGACGGGGGCCACGCCCACCCGCTCGTTGCCGAGCAGGAACTTCGCGTAGTCCCAGCCCTTGTTCTCCTCGCCGACGAGCTGGTCGGCGGGCACCCGCACGTTCTCGAAGAAGACCTCGTTGACCTCGTGGCCGCCGTCGATGAGCTGGATGGGGCGCACGGTCACGCCGGGGGACTTCATGTCGATGAGCAGAAAGGAGATGCCCTGCTGCTTCTTCGGGGCGTCGGGATCGGTGCGCACCAGGGCGAAGATCCAGTCGGCGTGCTGGCCCAGGGTGGTCCAGGTCTTCTGCCCGTTGACGACGTACTCGTCGCCCTCGCGCACCGCAGTCGTGCGCAGCGACGCGAGGTCGGAGCCGGCGTCGGGCTCGGAGAACCCCTGGCACCACCAGATGTCGAGGTTGGCCGTGTCGGGCAGGAAGCGCTTCTTCAGCTCCTCGCTGCCGAACGCCGCGATGACCGGGCCGACCATGTTGGCGTTGAACGCCAGCGGCGGCGGCACCGACGCGGCCTGCATCTCCGACAGCCAGATGTGGCGCTGCAGCTCGGTCCAGTCCTGGCCGCCGTACTCCGTGGGCCAGCCGGGCACCGCGAGGCCAGCGGCGTTGAGCAGGCGCTGGCTCTGGCGTACGTCGTCGGGCTCGACCTCACCGCCCGCATGCCAGCGATCGCGCAGGTCTTGGGGGATCTCGGTGGTGAAGAACTCCCGCATCTTCGTCTGGAAGGCGGCGTCCTCGTCGCTGAGCTTGCGATGCATGCGCATCCTCCTGAGGCGTGGTCGACGCGACCATACTAAGCGGTTGCTTACCTGGTGTGGGAAGGGTTTCTGCGCGATTCACCGCCACGGCGGCCCCCAGGGGCGTGCCAGGATGAGGCATGGCTGACGAGAGCACCCGCGAACCCGCCCCCGAGGTCACCGTCCCGGCCGACAGCGCGCCCGACGGCGCCGTGATCGTCGGGGTCGACGGGCAGGAGCACGACTCCACCGTGGTCACCTGGGCCGCCGACGAGGCCGCCTCGCTGGGCAGGCCGCTGCACCTGCAGGAGGTGGTCGACCTCGGCATCAGCCTGATGGCCGGCGAGGGATACCTGCCGATGACCTCGCTGCCGGCCGACACGCTGGAGGGGGAGGCCTCGACGCTGGCGCGCGCCGCGCAGGTCGCCCGCGCCCGGCAGCCCGAGCTCGCCGTGACCGCGTCGTCGGTGCCGGGGTCGGTCGCCGGGGTGCTCGTCGAGCTCAGCAGGAGTGCCACGGCCATCGTCGTGGGCGGCGGCGGTGAGCCGAGCAGGCCGTTCGTCGGCTCCACCGCGCTGTCGGTGGCCGCGCACGCGCAGTGCCCCGCCGTCGTGCTGCCCGACCAGCTGACCGGCGCGTCCGGTCGGGTCGTGGTCGGGGTCGACGGCAGCAAGCAGAGCGGCGCCGCCGTCGACTACGCCCTGTCCTACGCCGCCCGCCACGGCGCGACGCTGCGCTGCGTGGTCGCCTGGTCGGTCGAGGTCGTCGACGGCGCCGTCGTCACCGAGCCCGGCACCCCCGAGTGGGACGCGGTCGAGACCAAGCACCGGGCGCTCGTCGAGCGCGTGCTGGCCGACCGGCGTACGGCCTTCCCCGACGTGCCCGTCGAGATCGAGATCCGACGCGGCAAGGCTGCCACCGCGCTGCTCGAGGCGGCCCAGGGCGCCGACCTGCTGGTCGTCGGCAGCCGCGGCCGCGGCGGCTTCACCGGCATGCTGCTGGGCTCGGTGAGCAAGCGCGTGCTCGAGGGCTCCACGATGCCGGTGGCGGTGCTGCACAAGGGCGAGTGACGCGACTGCCGCTGTCCCGGCCCTTGTCCCTGCCCCCCTTCTCCGGATGAAACCGGGTTTCGTGCGTCTGACCCTGATGCATTGAGGTCTAACGCACGAAACCCGGTTTCATGCGCTCCGACTCCACTGGGGTGCGGTCAGAGCGCTAGAACCGCGTTTCAGCGGGTGGGGGAGGGGGCGGCGGTCGTACGCCCGGCGCGGGTGAGTGCGTAACCCACCACCACGAGGGCGGCGCCGACGGCGGGCACGAACCGCATGCCCACCAGCTCGATGCCACCCGCCTCGAACGGCGCGACGAAGCCGGCGCAGGCGACCATCACCAGCCCGACGAACGCCACGGCGGTGCCGAGCACGGCGAGCGGGGCGGGTGGCGCCGCCACCTGGCCCGCGCCCTGCTCGGCCCGGCCCAGCGCGAGCACGAGGGCCACGGTGACGAGCGCGGACAGCGCGATCCACACCAGCTTCCAGGCCCACCAGGCGCCGCTGGCGATGGCGGGCAGGGGCGCGTCGAGCGCCAGCAGGATGCCGGCCGCGGCGGCGAATCCGCTGAGGTGCCAGAGGAACACGGTCATGATGCGCAGGTTCACCCCGACCGTCGCGGCCCACGGGCCGGGGCGCTGCAGCCACCGCGCGAGCGCCGGCCGCAGCAGCATGAGCAGCGACAGCTGCAGCAGCGCGACCAGCACCACGCAGATGCTCGGCGGCATCATGTTCGACACCTTCTGCCCGGGCAGACCGATCATGCTGACGGGGTAGTCGCCCAGCTGCGTGGCCACGAGCAGCAGCGCCACGGCCGCCGCGGCGCCGGCCACCCACGCGAGGCGGGGCAGCCGCTGGAGCCGACCGTCGGCGTACCAGAACCCCAGCTCCTGGCAGAGTCCGAAGACGAGCGCGTAGTTGAGGAAGGCCAGCGCCGCCCAGCCGGTGCCCTGCGCCTGGTCGAGCAGCAGCACCCCGACCGGCAGCACCGTCGGCAGCAGCAGCGGCCACCGGCGGTGGACCGCCAGCTGCGCGGGCGCCAGCAGCGCGAGGAGCAGGTAGATCGCGAGGAACCACAGCGGCATCGCGGCGGCGGTGCCGGCGGCGTCGAGCGCTCGCTCGGGTGCGCCGAGCGCGACCGCCACCCAGGCCCCGACCAGCCAGACCGCGAGGAAGATCAGCGTCGGCCGCAGGACCCGGTCGACCCGGCCGGCGAGGTAGGCCGCGACCGGGCGGCGGGTGCCGTCGGCGCGCGGCGCGAGCGAGCGGTGGTTGGCGAACCCGGCGGCGAGGAAGAACAGCGGCATGACCTGGAAGAGCCAGGTGAGCGGCTGTGCCCAGGTGGCGACCTCGAGCATGTTGCGCAGCCGCAGCGACCCCTCGACCCGCTCGGGCGCGGCCATCGTCCAGTGCCCGAGCACCACCACGAGGATGCTCGCCGCACGCACCGCGTCGATCACCCGGTCGCGGTCGGCCGGGGTGCGGGCGTCGAGCTCGGTCGCGCTCGGGCGGGCGGTGGTCACCTGATCGAGTCTGCCGCGCCGCGGGCCGCCGAGCGGGCGGATCACGAACCCTGACGGGCCAGCGGTGCTCCCACGATCGCGGCGAACCGGTCGGCCAGCAGGTCGCCGAGCGCCCGCAGCTCACCCTCGGCGGCACGTACGTCGTCGGCGGCTGCCGCGACGTCGATGCCGTCGGCGCGGGGCAGGTTGGCCGACGGCTTGTCGACGGTCCAGGCGTCGAAGATCTGCGGGCCGGCCTCGGGGTGGAACTGCACGCCCCACGCCCGCGGCCCGATGCGCACGGCCTGCGGCGAGCCGTCGGGGGCCTCGGCCAGCAGCGTCGCCGCGGCCGGCATCCGCACGACCACGTCGTCGTTCCACTGCACGACCGGGCGGCGGTCGAGGTCCTCCAGCAGCGGGTCGCCGGCGCCCTCGCCGGTGAGCCGGATCGGGGTGACGCCGGTGGCGTGGCCGTGCGGGTTGCGTCGCACCTCGCCGCCCGCGGCCACGGCGAGGAGCTGGTGACCCAGGCATACGCCGAGAGTCGGGACGTCACGCGAAAGTGCTTGTCGCAGCAGCGATTTCACGGGCGACAGCCAGGCGAAGTCGGCGTCGTCGCCGGCCCCCATCTCGCCGCCGAGCACCACCAGCGCGTCGTGCTCGTCGAGCGAGTCGGGCAGCTGCTGGTCGGCGTCCGGCCGGTAGGGGTGGCGCACGTCCAGGTCGAGCCCGGTCGCCGCCCACCGCTCACCCAGCCAGCCGGGCGGGCAGGAGTCCTCGTGCTGGACCACCAGCACGCGATGCGTCGCCACGGCTCAGATCTCGGCGATCGACGCGGGCACCCCCGGCTCGTCACCGAGGGGCGCGTCGGCCGACGGGTCGGTGACCGACGCCTCGACGCTGTGCGGCTTGATCGTGCCGGCCTGGATGTCCTCCGCCCAGTGGCAGGCGACCCGGTGGCTCTCGGGCACCCCCGCGATCTGCACCGTGCGCAGCTCGGGGCGCTCGTCGTCGCACCGCGTCTCCTGCCGCCACGGGCAGCGGGTGTGGAAGCGGCAGCCGCTCGGCGGGTTCGCCGGGCTCGGCAGGTCGCCCTGGAGCAGGATCCGCTCGCGCCGGTCCTCGACGGTCGGGTCGGGCACGGGCACCGCCGACATGAGCGCCTTGGTGTAGGGGTGCAGCGGCTCGGCGTACAGGTCGTCGGCCGCCGCCTCCTCGACGATCGAGCCGAGGTACATCACCCCGACGGTGTCGCTGATGTGCCGCACCACGGCCAGGTCGTGCGCCACCACCAGATAGGTCAGGTCGAACTCGTCCTGCAGCTGCTCCAGCAGGTTGATCACCTGCGCCTGCACCGAGACGTCGAGCGCGCTCACCGGCTCGTCGGCGACGATCAGCTTGGGGTTGACCGACAGCGCGCGGGCGATGCCGATGCGCTGGCGCTGCCCGCCGGAGAACTCGTGGGGATACTTGCGCAGCGCCTGCGGCGGCAGCCCAACCGCGGCCAGCAGCTCGCGCAGCCGCTCCTGCGCCTCGCCCTTGTTCTGGGTGAGCCCGTGCGCCTCCATGCCCTCCAGCAGCAGCGACTCCACCGTCTGGCGCGGGTCGAGGCTCGACAGCGGGTCCTGGAAGATCATCTGCATGTCCTGCCGGCGGCGCCGCAGCGGCTCGCCGTCGAGCTGGGCCAGGTCGGTGCCGTCGAACTCCACCGACCCCGCGGTCGGCTCCTCCAGCTTCAGCAGCGCTCGGCCCAACGTCGACTTGCCGCAACCGGATTCGCCGACAAGGCCGTACGTCTCGCCGCGCCTGATCTGCAGGTCGACACCGTCGACGGCATAGACATAACCGATCGTCTTGTCGAAGATGACGCCGCGCTTGATCGGGAAGTGCACCTTGACGCCGCGGGCGTCGAGCAGCACGTCGTCGCCCGCGGGCGGGCGAGGTTCGTCGGTCTCGGTGGCCACGGTCGACATCAGGCCTCCTCGGGGTCGCGGGCGGGTGTGGCGCCCTGGTCGGGCGGCAGCGGGTTGAAGCAGCGCAGCAGGTGCGGTCCCTCGACACCCTGCTCGATCGGCTCGAGCGCGGGGGCCGCCTCGACGCACCGGTCGATCGGCTGGGAGCAGCGCGGCTGGAACGCGCAGGAGTGCGTCCACGGCAGGTTGTCGGCGACCGAGCCGGGCACCGGGTTGAGCGGCTCGTGCCGGCCCGCGTCGAGCCGCGGGATCGAGCCGAGCAGCCCGCCGGTGTAGGGGTGGCGCGGGTCGGCGAACAGGTCGTGGCGACCGGCGCGCTCGACGATGCGGCCGGCGTAGAGCACGTTGACCTCGTCGACGAGACCGGCCACCACGCCGAGGTCGTGGGTGATCATGATCAGCGCCGTGCCGGACTCGCGCACGAGGTCCTGGAGCAGGGTGAGGATCTGCGCCTGGATCGTCACGTCGAGCGCCGTCGTCGGCTCGTCGGCGATGAGCAGCCGCGGCTTGCAGGCCAGCGCCATCGCGATGAGCGCGCGCTGGCGCATCCCGCCGGACAGCTGGTGCGGATACTCCTTCAGCCGCCGGTTGGGGTCGGGGATGCCGACCTTGTCGAGCAGCTCGCGCGCCTCGGGCATCGCCTGCTTGCGGCTCTTGCCCTGGTGGCGCTCGATGACCTCGGTCACCTGGATGCCGATCGGGATCACCGGGTTCAGCGACGACAGCGGGTCCTGGAAGATCATCGCCAGGTCGCGCCCGCGCCGGTCGCGGCGCTCGCGGTCGCGCAGCGACAGCAGGTCGGTGCCGTCGTAGAGCACCTCGCCGGTGATCCGGTTGCCGCGCTTGGGCAGCAGCCCCATGATCGCCATCGACGTCACCGACTTGCCGCAGCCGGACTCGCCGACGAGACCGACCGTCTGGCCGGGGCGTACGTCGAAGCTCACCTTGTCGACGGCGGTGAACGGCTCGTCGCCGCGCCGCTGGAAGACGACGGACAGGTCGCGCACCTGCAGCAGCGGCTCGCCGCCGACGTCGCTGGTGGACGGGCGGTCGGTGGTGGGGACGGTCATGTGCCGCTCACCTCCTGCTCTTGGGGTCGAGGGCCTCGCGCAGCGACTCACCGAGCAGGGTGAAGCCGAGGGCGGTGACGATGATGCACGCGGCCGGCCAGAAGGCCAGGTGCGGGAAGGTGTCGAACAGCGACTGCGTCTGACGCGAACCGAGCATCTGGCCCCACTCCGGGGAGTCGTCGGTGACGGCGCCGAGACCGATGAAGGTCAGGCCGGCGGCGTCGATGATCGACGTCGCGAGCACCAGGGTCGCCTGCACCAGGATCGGCGCGAGCGAGTTGGGCAGCATGTGTCGCAGGACGATCGCCCGTTGCTTCACACCGAGCGCTCGTGCCGCGAGCACGTGGTCGCTGTGCCGCTGGGCGAGCATCGAGCCGCGCAGCAGCCGCGCGAAGATCGGGATCTGCACGATCGCGATGGCCACGATCAGGGTGTTGTTCGAGGCGCGGCCGTAGAGGGTCGCGATCGCGGTGGCCAGCAGGATCGAGGGGATCGACAGCATCACGTCGACCACGCGCATGATGGCCGAGTCGATCCAGCCGCCGAACGCACCGGCGAGCGTGCCGAGGATCAGGCCGCCGATGAACCCGCCGATGGTGGCGAGGAAGCCGATCTGCAGCGTCTGCCGGCTGCCCCAGATCAGGCGGGAGAGCAGGTCACGCCCGAACGGAGACCCGTCGGCTCCCAGCGGTGAGCCGGGCTCGGGGCCTGGCACCGGGTTGTTCGCGGAGGACACCTTGTCGATGAGGACGCGTGCGGCCGGGTCGTGCGGGGCGAGCCACGGCGCGAAGATCGCCAGCAGCACGACCAGCCCGGTCAGCACCGCACCGATCCAGAAGGCGGGGTTGCGGCGCAACCGCTTCCAGGCGCTGGCCAGCAGGCTGGTGCCCTCGCCGCCGGCGACCTTGCCGGCCTCGGCGACCTGGCCACCCCCTCGGGAGGGGCCGGCGGTGGACTCCGCGAGCGCGTCGATGCGCTCCTTCTTGCGGGTCATCGGGTTCAGGGAGCTCATCGCGGCCTCACCGGGTCCTGACGCGCGGGTCGATGATGGCGTAGCCGATGTCGACGAGCAGGTTGACGACGACATAGCCCGCGGCGGCCATCAGAATGAACACCTGGATCACGGCGTAGTCGCGCAGCTGGATGGCGCTGGCGAGCGACTCGCCGATGCCGCCCCAGACGAAGACCCGCTCGGTGAGCACCGCCCCACCGAGCAGCGCGCCGATCTGCAGACCGAGCGTGGTGGTCACCGGGAGCAGGGCGTTGCGCAGCACGTGCCGCCACCGGATCGTGCGCGCGGTGAGGCCCTTCGCCTCGGCGGTGCGGACGTAGTCCTCGTCGAGCACGTCGAGCACCGCGGCGCGGGTGATCCGGAAGATCACCGCGAACGGGATGGTGGCCAGCGCGATCGAGGGGAGGATCAGGTGCTGGATGGCGTTCCAGGCGGCGTCCCACTCGCGGGTGAGGATCCCGTCGAGCACGAAGAAACCGGTGACCCGGGTGGCGTTGATGTCGCCCTGGCGCCCCTGCAGCGGCAGGATCTGGTTGTCGATCGCGAAGAAGTACTTCAGCACGAACGCCAGGAAGAAGACCGGCACCGCGACGCCGACGAGCGAGCCGATGATCGACATGTTGTCGAAGATGCCGCCGCGGCGGCGCGCCGCGAGGTAACCCAGCGGCACCCCGAAGAGCACCGCGATGAAGATGGCCGTCACCGACAGCTCGAGGGTGGCGGGCAGCCGCCGCAGGAACAGGTCCATCGCGTCGGTGCCGGGCAGCACGCCGGTGGAGGTGCCGAAGCGTCCCTGGAAGGCGTTGCCGAGGAACGTGAGGTACTGCTGGAAGACGGACTTGTCGAGCCCGAGCTGAGCGCGCAGCGCGGCGCGCTGCTCGTCGTTGCAGCGCTCGCCGCAGATGGCGTCGACCGGCCCACCGGGCAGGGAGCGCGTCCAGGCGAACAGCAGGATCGACAGCACGAACAGCACGCCGATCATCTGCAGCACGCGGCGCACGATGAATCTGAGCACAGCGACCTTCCGGGGACGGGAGTCAGGCGGGGCAGCAGCGGGGGTGGCCGCCCACGACGTCTGCGTGCGCGGCCACCCCGGCTAGGTCACTTCTTCTCGGCGGTGGCGAAGTCCTCCGCGGTGAGCGGGCTCGGCACGACACCCGTCACGTTCTTCGCGAAGACGATCGCCGGCGGGCTGCTCGAGATCGGCAGACCGACCATGTAGTCCTTCATGAGCTTGCCCATGAGGTTCTTGTAGGCGGTCGTGCGCTGACCCTCGTTGACGATGCCGTCGGCGTCCTTGATCTCCTTCAGCAGGGTGTTGCCGAACGGGTAGCCGTCGACGCCGAAGGCGCCACCGGGCGAGCCGAAGAAGTTGGCGACGAAGTTGTCGGCCGTGTTGTAGTCACCGGTCCAGCCCAGGAAGAACGCGTCGGCCTGGCCCTGGTCGGTGCTGGTGAGGTAGCCGCCGTTCCACGGCTTGGTGACCGGCTGCACCTTGACACCGATCTTCTCCCAGTCGCTCTTGACCTGCTGGAACACCTTCTGCGGGTCCGGCATGTACGGCCGGCTCACCTCGGAGGGGTACCACAGCTTGATCGTGAGGTTGGACTTGCCGGCCTGCTGCAGCAGCTGCTTGGCCTTGTTCGGGTCGTAGTTGTACTTCGTGACGTCCTTGTTGAACCCGTCGACGTCCTTGGGAATCCATTGGGTGGCAACGACTGCATTCTCGGGCAGCTGGGTCTTGACGAACTGGTCGCGGTTGATGCCGTACATCAGCGCCTGGCGGACCTTGAGGTCCTTCAGGTCCGGGTTCGCCTTCGGGTTCAGGCCCAGGTAGAGCAGGTTGAACGCCGGGCGGATCTGCAGGTTCTCGTCCTGCTTCAGCTTCGGCCAGTCGACCGGGTTGGGCAGGTCGTAGCCGTCGATCGTGCCGGCGGCCAGCGCCTGCTTGCGGGCGGTCTCGTCGGGGATGATCTTGAAGACGAGCCGGGCCGGCTTGGCCTTGTCGCCCCAGTAGTCGTCGTTGCGGACCATGGTGATGGTCTTGTTGGCCTCGTCGTACTTCTCGAGCTTGAACTTGCCCGTGCCCGTGGGGTACTTCAGGGCGTACTCGGAGTAGGTGTAGCCGTCGCCCTGCGGGGTGATGTCGTTAGCCTTGTACTTGTCCATCGCGGTCGGGCTCTGCATCGAGAACGACGGCAGACCCAGCAGCGCGGGGAACTTCGAGGTCGGGCGGTTGATGTCGATGACGACCTGGTTCGCGCCCTTGGGCGTGCAGCTCTTGTAGAGCGCCTCGGCCGCACCCTTGGACTTGAAGCCGCCCATGTTGTCGGCCCAGTAGGACGCGGCCGTCTGGCCGGCGGCGTTCTGGTCGAACATGCGGGTGAAGTTCTTGCAGACCGCGTCGGCGTTGAACGCCGTGCCGTCGGTGAACTTGACGTTCTGCTGCAGGTCGAAGGTCCAGGTCTTGCCGCCGTTGGACGGGGTCCACTTGGTGGCGAGGCCGGGGGCCAGGTCGGCCGTGCCGGGCTTGAAGTCGACGAGCGTCTCGAAGATCTGGCGCGCGGGCCGGAAGGTCTCGCCGTCGGTGCCGTAGAAGGGGTCGAACATGGCCGGGGCGCCGGCTGCGCCGAAGGTGATCGTGTCGCCGCCTCCGCCGGAGCCGCTCGCCCCTGCTGAATCCTCGCGATCGGACGATGCGCACGAGGCGAGCGTCAGGGTGACTGCGCTCACCGCGGCCAGGGCTGCGACCCTGCGGTTGACCGTCATGGGTACCTCTCATGCTGGGACGGGCTCCAGGCCGTGCGGGCACGCCTGAGGCACGTGATCGAAGTGGTGTGACCCTACCCACACGGCCAGGTTCGCGCGGGGCAGTTGCGCAGGCCCGTGTCCGAGTCGAGACCTCCCGCGAGCGCCTCGATACGCTCGCCCGGTGGCGCGGCGACTGGTGGCGCGGCGACTGGTGGCGCGGCGACTGGTGGCGCGGCGACTGGTGGCGCGGCGACTGGTGGCGCGGCGACTGGTGGCGCGGCGACTGGTGGCGCGGCGACTGGTGGCGCGGCGACTGGTGGCGCGGCGACTGGTGGTTGACGACCTGATTCGCCCCTCGGTGCCGCGATGTCGGCCCCGGACCGCTGGCCCTCGTGCAGGTGAGCGCCCGAAGACCGCTGGGGAGGCGTACGTCATGCACGTGCGCTGCGGCGAGGCTCGACCCCCGGAGGACCACGCCCAAGGTGATGCGAGTGATGTCGTGCACACCGGGTGATGCGGGTGGCCGTGGGCGCCAAGAGCGCTAGGGCCGGAGCAGAGAAGCGCGAACGCTGTCGCGGGGTAGTGGGCGGCGATTTTGCCCGGTGCGATGCAGGGCGGCGGCCATCGGGGAACGGCGTGGTTGGCTGCTCCAACCGTGCAGACCGCGCTCAGTGTACGAACGCCTGCGGGCCTTCACTTCGACAAGCACTGCCACGAGCCCCCGGCCCGGGGCGCACCAAGCGCACCGGGGCTGGGCGGACAATACAGCGCACCAGTCGACAGTGGTCTTCCGGCGACATTGGGCCTTCACGGCGGCGGAAAGAGCAGGTTCATCCGGCTGACGGGACCGGCTCGACACCGTAATCCAGGAGCTACATGAACGCGACCGCCACGAGCTACCTGGCGGGGTCACCAACCGCGCACCGCACCATCCAGAGGATGCGCCGATCATTCGCGGCGCAAACCACCGTCGGTCGTGCGGGGCCTGGTACGCTTCCTGCTGTCCGAAATTGACAGCGAATCAGGAGGGGTTCCCAGTGGCACGCAAGACGATTGCTCTCGCATTGAGTTTTCCGATGGTGTTTGCAGTCTCTGCCCCGAGGGCTGAGGCGCTTGGGTTGCACGTCCAAAGGCTGCCAACTGACAACAAGCTCCGCTGGTACGCCGCCTACCTTAATGATGACTATGTCCGGAATAGCTCGGCGTGCGGTCCGGTTGATCGCGTGAGGGCGAAGATCGCTTTCCAGGCAGTGGCCACAAGTAACGGAATGTCGATTCGCAATCCACGAATCACGAATCTAACCCTGGGGTACGAATTTGGCTCAGGGAGCCTGAATGGAAAAACGGGCAGTCTGAAGTGGATATCAGGGCCCTCGTCCCGCTGGGTCGTAGGTACAGAAATGGAATTGGTCACTTACCTGTCAGGTAAAACTATCAATATCTACCAACCCTGGGGCAATTCCCCCACCTTTAACCTTGGTGTCACAATCAAGGGGCGCCCTTACTGTGGGGCCATTTTTCAGGTCCGGTTCACCCGCTGAATAGCTTCGGAGCGCCTTCTTCTGCCCTCGTCTTTAACGGTCCATCCTCCGTGGCGAGGGTGATGGGCAGATCCGAGGGGGAAGCCCGCTCGTCGCGCTGGTGTCGCCAGCCTGCTACGTATGGGACACCCGCGGGTTCCGGCTCGTTGTGGCCGAGCTCCGTCGAAATGGGAGTTAAAGATGTCGAGGGCTATTATTCTGTAGTGGTGGTCACATTAGTGCTTTGCTCCATGTTTGACCACCTCCCTTGCCACTGAATGCAAGTGGGCTGGACTCGCTAGTGCGGCGCGTCGTTAGTGTCTTAACGGTTTGGTTTTGGGAGACTGGGGCATGGCGAATCGTCCTGCTCCGGCGTTGGTGTTGCGTGATGGTGATCGTGAGTAGCTGTGCCGATTGACCAGGTCCCCCAGTGTTCGTGCGGGCCTGGCGCAGCGGGCGCGGATCGTGCTGCTGGCTGCTGATTGGGAGTCGAACACGGCGATCGCGGGCAAGGTCGGAGCGAGCCGGCTGACGGTGATTGCCTGGCGGAACCGGTATCAGGACAAGGGCGTCGACGGCTTGGCCGATGAGGCCAGGTCGGGTCGGCCGCGGACGAGGGATCACCGGGAGATCGCGTCGGCCACGCTGAAGCCGCCGCCGGCGAAGTACGGGGTCACGCACTGGTCCTCGCGTTTGCTGGCGCGTCATCTTCGGATCGGGGATGCGACGGTCGCGCGGGCCTGGCGGGATACGGGATCCAGCCCTGGCGTTCGGAGACGTTCAAGTTCTCCACCGACCCCGAGCTGGTCGCCAAGGTCACCGATGTTGTGGGGTATACCTGAATCCGCCGGAGAACGCGGTCGTGCTGTGCGTGGATGGGAAGTCCCAGATCCAAGCACTGGACCGGACCGCACCGATGTTGCCGATGCAACCCGGGTTGCCCGAGCGCCGGACCCATGACTACAAGCGGCACTGCACCTCCACGCTGTTCGCCGCGCTGGAGATCGCCACCGGCACCGTCACCGCAGCCTGCAAGCAGCGGCACCGACACCAGGAGTTCCTACCATTCCTTAAGCAAGTCGCCCGCGCCTACCCCGAGGGCGAGCTGCACCTCGTGATGGACAACTACACCGCGCACAAGCACGCAGCCGTGAAGACCTGGCTGGCCGCGAACCCGCGCGTGACCTGTACCCGGTTTCTCGGACGGTTTCGGTTGGGGTGATCATGCCGCGGTGCTCGTGGCGGCGTGAAGGGTTTCGTACTCGGCCGGGGACAGGTAGCCCAGGGCGGAGTGCCTGCGGTGGGGGTTGTACCAGGCTTCGATCCACTCGAAGATCGCCTTGGCGAGGTCGTCCTGGGTGGGCCAGTCGCGCCGGTCGAGCAGCTCGATCTGCATCGAGCCGAAGAAGGATTCCATCAACGCGTTGTCGTAGCAGGACGCGATCCGGCCCATCGATCCCAGCAGCCCGGCCTCGCGGAGCCGGTTGCCGAACAGCCATGACGTGTACTGGGTTCCGCGGTCCGAATGCACAACAGTCCCAACGGGTTTGCGGTGCATCCTGGCCATCTCCAGGGCGTCGACGACCAGCTCGGTGCGCAGGTGATCAGCGATCGACCAGCCGACCACGCGGCGGGAGTAGACATCCAGCACGACCGCGCAGTACACCCACCCGCAGCCGGTGCGGTGCTGGGTGATGTCGGTGACCCACAACCGGTCGGGGCGGTCGGCGACGAACCGCCGGTTGACGTGATCGGGCCAGGTCGCCACGTCCCGCACGCCGGGACCGCGCCACCGGCGCCGGTGCACTCCCTGCAAACGCTGAACGCGCATCAACCGGGTCACCCGGCGGCGCGACACCGCGTGCTCGTGCCCCCCCGAGGGCCAGCTCGGCGTGCACCCGCCGCACCCCGTAAGTCCCCCGCGACCGCTGGTGCACCTGGATGATCGCCTGCAACGCGTACGCATCAGCCACGTCCCGCGCCGAGGGCCCGCGACCGGCCTGCCAGTCATAGAACGAAGAGGACGGCACCTGCAACGCCCGCTCCACGCCGCTACGCGACACCCCTTTTGCGTGGCTCCATTGCAGCCGCCACCGTGACCAGCCGCGGGCCGGCCCCATCCCGCAGGTCGACCTCCTGCCCGGCCAAGGCAGCCACGGCCAGGCACCTCATTTTGGGAGGACGTTCTCGCTGGCGAAGTAGGCGCTAGCCCGCTTGAGGATCCCAGGTCTCCATCGCCTGACGCCGATTCTCCCGCCGCAACCGGACCAGCTCGCCCCGCTCATCACGCGACAAGCCAGGCCTGTGCCCGGCATCGACCTCCGACTGATCCATCCACCGCCGCAGACAAGACTCACTGATCCCCAAATCCTTCGCGATCTGCGCGATCGGCTTCTCCCGCTGCCGCGCCAGCTCCACCGCGCGCTGACGGAACTCAGGTGACTTCGGTGCCGGCATCATCGGCTCCTTCCTCCAAGACGATCATCGCCTCAGAACAGGTGTCCGGGATACCGGGTACAGGTCAGATGTGGGTGTGTCCTCGATACGCTCGCCCGGTGGCGCGGCGACTGGTGGTGGGGGCGGCGCTGGTCGACGACCTGGTTCGCCCCACGGTGCTGCTCGCCGCGCGGCGCACCGAACCCTCGCGCCTGGCCGGCGGGTGGGAGCTGCCGGGCGGCAAGGTCGAGCCCGGCGAGACCCTCGAGGCCGCGCTGCACCGGGAGATCGCCGAGGAGCTCGGGGTGCAGGTCGAGCTCGGCGACGTCGTCCCGGGACCGCTCACCGGTGAGCAGGTGAGCGGCCTGTGGCCGCTGGGGGAGGCGTACGCCATGCACGTGCGCTGGGCGCGCACGACCCGCGGCGAGGCGCGGCCTCTGGAGGACCACGACCAGCTGCGCTGGCTGACCGGGACCGAGCTGTACGACGTCGCCTGGCTGCGCGACGACCTGCCGGTGGTGCGCACGCTGGAGTCGCGATTCGGAGCAACGCGCCCGGCCTGAGACACTGACCGTCGTGCCAACTCAGACCCGCAGCGACGTGCGCAACGTCGCGATCGTCGCCCATGTCGACCACGGCAAGACCACCCTCGTGGACAAGATGCTCTGGCAGACCGGGGCGTTCGGCGAACGCGACACCGTCGAGACCACCGGTGAGCGGGTGATGGACTCCGGCGACCTGGAGCGGGAGAAGGGCATCACGATCCTCGCCAAGAACACCGCGATCCACTACACGGGTCCGGCGGCGCAGGACTCCGGCATCACCATCAACATCATCGACACCCCCGGCCACGCCGACTTCGGCGGCGAGGTCGAGCGCGGCCTGTCGATGGTCGACGGCGTGGTGCTGCTGGTCGACGCCTCGGAGGGGCCGCTGCCGCAGACCCGGTTCGTGCTGCGCAAGGCGCTCGCCGCGCGCATGCCGGTCATCCTGTGCATCAACAAGGTCGACCGTCCCGACTCGCGCATCGAGGAGGTCGAGGACGAGACGTACGAGCTGTTCATGGACCTGCTCGACGACGCCGAGGGGCACGCCGACCAGCTCGACTTCCCGGTGGTCTACGCCTCGGCCAAGGCCGGCGTCGCCTCGACCGTGCGTCCCGCGAACGGCGAGCTGCCCGAGGGCGACGACCTGGAGCCGCTCTTCCGGACGATCGTCGAGACCATCCCGGCGCCGTCGTACGACGACGCGAAGCCGCTGCAGGCGCACGTCACCAACCTCGACTCCTCCAACTTCCTCGGGCGCCTGGCGCTGCTGCGGGTGCACAACGGCCAGATCCGCAAGGGGCAGCAGGTCACCTGGTGCCGCGCCGACGGCAGCCAGCAGAAGGTGAAGATCACCGAGCTGCTGATGACCAACGGTCTGGAGCGCGAGCCCGCCGAGCAGGCCGGGCCGGGCGACATCATCGCCGTCGCGGGCATCCCCGACATCACCATCGGCGAGACGCTGGCCGACCCCGACAACCCCGAGCCGCTGCCGCTGATCACGGTCGACGAGCCGGCCATCTCGATGACGATCGGCACCAACACCTCCCCGCTGGCGGGCAAGGTGCGCGGCTCCAAGGTCACCGCGCGGCTGGTGAAGGAGCGGCTCGACCGAGAGCTGATCGGCAACGTGTCGCTGCGCGTGCTGCCGACCGAGCGCCCCGACGCCTGGGAGGTGCAGGGCCGCGGCGAGCTGGCGCTCGCGATCCTCGTGGAGCAGATGCGGCGCGAGGGATACGAGCTGACCGTCGGCAAGCCGCAGGTGGTCACCCGCGAGGTCGACGGCAAGGTGCACGAGCCGGTCGAGCACCTCACGATCGACACCCCCGAGGAGCACCTCGGCACGATCACCCAGCTGATGGCCGCCCGCAAGGGGCGCATGGAGCAGATGACCAACCACGGCACCGGCTGGATCCGGATGGAGTTCAAGGTGCCCTCGCGCGGGCTCATCGGCTTCCGCACCCAGTTCCTCACCGACACCCGCGGCACCGGCATCGCCCACCACGTGTTCGACGGCTACGAGCCGTGGCACGGCGAGATCAAGACCCGGCAGTCGGGCTCGCTGGTCGCCGACCGCACGGGCGTGGCGACGACGTACGCCATGTTCAACCTGCAGGAGCGCGGCACGATGTTCGTCGAGCCGACGACCGAGGTCTACGAGGGCATGATCGTCGGCGAGAACTCCCGCGCCGACGACATGGACGTCAACATCACCAAGGAGAAGAAGCTCACCAACGTGCGCTCCTCCACGGCCGACGTGCTCGAGCGGCTGATCCCGCCGAAGCACCTGTCGCTCGAGGAGTCGCTGGAGTTCTGCCGCGAGGACGAGTGCGTCGAGGTGACGCCCGAGGCCGTGCGCATCCGCAAGGTGCAGCTGAACGCCAACGACCGTGCCAAGGCGGCCTCCCGCGCCCGGCGCGACGGCTGAGGATTTTTTCGCGAGGAGGCGCAATCCCATTGCGGTGGTTGCTGATTCACGCACACCCCGACGACGAGACTCTGTGGACCGGGGTCGCTGCCGCGCACCTTCTGGAGCGCGGCGACGAGGTGCACGTGCTCACGATGACCCTCGGCGAGGAGGGCGAGGTCATCCCTGCCGACCTGCGTCACCTCGAGCTGCCTGCCGGGCAGCCGCGTGCCGCCGACGCGCCCGACCCGCTCGCGGACGTACGCCGGGGTGAGCTCGACGGTGCCATGCAGGCGCTGGGCGTGACCTCCTGGACCGTGCTCGGCGACGATCCGGGGGAGCCGCGGGTGCGCGACTCCGGCATGGTCGGGACGCCGTCGGCCGAGCATCCGCGGGCGTTCGTCGGGGCCCCGCCGGAACAGGTCGCGCCGGCCGTGGCCGAGCGGGTGCGCCGTCTCGCGCCCGACGCCGTGCTGACCTACGACCGCACCGGCGGCTACGGCCACCCCGACCACGTGCGCACCCACGAGGTGACGCTCGCGGCGCTGCGGCTGCTGGACGACCCGCCCGCGCTGTACGCCCGGGTCACCCCCGAGTCGTGGTGGCAGCAGGACCTCGCGGGGGTCGGTGACCTGCTCACCCCCGAGCGTCGCGACGCCTGGCGGGTCGGCGCGCCCGCCGACGACCACACCGCGCGGCTGTCGGTCGTGCCCGACGAGCAGGTGACCCACGTCGTCGTCGACGCCGCGGCCGTGCCGCGGCAGGTGGCCGCGCTGACCCAGCACCGCACCCAGGTGCGGTTGCTGGGGGAGCCGGCGCAGGCGTACGCGCTGAGCAACGACATCGCCCTGCTGCTCACCGGCCGGGAGGCCTATCAGCAGCTGGACGTCGCGACCGGTGAGCCGCTCGCGGCGGGCGGTGACCCGCGTCCGCTGGGAGGGCAGGCATGACCGACGACGTCGACCCCGACTTCTACCGCCGGGCCGTCTCGCGGTTCGCCTCCGGCGTCACCGCCGTGACCACGGTCGCCGACGGGCAGGACTACGCCATGACCGCCAACGCGATCGCCTCGGTCTCGCTCGACCCGGTGCTCATGCTGGTCTCGGTCGAGCAGGAGGCGCGCTTCCACGACGCCATCCTCGAGGCGGGGGTCTTCGGCATCAGCGTGCTCGCGGCCGACCAGCGCCCGACGGCGGCCTGGCTGGCCACCCGCGGGCGCCCGCTGCACGGGCAGCTCGACCGCGTGCCGCACCACCGCGGCGAGGCGACGGGGGTGGCGCTGCTGGACGACGCGCTCGCGACGTTCGAGCTCGCCACGACCGCCGTGCACCCCGCTGGTGACCACTCCATCGTCGTCGGACACGTACGCTCGGTGCAGGCGAGCGAGCGGCCGGGGGAGGCCCTGCTCTACTACCGCGGACGATTTGGAGCAGCGAAGTGACCCACGGCGACCCGGGCGGGCCCGACGTGCCCCGCACGCGCGCGACCGCGCGACCGACGGACGAGCAGCCGGGGGGCCGCTCGGTCTGGAGCAGCATCTGGCTCCGGCTGGGGCTCACCGCGCTGGTGCTGGTCGGCGCCTACCTCGCCCTCGCGCTCTGGCAGGGCGACCGCATCGCGTCCGGCACCCAGGTCGCCGGGGTCGACGTGGGCGGCCTGAGCCAGGACGACGCCCGCGCCAAGCTCACGAGCGAGGCCTCGACCCTCGCCACCCGCCCGGTCACCGTCGAGGTCGGCGACGAGCGGGTGCAGGTCGTCCCGCGCGACGCCGGCCTGGCCATCGACGTGCCGGGCTCGCTCGCGGGGCTCGGTGAGCGCAGCCTCAACCCCGCCGACGTGCTCGGCAAGCTCACCGGCGGCAGCGAGCGCGACGCCGAGGTCACGGTCGACCGCACCAAGCTGGGCGACGCCCTCTCGGTGGCCGCGGGCACCGTGCTGGAGTCGGCCCCCAAGGACGGCAGCGTCTCGATCGAGGGCGGCAACGTCTCGGTCGTGCGCTCGACCCCCGGTCAGGGCATCGACGCCGAGGCGGTGGCCGAGGAGATCGCGTCGGGCTGGCCGGCCAAGACGCAGTTCTCCGCGCCCGTCGCGTCGCGGCAGCCCCGGCTGACCAACGCCGAGATCGACCGGTTCGTGCGCGACGTCGCGACCCCCGCGACCAGCGGTGCGGTCACCGTCAAGGTCGACGACACCAGCGCCGAGCTCTCGCCGCGCCAGCTCGCGACGGTGACGACGATCAAGCAGAGCGGCGGCAAGCTCGCCGCCACCGTCGACGGGGCCGAGGCCGCCGACCTGCTGCTGGAGCAGAAGCCCGACCTCACCGTGCCGGCGCGCAACGCCAAGGCCACCATCACCGACGGCAAGCCGCAGGTCACCCCCGCGCAGGACGGCAAGAAGCTCGACGAGGCCAAGCTCGGCCCGGCGGTGCTCAAGGCGATGACCTCCAGCGACAGCCGCACCGTGAACGCCCCGGTCGTCGTCGAGAAGCCGCAGGTCACGACCGACGACCTCAAGGGCATCGACCTCACCAGCCAGATCAGCGAGTTCCGCTCGAAGTTCCCCAACACCCCGAGCAACAAGGTGCGCACCCAGAACATGCGGGTCGCCCTCGCCGCGATGAACGGCACCGTGGTCGGAGTCGGGCAGCAGTTCAGCCTGATCCAGACGCTCGGCGGCGAGCTCACCCCCGACAAGGGGTACGGCGCGGCGCCCACCATCCAGGGCGGCAAGGAGCGCGCGGCCCAGGGCGGCGGCGTCTCCCAGGTGTCGACCGCGCTCTACAACGCGGCGTTCTTCGCCGGCGTCCAGCTCGACGAGCACAAGGCCCACTCGTTCTGGATCGAGCGCTACCCCGCCGGTCGCGAGGCCACGCTGTGGGTGCCGAAGATCGACAACAAGTGGACCAACGACACCGACAAGCCGATCGTCGTCCAGAGCTTCATCGAGGGTGACGAGGTCGTCATCCGCTTCCTCGGCCAGCGCAAGTACACCGTCGAGACCTCCTCGAGCGAGAAGTACAACATCCGCCAGCCCAAGACCGTCCGCGACGACGACCCGGGCTGCCTGCCGGTGCCCACCAACATCGGGTTCGACATCGACGTGACCCGGGTGCTCAAGCAGGGCGACAAGGTCGTACGCACCGAGAAGGAGACGACCAAGTACGCCGCCGCCGACCGCGTCATCTGTACGAATACCTGATGGGTTCAGCTCCTCCTCCGGGAGCCGCTTGCTGCGCTGCGTTTGCGGATTGTTCTGTCCCGGCTCCTCCTCCGGGAACCGCTTGCTGCGCTGCGCGGCTCCCGGCATCGTCGCCGAGAGGCCCGGCATCGTCGCCGAACCGCCGGACCGTCAAGATGGAGCGATGACCACCGAGCTCGTGTCGCGGTTGCGCGCCGCCGGGGTGCGCGACGTGCTCGACGACAGCACGAACCGCGCGGCCTACTCCTCCGACGCCTCGCTCTACCGCCTGGTGCCGAGCGCCGTCGTGCGACCCCGCGACCGTGACGAGGTGCTGGCGACGCTCGCCGTGTGCCGCGAGCTGGGCGTGCCTGTCACCGCGCGCGGCGGGGGGACCTCCATCGCCGGCAACGCGGTCGGGACCGGCGTGGTCTTCGACTTCAGCCGGCACCTCGGGAACGTGCTGTCGGTCGACCGCGAGGCGGCGCGCGCGGTCGTGCAGCCCGGCACGGTGCACGCGACCCTGCAGAAGCAGGCGCTCGCGAACGGGCTGCGCTACGGCCCCGACCCGTCCTCGCACTCGCGCTGCACGATCGGCGGGATGATCGGCAACGACGCCTGCGGCAACCGGGCGCTCGGCTACGGCAAGACCTCCGACAACCTGCTCGGCCTCGAGCTGGTCACCGCCGGCGGCGAGGTGCTGCGCGTGCGGCACGGCGACGAGCGGACGCAGGTGCTGGCCGGGTCGCCGCTGCTGAGCGGCCTGGACGAGATCGTCGGCCGGCACCTGGGCACCATCCGCACCGAGCTCGGCCGGTTCAACCGGCAGGTCTCCGGCTACGCCGCGCAGCGGCTGCTGCCCGAGCAGGGGTTCGACGTGACCCGGCTGATGGCCGGCAGCGAGGGCACGCTCGGCATCGTCACCGAGGCCGAGGTCGCCCTGGTCACCGAGCCGGAGCACCGGATCCTGGCCGTGCTGGGCTATCCGGACATCTCGACGGCCGGGGCCGCCGCCGTCGCCCAGCTGGAGTTCGGCCCGGTCGCGGTCGAGGGCATCGACCGGCGCATCGTCGAGATCCTCACCGCGCGCCGTGGCCCGCAGGCCGTGCCCGACCTGCCGCTCGGCGACGGCTGGCTGCTCGTCGAGCTCGCCGGCGACGACCGGGCCGAGGTCGTCGCGCGCGCCGAGGCGCTGTGCGCGGCGTCGGGCGCCGTGGAGGCCAAGGTCGTCACCGACCCCGCCGAGGCCGCGACGATCTGGCGGGTGCGCGAGGACGGCGCCGGTCTCTCCGGTCGCAGCCCGCGTGACCGGCCGGCGCACGCCGGGTGGGAGGACGCCGCGGTGCCGCCCGAGCGGCTCGGCGACTACCTGCGCGACTTCGACGCGTTGCTCCTGCAGCACGACCTGACGGGGCTGCCCTACGGTCACTTCGGCGACGGCTGCCTGCACATCCGCATCGACTTCCCCCTCGAGAAGCCAGGCGGCACAGAGGGATTCGGTGACTTCCTCAACGACTCCGCCGAGCTGGTCGCCTCCTACGGCGGGTCGCTGTCGGGGGAGCACGGCGACGGCCGGGCGCGCAGCGGGCTGCTCGACCGGATGTACTCCGCCGACGCACTCGGGCTGTTCGCCGAGATCAAGCGGCACTTCGACCCCGAGAACCTGCTCAACCCGGGCGTGCTGGTCGAGCCCGCCGCACCCACCGCCGACCTGCGCGTCCCGCAGGCGCGGCCGGTGCGCGAGAAGCTGGCGCTGGCGTACGTGCACGACGGGGGTGACTTCAGCCAGGCGGTGCACCGGTGCACGGGCGTCGGGCGCTGCCGCGCCGACAGCACCGGCTCGGGCGGCGTGATGTGCCCGAGCTATCTGGCCACGGGAGAGGAGAAGGACTCCACCCGCGGCCGGGCGCGCGTGCTGCAGGAGATGGTGAACGGCACTGTCGTCAAAGGGTTCTCGGCTCCCGAGGTGCACGACGCGCTCGACCTGTGCCTGTCCTGCAAGGGGTGCCTGTCGGACTGCCCGACCGGCATCGACATGGCGAGCTACAAGTCAGAGGTGCTGCACCAGACGTACAAGAAGCGGGTGCGGCCGCGCGCGCACTACGTGCTCGGGCAGCTGCCGCGCTGGGTCCGGCTGGGCAGCCGGATGCCCAGGGTCGTCAACGCGATGTTCGGGGTGGGGGAGCGGTTCGCTCAGGCCAAGAAGCTGGCCGGCGTGGACCCCCGGCGCAGCATCCCGCCGCTCGCGACGGAGACCTTCCGGTCGTGGGCGACGGCGAACGGCGTTGGTGTCTTTGCGAACTCGGCCGATCCCATCGACGGTCGGGAGCCGGTGCTGCTGATCGTCGACACCTTCTCCGACCACTTCTCTCCCGACCTGGCGAAGGCCGCCGTGCGGGTGCTGCGGCAGGCTGGTTACGAGCCGCTGATCACCGAGCGGTCCGGCTGCTGCGGCCTGACCTGGATCTCCACCGGGCAGCTCGACGCCGCGCGCAAGATCCTCGGCAGCCACCTCGACGACCTGCTCGGCGCCGCCCGGCTCGGGCTGAAGCTCGTGGGCCTGGAGCCGTCGTGCACCGCCGTGCTGCGCTCCGACAGCCTCGAGCTGACGCCGGGCGAGACCGCGGAAACCGTTGCGGTGCAGGTGCGCACGCTCGCCGAGCTGCTGCGCGACACCCCCGGCTGGGAGCCGCCGCAGCTCGATGGGCTTCGCGTCGTCGCGCAGCCGCACTGCCACCACCACGCGGTGATGTCGTGGTCCGCCGACGCCGAGCTGCTGCGCCGAGCCGGCGCGGACGTACGGCGGTTGGGCGGGTGCTGCGGGCTCGCCGGCAACTTCGGCGTCGAGCTTGGCCACCACGACGTGTCGGTCAAGGTCGCCGAGCACCAGCTGCTGCCCGCGCTGCGCGACGAGCCCGACGCGGTGCTGCTCGCCGACGGCTTCTCCTGCCGCACGCAGGCGGCCGACCTGCTCGACCGCCGCGGCATCCACCTCGCCCAGCTCCTGGACCCCGAGCCCACGGTGGTCGAGTAGCCGCCCCACGGTGGTCGAGTAGCCGCGCGAGGGACGAGCGCGGCGTATCGAGACCCCTCACCCCACGGTGGTCGAGTAGCTGCGCGAGGGACGAGCGCGGCGTATCGAGACCCCGCCGTTATCCGGAGGCGCCGCCGGTCGAGGCTCGATACCGTCACGCCGTGACCACCGAGCAGCCGACCATCCTGGCCACGTCCGGGGGCATCCGTCCCGGCGCCCGAACCCGTTGGGAGTTCAGCGAGCTCACCGATCTGGCGGTCGACCTCGCGGGCATCAGCGGACGCGCGCCGAAGGTGTGCTTCCTCGGCACCGCCGGTGGCGACGACTCGGCGTACGTCTCCTTCTTCTACGAGGCCGCAGTCGCGGCCGGCTTCGCGCCGAGCCACGTGGCGGTGCTCTCGATGCCGAACGTCGCCGACATCACCGAGCACCTGCTCGCCCAGGACGTGGTGTGGGTCGGCGGCGGCAGCGTCGCCGGGCTGCTCGCGCTGTGGCGCCTGCACGGTGTCGACCAGGCGATGCGCGCGGCGTGGGAGGCCGGAGTCGTGCTGACCGGCGTCTCGGCCGGGTCGATCTGCTGGCACGTCGGCGGCACCACCGACTCCTTCGGGCCGGACCTGCGCGTGGTGTCCGACGGCCTGGCGCTGCTGCCGTTCTCCAACGGCGTGCACTACGACTCCGAGGAGCAGCGCCGCCCGAAGTTCCAGGCCGCGATCGCTTCCGGTGAGCTGCCGGCGGGCTACGCCACCGATGACGGCGTCGGTCTGCTCTATCGCGGCACCGAGCTGGTGGAAGCGGTCAGCGAGAGCGACGGCAAGGGCGCCTACGAGGTCCGCCGCGGCGAGGACGGCCAGGCGGTCGAGACGCCGCTGGACGTACGCCGCCTCTGAGGCCCGCCCCGCCGCCACCGGGTCGATATCGACCCGATCTGCCCGCTTTTCGGGCGGTTGGTGTGTCATCTGGGGTCGATATCGACCCGGTTTGTCCAGTCTGTGGCCGGTGGGTGCCGAGAGTCAGGCACGGCCGCCGCGGACCTGCCGGTACGCCTGTGTCGCCAGCACCAGTCCGGTCACCGACAGCGGCACGCCGACCGCACGCTCCGCAGGGGAGCGGGACAGTGCGTTGGCGGGAATCCCTATGGCGCAGTAGGCCGCTGATAGCGATAACCATGGGTCTATGGAGTTTCGCATTCAGTATGTGGGCCCTCGATCTGGTGCTGCTGGCCCCCGCTAAGGGCAGCATCGTCGGACTTTGAGGCCAGCCTAAAGACCATGCGGAGAAGGCTGTCTGTTAGGCTAGTTGCATCATGAGTTGGCGCCGCTGGCTGTTCCCCTGGGGGGCGGTGGTGGTTGTAGTTATTGCCGCCGCATTCTCGCTGCCTGCGCTGCCTCTGCTCCCGGATCGAGTGGTAATTCAGTGGAAGTCCGGGCAGCCATCCCAATACCTGCCGCGATTAGCTGTGCCGCTGAGTTTCGTCGTCTCGGCGATTTTTCCGGTGCTTGTCTTGTGTGCACTTTCCGTTGCCAAGACAGCGCATCGCATGGTCCGCGTCCTGTTTTCGGCCTCAGCTTACCCTCTCTCTATCATGCTTGCCGGGTTCTATTGGGCGGTCCTTGCGCCTCAGATTTCTTTGCGGGACGGGGCGGAGCTGGCGCGTGCGAACGGCCCCTCGGTTCCCGTCGCACTATCAGGCCTTCTGCTTGCTGCGCTTGTGTTCATCCCATCTTATGGTTTCTCCCGTAAGCTTTTAATGACAGGTTCGTAGGCCGAGGCGATCGTCGTAGCAAGTAGCGGCCAGTTGAGGCTCGCCCGCCGTGGGGCCTGGAGTAGCGGCCCGGGTGGTGTGGTCAGCAGGAAGGGTAGGAGGCCGTCGCCATCCCGGGTGCAAGGGCCGGTACGACGTCCTGCTGCGTCCGCGGGTCGGCGAGTTCACCGTCGGGCAGCAAGATGCGGTGGAAGGAGCACGCGTGCTGGACCCGATTCAGGGAGTGCGGAAGTGGTCGCTTCGGTCGTGCCACCCCCAACCGCTGCTTGACCACCCCCATGGGGACTCCCCGGATCGTACGGACGGGAGGGGCAGATCAGTCATGCCGGGGTCGGCGACCGGAGGCCTTGAATCAAGAGCCGCGAGGGCGGCAACGGGGCTGTCTTCGGCGGATCTGCATGCGGCCGAGGGAGACTCGCGGCCGCCCGACCACGCGTCGGGGAAATGGTAGCTGCCGGGTCTCGATACGCGGCTCGGCTAGCGCCTCGCCGCTACTCGACCGGCTTGGGGCGCTGCTCGGCCGGCGCGGGGTGGGCGTAGACGTAGTCGTGGTGCACGGTGAACCCGAGCGACCGGTAGAGCGCGACGGCGGGCCCGTTGTCGGCCGTCACCTGCAGGTAGAGCGAGCCCGCGTCGGCGCGCTGCGCCTCGCGCACCAGCGCCGCCAGCACGCGCCGCGCCAGACCCTGCCGCCGCAGGCCCTCCTGCACGTGCACCGCGAAGACCCCCGCCCACCCGGGCGAGACCGCCAGCCGTCCGACGGCGTCGGGCACCTCAGCGGCACCGAGCGTGACGTAGCGACCGTCGCGCACCTGGCCGAGCATCGCGGTCAGCGTCGTCTCGTGCTGCTGCTCGCGCGGGGTGGCGCCGCTGATCCACCGCGCGTCGACCGCCTCGGCCACCCGCGCCGTCGGGTCGTCCGGCAGCTGCGCCAGGGCGAGCGCGACGTCGTCGGTCGCGGCCGTCATCACGAGCGTCCGCGGCATGGTCTGCCACCCGCGCGCGAGCACCGCGGCGCCCAGCGGATCGTCCGCAACCTCGAAGCCGACCGGCCCGAAAACCTGCATCAGTGCTGGCTGTTCGCGGTCGGCGTACCACTGCTCGACCTGATCCAGAGCCGCCTCGACGTCCAGCCCGGGGTCGCCGAGCGGCAGCGCGCTGTTGCCCCGCCCGGTGTAACCGTCGGCGGCCCGCAGCAGCCACCGGCCGAGCCACTGCGACTCCAGCGGCGGCATCCCGCCGACCATCAGCTCCTGCAGGTCGGTCGCCGAGATCGCCCGGTGCGGCCGGCCGCGCCGGCTCGGCGGAGGCGGCACCCGCTTGGCGGCGACCACGGCCGCCCGCGGGACGCGCACGTCACCCCGCCGAGTACGTACGACCGCCGTCGACTCGTCCAGCCCGACCAGGTCGCCAAGTGCATCGGTGAGCGATCCGTCCGCATCGCGGAACCGCAGGACGACGCGGTCGCCCACGCTGACGCGGGACTCGGCGGGAGTGAGGCAAGGCTCACTGCGCGGGTCCGGGGTCACCTCGGCATACTAGGTACTGCTCGTGCACAGCACCCGGCTCGGACCGGTGCGCACCGTTTGCCAGGAGGATCCTTCCGTGACCTATGTCATCGCTCAGCCGTGCGTCGACCTCAAGGACAAGGCCTGCATCGAGGAATGCCCGGTCGACTGCATCTACGAAGGCAAGCGGTCGCTGTACATCCACCCTGACGAGTGCGTCGACTGCGGCGCCTGCGAGCCGGTCTGCCCCGTCGAGGCGATCTACTACGAGGACGACACCCCCGAGGAGTGGGCCGACTACTACAAGGCCAACGTCGAGTTCTTCGACGACCTCGGCAGCCCCGGCGGTGCGGCCAAGCTCGGCATGATCGACAAGGACCACCCGATCATCGAGGCGCTGCCTCCGCAGGAGCACGACGAGTGAGTCCGTCGGGCCGCCACCACCGGCTGACCCGGCGTTCGTGATCGCGTGACGCTCCAGCTCCCCGACTTCCCGTGGGACAGCCTGGCCGCGGCGAAGGCCCGCGCCCAGGCGCACCCCGACGGCATCGTCGACCTGTCGGTCGGCACGCCCGTCGACCCGACGCCGCCGCTGCTCCAGGACGCGCTGCGCGCCGCCGCCGACGCCCCCGGCTACCCCCAGACGTGGGGCACCCCCGCGCTGCGCGAGGCGGTCAGCGGCTGGTTCGCGCGGCGCCGCGGCGCGAGCGGCGTCGACCCCGACGGGGTGCTGCCCACGGTGGGCTCCAAGGAGCTCGTCGCGTGGCTGCCCACGCTGCTCGGGCTCGGCCCGGGCGACCAGGTGGCCTTCCCCGCCGTGGCCTACCCGACGTACGACGTCGGCGCCCGCATCGCGCGCGCCGAGCCGCGCCCGATGACCAGCCTCGTCGGGCTCGGCCCGGGCGCGGCGCCGAAGCTGCTGTGGCTCAACACGCCCAGCAACCCCACCGGCCAGGTGCTCGGCGTCGAGCACCTCAAGAAGGTCGTCGACTGGGCGCGCGAGCGCGGCGTCGTCGTCGCGAGCGACGAGTGCTACGCCGAGCTGGACTGGCGCGACGACGCCGACGGGCCGACGACCCCGAGCGTCCTCGACGACCGCGTCACCGGCGGCGACCACCGCGGCCTGCTCGCGGTCTACTCCCTGTCCAAACAGTCCAACCTGGCCGGCTACCGCGCGGCGTTCCTCGCCGGCGACCCCGCCCTGGTCGGCCAGCTGCTCGAGGTGCGCAAGCACGCCGGGATGATCGTGCCGTACCCGGTGCAGCGGGTCCTTGAGACCGCCGTCGGCGACGACCAGCACGTGGCCGCCCAGAAGACGACGTACGCCCGTCGCCGCTCGGTCCTGCTCGCCGCCCTGCGCGAGAGCGGCTGGCGGATCGACCACAGCGAGGCCGGGCTCTACCTGTGGGCGACCCGCGGCGAGCCCGCACGGGCCACGGTCGACGCCCTCGCCGAGCAGGGCATCCTCGTCGCGCCGGGCGACTTCTACGGGCCGACCGGAGCCCAGCACGTGCGCATCGCGCTCACCGCCACCGACGAGCGGATCGAGGCCGCGGCGCAGCGGTTGCGCTCGGCTTGACGCTCGGTCAAAACCGACCGTTCTGGGCCGACCGGGGCCCTCGCTGCAGGCGGTTGACCCTGGGGTAACGTCGGCCTCGCTGACTTCCCGGCGCCAGCCGGGCTGGAGAGGAACGGACTGCACATGACTACCGAAGGCGCCGCCACGCTGAAGGCGGGCGACCGAGAGCTGGAGCTGGCCCTCCAGCCCGCGACCGAGGGCAACTCCGGCTACGACATCTCCGCGTTGCTGAAGGAGACCGGCAACACCACGCTGGACGTTGGCTTCGTCAACACCGCGTCGTGCCAGTCGGCGATCACCTACATCGACGGCGACGCCGGCATCCTGCGCTACCGCGGCTATCCCATCGACCAGCTCGCCAAGGAGTCCACCTTCCTGGAGGTCTCCTACCTGCTGATCTACGGCGAGCTCCCCACCCAGCAGCAGCTCGAGGAGTTCACCGCCCGGGTGAGCCGCCACACGATGCTGCAGGAGGACCTGAAGGACCTGCTCGCGGCGTTCCCGCGCGACGCGCACCCCATGTCGGTGCTGTCGGCGGCGGTCTCGGCGCTCGGCACCTTCTACCCCGACGCCCTGTCGATCACCGACGAGGAGCAGATCGACCAGTCGTCGGTGCGGCTCATGGCCAAGCTGCCGACCATCGCGGCCTACGCCCACAAGAAGAGCCAGGGTCAGCCGACGCTCTACCCCGACAACCGCCTCGACCTGGTGAGCAACTTCCTGCGGATGACCTTCGGGGTCCCCGCGGAGGAGTACGACGTCGACCCGGTCGTCTCCAAGGCGCTCGACCAGCTGTTCATCCTGCACGCCGACCACGAGCAGAACTGCTCCACCTCGACGGTGCGCCTGGTCGGCTCGGGCCACGCCAACCTGTTCGCCTCGATCAGCGCCGGCATCCACGCGCTGTCCGGCCCGCTGCACGGCGGCGCCAACTCGGCGGTGCTCGCGATGCTCGACGAGATCGACGGCAGCGACGACGACGTCGACACCTTCATGAAGCGGGTGAAGAACAAGGAGGCCGGCGTCAAGCTGATGGGCTTCGGCCACCGGGTCTACAAGAACTACGACCCGCGCGCCGCCATCGTGAAGGAGACCGCCCACGAGGTGCTCCAGAAGATGGGCGTCAACGACCCGCAGCTCGACATCGCGATGCGGCTCGAGGAGATCGCGCTCAAGGACGACTACTTCGTCGAGCGCAAGCTCTACCCGAACGTCGACTTCTACACCGGCCTGATCTACAAGGCCATGGGCTTCCCCACCGACATGTTCACGGTGCTGTTCGCCATCGGCCGCCTCCCGGGCTGGATCGCCCAGTGGCGCGAGATGATGAACGACCCGGCCACCAAGATCGGGCGCCCGCGCCAGGTCTACATCGGTGAGACCGAGCGCGCGTACGTCGGCATGAACCAGCGCTGACCCCGCGCCGCCCGACAGCGCCGAACGCACGACGGCGGACCACGTATGACGTGGTCCGCCGTCGTCGTATCTGGTCCGCCGTCGTGGCCGGCGGGCCGAGCGCCGGGGCCTACGCGAACGGGATCGGCGCGTAGCCGCGGCAGGCCGGACGGAACGACTTGGGGCCGTCGGCCAGGGCGTTCATCGTCAGCTGCAGCGTCGGGTCGTCCAGGTAGATCAGCGCGTGGCCGGTGAAGTCGCCCGGGCAGCGCTCCTGCAGCAGCACGTTGTTGACGTCGTCACCCTCCAGCGCCTGGGTCTGGTACGGCGTGACGACCTTGTCGTACTTGGTCATCACGACCGTGTAGCTGGGGCCGGTCGGCACCCGGTTGCCGTCGGCCCACAGCTCGCGCGTGTAGTCGCTGGAGTAGGTCTGGTCGATCGCGCCGGGGAACTGGCCGAACTCCGACAGCCCGGTCACGAAGCCCATCGCGTTGAACGTGTTGCCGAGGGTGACGATGCCGTTGAGGTCGGTGCCGTGCGAGCTGGGCGCCCAGCCGACGTAGTGGTCGACCTGCGAGGCGCCGCCCATCTTCTTCATCCACCACATCGGCACGGAGCCGCCCTGGGAGTGGCCGACGATGTCGACCTTGGCCGAGCCGGTGGAGGTGCGCACCCGCTGCACGAACGAGGCGAGCTGGTTGGCCGAGTCCTTGATGTGGCCGAGGCCGCCGACGCGGCCGAACGACGCCGCGGTCATGCCGTAGTTCAGGGCGTAGACGCAGTAGCCGGCGTTCTTCAGGCGCGGCGCGATCTTCACGAAGCTGGAGCCCATGTTGGTGAACGTGCCCGGGACCAGGATCACCGGGTTGGGCTTGTCGGCGCTGGGCTTGCAGGTCCAGTCGTTGGCGCCGCGGACGTAGCCGGGCGCGGCGGCGTAGTTGGCCAGCGACTCGGCGAGGCCACCCTCGGGGAGCGGGGCGGCCTGGGCCGGGCTGGCCGAGGCGATGCCGATGCCGACGGCGGCCAGGGAGGCGCCCGCACCGAGGGTCAGGGCGCGCAGGCGGGAACGGGTGGGGGTCTGACGGTGCAGCATGACGTGCTCCATGCGGGTCGGGGGGAACTGCCGATCCACCGGAGGTTACTGTGACGTAGGTCACGATGGGGGTTTGCGAGCCCGCCGTTCCGCAGGGCGAGCGGCGGGGATCAGCCCAGCCGGATGCGTACGTCCGTCGCGCCGACCGGGTCGCGCGCCGGCTGCCAGGACCACCCGGCGCGCCCGCGCTGGCGCACCCACTCGCGGTCGCCGACGGTCACCCGGGTGATGCCCTCGGCCTGGGCGTGCGCGACGGCCCAGGTGCCGAGCGTGCGCGCGGTGGTGACGTCGCCGCCGTCCGCGCTCACCGTGGCGCCGTCCGCCTGGGCGCGCACGCCCGTCTGCTCGCGCAGCTTGGTGACGACCTGCGCCGCGCTGCTGCTCTCGGTCGGCGGGTCCAGCCGGCACCCGACCGCGCCCGGCGCGGACCCGGAGAGGGCGTCGGTCATGACGCGCCCCTCGGTCTCGTGGTCGGCGTAGGCGTCGGGGAAGCCGCTGCGCTGGACCTCCTGGGCCACCTGGGTCAGCGGGCGGGTCTGCCAGCCGTCGACCTGCACGAGGTGGCGGTAGAACTCGCCGCTGGCGTACACCGGGTCGGCGACCTGCTCCAGCGTGCCCCACCCCTGGCTCGGGCGCTGCTGGAAGAGTCCGACCGAGTCGCGGTCGCCGTAGGCCAGGTTGCGCAGCTTCGACTCCTGGATCGCCGTCGTCACCGCGATGTTCGCGGCGTAGCGCGGCAGGTCGCGCAGGGTCGTGCCGACCGTGACGATCGTCGCCGCGTTGGCGGTCTGCTCGGGCGTCAGCTTCTCCTCGCTCTCACCCGAGCGCAGGAGGCAGCTCTCGTTGCCGAAGTAGTTGCTGAGGTACTGATAGGCCTGCCACCCGCCGAAGCCGAGCGCGGCCACGAGCACGAGCGGCAGCAGGCAGCCGACGAGCCGCACACCCCGGCCGCGCGGCTGGTGCTCCTCGAACGTGAATCCGTCGTCGTGCCAAGCATTCTCGTCGTCGGCGAACAGGGGTTCATCGTGCTCCTCGGCGCGACGACGGCGGGGCAACGCAGGTGCTCCGCGTCAGTCGTTGGCGTGCAGGGCGTCGTTGAGCGCGATGCCGTGCCCCTTGCGGGTGCGGGCCTCGACGACGCCGGTGGTGGAGTTGCGGATGAACAGCACCCCGTCGCGGCCGGACAGCTCCTTCGCCTTGACGACCGAGCCATCCTCCAGCGTGACCTTGGTGCCGGCCGTGACGTAGAGCCCGGCCTCGACCACGCAGTCGTCGCCGAGCGCGATGCCGACGCCCGCCTGCGCGCCGACGAGGCAGCGCCGGCCGATCGACACCCGCTCGGTGCCGCCCCCGGACAGCGTGCCCATGATCGAGGCGCCGCCGCCGATGTCGGAGCCGTCGCCCACGACGACCCCCTGCACGATGCGCCCCTCGACCATCGAGGTGCCGAGGGTGCCGGCGTTGAAGTTGCAGAAGCCCTCGTGCATCACCGTGGTGCCGGCGGCCAGGTGGGCCCCGAGGCGCACCCGGTCGGCGTCGGCGATGCGCACCCCGCTCGGCACGACGTAGTCGGTCATCCGCGGGAACTTGTCGACGCCGAAGACCTGCACCGGTCCCTCGGCGCGCAGCCGCAGCCGGGTCTGCTCGAACCCCTCGACCGCGCACGGGCCGACGTTGGTCCAGACCACGTTGCTCAGCACGCCGAACAGCCCGTCGAGGTTGATCGTGTTGGGCTCGACCAGGCGGTGCGACAGCAGGTGCAGCCGCAGGTAGGCGTCGGGCACGTCGGCCGGCGCGGCGTCCAGGTCGATGACCGTGGTGACGACGGACGTACGCACTCCCCGGGCGGGGTAGACCTGGGCCAGCTTCTCCAGCTCGGCCGGCGCGGCCGCGCCGTCGGGCACCTCCCCGAGGGCGGGCGTCGGGAACCAGGTGTCGAGGAGCTGGCCGGCGTCGGTCTCGGTGGCGAGGCCGTGGCCCCAGGCGGTGCGCTGATCCGTCATGGCGCCCAGGGTAGGGCGCGCGCCCGCGACGCCCCGGGGTGGTTCGCGAGGTGAGCCACCGCCGTGCGCGAGGATGGCCGCATGCCGACCCCGCACCTCGACCTGAGCGCCGACGTGGTCACGCTGACCGCGGCGGTGTGCGACATCCCCTCGGTCAGCCGCGACGAGCAGGCGCTCGCCGACGCCGTCGAGACCGCGCTGCGCGCCGTGCCGCACCTGGAGGTGCTGCGCGACGGCAACGCGGTCGTGGCGCGCACCGACCTCGGCCGCGACGAGCGGGTGCTGCTCGCCGGCCACCTCGACACGGTGCCGCTCACCGACCCGCCCAACCTGCCCGTGCGCCGGGTGGACGGGCTGCTCTACGGCCGCGGCACCACCGACATGAAGGGCGGGGTCGCGGTGCAGCTGGCCCTCGCGGCGACGCTCGCCGAGCCCAACCGCGACGTGACCTACGTCTTCTACGACTGCGAGGAGATCGAGGACGAGTTCAACGGCCTCGGACGCCTGGCGCGCACCCACCCCGACTGGCTCGCGGCCGACTTCGCGGTGCTGCTCGAGCCGACCGACGGCGGGGTCGAGGGCGGCTGCAAGGGCACGCTGCGGGTCGACGTCACCACCAAGGGCATCGCCGCGCACTCGGCCCGGCCGTGGAACGGGCACAACGCGATCCACGACGCGGGCGAGATCCTGACCCGGCTGTTGGCGTACGAGCCCGAGACCGTCACCGTCGACGGGCTCGACTACCACGAGGCGCTCAACGCGGTCGGCATCAGCGGCGGGATCGCGGGCAACGTGATCCCCGACGTGTGCCGGGTGTCGGTGAACTACCGCTTCGCGCCGACCAAGAACGCCGAGGAGGCGCTGGCCCACGTGCGCGGCGTCTTCAGCGGCTTCGACGTCACCCTCGGCGACAGCGCCGACGGGGCGCTGCCCGGGCTCGACCGGCCCGCCGCGCAGGCCTTCGTCGCGGCGCTCGGGCTGCCGGTCACCGCCAAGCAGGGCTGGACCGACGTCGCCCGGTTCAGCGCCCTCGAGGTGCCCGCGGTCAACTTCGGCCCGGGCGACCCCAACCTCGCCCACACCGACGACGAGCGCTGCCCCGAGCAGCAGATCACCGATGCCGAGGCCGCGCTGCGGCGCTGGCTGGAAGGAGCCGGAGCGTGACCGACCAGACCCGACCCACCGGGGGCGAGGACTACTTCAAGGGCGCGACGATGCTGCGCGGCCGCAACGTCCCCCAGACGACGACCGACCAGCGGCTGCTCGACCGCTCCGACTCGGCCGAGTGGGTGCACACCGACCCGTGGCGGGTGCTGCGCATCCAGAGCGAGTTCGTCGAGGGCTTCGGCGCGCTCGCCGAGCTGGGCCCCGCGATCAGCGTGTTCGGCTCGGCCCGCACCAAGCCGGGCAGCGCCCACTACGAGCTCGCCACCGAGGTCGGCCGGCTGCTCGTCGAGGCCGGCTACGCCGTCATCACCGGCGGCGGCCCCGGCACCATGGAGGCCGCCAACAAGGGCGCCAGCGAGGCCGGGGGAGTCAGCGTCGGGCTCGGCATCGAGCTGCCCTTCGAGACCGGGCTGAACCCCTACGTCAACCTCGGCATCAACTTCCGCTACTTCTTCGCGCGCAAGACGATGTTCGTGAAGTACGCCGAGGGATTCGTCGTGCTGCCAGGCGGATTCGGCACTCTCGACGAGCTGTTCGAGGCCGTCACCCTGGTGCAGACCCGCAAGGTCACCCAGTTCCCGCTGGTGCTGCTCGGCAGCGACTTCTGGGCGCCGATGCTCGACTGGGTGCGCGGCACCCTGCTCGCCGAGGGCATGATCGGCGAGCGCGACCTCGACATGCTGCAGGTGCTCGACGACCCGGCCGAGGCCGTCCGCGCCGTCGTCGGTGACCAGCCCGTCCAGGGCACCGGCCGCGAACCTGACTGAGTCTTTCTGGCTCAGCTCCTCCTCCGGCAGACGCTTGCTGCGCTGCGCGTCTGCCGGCATCGTCGCCAAGCCGCGCCGACCCTTCTGGCTCAGCTCCTCCTCCGGCAGACGCTTGCTGCGCTGCGCGTCTGCCGGCATCGTCGCCGAGCCGCGCCGACCCTTACGAGCCCGGCTCGCCGCCGACGTACGACCGTGGCGGCGCGTCGCGCGGGCGGGTGGCTTATCGTCGGGGCGTGATCGCCCTCTTGCTCGCGCTGCTCGTGGTGGTCGTCGGCCTCGCGGTGGCCATCGCCATCGGACGCATCCCCGTGACCGGGATGGACGACGCCCCGAGCACCAGTCCGTTCGACCCGCTGCCCGAGGGCCAGGTCACCGACGAGGACCTGCAGCGGCTCCGCTTCGACCAGACGCTGCGCGGCTACCGGATGAGCCAGGTCGACGCGACGCTGGACCGGCTGCGCGACGAGCTGCGCGACAAGGACCGCGAGATCGCGCGGCTGCGCGGCGACGTCGACACCTACGCCGAGCGCGACTACTCCGAGCGCGACGCCGACGCCTACTCCGAAGACACCTGAGCCCGTGGCGCCCGTCCGAGTCGTCCGCGAGGTCGAGGCCGACGTCCAGCGGCTGTGGCAGGTCGTCACCGACTGGCCGCGCCACGGTGACATCGTCCCGCTGACCGAGGTCGTCTCCGACGGCTCCCAGGTCGTCGGCATCACCGGTCTCGGGCCGCTGCGCTTCCGCGACCCGATGGCGCTGCGCGACATGGTGCCCCCCGAGGGCGACCGGCCCGGCTCCGTCCGCCTGGAGAAGCAGGGTGCGGTGCTCGGCGGCTGGGCCGAGATCGAGGTCAGCGCCCTCGGCCCCGGCCGCAGCCGGCTGGTCTTCACCGAGGAGATCTGGCCGCGCCCCGACGCCGTCGGCAAGCGGCTCGGCGCCGTCGCGACCCCGCTCACCCGGCTGTTCGTCCGGCTGCTCGTCGACGGGCTCGTGCGCGGCGCGCAGGACCCGCCCCGATGACCCCTGAGGCACCGACCCCCGACGGGCTCGTCGCGGGGCCCGACGGCCGCCTGCGCTGCGCGTGGGCCGGCAGCGCCCCCGACTACCTCGACTACCACGACCACGAGTGGGGCCGCGAGGTCCGCGGCGAGACCCCGCTGTACGAGCGGCTCACCCTCGAGGCGTTCCAGTCCGGTCTGGCGTGGATCACCATCCTGCGCAAGCGTCCGGCCTTCCGCGCGGCGTTCGCCGGGTTCGACCCCGAGGTCGTCGCCCGGTTCGGCGACGACGACGTCACCCGGCTGATGGCCGACGCGGGCATCGTGCGCAACGCCCGCAAGGTGCAGGCCGCGATCACCAACGCGCGCGCCGTGCTGCGGCTGCGCGACCAGGGCGGCCTCGACGAGCTGTTCTGGTCGCACCGGCCGGACACCCACCGCCGGCCCCGCACGCCCGCGGACGTCCCGGCGAGCACGCCCGAGTCGGTGGCGCTCGCCACGGCGCTGAAGAAGTCCGGGTTCGCGCACGTCGGACCGACGACGATGTATGCGGCGATGCAGGCCTGCGGGGTGGTGGACGATCATCTCGAGGGATGCGTGAGCGGCCGGGAGGGCCGCGACGCCGCAGCAGCACAGGCAGCACCGACCGGGGGAGCAGGATGACGACCACGATGACCGAACCAGACGCATCGGCCGCACCGGCCAGCGAGCGGGGCCGCGCGGGCTCCCCGTGGCGCCGGCTCCTGGAGCAGCGCTTCCTGCCCCTGGTCGTCGCCGGCTACCTCGCCTGCCGGTTCTTCTCGTTCGTGGTGATCTCGCTGGTCGCCGGCCACCAGGACCCCGGTGGCATCCCGCGCGGGCCCGAGGACGGCGTACAGCCCGGTTATCTGGACATGACGCGCGTCTGGGACGGCGACTGGTACCGCCGGATCGTCGAGGAGGGCTACCCCGACGTGCTGCCGCGCGACGAGCAGGGCGAGCTGCAGCAGAACCAGTGGGCGTTCTACCCGCTGTTCCCGATGCTGGTGCGCGCGCTGATGACCGTCACCGGCGGGTCGTTCGGCCTGGTCGCCTCGAGCCTGGCGCTGGTGCTCGGCACCGCCGCGGCCGCGGTCATGGCGGTGCTGCTGCGCGACCGCGTCGGCCCGTTCGTCGCGCTGTGCGCGGTGCTCGTCTACGCCGCCTCGCCGCCCTCGCCCACGCTGCAGCTGGCGTACACCGAGTCGCTCGCGATGCTGCTGCTCACCGGCTTCCTGCTCGCGGTCTCGCGCGAGAAGTGGGGCGTCGCGATCGCCCTCGCGCTGCTCACCGGGCTCGCCCGCCCGATCGCCGTCCCGCTCGGCCTCGTCGCGCTCGTCGCGGTGATCTGGCGCTGGCGCGACCGCGCCGACCGCCCCATCGGCCGGGGGGAGTACGCCGCGATGCTCGGCGCGCTCGTCGCGTGCGGCGTCAGCGGCCTGATGTGGGCGACGTACGCCGGCTGGCGCACCGGCATCCGCTCGGCCTACACCGACACCATGGCCACCTGGCGGGCCGAGGGCGAGATCCACCCGTTCACGCCGTGGTTCAAGAACGCCGGGTACGCCCTCGGCGACACCGCCGGACCGCTCCTGGTCGTCGTGCTCGCCGGGCTGGTCGTGCTCGGCTTCGCGGGCCCCTGGGCCGCCGGCCTCGGGCCGGTGCTGCGCACCTGGTCGCTCGGATACCTGCTCTACCTCGGCGCCGTGCTCGACCCGTGGACCAGCACCTACCGCTACCTGCTGTTCCTGTTCCCGCTCGCCGTCGTCGCGATCGGCGGCGGCTGGGCGCGCACCGACCCCCGCGCCCGCGAGTTCCGGTTCACCGGCCTGCGCACGGTGGTGCTGGTCGGCCTCGGCCTCGCCTGGCAGGTGTGGTGGATCTGGGAGCTGCTGCGCATCATCCCCCCGGCCGACAACCCGATCTAGTTTCCTTGGCCTCGGCGCCGAGGCGCACGGTCGGGCGGTGGACCGCTGAGGGGTGCGGCTGGGCGCACGGTCAAGCGGTGGACCGCGGGGGCGTGCCGGGGCGCACGGTTGCGCGGTGGACCGCTGAGGGGTGCGGCTGGGCGCACGGTCAGGCGGTGGACCGCGGGGGCGTGCCGAGGCGCACGGTCGGGCGGTGGACCGCCGAGGGGTGCGGCTGGGCGCACGGTCAGGCGGTGGACCGCCGAGACGGGTCAGCGCCCGTGGAAGGTCGGCTTCTCCTTGGCGAGGAAGGCCTCCACGGCGTCGCGGTGGTCCTGGGTCGCGCCGGTGCGGGCCATCAGCTCGCCCTCGTTCTCCAGCGACTCCGCCAGGTCGTGGCTGGCGGCGAAGCCGACGGCGCGCCGCACCGAGCCGTACGCGATCGTCGGGCCCGCCGCGAGCCGTCCCGCGAGCTCGGCGGTCGCCGCCGGCAGCTCCTCGGCCGGGACCACCCGGGTCGCGAGGCCGAGCCGGTCGGCCTCGTCGGCGCAGATCGTGCCGCCGAGCAGCAGCAGCTCCTTGGCCTTGGCGACGCCGACCAGCCGCGGCAGCGTCCACGACGACCCGGTGTCGCAGGACAGCGCGATGCCGGTGAAGGCCAGGTTGAAGCTCGCGGTGTCGGCCAGCAGCCGGAAGTCCGCGGCGAACGCCAGCGACGCGCCCGCGCCCGCGGCCACCCCGTTGAGCGCCGCGACCACCGGCTTGTCCATCGTCGCGAGCAGCGTGACGATCGGGTTGTAGTGCTCGCGCACGGTGACGCCCAGCTCGCCGGAGCCGTCGCGCAGCCCGGCCACGTGCTCCTTCAGGTCCTGCCCGACGCAGAACGCCCGGCCGGTGCCGGTCAGCACCACCACCCGCGCCTCCGGGTCCTGCGCCACCGACCGCAGGGTCGCGAGCAGCGCGTCCTTGGTCGCGTTGTCGAGGCTGTTCATCGCCTCCGGGCGGTTCAGCCGCACGGTGGCCACCCCGCCCTCGAGCTCGAGCACGACGGGGCCCTGCGTGGACTCGCTCATGACACTCCTTGCTGGTCGAGGCAGGCGTCGACGTACGCCGACGCCCGGGGGAGCAGCGCGCTGCTCAGTCGGTCGAAGCAGGCGGCCGCACGGTCGCCGGCCCAGTCTGCGGGAAGCACCGCGTCGGGCAGCCCCGGGTCGCGGAAGAGGAACTTGCGCCACTCGTGCACGAGCTCGGTGCGCCGGGCGTACGCCGTGCGCTCGTCGAGCCCGTCGACGTCGGGCACGAGCGTGCCCGCCCACCGCACGAACCCGTCGTACGCCCTCGTCAGCTCGGCGAGGTCCCACAGCTCGGCCGCGAGCGCGCGTCCGTCGCCGTCGAGCTCGGCCGAGAACGCGTGCACCGGCACCTCGCCGACGGCGCTGTCGAGCTCGGGGGAGGGGCGCGGCGCGATCCAGGTGTCGGCCGACATCCGGGCGTAGCCGAGGTAGGTCAGCGAGTCGGCGACCCGCGCCCGGTGGCTGCGGTCGGCGATCCGCTCGGCCAGTACGACCAGGTGCCAGCGGCCGTCCCAGCCGGGTGCGCTGCTGCGATAGATGCGCTCCCACGCGGCCGACAGGCGCCGCTCGGCCCGCGGGGTCATCGCGTAACCGCGGGTGCCGTCGTGCTCGTGCGCCTCGAGCCACCCCTCGCGGCTGAGCCGGGAGACGGCGGTGCGCACCGCCTCGGGCCGCACGTCGACGGCGCCGAGCAGCCGCACCACGGAGGCGATCGGCGCCCATCCACCCCGGCGGGCGAGGTGATCGCCGTACAGATCGAAGACGGCGGCCCGGGCGTGCATGAGCACAGTTTGCCGCAGCGGGCTCCTGTGAGATTTCCCCCAGGGCGCTCGGGCAGGGGATAATGCCTGCAGCAGCAGAGCGCTCGTGACGGCTGACCGAGGCAGGACGACCGCGTGACTTCGGCGCTCGGATGAGTCGCGCGACAGAAAGGGAGACCCATGGCGGCGATGAAGCCCAGGACCGGTGACGGCCCGCTCGAGGTGACCAAGGAGGGCCGCAGCATCCTGCTGCGCATGCCCCTGGAGGGCGGTGGCCGGTTGGTCGTCGAGATGAACGCCGAAGAGGCGAAGGCGCTCGAAGACGCCATCAAGGGCTGCATCGGCTGAGCCAGCCCCGTCGTCGACGGCCCCGATCCGCACGCCGGGTCGGGGCCGTCGTACGTCCGGCCCCAGCGGGCGGGGGAGGCGCCGCACCCGCACGGGCGGACGGGCGTACCTTCCCCCTGACAGACCCGCGGGCATCGGGTTTCATGACGCCATGGCTCGATCACGACACCTCGCCGTTGTCCAGGCCGGCGGTCAGGGTTCGCGCATGGGAGTGCTCACCGAGGAGCGCGCCAAGCCCGCCCTGCCGTTCGCCGGCTCCTACCAGCTCATCGACTTCCCGCTGTCGAACCTGCACCACAGCGGGATCGACTGGGTGTGGCTGTGCCTGCAGTACCAGGCCGACACCCTGCACGACGTCGTCGCCAACGGGCGACCGTGGGACCTCGACAAGACCCGCGGCGGCCTGCGCCTGGTCTTCCCCCGCCAGACCAGCGGTGACGGGGACGACCTCGACGAGGGCTTCGCCACCGGCAACGCCGACCAGCTCTACCGCATCCGTGAGGCCCTGGCCGAGTCCGACGCCGACGTCGTGCTCGTGATGAGCGCCGACCACGTCTACGAGATGGACTACACCGACGCCATCCGCACCCACGAGGAGGCGGGCGCGGAGTGCACGGTGGTGACCACCACGACCTCGATCGAGGAGGCGGCCAGCCACGCCACCGTCGAGTCCGCCGCCGACGGCACGGTCACCCTGTTCGAGTACAAGCCGGAGAACCCCACGACCGGCACCATCGCCACCGAGGTGTTCGTCTACGACCGCGAGCTGCTGGTGCAGGGGCTCGAGGAGCTCGCCGACCAGCTGGCTGACGAGGCCGAGGAGGGCGACAGCGGTCTCGGCGACTTCGGCGAGCACCTGCTGCCCTGGTTCGTCGACCGCGGCAAGACCGTGGTGCACGCGCTCGAGGGCTACTGGATGGACGTCGGCCGGCCGGAGACGTACCTCCAGGCGCACCGCGACATGATCGAGGGCAAGGTCGACGCGTTCGACGCGGACTGGCCGATCCTCACCCAGCAGCCGCAGCGCGAGCCGGCCCGGTTCGACAAGGGCTCGGTGGTCGAGGACTCCTTCGTCAGCCCCGGCGCGGTCGTCGCCGGCACCGTCAAGCGCAGCGTGCTCGGCCCGGGCGTGCGGGTCGAGAAGGGCGCCACGGTCACCGACTCGGTGATCTTCAGCGACACCGTCGTGCGCGCCAAGGCGCAGGTGAGCTGGTCGATCGTCGACGAGGACGTGACCATCGGCAAGGGCGCGGTGGTCGGCGGGCGGCCGCGCAAGCGCCCGGTGCCCAGCGAGTCGATCACGATGATCGGCACTGGCGCCCGGGTTCGTGGCGGCGGCACCGTGAAGATGGGCGAGCAGGTCGCCCCGCGCGGGCGCCGCTGACCGGGCGGCCGGGCCGGCCGCCGTCCTGCCTCAGCCGCGCAGGACGGCGGTCAACAACCCGTCGCCGACCGGCAGCAGCGTCGTGACCAGGCGCTCGTCGTCACGCAGCTGCTTGCCGAGGTCGCGCAGCACCACGGTGGTCTCGTCGCGCACCGCCGGGTCGCCGACCCGGTCGTGCCACAGCATGTTGTCCAGCACGAGCGTGCCGCCGGGGCGCAGCAGCCGCAGCGCCTGCTCGACGTAGGCGGGGTACTCCGGCTTGTGCCCGTCGACCAGCACGAGGTCGTACGCCCGGTCGGCCAGGCGCGGCAGCACGGCGAGCGCGCTGCCGACGATGGTGCGGGTGCGCTGCGGGGGATAGCCGGCGGCGGCGTACGCCTGCTTGGCCGCGCGCTGGTGCTCCGGCTCGATGTCGATGGTGGTGAGCACCCCGTCGCGGGGCATCCCGCGCAGCAGCCACAGACCCGAGGAGCCGGCGCCGCTGCCGATCTCGACAACCGCGCGCGCGGCCGTCGCCGCGGCCAGCACGCTGAGCGCCGCACCCACCGCGGGGGCCACCGGGGTCGCGCCGAGCTCGTCGCCCCGCCGCCGGGCCGCCTCGATGGCCTCGGGCTCGGTGGGGAACTCCTCGGCGTAGGCCCACGTTGTGGGTCGCATGGTGCTCATGGTCCCGACTGTAGTGGCGCGCCGCCGGCCGGCCGCAGCCGCGCGCGGTCGGACCCCGCATGCTGCGTGGCCAGCCGGTGCACAGCAGACGTCCAGGTTCACGCCCGAGAATGGGGGCATCGGCGGTGCCGGGGCATCGCCGCAGAAAGGTGAACCGACCATGAGCACCGACTCGACGATCCTGCGCGGCCGTCCGCGCACCGAGGTGCCCGACGAGGCGCCCCCCGGCTGGGAGCCGCCCAGCTGGGAAGAGATCGTCACCGAGCACTCCGCCCGCGTCTACCGCCTGGCCTACCGGCTGACCGGCAACGTGCACGACGCCGAGGACCTCACCCACGACGTGTTCGTGCGGGTGTTCCGCTCGCTGCACTCCTACCGGCCCGGCACGTTCGAGGGCTGGCTGCACCGGATCACCACCAACGTCTTCCTCGACAAGATGCGTCGCAAGCAGCGCATCCGCTTCGACGCGCTCGCCGACGACGCCGCCGCCCGGCTGCCCAGCCGCGAGGTCGGCCCCGAGCAGCAGCTCACCGACGCGCAGTTCGACGACGACGTGCAGCGCGCGCTCGACGCCCTGCCGCCCGACTTCCGCGCGGCCGTCGTGCTCTGCGACATCGAGGGGCTGTCCTACGACGAGATCGCCGCGACCCTCGGCATCAAGCTCGGCACCGTGCGCTCGCGCATCCACCGCGGCCGCGCCCAGTTGCGCGACGCGCTGGCCCACCGCGACCCGGCCGTGCGCGCCGCCGCGCGGGTCGAGACCCCGACCGCGCCGCTGTCCCCGGTGGTGGCCGGCACCTGATGACCTCGGCGCCCCGGATGCTGCGACGCGACCCTTCCGAGGGTCGCCATCTGGGCGACCTCGTGCACGACTACGTCACCGACGCCCTGCCGGGCGACCAGGCGCACCGCGCCGACCAGCACCTGCTCGTGTGCGGCATGTGCCGGGCCGCCGTCGACCAGGAGCGCCGGCTCATCGCGAGCCTGCAGGCGTTCCCCGCCCCGGGGCGGCACCAGGACCTCGTGAGCGGCCTGCTCGGCCTGGCCCAGGAGCTGCCGGCCCCGCCCCCGCCGCCGGCGCGCCCCACCGGCCGGCCCTGCCCGAGCATCGTCTCCACCGGGGCGCCCGCGCAGTACCAGTCGGCCCGCCACTCCCTGGCCGCGGCGCTGGTCGCCGTGGTCGGCTGCGCCGGAGCCGCAGCCGTCGTGGCCACCGTCCCGGCGCGCACCGCCCAGCCGGGCCGGGCCCCCGCGACCCCGATCACCTCGGTCCAGCTGCGCGGGCTGCCCACGACCGGCAGCGGCGTCGGACCGGTCGCCGCGAACCGCGCCGAGGAGGACGCCCGGGCGGCCACCGGTGGCGCCACCGTGCGCCTGCAGACCGGTGCCGTCATCCGGGTTCCGTGACGCCCCGCCCCCTGCGGCACAATCCCAGTCATGACCGACGACCGATCCGGCAGCACGCCTGCCTCCGGCCGGCGCCCTGACGGCACTGCGCCGGACACCCCCGCCGGGTCGGCCGACCCCACCCCGCCCCCGTCAAGCACGCCGCCGCCGACCACGCAGCCGATCGACCTCGACAGCACCGGTGCCATCGGCCGCGCCCCGGCGCCCGCCCAGCAGCCGGACGGGTCCGCACCCCAGGCGCCCCGCTGGTCCACCCGGCCCAGCCAGGGAGCCGCGCCGCTGCCCGGCGCTCGCCGACCGGGCGGACCCGGCGGACCCGGCGACGGGCGTACGTCCGGCGCGCCTGGCCCGGTCCCGCCCGGTGCCACCGGCGCAGCTGCGGCACCGGCCTCCTCGGGAGTCCCGGCCACCGCCGCGACCCCCGTCTCGGCGGCCGCGCCACCCGCTGCACCGCCGCGTCGGGGCCGGGGCGGCCTGGTCGCGGGAGCCGTCGCCCTCGCGCTGCTCGCCGGCGGCGCGGGCGGCCTCGCGGGCGCCGCGCTGAGCGACCGGCAGCAGGAGAGCGCCGCGCAGTCCGGCCAGGTCACCGACCCCGACGTGTCCCAGGTGGCGCAGTCGGTGCTGCCCGGCGTCGTGACGCTGCGGGTGGGGGAGAGCGCGAGCTCCGGCGGCGTCGGCGGCAGCGAACGCTCCGGCACCGGCTCGGGCTTCGTGATCCGTCAGGACGGCTACATCCTCACCAACAACCACGTCGCGACGGCGGCCGGCGAGAACGGCAAGATCACCGTGGTCTTCGCCGACGGGGAGCAGGTGCCCGCGACCCTGGTCGGGCGCGACGCGTCCTACGACCTGGCCGTCGTCAAGGTCGACAAGACCGGCCTGCCGACGCTGCTGTTCGGCAGCTCCGACCGGGTCAAGGTCGGCAACCCGGTGATCGCGGTCGGCGCGCCGCTGGGCCTCGACAGCACCGTCACCACCGGCATCGTGTCCGCGCTGAACCGGCCGGTCGTGGCCGGGCAGAGCCAGGACCAGCGCTCGTACATCAACGCGGTGCAGACCGACGCCGCGATCAACCCCGGCAACTCCGGCGGCCCGCTGGTCGACGAGCGCGGTCAGGTCGTCGGGATCAACACCGCCATCGCGCGGGTGCCCGGCTCCAGCTCGGGCAGCGGCGGCAACATCGGCCTCGGCTTCGCCATCCCCGCAGACACCGCCAAGCGCACCGCCGACCAGCTCATCAAGTCGGGCAAGGCCGAGCACCCCGCGATCGGGGCGCTGCTTGACCAGAGCTACACCGGCGAGGGGGCGCGGATCACCGGCTCCGGCTCGACCCCGGCCGTCACCCCCGGCGGGCCCGCCGACAAGGCCGGGCTCAAGGACGGGGACGTCGTGCTGAGCATCGACGGGCGCAAGGTCACCAGCGCCGACATGCTCATCGTCACGATCCGGTCCAAGGCCGTCGGGGACCGGGTGCGGCTGTTGGTACGGTCCGGGGGCAGCGAACGCACGGTCGAGATGGTGCTCACCGCGGGCGCGAGCTGAGCAGGCACCCAGTGACCACGACCAGACGCGCGAGGAGGGGCTGAGCAGGTGGAGCTGTTCGGGATCAACACGACCGAGTTCCTGATCGTGCTCGTCCTCGCCATGCTGGTCATCGGGCCCGACAAGCTGCCCGAGTACGTCCAGAAGCTGCGCGAGGGCATCACCAAGGCCCGCGAGATGGCCGACGGAGCACGCTCGCAGCTGAAGGACCAGATGGGTCCGGAGTTCGAGGACATCAACTGGCGGCAGTACGACCCGCGGCAGTACGACCCCCGCGCCATCGTGCGCCAGGCGCTGTTCGACGAGCCCCGGCCCGAAGACCCCGCCGCGGCGCAGACGATGCCGGACCGCACCCCCGACCACGTGCCCGAGACCCCCGCGCAGCCGGACTACCTGACCCGGTTCGACCCCGACCGCGCCACCCCCTGGGACATCGACGCGACCTAGGGAGCCGTTGGCCTCCCGGAGCGCCCTGGGGCCCGCGCGGCGAACCGGTCGTTGCCGACTCGCTGTTCCGCGGTCCCCGCCAGCGCGCCTTTACTCTGGGGCGGCTCGTGCGCCGGCCGACGGGTCTCCTGGCGCACTACCTGCCCCAGAGTAAAGCCGCTGACGCGGCACCCCGGGGGCGAGGCCGCTGCCCAGGGGCTCAGCGCCCGGCGGGCGTGAGGCCGAGGGAGCGGCCGGCGAGGCCGCGGGAGCGGGAGCTCAGCGAGCGGGCGATGCCGCGCAGGGCCGTGCCGGCGGCGCTGTCGGGGTCGCTGAGCACGACCGGGGTGCCGTTGTCGCCGCCCTCGCGCAGGCGGGTGTCGAGCGGCACCTGGCCGAGCAGCGGCACCTGCGCGCCGACGCTGCGGGTGAGCGACTCGGCGACGGTGCGGCCGCCGCCGCTGCCGAACAGCTCCTGACGGGAGCCGTCGGGCAGCTCCAGCCACGACATGTTCTCCACGACGCCGACGATCCGCTGCTTGGTCTGCAGCGCGATCGCGCCGGCCCGCTCGGCCACCTCGGCGGCAGCCTGCTGCGGGGTGGTGACGACCAGGATCTCGGCGCCCGGGATGAGCTGGGCGACGGAGATCGCGATGTCACCCGTGCCGGGCGGCAGGTCGAGCAGCAGCACGTCCAGGTCGCCCCAGAAGACGTCGGCGAGGAACTGCTGCAGCGCGCGGTGCAGCATCGGGCCGCGCCAGACGACCGGCTGGTTGCCGGGCACGAACATGCCGATCGAGATGACCTTCACCTCGTGGCTGATCGGCGGCAGGATCATGTCGTCGACCTGCGTCGGGCGGTGCTCCACGCCGAGCATGCGGGGCACCGAGAAGCCGTAGATGTCGGCGTCGACCACGCCGACCTTGAGGCCCTCCTGGGCCAGGGCGGCCGCGAGGTTGACCGTGACCGACGACTTGCCGACGCCGCCCTTGCCGGAGGCGACGGCGTAGACCCGGGTCAGCGACCCGGGCTTGGCGAAGGGCACCTCGCGCTCGGCCTGGCCGCCGCGCAGCTGCTCCTTGAGGGAGGCGCGCTGGTCGTCGCTCATGACCCCGAGCTGTACGTCGACGCCGGTGACGCCCTCGACGCCCGAGACGGCGGTGGTGACCCGTTCGGTCAGGGTCGCCTTGAGCGGGCAGCCGGCGATGGTGAGCAGCACGGTGACCCGCACCTGCCCGGCGTCGCTGATCTGCACGTCGTCGACCATGCCGAGCTCGGTGATGGGGCGACGGATCTCGGGGTCGTCGACGGTCGCGAGCGCGGCCTGAACGGCGTCCTGGGTGGGGATGGCGGACATATCACCATCGTAGGTCGAGCCCGGTGCGGCTCGACCAGCGGTCAGCCCTGGCGCGACTGCTGGGCGTCGGCGGCCTTGTCCGGCTCCTGCGGACGCAGCGTCCCGCGCTCCTCCAGCTCCTCCAGCAGCGAGCGCAGCTCGGAGCGCACGAAGTCGCGGGTCGCGGTGTCGCGCAGCGCCAGGCGCAGCGAGGCCACCTCGCGGGTGAGGAACTCGGTGTCGGCGAGGGCCCGCTCGTCGCGGGCCCGGTCCTGCTCGAGCCCGACCCGGTCGCGGTCGTCCTGCCGGTTCTGCGCGAGCAGGATCAGCGGGGCGGCGTAGGACGCCTGGAGCGACAGCAGCAGGGTGAGCAGGGTGTAGTTCAGCGCGCGCGGGTCGAACTGCGCCGACTCGGGCATGAACGTGTTCCAGCCGAGCCACAGGACCACGAAGATGGTCATCCCCATGAGGAACGTGGCGGTCCCCATGAACCGGGCGAATCGCTCGCTCCACACGCCGAAGCGCTCGTTGTCCCAGGGCACCCGGGGCAGCAGACGACCGCGCCGCTCCAGCGGCTGGTCGAGCCGCTGCTGCGGACGCTCGCGCCGGGCCAGTCGCTTGGCGCGCTGCCCCTCGCGCGTCTCGCGGTCGCGGCCGCGCTCGTCGGACGTGCCGCGCTCAGCCACGGCGACCTCCGATCGTGGTGGGGCGCGGCTGCTCGCCGCTGTGCAGCTCGTGACGGCGCTCGCGCCAGTCGTCGGGCAGCACGTGGTCGAGCACGTCGTCGACCGTGACGACACCGACGAGGCGGCCAGCGTCGTCGCACACGGGCATGGCGACCAGGTTGTAGGTCGCGAACGTGCGGGTCACCGCGGCCAGCGGCAGCGAGGGGTCGATGGGCTCCACCGAGCTGTCGACGACCTGGCCGACCGCGCTGTGCGGCGGCTCGCGCAGCAGCCGCTGCGTGTGCACCATCCCGATGTAGCGGCCGGTCGGCGTCTCGTGCGGTGGCCGGGTGACGAACACCGCCGACGCCAGCGCCGGCGCGAGCTCCTCGCGGCGCACCATCGCCAGCGCCTCGGCGATGGTGGCGTCGGGGCCGAGCAGCACCGGCTCGGTGGTCATCAGACCACCGGCGGTGTTCTCGTCGTACGTCAGCAGGCGCCGCAGGTCGGCCGCGTCGTCGGGCTCCATCCGCTGCAGCAGCGCCTCGGCCTGCTCGGGCGGCAGGTCGGCGAGCAGGTCGGCGGCGTCGTCGGGCTCCATGGCCTCGAGCACGTCGGCGGCCCGGTCGGTCGCGAGGCCGGCGATGATCTCGACCTGGTCGTCCTCGGGCAGCTCCTCGAGCACGTCGGCGAGCTTGTTGTCGTCGAGCGCCGCCGCGACCTCGGCGCGACGCTCCGGCTCCAGGTCGTGGATGACCTCGGCCAGGTCGGCGACGCGCAGGTCGTCGTAGGTCTCCAGCAGCCGCTCGGCGCTCTGCGCCTTCGAGCGCTCCTGCAGCCCGCTGACCTCGTCGACCGGCACCAGCGCCGTGGCGCCGGAGCGGCGTCGGGTCAGCCGGGACAGCGCCTGGCTCGCCGACGAGGAGGCGCTGGGGCGCCGGACGAACACCTTGACGAGCATCCAGTCGCGCCGGGCGTTCTGCTCGAACGCGACGTCCTCGACGATCGCGTCGTAGTCGCCCTCGGGGCTGGCGACCCGAACGGTGCGGTCGAGCAGGTTGGCGACCACCTGCTTCTCGCCGGTGCGCGCCTCGAAGCGGCGCATGTTGACCAGGCCGGTGGTGATCACCGCGCCCGCGTCGATCGCGGTGACGCGGGTCATCGGCACGAACACCCGCCGGCGGCCGTGCACCTCGATGACCAGCCCGATGGCGCGCACGCGCTGCGGGCTGCTGAAGGTGACGACGACGTCGCGGACGCGGCCCACCTGGTCACCGACGGGGTCGAAGACCGGCAGACCCGCCAGCCTGGAGACGAAGACCCGGGTGCTCATCGGGCTCAGGTTAGCGAGCGCCCTCGGGGTGGGGCGTGCCCGCCCGTGGTGTCGGCGACGGTCACGTCGGCACGCTCCAGGTCGGGTGCCAGGGCCAGCACGGTCACCCCGGTGTCGGCCCACCGCCGGGGCAGCTCGGCGGGCAGCACGTCGGCGTTGAGCCGCTCGGCGGCCAGCGCCGCGGCCGCCTCGGGCCACGCCGGATCGTCGACGGGCAGCACGCGCACGGCGCACGGCAGCACGGCGAGTCGAGCGCGAGAATCCTTGCCGCGCAGCACGATCGACGCTTCGTCGCCGAGGAACGGCAGCGGCTGCTCGCCCGGTCCGGTCACGAGCAGGACCTGCTCGTCGTGGTAGGCGAACCACGCGGCGACGGCCTCGGCCGGGGTCGCGCCGACCCACAGCACGCTGCTCTTGCTGAGCGCCTCGTGGACGAGTCGGCCGACCGGCGGGGGCGTCTCGTCGGCGGGGGACTTCGGGCTCGGGGGCGTCGTCACGCGACCAACTCTAGGCAGTGCGCCGAGGGGTGATGGAGATCACGTCGTTCGATTGGAAACTTTTCGACGTCGAAACTATTGTACGTAGTGCAAGGTCACCGACGAGGTCAGGCGAAGGAGGGGGACCGTGAACACGACCATGTACACCCGCGGCGGACAGGCCATCGTCCGCGCCGCGGACGTCTACCGCACCGAGCGGATGCGCGACCGCGCCCGGCGCGTGCTGTGGCTCAGCCGGTGAGCTGACCACCACGAGACAAGCCCTCTGCCTTCTCGGCAGGGGGCTTCTTCGTGCTTCCCCGAGAGACCTCTCTCGGGAACTGGTGCAACCGGGCGGGACTGGCGTACGTCTTGTCCGTAGATGGGTCAGGGGGGCTCATCGCGCCGTCCCAGCGGCGAGACACGTGAAGGAACGGACAAATGAACAGCAACACTGTGATCGACCGGCGCATCGCGCTGCAGGGGGCGGCCGCCGCAGGGGCCCTGGGGGTCATCGGGCTGGCGAACGCCGGAGGGGCGAGCGCCGCGACAGCGGGGAGCGCCGCGGCCGCGCCGGCGCCCAGCATCCTGCCCGCCGCGACCTACCCGGTGCTGCGGGTGGGCTCGACCGGGACGGCCGTGCGCGACCTGCAGAGCAAGCTCTCCGGGGCGGGCTTCTGGCTCGGCTCCGTCGACGGCTCGTTCGGGAGCCTGACCCAGCAGGCCGTGTACGCCATCCAGAAGTACCACCGGCTCAGCCGCGACGGCGTGTGCGGGCCCATCACCTGGGGCAAGGTCAACCTGCGGCGACGCCCGGTCGCGCGCAGCACGTCCTACTCCCACATCGAGATCGAGAAGAGCCGCCAGCTGTGCTACGTCGTGAGCGGCGGCCGGGTGCAGTTCTGCTTCAACACCAGCACCGGCTCCAACAAGCCGTTCTACGCCTGGGGCAAGTGGTACAACGGCCAGACGCCGAGCGGCACGTTCAAGTGCTACCGCTACGTGCCGGGCTGGTACAACAACGCCCTCGGCGCGCTGTACCGCCCGGTCTTCTTCAACGGCGGCATCGCGCTGCACGGCTCGACGAGCATCCCGCCCTACCCCGCCTCGCACGGCTGCTGCCGGCTGTCGACCCGGGCGCAGGACCTCATCCTGGGCCGCGGCGACCTCGGCATCGGCCGCACGGTGGTCGTCTACTGAGCCCGATGTTCACCGGGGGGAGTGGCCCGCCGCACCCGCGGTGGGCCACACTCTCGGGATGAGCACACCAGGCATGACGCCGCGCGCCGGCCAGCAGCTGCTGACCCTCCAGTACCCCATGTCGCTCGGGGTCTTCGACGACTACGCCGGAGCCCAGCGAGCCGTCGACCACCTGTCCGACAAGGACTTCCCGGTCGAGAACTGCATGATCGTGGGCACCGAGCTCAAGCAGGTCGAGCGGGTCACCGGGCGCCTCACCTGGGGGCGCATCCTGCTCGGCGGCGCCCTCAGCGGTGTCTGGCTGGGTGCGTTCGTCGGCCTGATCTTCTCGCTGTTCGGCACGAGCGAGAGCGTGCTGTCGATCCTCGCGTCGACGATGCTGTTCGGTCTGCTCTTCGGTGTCGCCTGGGCCGCCGCCGGCTATGCCGTCACCCGCGGCCGCCGCGACTTCACCTCGGTCACCCAGGTCGTGGCGACCAAGTACGAGGTGCTCGTCGAGCACAAGTTCGCCGAGCGGGCGCGCGAGCTGCTCGCGCAGATCGACGGCGGCCCGTCGCTGACCGGCTGAACCGGGTCAGGGCCGGCCGATCACGACCGGCCGGCCCAGGACCGAGCGGTCAGGACCGGTCGCCCGACCAGATCCCGGCGATCCACGCCTCGACGTCGTCGGACGAGCGCGGCATGAAGCCCGACAGGTTGTCGCAGCCGTCCTCGGTGACCAGCACGTCGTCCTCGATGCGCACCCCGATGCCGCGCAGCTCCTGCGGCACCAGCAGGTCGTCGGCCTTGAAGTACAGCCCCGGCTCGACGGTGAGGATCATCCCCGGCAGCAGCTCGGCGTCCTTGTAGTCCTCGGCCCGGGCGAGCGCGCAGTCGTGCACGTCCAGCCCCAGGTGGTGGCTGGTGCCGTGCACCATCCAGCGGCGGTGGTACTGCCCGGTCTCGCTGTCGAGGGTCTGCTCGACGTCGATGCCGTCGGGCAGCAGGCCCCAGTCGTACAGGTGCTCGGCGATGACCCGGATCGCGGCGGCGTGCACGTCGGAGAACTTGTTGCCCGGCCGCACTGCGGCGATCCCGGCCTCCTGCGCGGCGAAGACCGCGTCGTAGACCTTGCGCTGCGCCGGCGAGAAGCGCCCGCTGACCGGGAGGGTGCGGGTGATGTCGGCGGTGTAGAGCGAGTCGACCTCGACGCCCGCGTCGAGCAGCAGCAGGTCGCCCTCCTTGACGTCGCCGGTGTTCTTGATCCAGTGCAGGGTGTTGGCGTGGTCGCCCGAGGCCGCGATGGAGTCGTAACCCACGCCGTTGCCCTCGTGGCGGGCGTACAGCCCGAAGACGCCCTCGACCCAGCGCTCGCCGCGGCCGCGGCGGACGGCCTCGGGCAGGTCGGCGACGACCGCCTCGAAGCCGTGCGCGGTGGCCTCGACCGCGCGGCGCATCTCGCCGATCTCGTGCTCGTCCTTGACCATCCGCATGGTCGACAGCTGACGGGCGAACTCGGCGTCGAGCTCGCGCTGCTTCTCGGTGCGCTCGTCGGTCTGCCCCTGCGCGCTGCGCGCCCGCTCGACCAGGGCGCGCACGTCGACGTCGGCGTCGGCGACCACGCGCAGGTCGATGCTGCCGGCGTCCTTGGCCACCGCGTCGGGCAGCTCGTCCACGTGCCGGGCGGTGAGACCCAGCTCGGCCTCGACGTCTGCCAGGGTCGGGCGCGCGCCGACCCAGAACTCGCCGTAGCGGCTGTCGCCGAAGAACTCCTCGGTGTCGCGGCCCGCGAGCGGGCGGAAGAACAGGACCGCCTCGTGCCCGGCGGGCTCGCCGTCGTCGCCGGTGAGCGGCTCGAGCACCAGCACCGCGTCGGGCTCGCGGTCGCCGCCGAGCCCGGTGAGGTAGGCGAAGGCGGTGTGCGGGCGGAAGACGTAGTCGGTGTCGTTGCTGCGCACCTTGAGCCCGCCGGCGGGGATCACCAGCCGCTCACCGGGGAAGGCGGCCGACACCTCGGCGCGGCGCCGGGCGGTCGCGTCGGCGGCAGCGATGCGCTCGGGCGGCGTCTGGTCGCGGTCGGCCCAGCCCTGCGCGACGAAGTCGCGGAACTGCGCGGTGTGCGGCTTGCTGCGGTGCTCGGCCTGGCGCTGCTTCTCGCTCACGGGTTCATCGTTGCACGGACGACATTTCGATGTTGAACAAGACCCGGTCTGCCGTGCACAGTTGACCGGTGCCCGCTTCTGTTCCCCACGCTCGTCGTACGCCGACCCCCGGCGAGCTGCGCGACCGCGCCGGTCGCGTGCTCCGCGCCACCAAGCCGCCCACCCTGGCGATCGGGGTGCGCGGCGACGAGCACGGCCCCGAGGACCAGCGCGCCCGTGAGGTCATCGACCTGGTGCTGCGCCTCGGCGAGACCCTGCTCGCCACCGGTTCGTCGGCGTCCGACGTCACCAGCACGATCCTGCGCCTGACGAGGGCGTACACCGTGCGCTCGGTCAACGTCGACGTCACCTACACCTCGCTGACCGTCTCCTACCACCGCGGGCCCTACCGCGACCCGGTGACCGTGATGCGCGTGGTGCCCACGATGGCCGCCGACTACACCAGGCTGGAGGGGCTGCAGGCGCTGGTGCGCGACATCGTCGAGGAGGGCCTCGACCTGCCCGACGCGCGGGAGCGGCTCGACGAGATCGTCGCCGCCCACCACCCCTACCGCCGCTCGGTGGTCACCCTGTCGATGGCGCTGCTGGGTGGCGCCGTGGCGGCGCTCCTCGGCGGCGGGATCGTGCTGATCCTGCTGGCGGCCGGCACCGCGGCGCTCGTCGACCGGCTGCAGCGGAGCCTGTCGCTGCACGGGCTCCCGGCGTTCTTCTCCCAGGCGGTCGGCGCGGCCGTGCCCACCGTCGTCGCGCTGCTGCTGTGGGCGGTCGCCGCGCGGTCCGACTACGACATCCCCGTCTCGCTCACCCCCTCGATCATCGTGGCCACGGGGGTGGTCGTGCTGCTGGCCGGCCTGTCCGTGGTCAGCTCGGCGCAGGACACCATCGACGGCTACTACGTCACCGCCGGCGGGCGCGCCTTCGAGGTGCTGATCCTGTCCTCCGGCATCGCCGTCGGGGTGCTCGCCACCCTGGCGATCGGCCAGCGGCTCGGGGTGCCGCTGCACGTCAACCCCAACATCGGGTTCGCCGGCAACCTCCTCGTCGAGACGGTCGCGGCCGGAGTGGTGGCCGCGGCGTACGCCGTCGCGTCCTACACCGGCATGCGCGGCATCGCCTTCTCCACGGCGATCGGCGCGTTCGGCTGGGTGCTGTTCCGGCTCGGCATGCAGCTGTTCGACATGTCGCCGATCACCTCGACCGCGGTCGCGGCCTGCGCGGTGGGGGCGCTCGCGCAGACCATCGCCAGCCCGTTCCGGGTGCCGGCGCTGGCGCTGAGCACCGCGGGCATCGTCCCGCTGCTGCCGGGTCTCGCGGTCTTCCGCGGCATCCTCGACCTGGTCGACCCCGGTGGTGCGGCCGACGCGGGTACGACCACGCTGGTCACCGCTGCCGCGACCGGGATGGCCATCGCCGCCGGCGTCTCGCTGGGGTCGCTGCCGATCCGCCGGCTGCGCGCCGACCGGGTGCAGCGCCGGCTGCTGCGCCGCGCCGCCGCCGACCCGCGCGAGTAGCCGCGCGACTCAAGCTGGTCGAGTAGCCGCGCGAGGGACGAGCGCGGCGTATCGAGACCCGCGCGGCGTACGAGACCCGCCGCGGACGTACGACCGGCTCGGCTCAGTCCGTCGAGGTGCTCGGGGTGGCGCTCGGGGCGGGGGAGTCGCTGGAGGTCGAGGAGCTCGTGCTGTCGCCGTCCTCCCCGTCCTTGTCGCTGTCCGAGGACGCTGCGTCGGACGACGTTGCGTCGGACGACGTCGGGCTCGTGCTGCCCGGCGTGCTGCTCGGGGCGGGCGGCGCTCCCCACGACCAGGAGTTGAGGATGCCGTTCTGCACCCCGCCGGTCGGGCCGGCGTTGCTCGACGCCGAGGTCATCGTGGTGATGAAGACGCTGCCGTTCTGCACCAGGTAGTACTGCGTCTGGGTGACCGGGATCTCCTCGGTCGTGCGGGTCATCCGGTATCCCGCGGCCGGCACGCCCCCGATGGTCCGGTCGGCGAGGCGCGTGACGGTGGCGCCCTTCTGCCGCTGGGCGATCATGCCCTGCTCGACCAGCTCGCCGAGCGGCGGCGGCTCCTTGAGCGAGGTGCGCACGACGCTGAACGAGGGATAGATCTTGCCCGCCTGGTCGGGGGAGCGCAGGAACAGCACGGTGCTCGGCTGCTTCCCGGTGTCGTCGGCCCACCCCTCGGGAGCGGCCACCCCGAACGACTTGTCCTTGGCGGCGACGGCCCCCTCGGCGGCGTCGGTCTGAAGGTTGGTCGGGCCGGGCACCTCGAGGGTGGTCGGCAGCGACGGCGCGTCGCTCGGCACCTGCGACTCGTCGACCGACACCGCGCACGAGGTGAGCACGGCGGCCACCGGGAGAGGCAGGAGCAGACGAAGCAGACGCGGGCCGATCACGCTTCCCGAGGCTACGTCAGGCCGACGGGTCTGCCTCGGCGGCACGCGGACGCCCCGCGCCGTTCGGCGGCGTGCACGGGAGAGGCCCCGGATCCGCTGGGGATCCGGGGCCTCTCGTCGGCCGTACGTCGTCGCCGGCTCAGACCGGACGAGCGGACTTGGCGTTGTAGTACTGCGTCGACTCCGGCTTCCAGAGCAGGACCAGGATCGCGATCGCCAGCAGCACGTTGATGGCGGACACGACCCGCGACAGGGTCGGCACGGTCTGCGAGAACGAGGCCAGGAAGGAGACGATGTTCAGCGCGCCGAGCACGGTCGCCACGATGCGGGCCCACGACTTGCCGTCGCCGTTGGTCTTGGCCATCCACAGCCACAGCGCGACGCCGAGCAGGCCGAGGATGACCGCGAAGATCATCCCGCCGGTCGCCGCCGTGTTGATCTGGTCCTCGGTGAAGCCGGGGTTCGTCTCCCGGATCTGGTCCTTGACCGAACCCGTCATCAGGAAGCTGAGGAGGAGGCCGAGCAGGCTCAGGCCGGCACCGGCGTACATCAGCTTCTGGGCCAGGTCGATCGATTTCGGCTTGGCCGCGTCGACCGGTGCGCCCATGCCGCCACCGGGCATCTGCGGCGCGCTGCCGTAGCCACCCTGCGGAGCGCCGGGGTAGCCGCCGCCCTGCGGGGCGCCGTGACCGGGCTGACCCTGGGGCGCGCCGTAGCCGGGCTGCCCCTGCGGGGCGCCGTAGCCGGGCTGACCCTGCGGGTAGTTCTGGCCGCCGGGCTGACCGCCCTGCGGGTCATACGGAGGCTGGTTGCTCATCTGGGATCCCCCAACGAAGAAGATTGTGCGGTCGCACGCCACCTTGTCAGGTTCGCCACACCGGTACCAGTGCGACACTGCCGTTCGGCGGTCGAAAATGTGCGCGCTCCGGGGCGGGGTAGGGCGCCGGCCGCCTCACAGCGGCTGCAGCACCTCCAGGCCGGGCAGGTTGCGCACGATGCCGAAGACCAGGAAGGCCACGGCGACGCTGATGCCGATCCCGGTGGGGGCGAGCCCGCCGCCGCGTGCGTCCGGGTCGCGCCGGCGCCACAGCGACCGGACCAGGAGCACCCCGACGACCAGCAGGAGCGGGAGCAGGAGGGCGTGCTCCTGCATCGCCTCGCTCACGTCACCGTGCAGCAGGTCGTACGCCGCGCGCGTCCCGCCGCATCCCGGGCAGGCCAGGCCGGTGGCTGAGCGCAGGAAGCAGGTCGGGTAGGCGCCGGGCTGGTGCGGGTCGTTGCGGTAGAGGTAGGTGACGAACGCGGCCGCGCCGAGCAGCCCGGCGGCCCACGCCAGCAGGCGGGGCCACCGGGCTCGCGGAGCCTGGGCCGGGGTCACTACTCCTGGTTCTCCAGCTCCTGCAAGAAGGACGGGTCGGCGAGGCCGCTCGCCACCATGGCGATGAGGGCCAGGGCCGTGGCCAGCGCGATAATGCTCGTGACCAGGCCGACCGTCGCCATGGTGCGGTTGGTCTGGACGCCGTTGGACCGGTCGATCTCGCCCTTGCCCATGAAGCTGAGCACGATCCCGGCGATGGCCATCGGTGCCCCGAGGTAGCAGCAGAACATCAGCGGGATGCTCGCGATGCCGAGGATCATCGACCACAGCGCCTTCTGGTTCTGCGGGTTCGTCGGCGGGCCGTAGCCGGGCTGGCCGTACCCCGGCTGGCCGGGGTAGCCACCGGGCTGGCCGTAGCCCGGGGCGCCGTACGTCGGCTGCCCGGGGGCGCCGTACGTCGGCTGCCCGGGGGCGCCGTACGTCGGCTGCCCGGGTCCGCCGTAGCTGCCGCCCTGCGGGCTCCCGTAGCCGCCGTCCTGCGGGCTCCCGTAGCCGCCGTCCTGCGGGCTCCCGTAGCCGCCGCCCGGCGGGGTGCCGTAGCCGCCCTGGGGGCTGCCGTACCCACCGGGCTGCTGCCCGCCCTGGGGGTAGTTCGGGTCACCGGGCTGGCCGCCCTGGTCCTGCGGCGGTTGGTTGCTCATCTGGGGGTCCTTGCGACGGAAACGTGCGGGCGGGAGCCACCCTGTCACCTTCGTCGCCCCGCGACCATCGCGACACCGCGGCTACCCTGCGGCAATGCGGATCGACCTGCACACCCACAGCTTCGCCAGCGACGGCACCGAGAGCCCCGGTGACCTCGTGCGGGCGGCCGCGACGGCGGGGCTGGACGCCGTGGCCCTGACCGATCACGACACCACCCAGGGCTGGGCCGAGGCCGCGCGCGCCGCCCGCGAGGCCGGCATCGCGCTCGTGCCGGGCATCGAGGTCAGCACCCGCACCGACGACGGCATCAGCGTGCACGTGCTCGGCTACCTGTTCGACCCGGCCGAGCCGGCCCTGCTCGCCGAGCTCGATGCCTCGCGCGAGTCGCGCGTCGGCCGGGCGCGCACGATGGTCGACCGGCTGGCGCAGGACTACCCGATCACCTGGGACGACGTGCTCGCCCAGGCCAGCGAGGGCGCCACGATCGGCCGTCCGCACATCGCCGACGCCCTCGTGGCGAACGGGGTCGTGCCCGACCGGTCGGCCGCGTTCGCCGACCTGCTGCACTCCCGGTCGCGCTACCACGTGCCGCACTACGCGCCGCACCCCGTCGAGGCCGTACGCCTGCTGCGCCGAGCGGGCGGCGTCGCCGTCATGGCCCATCCGTTCGCGGCCCAGCGCGGACGCGTGGTGGCCGACCCGGTGGTGGAGGAGATGGCGGCCGCGGGTCTCGCGGGGCTGGAGGCGAACCACCGTGACCACGACGAGCCGGCGCGCTCGCACGCCCTCGACCTGGCGAACCGGCTCGGCCTGCTCGTCACCGGCAGCAGCGACTACCACGGCACCGGAAAGCCCAACCGGCTCGGTGAGAACCTCACCGAGCCGGCTGTGCTGGAGCAGATCGAGGCGCTCGCGAGCAGCGGCACCTCGATCGTGCGTCCCTAGAAGTCGCTCGTCCGCGACCCGTCGTGCCCGTCCGAGCCGTTGTCGCGCGGGTCGACCCGGCCGTCGACGCGCTCGCGGCGCACGGCGCGGCGGGCGCGGGTGACCAGGTGCAGACCCTCGGGGCCGTGCTCGGTCACGCCCTCGATGACCGCGCGCTCGACCAGCTCCTGACCCAGGGCGCCGCGGCGCATCATCGGGTCGGCGTTGAGGTCCTTGACCAGCGCGAAGCACATCACGGCCATCACGAGCACGAACGGCAGCGCCGACACGATCGTGATGTTCTGCAGCGAGGTGAGTGCCGCGGACGCGTCTCCCTCGGCGAACCCGGCCAGCAGCATGACCGCGGCCACGCCACCGGTGAGGACACCCCAGAAGATGACCGTGCCGCGGGCGGGCTCGGTGTCGCCCCGCTCGGACAGCGTGCCCATCACGATGGACGCCGCGTCGGCACCGGACACGAAGAAGATCGCGACCAGGAACATCACCAGTACCGCCGCGACCGTGGCGAGCGGGAAGTGGTCGAGCACCTGGAACAGCGCCGTGTCGGAGTTCACCGAGCCGTCGGCCGCCGCGAGGTCCTTGGTCTGGCTCTGCTGCCAGATCGCGGCGCCACCGAAGATGGCGAACCAGACCAGGCTGACCAGGCTCGGGACCAGCAGCACACCGGTCACGAACTGGCGGATGGTGCGGCCCTTGCTGATCCGGGCGATGAACATGCCGACGAAGGGCGTCCAGCTGACCCACCAGGCCCAGTAGAAGATCGTGTAGCCGGCGAGCCAGTCGTGCATCGCGGCGCCGCCCGAGGCGTCGGTGCGGGCACCCATGCTGGCCAGGTTGTCGAAGTAGCTCCCGATCGCGGTCGGCAGCAGGTTGAGGATGAAGATCGTCGGGCCGACCACGAACACGAACACGGCCAGCACCAGGGCCAGCACCATGTTGATGTTGGACAGCCACTGGATGCCGCGGGCCACGCCCGAGACGGCGCTCAGCACGAAGCCGATGGTCAGCAGGCCGATGATCGCGACGAGGGTGAACTGGCCGACGGTGTCGACCCAGCCGGTGGCCTGCAGACCCGCGGAGATCTGCAGCGCGCCCAGACCGAGCGACGCGGCCGAGCCGAAGAGCGTCGCGAAGATCGCGAGCATGTCGATGATCTTGCCGATGGGGCCCTCGACCCGCTCGCCGAGCAGCGGCCGGAAGACCTCCGAGATCAGCTGGCGGCGGCCCTTGCGGAACGTGCCGTAGGCGATCGCGATGCCGACGACGGCGTAGATCGCCCAGGGGTGCAGCGTCCAGTGGAACAGCGTCGTGGCCATCGCGACCTGCGTGGCTTCGGGGGTCTGCGCCTCCGCGCCGGAGCCGGGCGGCGGCGACAGGTAGTGCGACAGCGGCTCGGCGACACCGAAGAACATCAGGCCGATGCCCATGCCGGCGCTGAACATCATCGCGATCCACGAGACCGTCCGGAACTCCGGCTTCTCGTGGTCGGCGCCGAGCGGGATGTTGCCGTAGCGGCTCGCGGCCAGCCAGATCGCGAACACCACGAACGCCGAGGCCAGCGTCACGAACAGCCAGCCGGTCGTGTTCATGACCCAGCCGAGGGCGTCGCCGGACGTCTCGCTCAGCTGCTGCGGCGCGGAGAACCCGAACGCCACGAAGGCCAGCGCCAGCACCGAGGTGACGCCGAAGATCAGCCAGTCGACACCGCTGCTGTTGCGCTCGCCCCACGGCTCGCGGATCGGTCCGCGGATGCCGCCGAGCAGCGGGTGGCTGGGTTCGGGCGGCGCAGCCGTCGCCCCGGTGTCGTGGGGCTCGTCGGGGTAGAACCCGTCGGTGCGCTCGTGCTCATTTCGTGTCGTTGACACGGATCGACCTCGCTCGTCGTCGTACGTCGTTTCGTGCGGTCGTCATCTGCTTCAGACGGTGCGGCCTACCGGACCTGGCCGAAGACCGACTACCTACTTTTGTGCAACGCCTAGATCAGATCAAGTCGAGACTAGGCCCGCGCGCAGGTCGTGACCGGATTGAAGCCCTAGGAATTCGGGCGTACGAACGTGGTCGGCGGCTGCCGCTGAGCGACCCCCTGCGGTCGTTCACCGGCAGCCGCCGACTCGAGCTCCGCCGTGGGTGGCGCCGGCGATCCCCTCGTCGACCGGCGCCCCCCGTGGCGCGTGACGGCGGTTTCCCCCTGCGCCGTTCACGTCGGCTCGCGGCCCCCCGACCGCTTGCCTGTAACCATGGTGCGCGAGCGGGCGCTGCGCTCGCCATGGGACTACGGCCGATCTTTCCCTCGCGTAGGTCCTACGACCTTGGCCGAGGGACCCGACCGGGACCGGTCCTAGGACTCCTGCTCGGCCTCGGTCTCGGGGACCCGGCCGAGCAGCTCGGGCGGCAGCGTCCAGGCGATCGCGGCCCGCTGGGTCACGCCGAGCTTGCGCAGCACGTTGCCCACGTGGGTCTTCACGGTCTTCTCGGAGATGTGCAGCCGGCGGGCGAGCTCGGCGTTGCTGGAGCCGTCGCGCGCGATGAGCACGGCGACCTCGACCTCGCGGGCCGTGAGGTCGGTGGAGACCACCGGCGGCTGGTAGGTGCGGATGAGCTCGGCGACCTCGGTCTGCACCCGCTCGCACAGGTCGGTCGCCTCCTTCGCCTGGCCGGAGACGGTGGCGATGCCGGCGTCGTCGGCGCTGCGCCGCAGCTCCTGCAGCGTGCGGGTGAGCACGTCGAGACGCTCGCCGATGCGGTTGAGCAGGTCGGCCTCGGTGCGCACCCGTTCGCTGTCCAGCTCGGGGTAGAGCTCGTACAGCTCACCGCCCAGCTGCTCGTCCTGCAGCAGGGAGACCATCAGCGCGCGCGACAGCCAGGTCTGGGCGCGCACGAACTCCTCGGAGAAGGTGTGCGGCTTCAGGCTCTGCGAGCTGATCATGCCCACCGGCTCGCCGGTCTCGACGTCCAGCAGGGGCGTGAACACGGCGTCGTTGGACAGCTGCTCGGCGTCGCCGAGCGGCGCGCCGCGGTGCAGCATGCGGCCGTCGTCCTGGCTGTAGAGGTAGGGCTTGCCGGAGGAGCGCACCCAGTGCGAGACGCCGCCCGGCGCGGCGGTGAGCATCTCGGAGGCGAGCCGCTGGTCGCCGTCGAAGATGTAGGACAGCACGATGCTGCTCTCGCCCCGGAAGTGCCCGATGTAGAACGCGTCGAGCGGCGCCAGCCCGGCCAGCGCCGCCTTGATCGCGGCATAACGGCGGGTGGTGTCGCCGCGGTCGGCCGAGCGCAGCCGGCGGTCGGCGTTGCGCAGGATCGCCACCGACTCGGGGCTGAACCGTGACTCTGCCTCGGCCACCGCGCCGCTCCCGGTCAGTCCTGCGACGGGGTGCTCTGGCCGGACTGGCCCCCACGCGTACGACGACGGCGGCGCCGCGGCGCGTCGCCCGAGCGGCGCGGGGTCTCGCTCGCGGCCTTCGGCTCGCGCTGGTCGCCGCGCTGGCCGCCGCGGGAGCGGCCGCCACCGCGCGAGCCACCACGGCCACCGCCGCGCTGCCCGCCCCGGCCGGCGGAACCGCCGCGGGACTTGCCCGTCTCGCCCAGGTCCTCGATCGCCTCGCTGTCCAGCCCGGCGCGGGTGCGCTCGGAGCGCGGCAGGGTGCCCTTGGCCCCGGCGGGGATGTCGAGGTCGGCGTACAGGTGCGGGGAGGAGGAGTAGGTCTCGGCCGGCTCGGGGATGCCGAGGTCGAGGGCCTTGTTGATCAGCCCCCAGCGCGGCATGTCGTCCCAGTCGACGAAGGTCACGGCGATGCCGGTGTTGCCGGCGCGACCGGTGCGGCCGACGCGGTGGACGTAGGTCTTCTCGTCCTCGGGGCACTGGTAGTTGATGACGTGGGTGACGTTCTCGACGTCGATGCCGCGGGCGGCGACGTCGGTGGCGACCAGCACGTCGACCTTGCCGGTGCGGAAGGCCCGCAGCGCCTGCTCGCGGGCGCCCTGACCGAGGTCGCCGTGGATGGCGGCTGCGGCGAAACCGCGGTCGACCAGCTCGTCGGCGACCTTGGCGGCGGTGCGCTTGGTGCGGGTGAACACGATCGTCAGCCCGCGCTCCTCGGCCTGCAGGATGCGGGCGAGCATCTCGACCTTGTCCATGGCGTGGGCGCGGTAGACGAACTGCTCGATCGCCTTGACGGTGTGGCCGTCCTCGCCCTCCTCGGACATCGCGCGGATGTGCGTGGGCTGGGTCATGTAGCGGCGGGCCAGCGCGACGACCGCGCCCGGCATGGTGGCGCTCCACAGCATGGTCTGGCGCGAGGCCGGCGTCTGCGCCAGCAGCTTCTCGACGTCGGGCAGGAAGCCCAGGTCGAGCATCTCGTCGGCCTCGTCGAGCACCACGATGCGCACGTACGACAGGTTCAGGTGGCCCTGGGCCGACAGGTCGATCAGTCGGCCGGGGGTGCCGACCACGACCTCGACGCCGCGGCGCAGCGCCTCGATCTGCGGTTCGTAGGCGCGGCCGCCGTAGACCGTGAGCACCCGGGCGCCGGGCTTCTTGCCGGCGCGCTCCAGGTCGCCGGCGACCTGCACGGCGAGCTCGCGGGTCGGCACCACCACCAGCGCCTGCGGGGCGCCGGGGGAGGGCAGCTCGGAGAAGCCGGGGTCGGTCGGGGTGACGGCGTTGTGCACGATCGGCACGCCGAAGCCCAGCGTCTTGCCGGTGCCGGTCTTGGCCTGCCCGATGATGTCGTGGCCGCCGAGCGCCACGGGCAGCGTCATGGCCTGGATGGGGAACGGGTTGACGATGCCGGACTCGCGCAGCGCCTGCACGATGTCGGGGTTGACGTCGAAGTCGGCGAACGTGGTCTCGCCCGGCTCGGGGGAGCCCTCGACGGTGGGGATGCTCTGGTCGGTCACGGGGTGTGCTCTTCTCGATCGGCGGGGCCGCGCGCACGACCGTGCGGGCCCCCTCAGGTCCAGGAGCCGATCGGAGTTCTCCATGCCCGCGCGGAGGCGGGCTCGGTCAAGTCGTCGCAAGCCGACCGGGCACCAGTTGTCGCGCTCATCGTATCGGGTGGGTCGGGCATGACTAGCATCGAGCCATGGCTGAGGGCTCCCCGCGCGACCTGTCCGACCCGGCGTTCCGCGAGGGGGTCCTGGACCTGCTGGGGGCGCTGGCCTACGGCGAGCTGGTCGGGTTCTTCACCATCGTGCGCGACGCCGAGGGCGCCCCCGAGATGTCGATCCGCATGCGCCTGGCCCAGGTCGCGGTCACCGAGTTCGCGCAGTACGAACGTCTCACCGCGCGCATCGAGGAGCTCGGCGCGAGCCCCGAGAAGACGATGGAGCCGTTCGCCGCGAGCTTCGACGAGTGGCACCGCCGCACCGAGCCGGGCAGCTGGCTCGAGGGGCTGATGAAGGTCTACAGCGGGAACGCCCTGGCCGCCGACTTCTACAAGGAGATCGCCAAGTACGTCGACCCCCAGACCCAGGACCTCGTCGCCGACGTGCTCGGCCGGGGGTCGCACGTGGAGTTCGCCGCCGCCACGCTGCGCGCGGCGATCGCCGACGACGACAAGGTCGCCGGCCGGCTGGCGCTGTTCGGGCGCCGGATGATGGGCGAGGCCCTGTCCCAGGCTCAGCGGGTCGCGGCCGACCGCGACGCCATCACCGGGCTGCTCGTCGACGACGGCAGCGGCACCGGCGCCGACCTCGCCGAGCTCACCCGGCTCTTCGCCCGGATCACCGGCAACCACACCGCCCGCATGGAGGCGCTCGGCCTGCAGGCCTGACGGCCCCGACCCACCCCTGGGGAGGCGTTCCGCGCCGCGCGGGAGCGACTGAGTAGCGCTTCGGAAGGGGGCGCCACACCCCTGCGGGTATCGCTGTATATCGATTACGGCACAAGATCGGGCGATCGCTGGACATCCCCGCGCGTGTCCTTGCCAATGGCCCCCACCAACGGCAAAGTCGAGGCAGAAAGATCCCGTGCGCCTCCCCTGCGCACGGGCCGCACACGGGACCGCGGACGCGGTCCAACGAAGGAGCTGTGTCACATGGTTTCTCAGATCATCTGGTGGATCGTCGTCGGCCTCATCGTCGGCGCCCTGGCCCGCCTCGTCATGCCCGGCAAGCAGGGCATCAGCATCGTCGCGACGATCCTGATCGGCATCGTCGCCGCCTTCCTCGGCGGCCTCATCAGCTACTCGCTGCTGGGCATCAACGACGACGGCGGCATCCAGTGGATCCCGCTGATCATCAGCGTCGTCCTCGCCGTGATCGGTGTGGGCGCCTACGCCGGCATGCAGTCCAAGCGCGTCGGCAGCTCGCTGCCCGGCCGCATGGACGGCAGCGGCCGCGCTCGCTGAGCCGCAGCAGGCGTACGACCGTAGGCAAGCGAACGGCCCGACCCCCGCGAGGGGTCGGGCCGTTCGTCGTGCGCTGCGTCTGTCGTCAGCCGCCGAAACCCACGCGGCCCTTCGTCTCGCCCGCGATGTCGACGTAGCCGATCGCGGTGCCGGGCACGACCACACGCTGGCCGCGGCTGTCTGCGAGGGTCAGCGGGCCGCCCGAGGCCAGTGCCTCGGTGACGGCCTTCTCGACCTCGTCGGTGCTCAGGTCGGTGTCGACGAGCACCTCTCGTGCGACGTTCTGCACGCCAATACGAACCTCCACGGTGCCTTCCTTTCGAGTGCGGCGACGTTTCGGTCAGCGTAGGCAGCCGCCCGCGCGTCAGGCCGGTGGGGTCTCGCTCTCGTCCTGCTTGGGGAAGCCGGTGAGGCCGCGCCAGCCCAGCGTCGACACGATGCGCGAGGCCTCCTCGCGCGGGATGTCGTCGCCGCGGGCGATCCAGTAGCGGGCCACCACCTGGGACATGCCGACCAGCGCGACCCCGATGAGCTTGGACTGCTCGTGCGGCAGACCGGTGTCCTCCTGCACGACCGCGGCGACCGACTCGGCGCACTTGTCGGACGCGCGCAGCACCCGCCGGGCCACCTCGGGCTCGTTGATCAGGTCGGACTCGAACACCATCCGGAAGGCGGCGTCCTTGCGCTCGACGAAGTCGAAGAAGGCGCCCACCGCGGCCGCGACGCGCTCGGAGTTGTCGGTCGTGGAGTCCAGCGCGTCCTGCACGAGCGAGGGCAGCTCGGAGGTGTGCGTCTCCAGCAGCGCCAGGTACAGGTCGAGCTTGCCGGGGAAGTGCTGATACAGCACCGGCTTGCTGACCTGGGCGCGTTCGGCGATCTCGTCCATCGCCGTGGCGTGATAGCCCGACTCGACGAAGACCGACTGCGCCGCCTCCATCAGCTGGGCGCGGCGCGCCGAGCGGGGAAGACGCCCCGACCGGCCGCGAGTCTCGGGAACAGACACCTGGCTTGCCTCCTCGTATAGCTCGGGCAATCTTATGGGTGATTCGTTACCCACGAGTTCACCGGAGCGCGATCCGTTCTCGACCGGGCGCTGCCGGGGTGACAATGGGCCGGTGACCAGTGCGCGTTATGCCCGGCACCTGCTGCTCCCCGAGGTGGGCGCGGCGGGCCAGCGCCGGCTGGCCGCCTCGCGCGTCGTCGTGATGGGCGCCGGCGGGCTCGGCGCCCCGGTGCTCAGCTATCTCGCGGCCGCCGGCGTCGGCGAGCTGACCCTCGTCGACGACGACACCGTCGACCTCACCAACCTGCAGCGGCAGGTGCTGTTCGCGACCGACGACATCGGCCGGCCCAAGGCCGAGGTCGCCGCCGAGCGGCTCGCCGCCCTCAACCCCGACGTACGTCTGTCGCCCCGCCGCGAGCGCATCACCGAGGAGTCCGTGGCCGGCCTGGTCGCCGGCGCCGACCTGGTCGTCGACGGCACCGATAACTTCGCGACCCGCTACCTCGTCAACGACGCGTGCGTGCTCGCGGGCGTGCCGCTGGTGTGGGCCTCGATCCTGCGGTTCGACGCGCAGGTCGCGGTGTGGTGGGCCGGTCACGGTCCGTGCTACCGCTGCGTCTTCCCGCGCCCGCCCGAGGCCGGGCAGGTCCCCTCGTGCGCCGAGGGCGGGGTGCTCGGCGCGCTCGCCGGCACGGTGGGGGCGGTGCAGGCCACCGAGGCGCTGAAGCTGCTCATGGACGTCGGCGACCCGCTGGTCGGGCGGCTGCTGGTGCACGACGCGCTGCGCCAGACCTGGGACGCCGTCCCGGTGCGCCGCGACCCGGGCTGCGCGGTCTGCGGGGACGCCCCCACCATCCGCGCGCCGCGCACCGAGCAGGTGACGTGCACGGTCGCCGTCGACGACGTACCCACCGTCTCCGCGCAGGAGGTCTCGGCGCTGCTGCGCGACGACGCCGTGCGGGTGGTCGACGTGCGGGGCGAGGCCGAGCGCAGCATCGCGGCGATCGCGGGGAGCGAGGCGGTGCCGCTCGAGGCGTTCCGCGACGGGTCGGCCTTCGCGCTGCTCGCCGACGACGAGCGGCCGCTCGTCCTGGTCTGCAAGTCCGGGGGCCGCTCCGCGGAGGCCGTACGCCTGCTGCTGGCCGGCACCGGCCGCGCGGCGCGCTCGCTCGACGGCGGCGTGCTCGCGTGGGCGCGTGACGTCGACCCGGCCGTGCCGACGTACTGATCTCGTGGGGGACACCGTGGACGAGCCCGTCGGCGAGGGCGCGCAGCAGGTGCGCGAGCTGCCCGAGGTGGCCGACCGGGTGCTGGCCGTGGTCGACCAGGTTCCGCCCGGGCGCGCGGTGAGCTACGGCGACGTGGGGCGGGCCGCCGGGTGCGGTCCGCGGCAGGTCGGCCAGGTGATGTCGCGCTACGGGTCCCTGGTCGCGTGGTGGCGGGTGCTGCGCGCCGACGGGCGACCGCCCCAGTGCCACGAGGCGACCGCGCTGGAGCACTACCGCTCCGAGGGCACGCCGCTGCGCGGTGAGCGCGTGGACCTGACGCTGGCCCGGCACCCGCTGGAGGCGCCGGTGGCCGTGCCGCACGAGGATGCCCCGCGCGACTGAGCGTTGTCGGTGCTGCGTGATGGGATGGCGCCGTGCTGAGGATGCGTCGCGCGGCCGAGCTCGGAGCCGCCCCACCGCTGCTGGACGAGGTCCAGCAGCGCGCCGTCGACGCCACCGACCCGGTGCTGCTGGTGCGGGGCGCGCCGGGCACGGGCAAGTCGCTCGTGGCGGTCGAGATGGTGGCCGCAGCGGTGGCGCGCGGGGTGGCCCCCGAGCACTGCCTGGTGCTGTCGCCGACGCGGCAGGCCGCCGCCGCGCTGCGCGACCGGGTCACCGCGCGGCTGGCCGGCACGACCAGCGAGCCGCTGTCGCGCTCCCACCAGGCGCTGGGCTTCGGGTTGCTGCGCCAGGCGGCCGCGCTGCGCGGCGACCCGACGCCGCGGCTGCTCAGCGGTCCCGAGCAGGACGTCGTGCTGCGCGAGCTGCTGGCGGGTTATGCCGCGGGTGACGCCCCGTCTCCGCCGTGGCCGGTCGACCTGCGAGAAGCCTTGGGCGCCAGGGGTTTTCGGGCCGAGCTGCGTGATCTGCTGATGCGCGCGGTCGAGTGGGGTCTCGACGCGCCGCGGCTGCGAGAGCTGGGCGAGCAGCTCGACCGCCCGGCCTGGGTGGCGGCCGCCCAGGTGCTCGCCGACTACGACGGCGTGACGGCGCTGAGCCGGCCGGGGGCGTACGACCCGGCGTGGATCCTGGGCGCCGCCGCCGAGCTCCTGCAGGACGACCCCGAGGCCCTCGCCCGGGCGCGCGACACGATCCGGTTCGTCGTGGTCGACGAGGCGCACGAGCTGACCTTCGCGGCGGCGCGGTTGCTGCGCACGCTCGTCGGGCCGCAGACGCAGGTGCGGCTGCTGGCCGACCCCGACAGCACCGTGCAGGGTTTCCGCGGGGCCGACCCGCGGCTGGCCGGGCAGCTCGCGACCGAGTGGGGTGCGGGCGAGCCGTTCGTGCTCACCCACTCCCACCGGCAGCCCGCCGAGCTGCGCGCGGCCGCCGAGCGGGTCAGCACGCGCGTCGGCGCGGTCGGGGGCGCAGCGCACCGCGAGCTGAGCACGCGGCCGGGCGGCCGGGTCGAGGTGGCGCTGCTGCGCGCGGTCGCGCAGGAGGCCCAGTTCGTCGCCGGCGTGCTGCGCCGCGCGCACCTGCTCGACGGCGTGGCCTGGTCCGACCTGGCGGTGGTCGTGCGCGGCCGGGGCCGCACGGCTCCGCTGCGCCGGGCGCTGGCCGCCGCGGGCGTGCCGGTGGCCACGCCACCCGCGAGCGTCCCGCTGCGCGACGAGCCTGCGGTGCGCCCGCTGCTGATGTGCCTCGACGTCGCCATCGACCTCGCGCTCGGCTCGGGCGAGCGAGCCGCGGGCGACGATGCCGACCGGGCGAGCCTGCGCGCCGGGGCGGCGGAGGAGCCGCGAGCGATCAGCGCGGAGCTGGCGGTCGACCTGCTGACGTCGCCGCTGGGCGGTGCCGACGCGGTGACGCTGCGGCGGTTGCGGCGCGAGCTGCGCCGGGCCGAGATCGAGGCCGGGGGCGAGCGCAACAGCGACGAGCTGCTGTCGGCCGCGGTGGTCGACGACCCCGACCGGTTGCGCCTGCTCGGCCCCGAGGCGAGCGCGGTGCGCCGGGTGGCGACGGTCGTACGTGCTGGCCGCGAGGCCTATGCGCAGCCCGGGGCGACCGCCGAGACCGTGCTCTGGGCGATGTGGCAGGCCAGTGGTCTGGCCGAGCCGTGGGAGCAGCGGGCGCTGGCCGGTGGGGTGTCGGGGGAGCGGGCCGACCGCGACCTCGACGCGGTGGTGGCGCTGTTCGGTGCGGCGGCGGCCTACGTCGACCGGTTGCCCGCCCACGGCGTGCGCGACTTCCTCGAGCACCTGCGCAGCCAGGACGTGCCGGGCGACAGCCTGGTGGCGCGCGCGCCCGACGACGAGCAGGTGGCGCTCGTGACCCCGGCCGCGGCGGCCGGCCGCGAGTGGCACACGGTCGTGGTCGCCGGCGTGCAGGACGGCGTGTGGCCCGACCTGCGGCTGCGCGGCTCGCTGCTCGGCTCCGAGCAGCTCGTCGACGTGCTGACCGGGCGCGGCTCGACCTACCGCGAGGCGCAGGCCGCGGTGCGTCACGACGAGACCCGGCAGTTCCTGGTCGCGCTCACCCGCGCGCGCGAGCGCGTGGTGGTGACGGCCGTGCGCTCCGAGGACGAGCAGCCGTCGGTCTATCTCGACATCGTGGATCCCCTTGAGCAGCAAGCGGATTCAGACGACCACCTGGAGCTGCTGCGCCCGTTCACCGACGTGCCCCGGCCGATGACCCTGCCGGCGGCCGTAGCCGACCTGCGCCGTTCGCTGGCGAGCCCCGAGACGACCCCCGAGCAGCGCGAGCGTGCCGCCCGCGACCTGGCCCGGATGAGCCGTGAGGGGATCGCCGGGGCCGACCCCGACTCGTGGTGGGCGCTCACCGAGCTGACCGACGACCGGCCGCTGCGCCGGCCCGACCAGCGGGTGCGCATCAGCCCCTCCAAGCTCGACGCGTTCAGCACGTGCGGGCTCAACTGGTTGCTCACGACGCGCGGCGGCGAGGGCCCCGACGTCGGCGCCGCGGGCGAGGGCACGCTCATCCACGAGATCGCCGCCGAGCTCGGCGACACCGACCCCGACGCGATGCACGACGCGCTCGACGAGCGGTGGGTGCGGCTCGGGCTCGGCGACACCTGGATGTCCGAGCGCAAGCGCGCCCAGGCCCACCAGATGATCGACAAGCTGCGCGCCTACCTCGACGAGGCCAAGGCGGCCGGGTGGGAGCCGGTGGGCGTCGAGCGCGCGTTCCGGCTCGACCGCGGCCGGGCCCGGCTCGGCGGCGAGGTCGACCGCCTCGAGCAGCACGGCGAGCAGGGCCTGCGGGTGATCGACTACAAGACCAGCTCCACCCCGGTGCCCAAGAACGACCTGCCGGAGCACCCGCAGCTCGGCGCCTACCAGGTGGCCGTGCTGGGGGGCGCCTTCGCCGAGGGTGACACCAGCGCCGGCGCGGCCCTGGTGCAGCTGCGCGCGAACAAGAAGTTCGCGGTGCAGCCGCAGCCGCCGCTCGAGGGCGAGGAGACCTGGGCGCACGAGCTGGTCGACGAGGCGGCCGAGGGGATGGCCGGGGCGACGGTGCTCGCCAAGATCGGGGAGCGGTGCCGCATGTGCCCGGTGAAGCGCTGCTGCCCCTTGCAGCCCGAGGGAGGGGTGGTGTCGGAGTGAGCTCAGCAGTCGCCGACCAGGCGCCGGTCCAGGTGCGCCACGACGCCGACGCGATCGCCGACGCCCTCGGCCAGCACCGGCCGACCCCCGAGCAGCGGGCGGTGATCGAGGCGCCGCTCGCGCCGCTGCTCGTCGTGGCGGGGGCCGGGTCGGGCAAGACCGAGACCATGTCGGCCCGGGTCGTGTGGCTGGTGGCCAACGAGCTGGTGCGACCCGAGGAGGTGCTCGGTCTCACCTTCACCCGCAAGGCCGCCGGCGAGCTCGCCGAGCGCATCGGCCGGCGGCTGCGCCGGCTGGAGCGGGTGGGTCTGTGGACCCCGCACGTCGACGACGACGGCACCCCCGGCCTCGGCGACAGCCCGACGGTGTCCACCTATCACGCCTACGCCGGGCGCATCGTGCGCGAGCACGGGCTCCGGCTCGGGGTCGAGCCCGACTCGCGCATGCTGTCCGAGGCGGCCTCCTGGCAGCTGGCGCACGCGGTGGTGACGGCGTACGACGGTCCCGTCGACGCGCTCGAGCGCACCGAGCGCACGATCACGGCCGACGTCGTCGACCTCGCGGGTCAGCTCGCCGAGCACCTGCGCACGCCGGAGGAGCTGCTGGCGCACGACCTGCGCCTGGTCGAGGCGATCGACGCGCTGCCGTTCGGAGCGGGTCTGCGCTCGCTGGGCGAAGACGTCAAGAAGCTGCGCGACACCGCGCTGTCGCGCACCCAGGTCGTCCCGATGCTGCAGCGCTACGCCGAGCTCAAGCGCGAGCGGTCGGCGCTCGACTTCGCCGACCAGATGAGCGTCGCCGCCCGGCTGGCGCAGGCGTTCCCCGTCGTCGGGCAGCGCGAGCGGCAGCAGTTCCGGGCGGTGCTGCTCGACGAGTTCCAGGACACCAGCGAGGCGCAGCTGGTGCTGCTGGAGTCGCTGTTCGCCGCCGAGGGCGAGCGGGTGCCGGTGACCGCGGTGGGCGACCCGCACCAGTCGATCTACGGCTGGCGGGGCGCCAGCGCGACCACGCTGGCGGCCTTCCGCGACCGGTTCCGCGACGCCGACGGGCCGGCCCGGGTGGTGCCGCTGTCGACGAGCTGGCGCAACGACACGGCGGTGCTCGACGCGGCCAACCACGCGGCCGGCCCGTTGCGCGACGCCAGCCTGGTCCCGGTCACGACCCTGCGACCGCGGCCCGGTGCCGGGGAGGGCGCGGTGCTGGCCGAGCGGCACCTCACGGCCGCCGACGAGGCCCGGGCGGTGGCCGCGTGGGTGCGCGGTCGCTGGTTCGACGACGAGGGGCACCGCACCGGGGCGGCCGCGGCGGTGCTGTGCCGCAAGCGCTCGCAGTTCCCAGCGGTTGCCGAGGCGCTGAGCGCGGCCGGCCTCCCCGTCGAGGTCGTCGGCATCGGTGGTCTGCTCACCACCCCCGAGGTCAACGACCTGGTGAGCCTGCTGTGGGTGGTCCAGGACCCCTCGCGCGGCGACCGGTTGATGCGGCTGCTGGTGGGTCCGGCGGTGCGGCTCGGCCCCGCCGACCTCGACGGGCTGGCCGCGTGGTCGCGCGAGCTGCTGCGGCGCGGCGCGCCCGAGACGTCCGGCCGCCAGGTCGACATCGCCGGTGACAGCCGCGAGCAGGCGTCCCTGGCCGAGGCCGTCGACGAGCTGCCCGACGCCGACTGGCGCGGGCCCGACGACGAGCGGGTGAGCGAGGCCGCGCTGCGCAGGCTGCGCCGGTTGCGCAGCGTGATCCGCCGCATGCGCTCGCTGACCGGGCTGCCGCTCACCGAGCTGGTGCACGAGGGCGAGCAGGCGCTCGGGCTCGACATCGAGGTGCTGGCCCGCCCCGAGCACACCCCGGCCACCGCGCGCGTCCACCTCGACGCGTTCGCCGACGTCAGTGCCGGCTTCGCCGCCTCGGCCGACCGGCCCACGCTGGGCGGTCTCCTGGAGTGGCTCGACGCGGCCGAGAGCGAGGAGCGCGGCCTCGACCAGGGCTACCTCGAGGTCGAGCACGACGCGGTGCAGGTGCTCACCGTCCACGCGGCCAAGGGCCTGGAGTGGGACGCCGTCGCCGTCCCCGGGCTCAGCGAGGCGGTCTTCCCCGCGCACAACGGCGGATCGCAGTGGTGCGCCGACCCGCCGGGGTGGCGGATCAGCAGCCAGGGCAGCCCCGGCCAGCCGGCCTCCTGGGCGCTCAACGACAAGGCGTGGGTCAGCGGGGTGAGCGAGCTGCCGTACGCCCTGCGCGGCGACCGCGAGGGCCTGCCGGTGCTGGAGTGGTCCACCGCCCCCGACGTGAAGGAGCTGCGCGGGCGGATCAGCGCCTTCTTCGCCGAGGGCGGGCAGTGGGCGATCGCCGAGGAGCGGCGACTGGCGTACGTCGCGCTCACCCGGGCGCGCTCCGCGCTGCTGCTCACCGCGCCGGTCTGGGACACGACAACGAGCCCGCGGGTGACCTCACGCTTCCTCACCGAGCTGGTCGACGCCGGGCTCGTCGAGCGCGGGACCTGGGTCGAGCCGCCGGTCGTCGAGGACGGGGTCAAGCCCGAGAACCCCACCCTCGCCGAGCTGCCCACCGCCGTGTGGCCGCACGACCCGCTCGGGCGGCGGCGCGAGCAGCTGGCCGACGGCGCCGACGCCGTGCGGGCGGCGCTCGAGACGGTCCCCGACCAGGGCGCGCTGCCGCTCGACGAGCACGACGACGAGATCTTCGTGCTGCTCGCGGAGCGGGCCCAGCAGCAGGCACCGCGCGACCCGGTCGTCACGGTGCCGCGGCACCTGTCGGCGTCGGCGGTGGTCGCGCTGGCCTCGGACCCGGTCGCCTTCGCCCGGCAGCTGCGGCGCCCGATGCCGACGCCGCCGGCGATCGCGGCCCGGCGGGGCACGGCGTTCCACGCGTGGGTCGAGCAGCACTTCGCGCAGGCCGCGCTCGTCGACATCACCGAGCTGCCCGGCGCCGCCGACGACGACCCGGCGCCCGACGAGCAGCTGCCCGCGATGAAGCAGCACTTCCTCGACTCGGAGTGGGCGGGGCAGCAGCCGCTGGAGCTCGAGGTCGCGGTCGAGACCGTGATCGACGGCATCGCCGTTCGCGGTCGCATCGACGCGGTCTTCCCCGACCGCGAGATCGACGACGCGACAACGGGTTTCGTCATCGTCGACTGGAAGACCGGGCGCGCCCCGAGCGGTGCCGACGCCCGCATCCGCACGCTGCAGCTCGCGGCCTACCGGGTGGCCTACGCCCGGCTGCGCGACGTGCCGGTCGACCGGGTCCGTGCGGCGTTCTTCTACGCCGCCGACGGGGTCACCGTCTGGCCCGACCTGCCGGACGAGAGCGACCTGGTCGAGCTGCTGCGCACCATCCCCGGCTGACCGCGGCGCACGCCACGTGCGAGGTGCGGCGCGGCGCGGCCGTACGCCTCGGCGGTGGTCCGTCACCAGGTGCGGTGGGGCGCACGGTTCGGCGGTGGTCCGGCAGGGCGTACGGCGGTCACGCCTTGGCGGTGGTCCGCCGGGGGTGCGGTGGGGCGCACGGTTCGGCGGTGGTCCGGCAGGGCGTACGGCGGTCTCGCCTTGGCGGTGGTCCGCCGGTGGGTGCGGTGGGGCGCACGGTGCGGCGGTGGTCCGGCAGGGCGTGCGCGCACCGGTCAGCGGTGGTCCGCCACTGGGTGCGGTGGGGCGCACGGTTCGACGGTGGTCCGGCAGGGCGTACGGCGGTCACGCCTTGGCGGTGGTCCGCCGGGGGGTGCGGTGGGGCGCACGGTTCGGCGGTGGTCCGGCAGGGCGTGCGCGCACGGGTCAGCGGTGGTCCGCCGCCTGGGGGCCGTCGGTGCCCGTGCCGGTCCCGCCACCGGTGCTGGCGTCGTCCCGGTTGTCGTCCGTGGCGACGTCCTCGTCCCCAACCACGTCATCGTCGCCGTGGCCGACCGACGTGACGTCGTCCGCGGACGCGTCCGACTGCCTCGCCTCCACGGACTCCTGGTCGCCCGTGCCATCCGCGGCGACCGTGCCACCCTCGTCACCCTCCTCGGACGCAGCGCCCGCGGGTCGCCCGTCGGGTCCGGCGACCGGGATCTCCAGCGTCTCCTCGTCGTCGGTCGACGGGTGCTCGTCGACCGACTCGATGTCGTCGGGGTCGACCTCCTCGGACACCGCGGCCGGGGCGGGGCGGCGGCCGGGCGGGGGCGGGGTGAGGCTGTCGTCGAGCGCGGTCTGCTCGTCGAGGCGGCGCAGCGCCCGGGTGCAGCGCGCCACCAGGTGCTCGTCGCCGACGGCCCGGGCGTCCATCAGGTCGGCCATCAGCCGCAGCTCGGCCGCGAGCCGGATGCGCCGCTCGAGGTGCTGGTCGGGCCGCTCGCGGCGCGCCTGGGCGTAGGACTCCACGACGGTGTCGAACGCGTCGGGTGCGGCACCGAGGAACAGCAGCGCGAAGTCGGCGGCCGGGTCGCTCACCGCCGCCGACTGCCACCCGTCCAGCGCCGTCACCTGCTCACCGTCGACCAGCACGTCGGTCTCGTCGAGCGTGCCGTGCGTCGGGACGGTGGGGAAGTGCCACAGCGTGACGCCCTCCATCGCGCGCTCCCACCGGGCCAGCAGACCGGTCGGCACATGACCCGTCGCGGCGGCTCGGTCGAGGTCGCCGAGCCGGCGCGCGCGCACGGCCTCGGCGTCGTACGTCGGCAGCCCCGCCTCGTCGTAGACGGCCGGGTCGAGGTCGTGCAGCTGCGCGATCACGGTGCCGAGCGAGCGGGCCAGCGGCGAACGGGCCTGCAGGTCGCGGAAGGACAACGCCTGGCCGGGCAGCTGCGGATAGACCGCGACGATGCTGTCGTCGGACGTGCGCGCCACCCCGGCCACCTCGGGCAGCGCGACCTCGAGCCGGGGGCGCAGCAGCCGGGCCAGCGCGCTGCTGCTGTCGACGGCCGCCCCGGCGGCGGTCGTCAGCGAGGCGCGCACCGTCCAGCGCTTGCCGTCCTCCCCGGTGACGTCGACGCACTGGTAGGGCGCGCCGCTGCGCACCGGCTGCCCCTCCACCTCGATGGGGCGCAGTCCGGGGACCGCGGCGTCGGCGAGGGCAGCGAGCACGAGTGGTCGACGAAGCACGCCCCCAACGGTACGTGCCGGACGGGGCCTAGCCTGGGAGCCGTGGCCGGAAGCACGGAGACCTTGTTGGAGCTGAGCCTGTCGCGATCCGCGCTCGACCGCGCCGCGATCCTGCGACGCGACCCCGAAGCCGTCCCGAGGGCCCTCGCCGACCCGCGCACCAAGGTGCTCGACCTGTTCGGCGACCGCGCGCCGTACGCCGGCACCGCCGACGCGCCGCGGCTCGTCTATCGAGCCGGTGACCCGAGCGACGCCGACGGCCTGGTCCTGCTCCTCGGGCGCGACCGCGACGGAGCGACCGTGCTGGCCGTCGTGCACCCGCCCGAGGACGACGGCGGGCAGCAGCGCGGCAACCTGCGCAAGCTCGCCGTGGCCCTGGACGACCACGACGTCGACGTGTTCGCCAGCGCGCAGGGACTGGCGAACTGGCATGCGGGACAAGGGTTCTGCCCGGCCTGCGGCGCGCCCACCGAGCCCTCCGAGAGCGGCTGGACGCGCGTGTGCACCCGCGAGGGGCGCAACCAGTTCCCGCGCACCGACCCGGCCGTGATCATGGCGGTCGTCGACGCCGACGACCGGCTGCTGCTGGCCCGCGGACCCCAGTGGCCGCAGGGGCGGCTGTCGGTGCTCGCCGGTTTCGTCGAGCCCGGGGAGTCGCTCGAGGCAGCCGTCGCGCGCGAGGTGCTCGAGGAGGTCGGGCTGGTCGTCACCGGCGCGACCTACCGCGGCAACCAGCCCTGGCCGTTCCCCGCCTCGCTCATGGTCGGGTTCACCGCCCGGGCGCAGGGCAGCGAGCTGCACCCCGACGCCGACGAGATCGTCGAGGCGCGCTGGCTGACCCGCGCCGAGGTCGCCGAGGAGGTGGCCGCCGGGACGCTCGGCCTTCCCGGCCGGCTGTCCATCGCGCGGCTGCTCATCGAGGACTGGTTCGGCGGTCCGATCGACGAGCCGCACCCGTTCGACGACCCGCGCAGCCGGTGACCGCGGCGCGGTCCGCACCCGGCCGGCGCTGTCGTACGTCTCTGCGAGACTGGCGGGGATGAACGCCGACGAGGTTCTCGAGGGCCTGGACCCCGAGCAGCGCGCGGTCGCTGCCACCCCGCTCGGCCCGATGGTCGTGCTGGCCGGTGCCGGCACCGGCAAGACCCGCGCGATCACCCACCGCATCGCCTACGGCGTGCACAGCGCCGCCTACCAGCCGCAGCGCGTGCTGGCCGTGACGTTCACCGCCCGCGCCGCCGGCGAGATGCGCACCCGGCTGCGCTCGCTCGGGGTCCCGCAGGTGCAGGCCCGCACCTTCCACGCCGCGGCCCTGCGCCAGCTGCACTACTTCTGGCCGCGGGCGATCGGCGGGGCCGCGCCCGAGGTGCTGCCGCACAAGGCGCCGGTGGTCGGGGAGGCGGCGTCGCGGCTGCGGCTGCAGCTCGACCGGGTCGTCATGCGCGACCTCGCCTCCGAGATCGAGTGGTCGAAGGTGTCGATGCTGACCTCCGAGACCTACCCCGCGGCGGCCCGTCGCGCCGGCCGCAGCCCGGCCGAGCTCGACCCGACGGCGATGGCCCGGCTCATCGAGCTCTACGAGGAGGTCAAGACCGAGCGCGGCGTCATCGACTTCGAGGACGTGCTGCTGCTGATGGTCGGGATCCTCGCCGAGCACCCCGAGATCGCGCGCGAGGTCCGCGCGCAGTACCGCCACTTCGTCGTGGACGAGTACCAGGACGTCAACACGCTGCAGCAGCACCTGCTCGACCAGTGGGTGGGGGAGCGCGACGACCTGTGCGTCGTCGGCGACCCGGCGCAGACGATCTACTCCTTCACCGGGGCCTCGCCGCGCCACCTGCTCGACTTCGGCCAGCGGCACCCGTCGGCGCAGCAGGTGCGCCTGGTGCGCAACTACCGCTCCACCCCGCAGGTCATCGGCCTGGCCAACCTGGTGCTGGCCGGGTCGGGACGTGACGCGGTGCAGCTGCAGGCGCAGCGCGCGGGCGGCCCGGCGCCCGAGCTGACCGCCTACCCCGACGACCAGGCCGAGGCGCGCGGCGTCGCCTCCGAGCTGCGTCGGCTCGTCGACACGGGCGAGAGCCCCGCCGAGATGGCGATCCTGTTCCGCACCAACGGCCAGTCCGAGGCGCTGGAGGCCGCGCTCACCGAGCTCGAGGTGCCCTACCTCGTGCGCGGGGGCGAGCGGTTCTTCAACCGCGCCGAGGTGCGCAACGCCGTGCTGCTGCTGCGCGCGGCCGCCCGCAGCGACGACGGCAGCACCCCGCTCGGCGACCTGGTGCGCGACGTCATCACCGGGGCCGGTTGGTCGGTCGAACCCCCGGCGGGCGGGGCCCAGCGCGAGCGGTGGGAGTCGCTCAACGCGCTCGCCACCCTGGCCGACGACTTCGCGGCAGCCGGCGAGGACGTACGCCTGCCGCACCTGGTCGCCGAGCTCGACCGGCGCGCGGGGGAGCAGCACGCGCCGACCGTGCAGGGCGTCACGCTCGCCTCGCTGCACGCGGCCAAGGGTCTGGAGTGGGACACCGTCTTCGTCGTGGGCGCCTCCGACGGGTTGCTGCCGATCTCGATGGCCACCGGCCCGCAGGAGATCGAGGAGGAGCGACGCCTGCTCTACGTCGGCATCACCCGGGCGCGCCGGCGGCTGGGGCTCTCGTTCGCCGCGGCCCGGTCGCCCGGTGGCCGCGCGACCCGCCGCCCGTCGCGGTTCCTCGACGGCGCGGCGAGCGTGCTGGGCGAGCAGGCGCGCTCGCGCCCCAAGGCCAAGCCGGTGCGCGAGCGGCGGGTGGCCCGGGCGTCCAAGTGCGCCGGCTGCGGCCGCGACCTGACCACTGCTGCCGAGCGCAAGGTGGGCCGGTGCGCCGACTGCCCACCGACGTACGACGTCGCGCAGTTCGAGGCGCTGAAGGCCTGGCGGCTGGCGGTGGCCAGGGCGACCAGCGTGCCTGCGTTCGTCGTGTTCACCGACGCGACGCTGACCGCGATCGCCGAGAAGCGCCCCGCCAGCGAGGCGCAGCTGCGGCAGATCGCGGGGGTCGGGACGACCAAGCTGGAGCGCTACGGCGCCGGCGTGCTGGCCGTGATGGCTGGAGGCGACCCCGAGCAGGAGGCCGAAAAGTGTTGTGCCGCAATGGGATCCGCGGACGACTGATCGGCTGTCTCACGATGTGGGACGTTAGACGGAAAATCAAGTTGCCGCGCGTTATCGGGCGGCCATAGCCTTTCGATCGTTCAGCCCACCGGCCTCGGCGGCCGGGTCGGGGACATCGAGACGAGAGGAGGGTTGGCCAGATGGACAACGCGATCACCATGACGAAGCAGCTGCCGCACGGCATCGCCGCGGCGTCTCTGCGTGCTGCCCAGCCGATCCTCCGTGATCTCCCGCTGGCGGCCCAGGGGACCCGTGTGTCCGCCTGCGGCGCCATCGGTGTCGCGCAGCGCGGCGGTGTCTTCATGGGCGGTTACGACGCCCTGATCGAGGGCTCCGTGCGTCCCAAGGGCGACGACGCCGCCTTCGTCAGCACCATCCCGACCTTTGCCGACCGTGTCGGCCGTTCCGCTCCCAGGAGAGCACCGGTCTAGCCAGACCGACCTCCTCCAGGCCGCGGAACCCGACACAGGGTCCGCGGCCTTTCTCGTGTCGCGGGGCCAGAGCAGAAAGCCAGCAGATGCCGACCAGCACGCCAGCCGCTCACCAGCACACGACCATGAAGGAGGAGACCATGCCGCTCACCGACCTGATCGACCAAGCGGTCGACGCCGTCGGCCTCGGCGCCGAGCTGCCCTGCCGGGTCAACGACCCGGAGCTGTGGTTCGCCGAGCGCCCCGAGGACGTCGAGTTCGCCAAGGCGCTGTGCGCCGCGTGCCCGCTCCAGCAGGCCTGCCTCGACGGCGCCAAGGACCGCCGCGAGCCCTGGGGAGTGTGGGGCGGTCAGCTCTTCCAGCAGGGCGTCGTCATCCCGCGCAAGCGGCCGCGTGGCCGCCCGCGCAAGCACCCGGTGGCCGCGTGACGTGCGCCGCCACCACTTCGCACCGAGACTTCAGGAGCACCACGATGTACCAGCTCATGCAGCAGCAGCTGGCGCAGCAACGCTGTCGCCAGCACGAACCAGTCGGCGTCCGACGGCGGTCACTCCAGGTGGCCCTGAGCGGTCGTCGCCAGGAGCGTCGTCGCCTCGAATCCTGAGCGATGACAACGAGTTCCGCACTACGGGCAGCGCCCCGGTCGTCCCCGGCCGGGGCGTTGTTCTGTCCGCCCGTCCCCGGGCTCTGCCCCGGCCTCCCGCCCTTGCCCCCGCCACTGGGGAGGGGTTCAGCGGCGCAGGAGCGAGCGGCCCAGTACGCCCAGCGCCAGCACGGCGCACCCGGCCAGCACCGAGGTGAGCGGCAGCGAGAACGCCAGCACCAGGCAGCCCAGCAGCCCGACCACCTGCACCGCGCGCGGCCAGCGGCGCTCCTCGGCCGGCTGGCGCCAGGCCGAGGCGTTGGCGACGGAGTAGTAGACCAGCACCCCGAACGAGGAGAAGCCGATCACCCCGCGCAGGTCGGTCGTGAGCACGAGCACCACGAGCACGGCGCCGATGACCAGCTGCGCGTGGTGCGGGACCCGGTGCTGCTCGTCGACCGCGGCGAACCAGCCCGGCAGGTCGCGCTCGCGGGCCATGGCGAGGGCCGTGCGGGAGACGCCCGCGAGCAGCGCGAGCAGCGCACCCAGCGCCGCGGCGGCGGCCCCGACGCGCACGACCGGGGTGGCCCAGCCGGCGCCGGCCGCGGCGACGGCCTCGGCCACCGGCGCGCTCACCCGGGGCAACCGGTCGCCGAGGAGAGCGACCAGGGTGGCGCCGACCGCGACGTACAGCACGATGGCGGTGGTGAGGGCGACGAGCACCGCGCGCCCGATCATCTGGGGGCGGCGCACCTCCTCGGCCAACGTCGCGATGCGGGCGTAGCCGGCGAACGCGAAGAAGAGCAGACCGGCGGCCATCAGCACGCCGCGCAGGTCGCCCGAGGGCAGCGGCGTCACCGCGGGGCGGTCACCCGCGAGCCCGGCCCACCCCACGACGAGCACCAGCACCAGCGTGACGAGCGACATGACCAGCAGCACCGAGGCGACGCGGGCCGTGCGGGTGACGCCGCGCAGGTTGGCGACGGTCAGCGCGACCACCGCGGCCACCGCCACGAGCCGAGCCCACCAACCTCCGGCGGGGACGGCGTACGACGCGAAGGTCAGGGCCATGGCGGCGCACGAGGCGGTCTTGCCGACCACGAACCCCCAGCCGGCGAGGAAGCCCCAGGTCGGGCCGAGCATGCGCCGGCCGAAGACGTACGCCCCGCCGCTGGTCGGGAAGGCGATGGCCAGCTGGGCGGTGCTGGTGGCGTTGCACAGCGCGACGAGCGCCGCGAGGGCGAGGGCGGCGAACAGCCACGAGCCGGCTTCCGCGGCGGCCGGGGCGAAGACGACGAAGACGCCGGCGCCGATCATGGCGCTCAGGCCGACGACGACGGCATCGGTGGTGGTGAGGCGGCGGGCGAGCTCCGGCTGGGGCGCAGCGGTCACGGCGCCAGCGTATGGGGGTCAGCCCACCTGCGGCAGCCGCGCCCCGGGGACGTACTCGTCGACGATCCCGCGCACCGGCACCGTGCCGCCGATCTGGCACAGCACCGCCAGCGCGCCCATCCACGCGCGGTGGATCAGCAGGTACTGCGGGGGCATGTTGAGCCGGAAGCCGACGGTGAACTCCGAGCTGCGCGGGTCGTTGAGGTAGGCGAAGATCCCGCGCAGCCAGTCGCGGGTGAAGTGGAAGGTGTCGCTGCGCAGCGGGTCGAGGAACGCGTCGAGGTACGTCAGCAGCGACTCGGCGTCGACGGTGATGCTGGAGCGCACGAAGCCTTCGTCGCGCAGCACCTCGAGCAGGTCCTCGGCGCGGTCGGCCAGCGCGAGCGTGAGCATGGCGCCGAGCGCGGGCGGCAGACCGTCGGGGAGGCGGCTGACCGCGCCCAGGTCGAGCACGCCCATCCGGCCGTCGGGGAGCATCCGGAAGTTGCCGGGGTGGGGGTCGGCGTGCAGCAGGCCGGTGCGCTGCGGCGCGCTGATGATGAACTCCAGGTAGCGCTCGGCCGCGGCGTCGCGCTCGTCGGGCGTGCCCTCGCGGATGATGTCGGCGAGCGGCCGGCCCTCGATCCACTCCGAGACGATGACCTGCTCGGAGACCTCGAGCACCTCGGGCACGCAGATGGCGGGGTCGCCGGCGTAGGCCTCGGCCATCTGGCCCTGGGAGTAGGCCTCGAGCTGGTAGTCCAGCTCCTCGGCCATCCGTCCGCGCAGCTCCTCCAGGACCGGCTGCAGGTCGAGCCCGGGCACCCATCCGGCGCTGACCCGCGCGACACGGGTGACCTGGGTGAGGTCGGACATGAGCGCCTCGGCTGCCCCGGGGTACTGCACCTTGACGGCGACCTCGCGCCCGTCGTGCCAGACCGCGCGGTGCACCTGCCCGATCGAGGCGGCCGCGGCCGGTACGTCGTCGAAGCGCTCGAACAGGTCACGCCAGTCGTCGCCGAGCTCGGCGGCCAGGACCGCGTGCACGGTGCGGGCCGGCAGCGGCGGCGCGGCCTCCTGCATCTTGGTGAGCGTCGCGCGGTAGGGCGCGGCCATGTCCTCGGGGATGGCCGACTCGAACATCGACAGCGTCTGCCCGAACTTCAGCGCTCCGCCCTTGAGCCCGCCCAGCACCTCGAAGACCTGCGCGGCGGTGCGCGCCTGCATCTCGCGGGAGACGGCCTCGGCGGGCTGGCCGCCGACCCGCTTGCCGAACCCGATCGCGGCGCGCCCGGCCATGCCGAGGGGGATCGTCGCGAGTCGCGCGGAGCGCGCGACGGCCTTGCGGGGCAGCTCGGTCATGGCGCCATTGTCACGCAGTCGCATCTCGGGTGCGGGACCCACTCGTGGTGTTGCACGACGGGATAGGGCAGTCGCGCGGTCAGCGACAGGCTCGGGGGCACCGGGATGCCGTGGGCCAGGCAGCGAACGAGCGTAGCGACCAGGCCGGTGACCAGGGCCGCGTGGGCGGGGTCGAGGTCGAGCTGGGCCGGGTCGCGCAGCCCGGTGTCGAGCCCGGCGAGCAGGTGGGCGCGGTGCGGGTCGCGGTCGAGCCGGTGCAGCTCGAGGCAGCGCGCGCACAACGGCCCGCGCGTCGGCAGCAGCGGCCCGACGACCGCCTGGTCGCCGCGCACCAGCACCGGCAGCACCGGAACCCGTTGCTCGCGCCAGCCGGCGCAGGCGTCGAGGTCGAGGGCCTCGCAGGTCACGTCGACGACGAGCCCCACCGGCCGCCCGTCGTCGGCCGGCGTGCCGGGCAGGACGACGTCGAGGGCGTAGTGGCGCAGCACCTCGCCGATGCTCGCCGGCAGCGTGCCGCGCCCCTCGACGAGGATCCGCTCCAGCACGGGGCGCGACAGCGTCGCGCGCTCGGCCGCCCGGGCGAGATGGTCGAGCAGGTCGGCGATCGGCGCCGGGGTCGACGGTCGCTCGGCGACCGCGTGCAGCTCGAGCGAGGACGAAGCACCCAGCGCCAGCAACGCCCTCGCCGGGTCGGGCTCCACGTCGTCGACGATCAGCGGCGCCCGGCGCGGGAGGCGCACGAGGAGGGAGTGCTCGCCGCGGCGGGTCGTGCGCAGGGGGACCACCGGCCGTGGGGTGTCGGTCACGGGACCTCCTGCGGTCGGGCGGCTCTGGCGTCGGATGGCTCAGCCTGGCACTACCCACCGACAGGGCCCGGAGGTTGTCCACAGGCTCCGTCGCCGCGGCATGCTGGTCTCGTGACGACCGTCGCCGTGCTGTCCGACATCCACGGGGTGCGGCCCGCGCTCGAGGCAGTGCTGGCCGAGCCCGACGTCGTCGCGGCCGATCGCGTCGTGCTGACCGGCGACATCGTCTCCGGACCCCGGCCCGCGCAGGTGATGGAACGGCTGCTCGGATTGGGGGACAGGGCCGTCTGGGTGCGCGGCAACGCCGACCGCGAGGTCGTGGAGACGGTCGACGGAAAGCACAGCCAACATGCCGAAACCGTCTGGGCTGCAAGGAGTCTGAGCGACAAGCACGTAGACGTCCTACGTCGGCTGCCGCATCCGCTGACGCTGCCGGTCGGCGGCTTCGGCGAGGTGATGTTCTGCCACGGGAGCCCGCGTGACGACGACGAGGTCGTCCTGGTCGACACCCGGGTGAGCCGGTGGCGGGAGGCGCTCGCGGACGTACCCGACGACGTGCGCACCCTCGTCTGCGGGCATACGCACATGCCGTTCCAGCGCCTCGTGGCGGGGCGGCTGGTGGTGAACCCGGGCAGCGTGGGGATGCCGTACGGCCGCGCCGGAGCGCACTGGGCCCTGCTCGACGGGCGCGCACCGGGTGGCGTGGTGCAGCTGCGCGTGAGCTCGTACGACATCCCCGCCGCGGTCGAGGAGGTCGCCGGGTGCGGCATGCCCGGTGCGCGCGAGTGGGCCGAGGAGTTCCTGACCGCCGCGAACAGCGACGTGGACGCGCTGACCGCCTTCGGGCCGCGCGACGGCAGGGCGGCTCACGGCTGACGTCCGCTCGACGGTGGGTGCTTGTCGGTGGGGCTGCCTACGGTGTCCGTATGAACCAGCAGCTGCCGTTCGAGAGCGGGCGCCCGGCGCCGGCCGAGCCGGAGTTCGAGGTCGAGATCCGGCGCAGTGCCCGGCGCAAGCGCTCGGTGAGCGCTCGCCTCGAGGGCGGCCGGATCATCGTGATGGTGCCCGACCGGCTCTCGGCGCGCGAGGAGCAGCGCTATGTCGACGACATGGTCGCCAAGATCACGGCGCGCACCCGGCGGTCGAGGTTCTCCGACGCCGACCTGGCGCGCCGGGCCGAGCAGCTGTCGCGGACGTACCTCGCGGGGACGGCCCGTCCCGCCGGGGTGCGCTGGGTGACCAACCAGAACTCCCGCTGGGGCTCGTGCACCCCAGCGACCCGGCAGATCCGGCTGTCGCACCGCCTGCAGGGGATGCCGCAGGAGGTCGTCGACTACGTGCTGCTGCACGAGCTCGCCCACCTGCTGGTGCCGCGCCACGGCCCGCGGTTCTGGGCGCTGCTCGAGGGCTACCCGCACCTGGAGCGGGCCAAGGGTTTCCTCGAGGGCGTCGCGCACGCCGAGCACCGACCCGAGCCGTTCGCGGACGACGTGGAGGGCGTCGACGGGGCGGACTGATTCGCGGGCCGGGCGCCGGGTCGTCCTACCTAAGCCCCGATATCGGCCCTTGTTGCAGAGTTTCATGGCGGCGGGGTGCCGTAGCGGCCGATATCGGGGGTTGTTGCAGAGTTTCGGGGCCGCGAGGTGCCGTAGCGGCCGATATCGGGGGTTGTTGCAGAGTTTCGTGGCGGCGGGGTGTCGCAAGCGCCGATATCGGGGGTTGTTGCAGGGTTTTGGGGCCGCGAGGTGTCGTAGCGGCCGATATCGGGGGTTGGTGCAGGGGTTACGGCGCCGGGCGGGTGGCGGCGCGGGCAGCCGCGACCAGGTGCGGCAGGTCGGGGTCGGAGGCCTCGGGCAGCGCATCGACGGGCCACCACGCCAGGTCGTCGGACTCCTCGGAGATCTGCTCCTCGGCACCGTCCGGCGCCCAGGCGGCATAACGCACGTCGAGGTGCTCGGTGCAGCGGGTGAAGCCCGACCCCAGCTCGTGAGCGTGCAGCTCGATCGGCTGCTGCGAGACCACGATGCCGGGGATGCCCGACTCCTCGGTGGCCTCGCGCAGCGCGGCGTCGCGCAGCGAGGCGTCCTCGGGCTCGAGGTGACCGCCGAGCTGCAGCCAGAGCCCGACCTTGGGGTGCAGGGTCAGCAGCACCCGGCGCTCGTCGTGGTCGAGCAGCATCACGCCGGCGGTCAGGTGACAGGTCGGCCCGTCTCGCCACGCGCCGCCCGGCTCCTGGGCGAGATGCTCCAGATAGCGCAGCCGCAGCGACTGCTGCCGCTTGTCGGGCGCGGCCCAGGCGGCCAGCGCCGCGTGCGCGTCAGCACGCAGCGCCAGCATCCCGGGCGGTACGTCCGCGGCCGCCCCGCTCACCGGTCGCCAGCGCCGGGGGAGTCGTCACCGCGGGAGTCGTCACCGTCGGAGTCGTCACCGCGGGAGTCGTCACCCGGCGAGTCATCACCGGGAGAGTCGTCGCCGGGGGAGTCCTCGTCCGCGGAGTCCGCCGACCCGCCGGGCGAGCCGTCCTCGGTGGAGTCACCGGTCGACTCGTTCGCCGGGTTCGCCCGGAAACCGATGCCCTGCGACCCACGCCGGTCGGCGTCGAGCTCGGCCTGCCCCTGCGTCAGCAGTGCGTCCAGCGCCTCGTCGACCTCGTCGCGGGCCGGCTCCTGCGGCTGCTCACCGGTGCGCCGCGCGACGTAGCCGAGCGGGTCGTCGAGGTCCGCCACGCCCGGTGCCGAGTCGGGATGGCTCCACGCCTCGTCGCGGCCCTCGGGCCCGGCCGCGTCCTCGAGCGCGGCCCACACGGTCGCGGCCTCGCGCAGCCGGCGTGGGCGCAGCTCGAGCCCGACCAACGACGCGAAGAGCCGCTCGGCGGGGCCGCCGGCGGCCCGGCGACGGCGTACGGCCTCGGACAGCTGGGCCACGTGCGGCAGGTGCGGCTCGCACGCCTTCTGGGACACGGTGTCGACCCAGCCCTCGACCAGGGCGAGCAGCCGCTCCAGCTGCACCAGCGCCCGCTGCTGGGCCTCGCTCGGCTCGGGCGTGAACAGCGAACCCTGCAGCGCCTTCTGCAGCTCCTCGGGGTCGGACATGTTGGCCTCGCCGATGGCCCGCTCGATGCGCTCGGTGTCGATGCTGATGTCGCCGGCGTAGGACTGCACCGCGGCCAGCAGCGCCGGGGCGAGCCACCCGACCTGCGCGAACAGCCGGGCCCGGGCGGCCTCGCGCACCGCCAGGTAGAGGTGCACCTCGCCGGTGTCGACCCCGAGGCCGTCGGCGAACGCGGGCACGTTGGCCGGCAGGATCACCACGGCGTTGTCCTTGATCAGCGGCAGCCCGACCTCGGTGCCGGTGACCAGCTCGCCGGCGAGCGCGCCGACCGCCTGGCCCACCTGCATGCCGAACATGGCCGAGCTCATCCGCGCCATCATCGGCTCCAGCTGGCCCATCACCGAGCTCAGGTCGACGCCCGGGGGCAGACCCAGCTCGGGCGGCAGGCCCTCGCTGCCGAGCTCGCGCATCTGCTGCTGCATCGCGCGCTGGATCGCCGCGCCGACGCCGCTCGCGACCGGCTCGACCAGCTGCTTCCAGACCGGCATCGTCTGCTCGATCCACTCCGCGCGCGACCAGGCCTGCCCGCGCGAGGCGGGCGCGGTGAAGTCGGTGACGGCGTCGAGCCACAGGTTCGCGACCTGCACGACCTGCTCGACGTCCTTGGTGGTGGCCTCGCCGACGCTGGCGTCGCCGCCGGCGGCCACGGCCTTGCGGGCGACGTCGGTGGCGAGCGAGATGTTGATCGGCCCGTCGGTGGAGCCGCTCATCATGGCCTGCATCTGGGCCTGGACCATCTGCAGCATCGCGGGGTCGACCTGCTCCAGGCCCATCGAGCGCAGCGCCTCGGCGAGCTGGGGGTTGTCGGCCGCGCCGTCGCCGAGCAGCGCGCGCAGCATCTCCTCGAGCTGCTCCTGGCCCTCGTCGTCGTCACCCGGTCCGCTGGGCTGCAGGTGCGGTGTGTCGGGCACGCGTGGCTCCTTCGAACGAAGTCGTGCGGCGGTCGCCGCAGCAGGACGGAACTCCTGCCCAGATAACCACGTCACCCGGGGACGGAGTTCCGCAGCCCGGGAAGGTTCGCGGTCGGCGTAACCGGGAATGTCCGTACGCCGGGGGCCGGCTGGCCCAGCACCGTGCGGTCGGGCAGGATGCCAGGGCGCCCACGGGCAACGTGCAGGTTGATCGGCGAGGATGTCCGCGCCCCGTCGCCCCGGGCGTGGCGGGCCGGGCGCGTGAGCGCGAACGAGGGGTGCGACGGGTGTCGCGACGAACGTGAGGGAAGTGCGTGACCGAGCAGGAATCGATGGACCCGAGGGTGCGTCTGGCGCAGGTGCGCGACGAGCCGTTGTCGGTGGACGAGGTCCTCGGGGCCGTGCGTGACCCCGACGCCGGCGGCGTCGGTCTGTTCGTCGGCGTCGTCCGCCGCCACGACCACACCAAGGGGGTCGAGGCCCTCGACTACTCCGCGCACCCGACCGCCGAGGCCGTGCTCGCGCGTACGGCCGAGCAGGTCCTGCGCGACGACGTCACCGCCGTCGCGGTGACCCACCGCACCGGGCACCTCGAGGTGGGCGACCTGGCCGTGGTGGTGGCCGTCAGCGCCCCGCACCGCGGGCCGGCGCTCGAGGTCTGCCGCGAGCTCATCGACACCCTCAAGACCACCGTCCCGATCTGGAAGCACCAGCAGTTCGACGACGGGTCCGACGAGTGGGTGGGTCTGCCGTGAGCACCCCGGCACCGCCGCCGGCCGGCGCCCCCGGCCCCGATCCCGCCCCCGGACCGCTGCGCCGCTCCGGGAGGGCCCTGTCGACCCGCTCGGTCGTGCTGCTGTGCGCGGTGCTGCTGCTGCTCGTCGTCTTCGCGATCGGGCAGCTCATCCGGATGCCCTACGTCATCTTCAGCCCGGGCCCGGCCCAGGACACCCTCGGCAGCTCCGACGGCAAGCCGGTCGTGCAGATCGACGGGACGCGGACGTACCCCACCGACGGCAGCCTCGACTTCACCACCGTCTCGCTGTACGGCGGCCCGGACCACCCGGTGAGCTTCTGGCGGTGGGCGCGGGCCAAGTTCGACGACAACAGCGTGATCCAGCCCGAGAAGGACGTCTTCGGCGACAAGACCGGGCAGGAGATCCAGCAGGAGTCGGCCGCGGAGATGACCGGGTCGCAGCAGTCGGCCGAGGTGGTCGGCGTGCGCGCGACCGGGGCGAAGGTCGGCGAGCAGGTGTACGTCGGGAGCATCGCCGAGGGGTCGCCCGCGGCGGGCAAGCTGCGCGCCGGGGACCGGATGCTGCAGATCAACGGCACGGCCACCCCGACCCTCACGTCGGTCCACGCCGTGATGGACAAGGTCACGGCCGGGCAGCCGGTGCGCGTCACGATCAGCCGCGACGGCAAGCAGTCGACCGTGTCGGTCGGCACCACCCGCGGCGAGGACGGCCGTGCGCTGATGGGCATCGTGCTCGCGCCGCGCTACACCTTCCCCTACACGGTCAAGGTCAACGCCGGCGACGTCGGAGGCCCGTCCGCCGGGCTGATGTTCAGCCTCGCGATCTACGACAAGCTCACGCCCGGGGCCCTCACCGGAGGGGAGAACTTCGCCGGCACCGGCACGATCGACGTCGACGGCAGCGTCGGCCCGATCGGCGGCATCCAGCAGAAGATGGTGGGCGCTCGCGACACCGGCGTCGACCACTTCCTCGCCCCGGCCGACAACTGCGGCGAGGTGCGCGGCAACGTGCCCGACGGGCTGTCGGTCTACAAGGTCTCCACCTTCGACGACGCGCGCTCGGTCGTGCAGAAGGTCGCCGCGGGGCAGACCAGCGGCCTGCCGACCTGCTGAGCCGCGGCGGTCAGGCGAACGTGGCGCGCAGCGCCTCGAGCAGCCCGGGCGCGATGTCCTCGCCGACCGCGACCTTGTCGTCGGAGTCGTACGCCCGCTGCCGCAGCAGGCACACGCCCTCGCCGTCGCGCAGCACGGCGACCAGCAGGCGTACGTCCTGGCGGGCCGGGTGCGCGGCCAGCGCCTGTGCCGCGGCCTCGGGGTCGTCGGGCAGGTCGCGCTCGGCCTCGGGCGGCACGACGATGCGCTCGATCGCCAGCGCGGCGCCGTCGACCTCGTCGGGCCAGGCCAGCCGGCCGAGCATCTCCTCGATGCTGCTGGTCGGCGGCATGCCTTCCTGCTCGATCGTGCTGAACGCGTCGGGGTCGACGCCGGCCAGCTGCGGAGCCAGGCTCGGTTCGCGCTGGGCGATGTCGCCGTTGCGGGCGATCGCGAACAGTCGGGGCGGCTGGTCCCACCCGGCGCGCGCGACGTGCTGCTCGGTGTCGACGGCGCAGCTCAGCAGCGGGCTCATCGGCGGGTTGGGCTGATCCTCGGGAGAGCTCACCCGCACATCCTGCCCCAGGGTTCACGGGTTAGGTTATGGGCTCACACCCACCGGCGATCGGACAGCCCGTGAGCACCTCTGACGACGACGTCCCTGGCGCGGACGAGCCCCGCGGTCGGCGTTTCGGTCGGCCCCGGATCCCTCGGCTGGGTGGCCTGCCCAGACGGTCGCCCCTCGCGACGACCGTGGCGGTGCTCCTGGTCGTCATCGTCGTCGCGATGCTGTGGTCGCGGGTCTGGACCGAGAAGCTGTGGTTCGACAGCGTCGGCTACTCCCTGGTCTGGCGCAACCAGCTGATCGTGAAGTCCTTGATGTTCCTGGCCGGCGGGCTGGTCACCGCGCTGCTGGTCGGCCTGAGCCTGCGCCTGGCCTACCGCCAGCGCCCGGTGTACGCCCCGGTCACCGTCGAGCAGGACAACCTCGACCGCTACCGCGAGGCCATCGACCCCTTCCGCCGGGTCGCCTTCTGGGCGCTGCCCGCGATGCTCGGGCTGTTCGCCGGGCTGGCGGCGCAGGCGCAGTGGCAGCTGCCGCTGATGTGGATCAACCGCGAGCCGTTCGGCGTCAACGACCCCGAGTTCAACAAGGACATCGGGTTCTACGTCTTCACCCTGCCGTGGCTGCGCTTCCTGGTCAGCTTCGGGACGATGGTGCTGGTGCTGTCGCTGCTCGCGGCGCTCGTCACGCACTACGTCTACGGCGGCATCAACCTGCAGGGCCGCGGCCCGCGCACCACGCCGGCGGCCCGCATCCACCTGTCGCTGCTGCTGGCCGGTCTGGTGCTGCTGCGCGCCGTGTCGTACTGGCTCGACCGCTACAGCCTCACCACCAACGACAACCGGCGCTGGCACGGCATCGGTTACACCGACCAGAACGCCGTGCTGCCGACCAAGGCGATCCTCGCGATCGCGGCGCTGCTGTGCGCGGTGCTGTTCGTCTCGACCATCTGGACCCGCACCTGGCGGCTGCCGATCCTCGGCGTCTCGCTGCTGGTCGTGTGCGCCGTGCTCGTCGGCGGCATCTACCCCGCGATCGTGCAGCGCTTCCGCGTCGGCCCGTCGGAGCAGACGCTGGAGGCGCCGTTCATCAAGCGCAACATCGACGCCACGCGCGCGGCCTACGGGCTCACCAACACCCAGACACAGGCGTACGAACCACGCACGGACGCCTCCCCGGGCCAGCTGCGCCAGGACGCCGACACCGTCCCCGGCATCCGCATCGTCGACCCGGCGATCGTCTCGCCGACCTTCCGCCAGATGCAGGGCCGGGTGAACTACTACCAGTTCCCCGACACCCTCGACGTCGACCGCTACGACATCGGCGGCGAGAAGGTCGACACCGTCATCGCGGTGCGCGAGCTGGACCTGGAGGGCGTGCCCGCGGGGCAGCGCAACTGGGTCAACGACCACGCGGTCTACACCCACGGCTTCGGTGTCGTCGCCGCCTACGGCAACAAGCGCACGAGCGACGGCGAGCCGCAGCTGTTCGAGCAGAACATCCCGCCGGTCGGTGAGCTCGGCGACTACGAGCCGCGCATCTACTTCGGGGAGTCCTCGCCCAACTACTCCATCGTCGGCGGCGAGCCGGGCTCCAACCGCGAGCTGGACTACCCCGACAGCGCGACGGGCGGCGAGCGGCGTACGACCTACCAGGGCAACGGCGGGGTCGGCATCGGCTCGTTCACCCGCAAGCTGGCGTACGCCGTCAAGTACCGGCAGTACAACATCCTGCTGTCCGACGTGGTGAACTCCCGCTCGCGCATCCTCGACTACCGCGAGCCGCGCGAGCGCGTGGAGCGGGTCGCGCCGTGGCTGACGCTGGACGGCAACACCTATCCGGTCGTCGTCGACGGCCGGGTGAAGTGGGTCGTCGACGGCTACACGACCAGCGCGCAGTACCCGTACTCGCAGCTGTCGTCGCTGGGCGAGACCACCTCCGACTCGCTGACCAACCGCTCGCAGAACGTGCGCAGCATCCAGGGCGGGCAGGTCAACTACATCCGCAACTCGGTCAAGGCCACCGTCGACGCCTACGACGGCTCGATCGACCTGTACGCCTGGGACGAGCAGGACCCGATCCTGAAGGCCTGGCGCAAGTCGTTCGGCGGCACGGTCAAGCCGATGTCGCAGATCAACGGCGCGCTGATGAGCCACCTGCGCTACCCCGAGGACGTGTTCAAGGTGCAGCGCGAGCTGCTCGCCCGCTACCACGTCACCGATCCGGCCGCGTTCTACCAGGGCAACGACTTCTGGCAGGTGCCGAACGACCCGACGCAGGGTGGGCAGACGCCGACCCCGCCGTACTACCTGTCGATCGCGATGCCCGACCAGAACTCGCCGTCGTTCTCGCTGACGAGCACGTTCATCCCGACCGGAAGCCGGCAGAACCTCACCGGGTTCATGGCGGTCGACGCCGACGCGGGCGACCGGAACGGCACGCGCAGATCCGGCTACGGCACGATCCGGATCCTGGAGATGCCGCGCGACTCCACGATCCGTGGACCGGGGCAGTTCCAGAACGAGATCCAGTCCTCGGGTCAGAGCACGACCGACCAGACGCTGGGCACGACGAACCTGTCGCAGTACCTCAACCTGGCCCGCCAGCAGGGCTCGCGCATCACGATGGGCAACCTGCTGACGCTGCCGGTGGGCGGCGGTCTGCTCTACGTCGAGCCGGTCTACGTGCAGGCGTCGGGCAACACGTCCTACCCGCTGCAGCGCCTCGTGGTCACCTCGTTCGGCAACCGGCTGGCGTGGGCCTCGACGCTGGACGGGGCGCTGGACCAGCTGTTCGGTGGCAACTCGGGCGCGACGGCCGGCGACGCCGGCACGCCGAACAACCCGGGTACGTCCCCCTCACCCAGCCCGTCGCCGTCCCCGTCGCCGAGCCCGAGTCCGAGCCCGTCGTCCCCGGGCACCAGCCCGCCGACCGGCACGCCGTCGCCGACCGGCAGCCCCGACCCGGGTGCGGCCAGCGACGTGCAGCGCTACTACAACGAGGGCCAGGCGGCGCTGCGGCGCGGTGACTGGGAGGCCTACGGCGAGGCGCAGCGCAAGCTGGGCGAGGCGATCCGTCGCCTGGCCGGCTCGGCTCCGGCCGGGGGATCGGTGACGGTGACCCCGCCGCCGACCTCGACCCCGCCGGCCAGCCCGACCCCGTCGCCGACGCCCACGCCGTCCGGCTGAGGTCTCGGCGCCTCCGCCGTCACGAGCGGCCGGGGCGCCGAGGCGCCGAGTTCGCTGTGCTGGCACGGGTTCTCGGCGGTCGGCACCCTCGATTTGGCGCTGCCGTCACCCTGTCGTAAGGTAGAGCCATACCGACGCGGGGTGGAGCAGCTCGGTAGCTCGCCGGGCTCATAACCCGGAGGTCGCAGGTTCAAATCCTGCCCCCGCTACTGCTCCGAAGGGCCCGGATCCGACGAGGATCCGGGCCCTTCCCTTTGCGCTGATCCGATGCGCGAATCTTGACGACACACATCCCTGCTCAACTGGCCCGGACTGTGCTGTGAACCGCTGTCGTCGCGTGGATTTTGCTTCAGGTTCCCTGACCGAACGCACACGCAAAGTCCAGCAGGGCGCATCGAATGGCCGCGCAATGGGGCGAGCAAAGTTCGGCCCCTCGACCGTCGGCTGCCCAAGGCATGAGTGGAGGCCGGCCCCTCTCGATTCCGCCCGGGGGACTCAGAAGCACCCGAAACCCGTCGTGCGGGCTGCAGAAATCGATGCAACGTCAGCATGTCGCGGTTACGCTGCGCGGCATGACTGGGGACGGAACCCGCTCTGCGCCCTCGCTGTCGCAGTACGAGCAGCGGCGGTGGGACGAGCTGCAAAGGGCTTGGGCCAAGACGGCCGAGCGCCGAAACATGATCCCCGACTCCGCAAAGGACGGCGCCGCCAAGGCAGGGATCGCGCTGAGCCGGGCCGTCGCCAAGTCCCGTGGCGTGGCCGCCGCCGCCGTTCCTGAGAAGGTCAAGAAGGTTGCCGACAGGGTCGTCGACGACGCTCTCGCCCCAACCTTGGAGGCCGTCGTGCGGCTGCTGGAACTGACCAATGACTGGGTCGTGGAGCTAGCGGACCCTGAGCGTGTACTGGACTATCACCGCCAGGCCGGCCGGCCAGTGGAGTCGCTGGCGGACCTGCGATCCGTCGAGCTGGAGTATCTCGATGAGTTCGCACGCGGCATGACGTTGCGCTGGCGGACGTTCGGCGCTGGCGAGGGCGCTATCCTCGGAGCTCTCGCGATGATTCCTGTCCCCGTGGCGGGAAGTGCGGCTGCGATCACGCTCGACCTGCTGGTCATGCAAGCTCTGACCGGGGCAATCGCTACACGGGTTTGCTACGCATACGGGTTCGATCCCCTGGACCCGCAGACCAAGAATATGATCGATCGAATGGTAATGCGGGCTTACCCCAAGCAGGCCCCCAAGACGGGCACGACACGGAGAGCGAGTCAGGCGTTCAACTCCACCAAGCATCGCGTTAACTGGAGCAAGAAGCTGCGAGAGGACCACCGCATGATGGCGGCGGTGGAGAAGTTGCTAAAACACACGGGCCAGGGCGGCCATGTGCCCGTCCAGAACGCACGTATGGGCATGCCCGTTGTGTCGGTGCTTGTCGGGGCCGGCGCGAACTCCTACCTCCTGGGGGACACAGCGAAACTGGCTCAGCGGTACGCGGCTACCGTTTTCCTGTCCGAGAAGCACGGGTTGCCGCTACCGGCGAACCTGGCCAGAGGCCTTGACCTCGACGGCGAGGATGAGACTGGCCCTTTGGCGGGCGGACCGTCTGTCTAAAAGATCGCGCGGCGCGCGTCAGGTGCGGCTCCTGGGAGGTGCGGGTCCCCGGCAGGAGCGCTGCCCCGTAGCCGGCACGAGTGGCTGATGGCTGTCGAGAGGCGAGCGGGTGGGTAGACGCGCTTCCTAACTGGGATTCCGATCGCGTTGACACCGATAATCGAAATCGGCACCGCTACACGTCTCTGATGAAGCCAATCGCGGCGTCGTGGATGCAGTAGTCGACGACCTTCGTGGGGAGTTCGTCCGGCGCCGTGAGCAGCATCGTCCTGAACCAGGCCCGATCATCGGCCGGCGCGGGTGGCTGCCCAGGATGGCCCCCCATGTTCTGCCACCACCGGTCGCCCGGGTCATCGATCCGGTCGAGGAACTTGTCGACCACGAAAGGCCACTTCGGTGTGCCCCACCAGTGCCCGACGACTCTGCTTCCGCGCAGGCCCAACCACATGGCGACAACGTGTGCGCCCCGTTGCTCGGCAACTTCGAGCAGCGCACCAAGCTGGCGGTCGGCATGGCCTTCGAACTCCTCCCACTCATCCCCGCCCAGCTCGCCCAGGGTTAAGCCATGTGGGAGGACACGTTCAGCGCTGAACGCGTCCACTAGGGCGAAACTGAACGCCTGCTCGAGGATGCCGACGTCGATCATGTCGTGGGAGAGGGGTCCTGCGTTCGCCCATGCTTCGCCGATCTCGTACCAGATCGACTGGTGGAATATCCGGCTCGTTGCCACGTTTGCCCGCATCATCTCTGCGTCGCTGATACGCGAGTCAGGGCCAGCATGCCAGTCCTCGAGGATCGTGTTTCTCCAGCACAGGTGCGTGAGCGCCGCTGGTGCGTACCGGAGCAAGGCGCCGACGTCATCCGGGTGCAGTCCCTGCTCGACCAGAATCGGGCGCAGGAACGTCGCGTCGAAGGACGATTCGAACGAGTGCATGTAGACATCTTCTCGGCTGAATGGCAGTCAGTCGCCGCAAGGCGGCGGGCTACAGGCTGGTGACTTCATCGACGCGCGGTCGGCCAGTCCACCGGCGTGGTAGATGAAGGACTTCGGTCACCGGGTACGTTCCCCCACGAGACCCATGAGGAGAATGCCGCCAGCGTCCACCGACGCGCCTCACGTCGCCCAAAGCGCCGCCACAGGGTCCCTTGGCACGGTCGCGTCATGCCGAGCTCCCTTGCCCTCGCCCCGCCGTCGCCGACCGACCCGCGGGGGCCGAGCCGGCGGTCGGTGCTCAGCGGGGTGGCGGCTCTCGGGCTCGGCATCGTCGGTGGCGGCCGGCTGCTCGAGCAGGCGCACGCCGGTGCTGCGCGCGGTCCCGTGCAGGTGCCCCGCTCGTTCGTCAGCACCGACCTGACCCTGCCGGCGATGACCGTCGAGAAGCGGGGTGAGACCGCCCCGGGATACCTGTTCCTCGCCCCGCGCGGCGACGGCGGCAAGGCCGGCGTGGTGCTGGACGACTCCGGCCAGCCGGTGTGGATCCAGCCGACCGACCAGACCTCCATCACCGACGTACGCCTGCAGCAGGTCGGCGCAGAGCCGATGCTGACGTACTGGTCCGGGGACAGTGCGGACGGCCACGGCGAGGGCACCGTCTCGGTCGTGGACTCCCGGCTGCGCGCGCAGCCCGCGGTCACCCCGGTGGGAGGGGACACGATCGACCTGCACGAGACGAAGGTGACCGACCGGGGGACGATGCTGACCATCGCCTACACGCCGGCGCGGGCCGACCTCAGCAGCATCGGCGGCCCGAGGGACGGCTGGGTCTACGACACCCGTGTCGTCGAGCGCGACCTGGCGACCAGCGAGCCGGTGCTGACCTGGAGCCCGCGGGAGCACCTGGCGCTGGAGGAGACCTACTCCACGATCGCCGACGACGTCGGCACCCGGGAGAAGCCGTTCGACGTCTTTCACGCCAACGCGGTCGAGGACCGCGGCGACACCCTGCTGATCTGCTTCCGGCACACGCACTCGCTGGTCCTGATCGACCAGGCGACGGGCGAGGTGCAGTGGCGGATGGGCGGCAGGCGCAGCGACTTCGACATCCCCGAGGGGGTGCGCTTCTCCTGGCAGCACGACGCGCGGTGGGTCGACGAGCAGACCCTGTCGCTGTTCGACAACCACGCCTCGGAGGGCAGCGACCCGCCGCGCAGCCGCGGCCTGGTGCTCACCGTCGACCAGGAGGAGATGACCGTGCGGCCGCGCGGGGTCTACCAGGTCGGGGGCATCACCTCCAACGCCGAGGGGTCGACCCAGGTGCTCGCCGGCGGCAACGTGGTCGTGGGCTGGGGGTCGGTGGGCCGGGTGCACGAGTTCGACCCCGAGGGCACGCCGGTGCTCTCTGTCGAGATGCCCGACACGCACACCTATCGCGCCTACCGCCAGGAGTGGACCTCGCGTCCGGGCACCAAGCCCGACGTGGGGGTGCGGGCCGAGGAGGGCGGGACGCGGGCGTACGTCAGCTGGAACGGCGCGACCGAGGTCACCTCGTGGCGCGTGCACACAGGGGCATCGGCCGACAGTCTTGCGCTCGGATCATCTTTCGAGAGAACGGGGTTCGAGTCTTCGGTCCTGGTCTCGTCGGACGGCTGGCTGGCCGTCGAGGCGCTGGACGCGGACGGTCGCCGGCTGGGGATGTCCGACCCGGTCCAGGCGTCTGCCGGGTAGCGCCCGGGGCGGCACTCCTAGGCTGGTCGCATGGTCTTCGGTGGAGCGGATCGTCGGCGGATCGAGCGGCTGGAACGGCAGCTGCGCGAGCAGCACCGGCTGCTGCTGGCGATGGCGGAGCGGCTGGGCGTCGACCCGCGCGAGCTGGACGACCCGTTCGCCCCGTCCCGAGACGTGCGCCGGCTGGTCGAGGAGGGGCAGACGATCGGGGCGATCAAGCAGCACCGCCAGGACACCGGCGTCGGCCTCGCGGAGGCCAAGGAGGCGGTGGAGGCCTACGCCCGCTCGCGCGGGGAGTAGGCGCCGGCCGGTCAGTCGGGCAGCGGGCCGGTGAGCAGCCGGTCGACGTTCGGGCCGAGCGCCGCGACCACCTCGTCGACGGTCAGGCGGGTGAGCGGCTCCAGGCGGATGACCTGACGCAGCAGGATGATCCCCGCGATCTGGGTGAACGCCAGCGGGAGCCGCCGGTCGGCGTCGCCGGACATCTGCTCGACGCGCTCGTGCAGCTGGGGGAGCACCAGGCCCTGCAGCATGTCGCGCACCAGCGACTCGTCACCTGCGATGGCCGAGCGGAACGACGCCTCGAGCCCGGCGGCGCCGGGGGAGGACCACACGGTGAGCACGGCCCGCAGCACGCCGCTGCCCAGCTGCTCGTCGGGCACGTCGGCGACGGCGGCGAGCACGTCGGCCGGGTCGTGGGGCAGGGCGATCGCGGCGACGAACAGGCCGCGCTTGTTGTCGAAGTAGTGGCTGATCAGTGCGACGTCGACCCCGGCCTCGGTCGCGATCGCGCGCAGCGAGGTCTGCTGAAAACCCTTCTGGGCGAACAGTTCTCGGGCGGCGGTGAGGATCCGCTCGCGCGCGTCGGACGCGCCGGGCGGTCGCCCTCCCCGCGGGCTCATCGGGTCTTTCGCGGCATCGACACGGCAGCCAGGGTAAGGGCGACGAGGGCGAACCCGGCGAGCACCAGCGCGTCACGGACGGCGTCGGCGGACGGGTCGGTCTGCGAGCCGACCGCGCGCAGGCCCTCGACGGCGTACGACAGCGGCAGCACGTTCGCGGCCCACTGCAGCAGCTGCGGCATCGACTCGCGCCCGACCAGGAGCCCGCACAGGAACAGCTGCGGCACGATCACCAACGGCATGAACTGCACCGCCTGGAACTCGGTGCGGGCGAAGGCCGAGGCCAGCAGGCCCATCGCGACGCCCACGGCGGCCGACGCCGCCGCGATGAGCAGCAGCCACCCGACCGGTCCGCGGGTCTGGACCCCGAGCAGCCACCGGCTGACGGCCCACAGCACGGTCGCCTGCAGGATCGCCATCAATGTGAACGCGACGGCGTAGCCGAGCAGCAGGTCGGCCCGGTGCATGGGGGTGGTGAGGAGCCGTTCGAGCGTGCCGGACGTACGCTCGCGCAGCATCGCCACGCTCGTCACCAGGAACATCACGACCATGGGCAGGATGCCGAGCATGGTGACGGCGAGGCGGTCGAAGATCGGGGCGCCGTCGTAGACCCACCACAGCAGCGACAGCAGCAGCGCGGGCACGACGAGGATCAGCGCGACGGTGCGGTGGTCGGCGCGCAGCTGGTCGAGCACGCGGCGGGTGGTGGCCAGGGTGATGCGGGGGTTCATGCCGGTTCTCCTTGGGCCTCGCGGGTGTCTTGCTCGCGGATGATGCGCAGGAACGCCTCGTCGGGGGTGGCCGCGCCGGTGCGCTGCAGCAGCTCGGCGGGGGTCAGCTGGGTCAGGAGCCGCCCCTCGCGCATGAGCAGCAGGCTGTCGCAGCGTGACGCCTCGTCCATCACGTGGCTCGAGACGAGCAGCGTGACGCCGCGGTCGGCGAGCCCGCGGAAGTGGGCCCACAGCGACTCGCGGGTGACCGGGTCCAGCCCGACGGTCGGCTCGTCGAGCACCAGCAGCTGCGGGTCCCCGACGAGCGCGCACGCCAGCGACGCCCGGCTCGCCTGCCCGCCGGACAGTCGCTCGACGCGCTGGTCGGCCTGGTCGGTGAGGCCCACGGCGTCGACGGCCTCGGCGACCTCGCGCGCGTCCGCACCCTGCAGCGCGGCGAAGTAGCGCACGTTCTGCGCCACTGTGAGGTCGCGGTAGACGCTCACCGCCTGGGTGACGTAGCCGATCTGCCGGCGCAGCTCGGGTGCGCCCGGCTCGCGGTCCAGCACGCGCGCCCGGCCGGACTCGATGCGCTGCACGCCGACCAGCGCTCGCAGCAGCGTGGTCTTGCCGCACCCGGACGGACCGAGCAGCCCGACCACCGCACCCTCCGGGACCGAGAACGACAGGTCGCGCAGCACGCGCCGCCCGCCCCGGCGTACGCACAGCCCCGCTACTTCAACAGCCGTTGAACTCAACATGTGTTGAATATGCACCCGGGGCGGATGCCCTGTCAAGGAGGGGCGGCCCAGTTACGGCAGGGGCGGCCCGGTTAACAAAGGGGCCGCCCCTCCCTGGTGGGAGGGGCGGCCAGGCCTGAGCCGATGCGTGCGTACGCCGTCGCGGGCTGGGTCAGTCGTCCTCGCGGTTGATCCGCCACAGCGTGCAGGCGGCCATGACCAGCCCGATCAGGGCGAGCATGCCGAGCGCCAGCAGCAGCATCGACGGGGTGTGCTGCCACAGCGGGTCGTCGGCGTCGCCGAAGATCTTGTTCTGGCCGGGGTTGTCGGGGTCGGGCCGGGTGAAGATCTCGCGGATGTTGACCACGGCGGCCGAGCCGGCGTAGCCCCAGCGCGACGGGGTGATCCAGGACAGCTGCTCCAGCACCGGCCGGCCGGTGACCGGGAACAGGCCGCCGCACAGCACCAGCTGCGCCATGACCGACACCACGAGCAGCGGCATGACCTGCTCGGAGGTCTTCACGAACGAGCTCATCAGCAGGCCCAGCGACACGGCGCTGAACGCGGTGAACCAGCAGACGATGATCAGCTCGAGCGTCGGGGAGCCGAGCAGGATCGCGTCGGCGGGCTTCTCCTTGACCAGCAGCACGAGGCCGACCAGCAGCGCGCTCTGAATGAGCGTGAGCAGCCCGAAGATGACCAGCTTGCCCCACAGATAGGCCTGTGAGGAGAGCCCGACTGCCTTCTCGCGCAAGAAGATTGCGCGTTCGCTGACCAGCTCGCGCACGCTCGCGGCGGTGCCCATGAAGATCGCTCCGACGATGAGCACCACGAGGATCTGCAGCGGTTCGCTCGCGATGACCGTCGGCTGGCCGTTCGCGTCGGTGGCCGGCTGCGGGCCGAGGCCGAAGCTGCCCGGCACCACCATCGTGATGACCGCGAGCACGACCGGCATCAGCAGCATGAACGCGGCGTAGCCCTTGTCGGCGAGGATCACCTTCAGGTGTCGTCGGGCCAGGGTCGACAGCTGCGAGGGGATCGACTGCTGGCGCGGCGGCTTCTCGGGCGGGCCGGTGTGCGGACGCGGGGCGCGCAGCGGCGCCGACACCTGCTCCTCCATCAGCGGCGAGTCGCGGAAGCGCAGCTTGACGCCCTCGGGGTCGCGCGCCACGGCGGTGAACACGTCGGCGTGGTCGCTGGCGCCGAAGAAGCGCAGCAGCCCGTCCGGCGGGCCGAAGTAGGCGACCTTGCCGCCCGGGGCGAGCAGCAGCACCTTGTCGCAGACGCCCAGGTTGGCGACCGAGTGGGTGATGACCACGACCGTGCGTCCGCCGTCGGCCAGGTCGCGCAGCGTGCGCATGACCTGCTTGTCCAGCCCCGGGTCCAGACCCGAGGTCGGCTCGTCGAGGAACAGCAGCGACGGGCGGGTCAGCAGCTCCAGCGCGACCGAGGTGCGCTTGCGCTGACCGCCGGAGAGCTTGTCGACGCGGGTGTCGGCGTGCGGGGCCAGGTCGAGCTCGGCCATGACCTCGTCGACCCGCTGGTCGCGCAGGTGGGCGTCGAGGTCGTCGGGGAAGCGGAGCTCGGCGGCGTAGCGCAGCGCCTGCTTGACCGTGAGCTGACGGTGCACCACGTCGTCCTGCGGCACGACGCCGATGCGGTGGCGCAGGTCCTGGTAGTTCTCGTAGAGGTCTCGTCCGTCGTAGTAGACCTCGCCCTCGGTCGCCTGCTGCGACCCGGTGAGCGCCTTGAGCAGCGTCGACTTGCCGGCGCCGGACGGGCCGATCACCGCGAGCAGGCTGGAGCCGTCGAGCGCGAACGTCACGTCGTCGAGCAGCACCTTGCCGTTGCCGAGCTTGAAGGTGAGGTGGTTGGCGACGAAGTTGACGTCGCCCTCGTCGACGCTGGCGACGAGCTGGCCGTGGCGGACGGTGAACCGGGAGTGGCCGACCGCGAGCAGCCCGCCCTCGCCGAGGAAGGCGTGGTCGACCTTCTGACCGTTGACGTAGGTGCCGTTGCGGCTGTCGAGGTCCTGCACGTCGAACCCGCCGGGGCGCGGGGTGAGGCGCACGTGCTGCCGCGAGGCGAGCAGGTCGTCGACGACGATCTGGTTCTCCAGGCCGCGGCCGATCGTGAGCACCTGACCGCCCGCGGTGCCGGTGGTCGCGGTGGGCATGACCTGCGGCACCTGGCCGGTGACCGTGGCGTGGCCGCCGCCCTGGTCGGCCGAGATCGGACCGCTCGGCAGCGTCCAGCGCTCGAAGACCACGCCCGCGTGCTGGCCCGGCGCGTCGGGCACGGTCGCCGCGGGGCGGTGCTGCGGCAGCGGCTGGCTGACCCGCGACGACGCGGCCTGCTGCGGAGCGGCCTTCGGCGCGGCTGTCTGCGGTGCCTGGGCCGGCTGCGCGGGGGTGGGCCGGGCAGGAGCAGCTGCCCCCGGGCGTACGTCGGTGGGGTCGGCGACCGCGGGTGCGGGGCGACCTGCCCGGCCGGGGAGCGGACCGCTCGGGTGCCCGTTGCCCGGGCGCGCACCGCCCGGCTGCGCGCCGCCCGGCTGCGCGCCGCCCTGTCGCGGAGTGCCCTGCTGCGGACGCGGCGCCGACCCGCCCGGCATCACCTGCGCCCGGACCTGCGGGCCGTCGGCGGCACCCAGCCGCAGCGAACCGCCCTGGCCGATCGGCGCCGGTGACTGCGGGGCGATGCGCCGGGCACCGACGTACGTGCCGTTGCTGCTGCCGAGGTCGACGACCACCCAGGCGCCGCCCTCGTGGCGCACCTCGGCGTGCCGCCGGGAGACGCGCGAGTCGACGACCGTGAGGTCGCACCCGCGGTCACGACCGATGACGAACCGTTGACCCGGGCTGACCGTGCTGGCGCGACCGTCGAAGACCAGTCGCAGGCTCGTGGGCTCGGCCGGTCCGTTCGTCGGCTGGGTCATAGGCGTACTCCGTGACGGTCGTCGGTGCATACGGGCGCGGCACGAGGTGGCCCCCCTCGCCCGTCAGGGTAGCCGTGCAGCGTCCCGGAGTCGCTGTGCCTGTCAGATGCTGACGAGCCAGCCGTCGCGGACCTCGAACGTCGAGGCGCCGATGCCGATGCGGTCGCCCTCGTGCAGGTGCGTGCGCTCGATGCGTCGACCGTTGACGAAGGTGCCGTTGCGGCTGCCGAGGTCCTCGATGACCAGGCCCTCGTCGTCGACCGTGATGCGCACGTGCTGGCGCGAGACCAGCATGTCGTCGAGCACGATCGAGTTGGTGCGGCCGCGGCCGATAGTCAGCGCCTCGTCGGCCGGCTCCTCGCCCGTCGGGGGCTCGCTGACCGCCGGGGTCACCTGGGTCGGCAGCTCCTCGGCCTCCTCGCCGGGGGCCGCCCCGCCGGGAGTCCCTGCCCCCTCCGGCTGCTGGGGCTCGGGCTGCTGCGGCTCGGGACGGTTCCAGTCCTGCTGCGCGGGCGCGGCGGCCGGGGCGTCCTGCCGCTGACCCCACTCGGGCGCGGCCTCGCGGGCCACCGGCTGCTGGGCCGCCGGCTCGGACGGCTGCTGACCCCACGCGGGAGGCGCGGACTCCTCGCGCTGGGGCGGGGCGTACGAGCTCGGATGGTCGGTCTGCTGACCCCAGGCCGGCGCCGACTCGCGGGCCTCGGGCTGCTGCGCCGCCCGCTGCTCGGGTGCCTGCTGGCCCCACGGCGGGGCGTCGGCCTGCGGGCGCGACTCCGGCTCGCGGGCCTCGGGCTCGCGGACCTGCGGCTCCTGCCGGGCCGGCTGCTCGGGCGCCTGCTGACCCCAGGCCGGGGCAGCGGACTCCTCGCGCGCTGGCGGGGCGTACGAGCTCGGCTGGTCGGCCTGCTGACCCCAGGCGGGAGCCTCGGGCTGCTGCGCCGGCTGCTCGGGCGCCTGCTGACCCCACGCCGGGGGAGCGGACTCCTCGCGCTGGGGCGGGGCGTACGAGCCCGGCTGGTCGGCCTGCTGACCCCAGGCCGGAGCCTCGGGAGCCGCGGACTGGGCCGGCTCCTGCGCGGCCGGCGCCTCGTCCTGGTTCCAGGAGTGGGCGGGCGGGGCCTCCTGCTGCGGGGCGCTCGCGGCGGGCGGCGCCTGCGCACCCCACGACGGCGCAGCGTCCTCGCGACGGGCCTCGGGCGCGGCGAAACCCTCGTCCTGCCGGGCGGCGAAGGGCTCGCCCTGGCTCTCGCCGTACGTCTGCGCGGGCCGGCCGCCACCGCCGGACTCCTCGCGGGGAGCGTCGACCTGCTGCGGCGACTCGGACTGCCACCCGACCTCGGACGGCGTGGCGCCGCGGCCCGGGGCCTCGTCGGCGACGTCGGCGCGCTCGTCCTGCCGGCCCTGCCAGCCGACGGGGGAGCCGGGCTGACCCGGCGCCTCGGCCGGGGCCGCCTGCTCGCGCGGCGGCGCGTAGGACTCGGCGGTCGAGGCCGACGGGCCCGCCCACGCGTTGCGACCCTGCGCGGGCTCGGAGCCCTGCTGGTCGAAGCCCTGCCGGTCGGAGCCCTGCTGGTCGAAGCCCTGCTGGTCGAAGCCCTGCTGGTCGGAACCCTGCTGCTCGAAGCCCTGCGGCGCCGCCGGCTGCCCGGGCGCCTGCTGCCCCCACGACGGAGCGCCCTGCGACCGAGCGTCCTGCGAGGGGGCGCCGTAGGCGGCGCCCGACCCGCCCTGCTGGGCGGGCGACGGCTGCGCGGGCGACTGCTCTCCGGCGCCGCCACGACCCCGGGCCGACGGGCCCTGCCACGCGCTCACCCCGCCACGGCCCTGGCGCGGACCACGCACGATGGCGGCGGCGCCGTCGGACTGGCCCTGGGCGTACGACGACCGACCCTGCGACTCCTGCACCACCTGCTCGTGGTCGTAGACCTGCGTCGGCGAGCCCTGCGGCTGGCCGGGCGCGCCGTAGGGCTGCGTGGTGTAGGGCGGCTGGGCGGCGTACGGGTCCTGGCCCCCGGACTGGTGGGGGCCGCCCTGGGGTCGGCCCTGCTCATCGTGCGGCTGCGACATCTGCTCTCCAAGCCTCGGCGAGGTCACGCGGGTCGTGCTCGGCCGACAGCGTATCGCCGGACAAGATCACATCCGCGGGCTCCGGGCGCGGCACTACGCTCGGTCCATGAGCAGCACGACCACGAACCCACGCTCCCCGCACCGCGTGGTGATCATCGGCTCGGGCTTCGGGGGCCTCTTCGCGGCGCGAGCGCTGCGCAAGGCGCGCGACGTCAAGATCACCCTCGTGTCGGCGACGACCCATCACCTCTTCCAGCCCCTGCTCTACCAGGTGGCGACCGGCATCCTGTCCGAAGGACTGATCGCCCCGGCAACCCGCGAGGTGCTCGCGCGGCAGGAGAACGTCGAGGTCGTCTTCGGCAAGGTCACCGACATCGACCTGGCCCGGCGCACCGTCACCGCCAAGGCGCTCGACGAGACCCAGACGTACGACTACGACTCGCTGATCGTCGCCGCCGGCGCCGGGCAGAGCTACTTCGGCAACGACGAGTTCGCGCGGCACGCGCCCGGCATGAAGAGCATCGACGACGCCCTCGAGCTGCGCGGCCGCATCTTCGGCGTCTTCGAGCTCGCCGAGCTGGCTGCCGCGGCCGGACGGGCCGACGACGTGCGCAAGCTGATGACGTTCGTCGTCGTCGGCGCCGGCCCGACCGGCGTCGAGATGGCCGGGCAGATCAGCGAGCTGTCGCGCCGCACGCTGCGCCGCGACTTCCGCAACATCGACCCCACCTCGGCGCGCATCATCCTGCTCGACGCCGCCCCGGCCGTGCTCAGCGCGTTCGGCGACCGGCTCGGCAACAAGGCGACCGAGCGGCTCAAGAAGATGGGCGTCGAGGTCGAGCTGGGTGCCAAGGTCGTCGGGGTCGACGCGACCGGAATCGAGGTCGAGGACGCCGGCGGCGCCCACCGGCGCATCGACGCCATCTGCAAGGTGTGGGCGGCCGGTGTCTCGGCCAGCCCGCTGGGCAAGCAGCTCGCCGAGCAGTCCGGCGCGCAGCTCGACCGGGCCGGGCGCATCAAGGTCGAGGACGACCTGACGCTGCCGGGCCACCCCGAGGTGTTCGTCGTCGGCGACATGATCTCGCTGAAGGACTACCCCGGGGTCGCGCAGCTGGCGATCCAGGGCGGTCGCTACGCCGCCCGCGCCATCCGGCGCCGGCTGTCGGGGGAGAAGCCGCAGGGCCCGTTCGAGTACTTCGACAAGGGCTCGATGGCGACCATCTCGCGGTTCAGCGCGGTGGCCAGCATCGGCAAGCTGCGCTTCTCCGGCTTCGTCGCCTGGGTGCTGTGGCTCGGGGTGCACCTCGTCTACATCATCGGCTTCAAGAGCCGGGTCACGACGCTGCTGCACTGGGCCGTCGCGTTCCTCGGCCGGGCGCGCGGCGAGCGCACGTCCACCGAGCAGCAGATCTTCGCGCGGCTCGCGCTGGAGCGGCTCGGTGACGACTTCACCCCGTCGGTGAACATGGGCGTGCGCGAGGACCAGCGCGACCCCGCCTGACCGAGCCGGCCCCGAGGGGCTCACCTAGGGTGCTGGCATGCCGCTGGACTACCCGATCGCCGAGCGGACGCTGCCCAACGGGCTCCGGGTGATCGTCTCGCCGGACCACACGGTGCCGGCCGTGACGGTCAACCTCTGGGTCGACGTCGGGTCGCGTCACGAGCCGGAGGGCAAGACCGGCTTCGCCCACCTCTTCGAGCACCTGATGTTCCAGGGCTCGCGCAACGTCGCCGAGGGGGAGCACTTCGCCCGGCTGATGGCCGAGGGCGCCCGGCTCAACGCGACGACGTGGTTCGACCGGACGAACTACTTCGAGACGGTGCCGACCGGCGCGCTGGAGCTGGCGCTGTGGATGGAGGCCGACCGGCACGGGCACCTGCTCGACGCGGTCAACCAGGCCAACCTCGACAACCAGCGCGACGTGGTCAAGGAGGAGCGCCGCCAGCGCTACGACAACCGGCCCTACGGCGACGCCCTCGAGCGGCTCTACGCCGCGGTCTTCCCCGAGGGCCACCCCTACCACCACTCGACCATCGGCTCGATGGCCGACCTCGAGGCGGCGTCGCTGGCCGACGTGCACGCCTTCTTCACCGAGCACTACGGCCCGAACAACACCGTGCTCACGCTCGTCGGTGACGTCACGGCAGACGACGGATTCGCAGCGGTGGAGCGCTATTTCGGCGACCTGCCCGCCTCGGCCGCGCCCCGCCGCGGCCCCGTCGAGCCGTTGCCGCCGCTCGAGGCGCCGGTGCGCGTCGACGTCGACGACGACGTCCCGACGCACCGGCTCTACCTCGCCTGGCGCCTGCCGGTCGCGCACACCCCCGAGTTCTGGGCGGCGGAGCTGGCCTTCGACCTGCTCGCCGGGCTCGCGACGTCGCGGCTCTACCGCCGGCTCGTACGCCGGGAGCAGGTCGCGAACTCGGTGTCGCGCAGCGCGTTCGGGCTGGTCGACGGAGTCTCCCTGGGGCTGCTCGTCGTCGACGTCGCCGAGGACGCCGACCCCGACGCCGTCGAGCGGGAGGTGCTGGAGGAGGTCGCGCGGCTCGGAGAGGAGCTGCCCACCGAGGTCGAGATGGAGACGCTGCACCACGAGACCGAGCGGTGGTGGCTGAGCGCGATGGCCGGCCAGGAGGAGCGGGCCGACACCATCAGCCAGTACGCCCTGCTGCACGACGACCCGCAGATCGTGAACACGTTCGTCGACCGCACGCGCGCCGTGACCCCGGAGCAGATCCGCGACGTGAGCCGCGCGTGGCTGCGGCCCGAGTCGCGCGCCGTCGTCGCCTACCGGCCGCGGAAGGAGTCCTGATGCTGCCGCGCCCGATCCCGAAAGAGCCTGCGCCGTGGGCGTTTCCGACACCGCAGGAGCGTGCGCTCGACAACGGCGCCCGGCTGCTCGTCTACCCCGTCCCGGGGCAGCACGTCATCTCGACGCGGGTCGTGATCCCGGCCCCGCTGTCGAGCGAGCCGCGCGACCGTGAGGGCGTCGCCACCCTGGTGAGCCGCACCATGGACGAGGGCACCGAGCAGCGCACGGGCGAGGAGATGGCCGAGCTGCTGGAGCGCAACGGGGTCGGCCTCGCGGCGGCGGCCACCGAGGGCGGCATCGTGATGGAGGTCGACGCCACGCGCCCGCAGCTGAGCACCGGCCTCGAGCTGCTGACCGAGTGCCTGTCGCAGCCGGTGTTCGACCAGGGCGAGGTGCGCCGTCACCAGCGGCAGCGCCTGGCCGACATCGAGCAGGCGCTGGCGCGTCCGGCAAGCCGCGCCGCTCTTGAGTGGATCGCGACGAAGTACGCCCCCGCCGCCCGCGCCTCGCGGCCATCCGGCGGCGGGGCCGAGACGGTCGCCGCCATCACGCGCGACGACCTCGCCGCGTTCCACCGCGACCACGTCGGGCCGCGCGGGGCGACGGTGGTGGTCGCCGGCGACATCGACGTGGACGAGGCGACCGCCGACGTCGCCCGCACGCTCGGCTCGTGGGGCGCCGAGTCTGGTTCTGCCGCAACAGAACCCGCCGACAACCCCACGGCGGCCGACGCCGCGCGCATCGTGTTCGTCGACCGCCCCGGATCGGTGCAGACGGAGATCTACCTGGGGGCGTCCGGTCCCAGCCGTCGGGTGCCCGGAGGTTGGGCGCCCTACCCGGCGCTGGCGTACCTGCTCGGGGGGTCACCCTCCTCGCGCATCGACGCGCTGCTGCGCGAGGAGAAGGGCTACACCTACGGCATGCGCGCGACGTTCCGGCCGCGGCTGCGCGGGGGAGAGGTGCTGGTCTCGGGGTCGGTGCGCGGTGACGTGACCGCCGAGTCGCTCGACCTGCTGCTCGGCGTGCTCGACGGCGCCGCCGCCGACGGCTTCACGGCCGAGGAGGTCAAGGCCGCGGTCGACTTCGTCGGCAAGACCGCGCCGGCGCGCTACGCCACCGCCGACGTCATCGCCGACGAGGCGGCCCACCTCGCCTTCGACGGTCTCGGGACGAGCTTCGTCACCGACTACCTCGAGGGTCTGCGGTCGCTGGATCCCCAGCGGCTGCAACGTGATTGGGCTGCGGTGGCCCACGACTGGACGGTCGTGCTGGTCGGTGACGCCGACGCCGCGGCCGAGCAGGTCCGCGCGCTCGGACGCGGCGACGTCACCGTCGTCTCCTGACGACGGCGGCCCACGAACCACGACGGCGGCCCAGAAGTTATCTGTGCCGCCGTCGTACTTTCTGTGCCGCCGTCGTCGACGGCGCCGGGTGGGTGACGGGCTCACCCTGAGGGACCGGTCTGCGGCGTTCGCGGGACGGGCGGGCGCTGGCGGCGCTTGACTGCGGTCCAGCGACGGCAGCCCCAGCCGTTCGAGAGGTCAGCGCCGCGGCGCGGAGAGGCCTGGACGTGAGCGACGACGACACCCGCCCCCTGCCGCGACCGCCCGGGTTCGACCAGGGGCAGCAGCCGGTTCCGCCGTACCCCGGCGCCGGTCAGGAGCAGCCGATCCCGCCGTACGCCGACGGGCAGCCTCCTGAGCGCAAGGTCGCCAAGCCGTTGCTCGGGTGCGGTTGTCTCGGCGTCGTCGGCCTCCTGCTGCTCGGCGGGTGCATGGCCCTGCTGGGCGTGGGCGACGACGATCCGGCCGAGGATCCGCCGTCGAGCTCGACCACCCCCGTGGTCACGAGCACGGTGACGGTGACCGAGAGGACGACCGAGAGCGAGACACCGGAGCCGACCTCCGAGACGTCCGAGCCCGAACCCACCGAGGACCAGCCGTCACCCACCACGGAGCCGGAGCCCGAGCCCGAGCCAAGTCCTGAGCCCGAGCCCAGCGCCCCGGCGCCGTTCGTCGACCCGCCGGAGGAGGGCGGCGGGGCGTACTACAGCAGCTGTGCGGAGGCGAGAGCGGCGAACGCCGCGCCGCTGTACGCCGGGCAGCCCGGATACCGGCGCGGACTGGATCGCGACGGCGACGGGGTGGCCTGCGAGAGCGGCTGAGCCGGCCAGGGGATTCCGCAGTTCGCAAAGAAATGTTTGCAAACAAGTCTTTGTAGTCTTACGGTTCGAGCATGGCGAAACGTGAGGAACGAGAGCTCAGCACCGTCCGGCCCGACGCGACCGCGCTGAAGGCGCTGGCCCACCCGGCACGGCTGCGGATGCTCGGCATGCTGCGCACCGACGGCCCGGCCACCGCCAGCCAGCTCGCGGAGCGGATGGGTCTGAACTCGGGTGCGACGAGCTATCACCTGCGCCAGCTCGAGCAGTACGGCTTCGTCAAGGAGGACTCCGCGCGCGGCAACAAGCGCGACCGGTGGTGGCGCGCGGCGCACCAGAGCACGCGAACCCGCCCCGGTGATTACGACGACCTGGACGACCGGGCAGCCTACGCCGCGTACCGGCGCACCGTCGTCGGCCAGCACGTGGCTACGATGCAGTCGGCGGCGGCCGAGTTCGATGACCTGCCGCGCGAGTGGGCCGAGGCCTCGACCGAGAGCGACTGGAGCATCTGGCTGACGCCCGAGCAGTCCCGCGAGGTGGTCCGCAAGCTCGGTGAGGTGCTCGAGGAGGCGATGGACCTCGAGGCTCCCGAGGGGGAGCGTCCCGCCGACGCCGAGATCTTTAGCCTGCTGCTGCACGCGTTCCCGGCGCCCGGCCGTGTTGCCCAGCCAGGTGATGAGTCATGAGCAACCGCAAGCCGATTGCCGCACTGATCACCGCCGAGGCCTTCTCGATCACGGGGACCCGGCTCTCGATGATCGCCATCCCTTGGCTCGTGCTCACGACTACCGAAGACCCCGTCCTGACCGGCGTGGTCGCCTTCGCCGAGATGCTGCCGTATGTCGTCGTGAAGGCGCTCAGCGGTCCGGTGGTCGACCGGCTCGGCGCGCGCCGCATCGCGGTCGCCGGGGACGTGCTGTCGGTGCCCGCGCTGCTGCTGGTCCCGCTGCTGCACCTGGCAGGTGTGCTGAGCGTGTGGGTGATTCTCCCCGTGGTTGCGCTGCTGGGCGGGCTGCGCGGCCCGGCCGACAGCGCGAAGTACGCCCTTGTGCCGGACCTCGCCGAGCTGGGCGCCGTCCCCCTGGAGCGAGTCACCGGCCTGAGCAGCGCGGTGGAAAGGTTCGGCTCTACCGCAGGCGCCGCGCTCGCTGGAGCGTTAGTCGTCCTTGTTGGCCCGGTCAACGCGCTCGGGGTCAACGCCGCGGCGGTAACCGTCTCGGCCGTGCTCCTCGCCTGGGGCGTGCCCCGCCCGAGCCCGGCGTCGTCGACCGAGCCCACCCCGACGTACGCCGGTGACCGGGTGGCCGCCTACGTCGCCGAGCTCCGCGAGGGCTGGACCTTTCTGCGCCGCGACGCCGTGCTCGTGGGGATCACCACGATGGTCGCGCTGACCAACCTTCTCGAACAGGCGTACGCCGCGCTGCTGGTGCCGGTGTGGGCGAAGGAGACCGGCAGCGGTGCGGCCGCGGTGGGACTCGTCTTCGCGGTGTTCTCCGGGTTCTCCATCCTGGGTGCGCTGCTTGCCTCCGCGTGGGCCGACCGCCTGCCGCGGCTGCCGGTCTACGTCGTGGCGTTCGTGCTGACCGGAATCCCGCGCTACTTCGTGCTCGCGTTCGACGCGCCCGCATGGCTGCTGCTGAGCACGCTCGCCGTCGGGGGTTTCGCGGCGGGGTTCATCAACCCGATCATCGGCGCGGTGGTCTTCGAGCGCATCCCCAAGGCGCTGCGCGGCAGGGTCAGCTCGCTCAGCACCGCGCTGTGCTGGTCCCTGATCCCGTTCGGCGGGCTGCTGGGCGGCGGGCTCGTGGCGACCGTCGGCCTGCGCGCGGCCCTTGTCAGCATCGGCGTCGCCTACCTGTTCGTCACGCTGATGCCGTTGGTGCGCAAGAGCTTTCGCGAGTTCGGACAGCGTCCGACGGGACCCCGGCCCGAGCACCCGGTCGACGCCCCGCGCGCCCCCGTCTCCGCCTGACGACGGCGGCCCACGAACCACGACGGCGGCACAGAAGTTATCTGTGCCGCCGTCGTACTTTCTGTGCCGCCGTCGACGATGCCGGGCGGGTGAGCCTGCGAGCCCGGCCGGAGGAGGAGACGCGGCAAGACAACACAGCCTGTGCCGCCGTCGACGATGCCGGCCGGGCGGTCAGCCCTTCGGCGACAACGCGTCCGCGAGCACGTCGAGCCCCTCGCGCAGCAGGTCGTCGCTGATCACCAGCGGGGGCAGCAGGCGCAGCACGTTGCCGTACGTCCCGCACGTCAGCGCGATCACGCCCTGCTCGTGGCAGCGCTTGGCGGCGGCGGCGGTGAGCTCGGCGTCGGGCTCCTTGGTGCCGGGCTTGACGACCTCGACGGCCATCATCGCGCCGCGGCCGCGCACGTCGCCGATGGCCGGGTTGGTGGCCTGCAGCTCGCGCAGCCGGTCGCCGATGATCGTCTCGATCTCGCGCGCGCGGCCGGCGAGGTCCTCGGCCTCCATGGTCTCGATCGCCCCGAGCGCCGCGGCGCACGCGACCGGGTTGCCGCCGTAGGTGCCGCCCAGGCCGCCGCCGTGCACGGCGTCCATCAGCTCGGCGCGACCGGTGACCGCCGCGAGCGGCAGACCGCCCGCGATGCCCTTGGCCGTGGTCACCAGGTCGGGCACGACGTCCTCGTGGTCGCTGGCGAACCAGGCGCCGGTGCGGCAGAAGCCGCTCTGCACCTCGTCGGCGATGAACACGATGCCGTTGTCCTTGCACCACGCCGCGAGGGCCGACAGGAAGCCCGGCGCCGGCACGATGAAGCCACCCTCGCCCTGGATCGGCTCGATGATGACCGCGGCGATCTGGTCGGCGCCGATCGCCTTGTCCGCCGCGAGGATCGCGCGCTGCGCGGCCTGCTCACCGGTCATCCCCTCCGGGTCGCGGAAGGGGTAGGACGTCGGCACCCGGTAGACGTCGCTGGCGAACGGTCCGAACCCCTTCTTGTAGGGCATCGCCTTCGCGGTCAGCGCCATCGTGAGGTTGGTGCGCCCGTGGTAGGCGTGGTCGACCGCGACGACCGCCTGGCGGCCGGTGGCGTAGCGCGCGATCTTGACGGCGTTCTCGACCGCCTCGGCGCCGGAGTTGAACAGCGCCGACTTCTTGGCGTGGTCGCCGGGGGTGACCTCGGCGAGCTTCTCGCAGACGTCGACGTAGCCCTCGTACGGCGTGACCATGAAGCAGGTGTGCGTGCTCTCGCCGACCTGCTGACGTACGCCCTCCACGACGCGCGGAGCGGCCGACCCCACGCTCGTGACGGCGATGCCGGAGCCCAGGTCGATCAGCCGGTTGCCGTCGACGTCCTCGACGATCCCGCCGCCGGCGCGGGCGACGTACACGGGCATGACCGAGCCGACGCCTGCGGCGACGGCGGCGCTGCGCCGCTCGGCGAGCTCGCGGGACCTGGGCCCGGGAAGTTCGGTGACCAGCTCACGACGCTGGGGGATCTCGGTGCTGACGGCAGTCATGACTGGCTCCTTCGGTGTGCACGTCATCGGGCGACACCGCCATCATGGCAGTCTTTCGAAACCGAAGTGTCAGCCGGCCGCATCCTGGGAGCCGAGGCGGCCCAGCAGCTCCTCGTGCAGCAGGCCGTTGCTCGACAGCGCGTTGCCCGACCAGATCCCGTCGCGCCCGTCGAGTCCGGTGAACCGGCCGCCGGCCTCGGTGACGATCGGCGCGAGGGCGGCCATGTCGTGCACCGCGAGCTCGGCCTCGGGCGCGGCGTCGACGGCGCCCTCGGCGACGAGCATGTGCGACCAGAAGTCGCCGTACGCCCGCACCCGCCAGGCGTCCGCGACCAGCTGCTGCACCTGCTCGCCGCGGCCGATCCGGTCGAAGTCGCGCACGTCGCCGAAGCTGATCGACGCGTCGGCGACGGTGCGCACCTGGGAGACCGAGATGCGCCGCGCGCGGGTGAGCGTGCGGCCGGTCCAGGCGCCCGAGCCCTGCGCGGCCCACCAGCGCCGCTGCAGCGCAGGCGCCGACACCAGCCCCAGCACCGGCTCGCCGTCGACGACCAGGCCGATCAGCGTGGCCCACACCGGGACGCCGCGCACGAAGTTCTTGGTGCCGTCGATCGGGTCGATGATCCACTGCCGCGGACCGTGGCCGGTGGACTCCAGCTCCTCGCCCACCACGGCGTCGCGCGGTCGGGTGCGCTTCAGCTGGGCGCGCAGCAGCTCCTCGGCCGCGGTGTCGGCGTCGGACACCGGCGTGAGGTCGGGCTTGGTCTCGACCACGAGGTCGTCGGCGAGGAAGCGCCCCGTCGTCGTGGGCTCGACCGCATCGGCCAGGACGTGCGCCAGGCGCAGGTCGTCGTCGTACGAGGGCACGGGCCGACCGTAGCCGACCGGACCCGCCGGGCCGGGGACGTCGGAGCCGCTGCGTGGGCGTCGCGACCGCCCGGTCGGCCCCCGCTCGGCCGGGTCGGTGGGGGCCGAGATGCAGAGGACACCCATGAATGTTCACGCTGCGTACGTCTGTGGTTTCCTTGATCCGTCGCGCCTGCCAGGGGTGCGAATCCCCGAACCCGGAAGTGTCCGCGCTGCATGCTCTCGGCCACGTTGCTGATCGTCGCCATCGTCGTGATCGTCGCGCTCGTCTTCGACTTCACCAACGGTTTCCACGACGCCGCGAACGCGATGGCGACCTCCGTCGCGACGGGCGCGCTGACTCCCCGCCGGGCCGTCGCGCTGGCCGCGGTGCTCAACGTCGTCGGGGCCTTCCTGTCGACCGAGGTCGCCAAGACCATCAGCGGCGGCATGGTCGACGACAGCTTCGTCACCCCCGAGATGGTGCTGGCCGGGCTGTGCGGCGCGATCCTGTGGAACCTGCTGACCTGGCTGCTCGGCCTGCCCTCGAGCTCCTCGCACGCCCTGTTCGGCGGGCTCATCGGTGCGGTGCTGGTGGGAGCCGGCGCCTCGGGCGTGCACTGGCCGGTGATCGTCTCCAAGATCCTGCTGCCCGCCGTGGTCGCCCCGGTCGTCGCCGGCCTGGCCGCGGCGCTCGCGACCCGCGCGGCCTACCGCGTGATGCGCGGCGCCGACCGCGAGGGCGGGGCACGCATGTTCCGGGCGGGGCAGACCGTGTCGGCGTCGTTCGTGGCGCTCGCGCACGGCACCTCCGACGGGCAGAAGACCATGGGCGTCATCACGCTGGTGCTCGTCACCGGCGGCTACCAGGCCAGCGGCACCGGACCGCACCTGTGGGTCATCGTCGCCGCGGGCCTCGCGATCGGCCTCGGCACCTACTCCGGCGGCTGGCGCATCATGCGCACGATGGGCAAGGGCCTGGTCGAGATCCAGTCGCCGCAGGGCTTCGCCGCCGAGACCTCCTCCAGCGTCGCGATCCTCGCCTCCTCGCACATGGGCTTCGGCCTCTCGACGACGCACGTCGCCTCCGGCTCGATCCTCGGGTCGGGGCTCGGCCGCGGCACCGAGGTGCGGTGGGGGACCGCCCGGCGGATGGCGTACGCCTGGGCGCTGACCCTCCCCGCGGCCGGCGCCGTCGGGGCGCTCGCCGCCCTGCTGACCCGGCTCGGCACCGGCGGTTCGCTGCTGGTCGTCGTCATCCTCGCGGTGTTCTCGGCGATCATCTGGCGGGTGAGCCGCCGCGCGGCCGTGTCGCACGCCAACGTCAACGAGCAGTCCGACGTGGTCGTCCTGGCCCGTCCGGGGGCCGACTCGGTCGCCGACCTGCCCGAGCCCGAGACCGCCACCAGCCGCCGCTGACCGCCCGAGACTGACCGAGGAGACCCCGATCGACATCGACTGGCAGGCGTTGCTCGACGTCGCGCTCACCACGGTGGTGGGAGCGGTGCTGATCGTCGTGCTGTTCGCCGTCTCGACCCGGTTGCTGGTGAGCGACGCGGCCGAGCGCTCGCGCGGGGTGCGCACGGCCGCGTGGCTGGGCTACGCGGTGGTCGCGGCCGCCGCGGCGTTCGGGATCTGGCTGATCGTGCCGTACTTCCGCGGCTGAGCTCAGTCCCCGCCCGTACGCGATCGCAGGAGTCGGCGCAGCGACTCCAGCCGTGCCTCGCCCGCCGGGCCGGCGTGGCCGGCGGCGACATAGGCGTCCAGACCGCAGTCGTCCTCGTCGTGGGTGCAGCCGCGCGGGCAGTCGACGGTGCCCGGCTCGAGGTCGGGGAACAGGTGCACGATCCGCCCGGGGTCGACGTGCGCCAGCCCGAACGAGCGCACCCCCGGGGTGTCGACCACCCAGCCGCCCTCGGGCAGCTCCAGGGCGACCGCCGACGTCGAGGTGTGCCGGCCGCGCCCGGTCACGGCGTTCACGTCGCCCGTGGCCCGCGCCGCGTCGGGCACCAGCGCGTTGACCAGGGTGGACTTGCCGACACCCGAGTGCCCGACGAGCACGCTGACCCGCCCGTCCAGCCGTTGGCGTACGTCATCCAGGCCGACGACCTGCCCGTCGACGACCCGGGTGACGACCCAGGGGACGTCGAGAGGGGCGTAGCGGCCGAGGAAGCCCTCGGGGTCGACCAGGTCGGCCTTGGTGAGCACGAGCAGCGGGTCCATGCCGGCGTCGTAGGCCGCGACCAGGCAGCGGTCGACCATGCGCGGCCGCGGCTCGGGGTCGGCGAGGGCGGTGACGATCGCCAGCTGGTCGGCGTTGGCCACCAGCACCCGCTCGACGGGGTCGGTGTCGTCGGCGGTGCGGCGCAGCAGGGTGCTGCGCTCCTCGACCCGCACGATGCGCGCGAGGCTGCCCTCGGCGCCGGTGGTGTCGCCGACCAGCGCCACCCGGTCGCCGACGACGATGCTGGTGCGGCCGAGCTCGCGGGCGCGCATGGCGGTGACCAGCCGATCGTCGACGAGCACGGTCCAGCGGCCGCGGTCGACGGCGACGACCATGCCGACGACGGCGTCGAGGTGGGCGGGCCGGTCCTTGGTGCGGGGGCGGCTGCCGCGCCGGTTCGGCCGCACGCGGACGTCGGACTCGTCATAGACCCGACGACCGCTCACGCCTGCCTCACCCGACCCCGGCCAGCTGCTCCCACAACCGCGGGAAGGCGGGCAGGGTCTTGCCGGTGGTCTCGACGTTCTCGATGACCAGCCCGGGCACCCGCAGACCGAGCACGGCGGCGGCCATGGCCATCCGGTGGTCGGCGTACGTGCGGAACAGGTCGCCGTGCAGCGGCCGGGGCCGGATGGTGAGCCCGTCCTCGGTCTCGCTCACGTCGCCGCCGAGCCGGTTGAGCTCGGTGGCGAGGGCGGCGAGCCGGTCGGTCTCGTGCCCGCGCAGGTGCGCGATGCCGCGCAGGTGCGAGGGGGAGTCGGCCAGGGCTGCGAGCGCGGCGACCACGGGGGTGAGCTCGCCGACGTCGTGCAGGTCGATGTCGATGCCGACGATCTCGCCGGTGCCGGAGACGGTGAGTCCGTCGCGGGTCAGGGCGACGTCGGCGCCCATCGCGTCGAGGATGTCGCGGATCGCGTCGCCCGCCTGGGTGGTGAACTGCGGCCAGGCCGGCACCCGCACGGTCCCGCCCGCGACGAGCGCGGCGGCGACGAACGGCGCGGCGTTGGACAGGTCGGGCTCGACCTCGACGTCGAGGGAGTGGATCTCGCCGGGCTCGACGACCCAGGTGTTGGCGTCGGTGTCGTCGACCATGACGCCGGCGTCGCGCAGCACCTCGACGGTCATGTCGATGTGCGGCTGCGAGGGCAGCGGCTTGCCGTCGTGGATGACGCGCACGCCCTGCTCGAACCGGGCGCCCGCGAGCAGCAGCGCCGAGACGAACTGCGAGCTGGCCGAGGCGTCGAATCGCACCGACCCGCCGGGCACCGTCCCGACGCCCTGGACGGTGAACGGCATGCCGTCGCGACCCTCGTCGTCGATCTGTACGCCCAGCGTCCGGAGCGCTCCGAGCACCGGACCCATGGGCCGGGTGCGGGCGTGCGGGTCGCCGTCGAAGTGCACCGGCCCGTCGGCCAGGCCGGCGACGGGCGGCAGGAAGCGCATCACCGTGCCGGCGAGGCCGCAGTCGACCTGGGTCGGACCGCGCAGCGGGGCCGGGGTCACGAGCCAGCCGTCGTCGGTGTCCTCGATGACGGTGCCGAGGGAGCGCAGCGCCTGCGCCATCAGCAGCGTGTCGCGCGAGCGCAGCGGCCGCCGCAGCAGGCTCTCGTCGCCGGCCAGCGCGGCCAGCACGAGGAAGCGGTTGGTGAGGGACTTGCTGCCCGGCACCGTGACCGTGGCGTCGATGGGCCCGTCGGCGACGGGCGCCGGCCAGTCGGTGGTCACGGTGCCGGGGTGGGTATGAGCAGAACTCAAGGCAGTGAATTTCCTGCCTGACGGGCCAGCAGCTTGGCCTCGCGGCGCGCGCTGCGGGCGGCCCGACGGGCGCTGCGGCCGGTCTCGGCGGCACCGGCCGCCGCGCGCCAGCGCAGGCTGGGCTTGCCCTCGGTGTCGACCGCGGCCAGGATCACGCCGCCGAGGATGGCGACGTTGCGCAGGAAGTTCGCCTTCTTCTGAGCCTTGACCTTCGGGTCGGACTCGGCCCAGAACGCCTGGTGCACATAGGTGCTCGGCGCGAGGGCGCCGGCGAGCAGGGCCGACGCCGGGCGCGGGAAGCGGCCGGTCGCGAGCAGGGCGCCGCCGGAGAGCTGGGCCGCGCCGCTCGTGCGGACGACCAGCTCGGGGTTGTTCGGCAGGCCGGTCTGCTGGGCGGCCATCTCGACGAACGGGGCCGCCTCGGCCGCAGCCTCCTGCGGCTTGCGCAGCCGGTTGAGACCTTCGACGATGAAGTACGACGCGAGCATCGGCCGGGCCAGACGCCGGATCAGCATGTGCGCTCCTCGGGTTGGGGCGTGTCAACGGATGCGACCTACGTTATGCGGTCCCGGGCGCGGCGGCGAGGGGAGCCGGGGGTCGCTCGTAGGCTGATCGGCATGTGTGGTCGTTATGCCGCGAGCGCGAGCCCCGACGACCTCGTCGAGGAGTTCGAGGTCGACGAGGAGCGCCTGCACGAGATCACCCGCAGCGTGCTGAAGTCGCCGCAGTCGCCGCCCGCCGGCACGCCCGACTACAACATGGCCCCCACCAAGCAGGCGCCCGTCGTGCTCACCCGCGCCCCGCGCGAGGACCGCGAGGCCCCGCCGCAGCGCCAGCTGCGGCTGCTCACCTGGGGTCTGGTGCCCGCGTGGGCCAAGGACCCCAAGGTCGGGCTGCGGATGATCAACGCGCGCTCCGAGACGCTGCTCGACAAGGGCGCGTTCGTCAAGGCCGCGGTCGCGCGGCGCTGCCTGGTGCCCGCCGACGGGTGGTACGAGTGGCAGGTCAGCCCGACCGCCCTCGACGCCAAGGGCAAACCGCGCAAGCAGCCGTTCTTCGTGCACCGGGCCGACGGCGACCGGCTGGCCTTCGCGGGGCTCTACGAGTTCTGGCGCGGCCGCTCGCTCGCCGACGACGACCCGGACGCCTGGCTGGCCTCGTTCACCATCGTCACCACGGCCGCCGAGCCGGGCCTGGACCGGATCCACGACCGGCAGCCGGTCGTGCTCGACCGTGACCGCTGGGCCGACTGGCTCGACCCGGCGACCACGGACCCCGACGAGGTGCGGGCGCTGCTCGCCGACGCACCCACGGGGCGCTTCGAGGCGTGGCCGGTCGGGCGGGGCGTCGGGTCGGGTCGCAGCAACGGCCCAGGCCTGGTCGAGCCGGTCGCCGAGTCCGAGCTCGAAGGGGTCGTCGACCCCGAGACGGGTGAGATCCTCGGGGGCGAGTTCCGTTGAGCGTCAAGGAGATCGAGACGCCGGTCGGTCTCGCCCGCGCGCACGTGCAGCGGGCGCGCGAACCCCGCGGGTCGATCGTGCTGAGTCACGGCGCAGGCGGCGGCATCGAGGCCAAGGACCTGCAGGCGCTCACCGCACTCGTCGACGACGGGTGGACGTACGTCCTCGTCGAGCAGCCCTGGCGCGTCGCCGGCAAGAAGCTGGCCCCGCGCCCGCCCGTGCTCGACCAGGCGTGGCTGCCGATCGTGGCCGCCCTGACCAGCGGCCGCTGGGCGCTGCCGCGGCCGCTGATCCAGGGCGGTCGCTCCGCCGGCGCGCGCGTCGCGTGCCGCACGGCGACCGAGGTCGGCGCCGACGCCGTGCTCGCGCTCTCCTTCCCGCTCCACCCGCCCGGCAAGCCGGAGAAGTCGCGGGCCTTCGAGGCGCAGCTGGTGCTCGACGCCGGGCTGCCGCTCGGCGTCGTGCAGGGGGAGCGCGACCCGTTCGGCACACCCGACGACGTCCGCGCCGCACTGGGGGCGCAGGCCCAGGTCTTCGCCGCGCGCGGCGACCACAGCTTCAGTCGGCACCCCGACGACGTGCTCGCGGCCGTCCGTGACTGGCTCGGCGGCCTGCCCGCCCATGCCTGACCGCCGGCCCCCACCCCCTCCCGGGTGGGAATGTGCGCCACCCCGGTGCCGTTGCAGGGGGTGAGCGATTTTCCCGAGGAGGACCCTTGCTGCTGGCAGCGAACGCACCGACCGGCGCCGTGCCCGAGCCCATGCTTTCGGGCACAGGAGGCGGTCAGCCCGGCGCACTAGGCTGGGGCGCGATGAGTGACACCCACGCCCCTGGCACCGCGTCTGCCGACGCCGGTCGCGACAGCGAGGTCGACGTCGCCAACGAGTCGCAGGCCGAGCGTGCCGCTCGGTTCGAGCGCGAGGCGATGCCCTACCTCGACCAGCTCTACTCCGCCGCGCTGCGCAACACGCGCAACCCGGCCGACGCCGAAGACCTGGTGCAGGAGACCTATGCGAAGGCGTACGCCGCCTTCCACCAGTACAAGCCCGGCACCAACCTCAAGGCCTGGCTCTACCGGATCCTGACCAACACCTACATCAACAGCTACCGCAAGAAGCAGCGCCAGCCGCAGCAGTCCGACGCGGCCGACATCGAGGACTACCAGCTGCACCGCGCCGAGTCGCACAGCTCGACGGGTCTGCGCTCGGCCGAGTCCGACGCGCTCGACCACCTGCCCGACGACGACGTCAAGCGGGCGCTGCAGGAGCTCCCCGACGACTTCCGGATGGCGGTCTACCTCGCCGACGTCGAGGGGTTCGCCTACAAGGAGATCGCCGAGATCATGGACACCCCGATCGGCACCGTGATGTCGCGCCTGCACCGTGGGCGTCGCCAGCTGCGCGAGCTGCTCACCGACTACGCCGTCGAGCGTGGCTTCGTGCGTGAGGAGGCTCGGTCGTGACCGCTGAGCAGTCCATCGACAAGCCCGACTGCCGGGCCGTCATCGAGCAGATCTACGCCTACCTCGACGGCGAGCTCGACGAGCGTGACGTGGCCCGCCTCAAGCAGCACCTCGAGGAGTGCCCGCCCTGCGTGACGGAGTACGAGCGTGACCAGCTGCTCAAGGCGCTCGTCCGCCGCTCGTGCGCCTGCGAGCAGGCCCCCGAGAAGCTGCGGGCCCAGATCCTCACCCAGATCACCACCGTGTCGGTAACCACCGTCGAGGTGCGCCGCCAGGGCTGATCCGGCCCGGCTCGTCCGACCCCGAGCACGAGACAGCCCCCGTGCGCCGTGATGGCGCTGCGGGGGCTGTTCTTGTGCGCTGGCTCGTCGGCTCAGGCGTTGGGGCGCTTGCCGTGGTTGGCGCCCTTGCCCTTGCGCGAGCGACGCTTGCGGGCGCGCTTGCTCATGGAGATCTCCTTGGGTTCGCTCCGGCACGAGAGCCGGAATCGCCCGCCATCGTCGCACATTCGGCGGCACGGCACCCAACCGAGCGCGTCTTCCGCATGGCAGAATGCGCGTTGTCATGTCCCCTCATGGCACCGCGCACCCCCCGGTCCCCCGATCGTGGGGTCGACGAGAGGAAGTCCATGAACGAGCAGCTGCTCTTGCTCCTGTCCGGCTCGGTTCCCCAGTCGCCGACTGTTATCGGCTGGAACCCTGGTCCCGGGGGCAAGTGACTCCAAGCGCTAACCCCTCACACACTGCGGACCCCTCGCCAGAGCCCCCACGGCTCCCGGCGAGGGGTCCGTGGCCTTGGCGCTACGTCTCGGCACTGCTGCTGGCACTCGCGCTCGGTGTGGCGGCCGGCACATGGTGGGGCCCGGTTCGCCTGCACCCACCGACGCTCGCCCTGCTGATCGGTCTTGGGCTGGCGGCGGAGCTGCTGCGGCGCGTGGAGTCTGAGCGGAGGACCTCCGTCTCGTTCATCTCCGTCATCCTGACCGCAGCCATCCCGCTTGTCGGCCCGGTGGGGGCTGCCTTGGTGGGCGCCCTGCCAGCGCTCGTCCAGCCGCGCGGGACGCCTGCGATCGCGCGGGCGTTCAATATGGCCCAGACGGGCCTCATCGGCCTGGCCGGCGGCTGCGTCTATCTCGGCGCGGGCGGGGCCATGGTCTTCGGAGCCAGTTCCGGCGTCACGGATCTGTTGGCTGGCCTGCTGCTGCCCCTGCTGGTCGCCACGCTGGTCATGATGCTGCTCAACGCCGCCCTGATCGCCGGCATCCTGCGGCTGTCAGGGGGAACGTCTCTGCGCTTCGCCTTCCTGCACACCTCGCGCGACGGTCTCGTGCTCTACCTCGGCTACGGCCTCGTCGGGTTCCTGTTCGTCGTGCTCTGGCAGGTCGAGCGGCTCGGACCGCTGAGCCTGCTGCTGGTCGTCGCCCCGCTCATGCTGGCCCAGTGGTCGATCAGCGGCCTGGTCGAGGAGCGCGAGACCCAGCTGCGCACCGTGCGCACGCTCGTGGCTGCCGTGGAGACTCGCGGCGCCCAGCGGCGCGGACAGGGGGAGCGGGTCGGCGAAGTCTGCGAGGCCATCGGTGAGCAGCTCGGCCTCACCCCGCGGATGTCCGAGGCGCTGCAGTTCGCGGCGGCGCTGCACAACGTGGGGCTGATCGCCCCGCCCGAGCGCGGCGAGGCCCGCCACCTCACGCCGGACCGGGCGCGGCGCATCGCCGAGCACCCGACCCGCGGCGTGCAGATGCTGCAGCACATCGACTTCCTGGAGGAGTCGCGCAGCGCGATCCTGCACCACCACGAGCGCTGGGACGGCGACGGCTATCCGCAGGGCCTCGCCGCCGAGCGGATCCCGCTGCTCGCGCGCATCGTGGCCGTGGCCGACGTCTACGTCGCGCTCACCTGGGGCCGCGACCGGATGCCGCCGGAGCAGGCGCTGGAGATCGTCGACGCCCGCGCCGGCACCCACCTGGACCCGCGCTGCGTCGCCGCGCTGCGCGCCGCGTGGGACCGCGGCCGGATCGTCGACCGGCCGCGCCCCGCCGGCCCCGACCTGCCGCTCGACCACGACGCCCCCGAGGTGTCCGACCTGATGGCCTCGGGGGTGCCGCGGTGAGCGGGGAGTCCTCCGTTCCCACCGGGCAGGCCGCGACGCCGGGGCTGGCCCGGGTGCAGCCGCGGCCGTGGGCCCAGACCCTCGTCGTGGTGCTGGCCGCTCTCACCGTGATCGTCGCGTTCGTGCTGCGCCTGCGGGGCGAGCGGCTCGGCACCCCCGAGCTGATGGTGCTCGGCTGCTTCTTCCTCGCGATGCTGGCCGGGGAGGCGCTGCGCCTCGACGGGCAGGACCACCCGATGATGTTCCCGCTGTCCGGGGCCGCCACCGCAGGGCTCGCGCTCGCGGGCGAGCTCGACGGGCGCACGCTCGGCTACGGCGCGGCCGAGGTGGTCATCGCCCAGGTCGCGGCCATGCTGCTCGGCGCGGCCTGGCTCCAGCACCGCACGGGCGGGCGGCCCCGGGTCCACCACTACGCCGTACGCCTGCTCGTCCTGTCCCTCGTCGCGGTCGTCTATCGCGAGGTGCCGCTCGGTCCGGGAGGTCGCACCCTGGTGGCTGCCGCGACCGACGGCACCCACGTGCGCTGGCAGGTGGCGCTGCTGATGCTCGCGGTGCTGCTGGCCGCGACCGTGCTGGCGTTCGCGCTGCAGCTCCTCCTGCGGCCGCGCGGCGGTCATCGCGCGCGGTGGCACTTCTTCCAGGAGGACGTGCGCTCGGCCCTCCCGGTCACCCTGGCCGCCATGTCGGCCGCCGTCGTGGTGGCGCTCGGCCTGCGGGCGCTCAGTCTGTTCGCCGTGCCGCTGTTCCTCACCCCGCTGGTGCTGATGGGGTTCGCCATCCAGCGCCAGCGCCGCGCGGGTCGCGCCCGGCAGCAGTCCATCGCCGCGCTGTCGCGGATGACCGACCTCGCCGGATACACCCGCGAGGGGCACTCCGAGCGCGTCGCGGCGCTGTGCGACGTCGTCGGGCGGGCGATGCACCTGACCGACCGCGAGCTGGTCGACCTCGAGGCCGCCGCGCTGCTGCACGACATCGGTCAGGTCGCGCTGCGCGACCCGATCCCCGGCGGGGCGACCGTCGGCCTCGCACCCGTCGACCAGGAGCGAATCGCCGACGACGGCGCCGCGATCGTGCGGCGCACCGAGGCGATGGACCGCCCCGCCACCATCATCAGCGAGCACCCGACGCCGTTCCGGATCCTGCGCGAGGAGGGCCGTCCGCTCTCACGGGCAGCGCGAATCCTGAAGGTCTGCAACGCTTTCGACGACCTCGGCGGCACGCGCGGCGACCGCGACGCCGCGCTCGAGCGGATCCTGCTGGGGCTCGGCTACGAGTACGACCCCGAGGTCGTCGACGCGCTGACCGAGGTCACCGAGCGGGTGACCCGCGCGGCCTGAGCCGCGAGGTCAGGCCCGGCCGGCCGCGCCGCGTGCGCCGCCCTCCTGCTCGTCGACGGTCGGCTCGAACGGGTCCTGGTCGTACTGGTCGACCCGCGGGTCCCCGGCGTCGGCGTAGTAGTCACCCGGTGCCGTCGCGTCCTTGCCGTCGGGCACGCCGGCCGCCCGGAAGATCAGGGTCAGCAGCGCGGCGACGAGCATGTTGAGCACGAACGCCGTGAGCGCGATGTAGCCCAGCTGCTTGATCAGCGGGATGTCCAGCAGCGAGCCGCCGAAGTGCTCGGTCGCGGGGCTGGACACGGTGTAGGCGGCGTACGTGCCGTAGCCGAAGCCGACCGCCCAGCCGGCCAGCAGCGCCCACCGGTGGAACCAGCGGGTGTAGAGGCCGCACACGATCGCCGGGAACGTCTGCAGGATCCAGATGCCGCCGAGCAGCTGGAAGTTGATGGCGTTCTGCTTGTCGAGCGTGAGAACGAAGCCCAGCGCGAACAGCTTGACCGCCAGCGACACCAGCTTGGAGACCTTCGCCTCCTGCGCGGGGGTCGCCTCGGGCCGGATCCACGCCTTGTAGACGTTGCGGGTGAAGGTGTTGGCGGCCGCGATCGACATGATCGCCGCCGGCACCAGCGCACCGATCGCGATGGCCGCGAAGGCGATCCCGGTGAACCAGTCGGGGAACTGGTCCTCGATCAGCTGCGGCACCACGAGCTGCGGGTTCGGCTTGCCGTCGAGCCCGATGGGCTGGGTGCCGGCCGCGATCGCGACCCAGCCGAGCAGCGCCAGCAGCGCGAGCACGAACGAGTAGGCCGGCAGGATCGAGGCGTTGCGACGGATCGTGTCGCGGCTCTTGGAGGAGAGCACGGCGGTGATCGAGTGCGGGTACATGAACAGCGCCATCGCCGAACCGAAGGCGAGCGTGGCGTACGCGATGTGCTGGGTCGACGCGGGGACGAACGCCCCTGTCGGCTTGCCCGTCGCGGGGTTGGGGGTGTTCATCTTCTGCTCGGCCGCGGAGAAGATCGTGTCCCAGCCGCCGACCTTGCCCGGCAGGTAGAGGATCGCGACGATGATCACCAGGTAGATCAGCAGGTCCTTGACGAACGCGATGATCGCGGGCGCGCGCAGACCGCTGGAGTAGGTGTAGGCCGCGAGCAGCGCGAACGCGACGAACAGCGGCGCGTCCTTGGCGACGATGTTGTCGCTGCCGCCGATGCCGGCCACCTCGAGGACGGCCTGGATGCCGACCAGCTGCAGCGCGATGTAGGGCATCGTCGCGATGAACCCGGTCGCGGCGACCGCGAGCGCGAGGCCGCGCGAGCCGTACCGCCCCTGCACGAAGTCGGCCGCGGTGACGTAGCCGTGGCGGTGGCTCACCGACCACAGCCGCGACATGAAGAAGAAGATCATCGGGTAGACGATGATCGTGTAGGGGACGGCGAAGAATCCGGACACCGCACCCGCGCCGTACATCGCCGCGGGAACCGCGATGAAGGTGTAGGCCGTGTAGAGGTCGCCGCCCAGCAGGAACCAGGTGATCCAGGTGCCGAAGCTGCGCCCGCCGAGGCCCCACTCGTCGAGGGAGTCCAGCGAGTCGGCGCGGCGCCAGCGCGAGGCGAGGAAGCCCATGATCGTCACCACGGCGAACAGCAGCACGAGGATGACGACGGCGACGGTGTTGACGCCCGTGTTGGGGGTGCTGGGGTCGGCGGCGCTCGGTGCGGCCGCGAGCAGCCCGGTCATGCGCGCGGCTCCTGCTCGTCGTCACCGTGCTCGCGGCGCATCGTGTCGACCGGGTCGGCGGGGGCGCCGGTGCCGCGGGCGCGCTTGATCAGCGCGTGCGCGCTCAGCGTGCAGGCCGCCGTGAGGAAGACCCACAGCAGCTGGTACCACACGAAGAAGGGGAAGGCGCCGAGCCTGGGGCCGGTGCGGGCGTACGTCGGCACGGCGGCGATGGCGATCATGGGCAGCAGGAGCAGCACGCCGGCTGCCCACAGCAGGGGGCGGTTCGACGGGGGGACTCCGTCGGGGCGCCGCGGGACGTCCTGGGACACCTTCGTCCTCCTTCGCGCTGGTGGCCGACCTGGCCAGAAGCACGCCGAACTTACCGGAGCCGGGGCGCGCGGCGGCCGGTTTTGCCCAACGGCGCGCGGGCTCTCGCGCGGCGAGACGACGAGGCGCCCCGGACTGGGTCCGGGGCGCCTCGTCAGTCGTGCTGGGCCGTGGTCAGGAGGCCTTCTTCGTCTCGGCGAAGATCTTGGCGATCTCGTCGATCTTGCCGAGCAGCTGGTCGGCGACATCGACGTCGAAGCTGCCCTTGGTGCCGGTCGCGCCGGCGAGCTTGGTGGCCTCGTTCACCAGCGTGTTCAGCTGGGGGTACTTCTCGAAGTGCGGGGGCTTGAAGTAGTCGGTCCACAGCACCCACAGGTGGTGCTTGACCAGCTCGGAGCGCTGCTCCTTGATGATCATTGCGCGCATGCGGAAGTCGGCGTCGTCGGGCTTGTCGGCGACCTTCTCGCAGATGGCCTTGACCGACTCGGCCTCGATGCGGGCCTGGGCGGGGTCGTACACGCCACACGGGAGGTCGCAGTGGGCGCTGACCTCGACGGTGGGGGCGAACAGACGGGCAAGCATGGGGCGAATCCCTTCGGTCTGGTGGCCTGGCTCGAACACTTCGCACGCTACCCAGCGCCGGCGCCGGGGAGCAGGGGCCCCAGCCAGATGCGACCTCGTCGCAGGAGGGCTGAGCGCTCAGCGCCGGGGCAGGCGCAGCAGCACCCGGGCGACCACGGCGCTCGCCGGCAGCGGCCCCACCGACCGGGAGTCCACGGCGCCCGGGGCGTCGGTGCGGTCCGACTCCACCCACCACTGCGTGCCGACCGCTCGCACGACCCGTTTCACCGCGAGCGGGCGGGGTCCGTCGGGCCCGGCGGGCAGCTGCACCACGTGGGCCCGTCCGGCGCGCACGCGCGCGCCGTAGCGCACGAGCAGGCGGTCACCGTCGACGTACGTCGGCTCCATCGAGCGGCCGCGCACGACCGCGATGCCGAGAGGCAGCGGCACCCGGTCAGGCGTCGCCGGCGCGGCTCGCGCCGGTCGCGTCGTCGTGGATGTGCGCGTGCAGCGGGTCGGTGAGCGCCTCCTCGCGGTTGGTCTCCTCGGCGTGCACGCGGGACAGGAAGGCCTTGGTGCGCTCGTGCTGCGGGTTGCCGATGACCGCCTCGGGCGGGCCGGCCTCGACGACGACGCCGCCGTCCATGAACACGACCCGGTCGGCGACCTCGCGGGCGAACGCCATCTCGTGGGTGACCACGATCATGGTCATGCCGTCCTGGGCGAGCTCGCGCATCACGGTGAGCACCTCGCCGACGAGCTCGGGGTCGAGCGCCGAGGTGGGCTCGTCGAACAGCATCAGACGCGGCTTCATGGCCAGCGCCCGGGCGATCGCGACCCGCTGCTGCTGACCGCCGGACAGCTGCGCGGGGTAGTGGTCGGCGCGCTCGCTCAGCCCGACGCGGTCGAGCAGCTCCAGCGCGGCGCGGCGCGCCTCGCCCTTGCTGACGCGGCGGACCTGGACCGGCGCCTCCATGACGTTCTCGAGCGCGGTCTTGTGCGGGAAGAGGTTGAACCGCTGGAAGACCATGCCGATCTCGCCGCGCTGGGCGGCGATCCGCTTGTCGTGCAGCCGGTGCAGCTGGCCGCCCTTGTCCTCGTAACCCATGAGCTCGCCGTCGACGAAGATCCGGCCGCCGTCGATGGTCTCCAGCTGGTTGATGCAGCGCAGGAAGGTGGTCTTGCCCGAGCCGGACGGTCCGAGCAGGCAGACGACCTCGCCCTCGTGCACCTGGATGTCGATGCCCGAGAGAACCTCGTTGCCGTGGAAGGACTTCGTGACGTTGACGGCGTCGACGAGCGCCTGGTCACCGCGGGTGGTGGTCATCAGGAGGAACCGCCTCTTCCGATCATCGTCGCCAGCTTGCGGGCGTTGTTCTCGCGCGTGCCGTAGCCACGGCCGAAGTGCCGCTCCAGGTAGTACTGCCCGATCATCAAGATCGTGCAGATGATGAGGTACCAGGCGAACCCGGCGAGGTAGGCGCCGATGACCCGGAAGGTGTCGTTGGCGACCTGGTCGACCTGGAACCACAGCTCCATCGAGATCGGGATGGCGAACATCAGCGAGGTGTCCTTGACCATCGCGATGGTCTCGTTGCCGGTCGGCGGGACGATGACCCGCATCGCCTGCGGCAGGATGATCCGCCGCATCGCCTTGCCGTTGCTCATGCCGAGGGCCTTGGCCGCCTCGTTCTGGCCGGTGTCGACCGACAGGATGCCGGCGCGGGCGATCTCGGCCATGTAGGCCGCCTCGGACAGGCCGAGCCCGATGATGCCGACCCAGATGGTCTGCGAGAGGGCGTTGACGTTGAGCGAGAAGAACGTCAGGTCGTTCGACAGCCCCACCCAGTCCGACAGCTCCTTGCCGAACGGCACCCCGATGTCGAGCACGGGATAGAGCGCGCCGGCGCTGCCGAGGAAGACCAGCAGCACCAGGCGCGGGATCGCCCGGAAGAACCAGGTGTAGACGAACGCCACGCCGCGCAGCACCGGGTTGTCCGACAGGCGCATCACCGCGAGGGTCACGCCGAGCGTCACGCCGAGGATCATCGCCCCGATCGTCACGACGATGGTGCCCTTGGCGAGCCCCTCGAGCACCGGCGTGTAGTTCATGACGTTCGGCACGAAGCCGAGGTCCCACGCGGGGTTGGTCACCAGGGAGCTGATGCCCATCGCGACGACCACGGCGATGCCCGCCAGCGCGACCCAGCGCCAGGGATGGCGTACGGGCTTGGCGTCGATCTTGCCCGGTCGCTCGGCCGGCGCGTCCGGCCGAGCGGAGGTGTCGGCCGACATCAGTCGGTCGCGGGGTTCACGGCGAAGGTGCTGATGGCGCCGGCCTTGGTGCCGTACTTGTCCAGGATCTTGTCGTACGACCCGTCGGACTTCATCGCGGTGAACGCCTTGGCGAGGGCCTGGCCGAACGCCTCGTCACCCTTGGGGAAGGCCACGCCGTAGGGCGCGGAGTCGTAGTTCTTGCCGACGAGCTCCAGCTTGCCCCCGCTCTTGTTGACCGCGTCGACCGAGACGGGCAGGTCGGCCGCCATGGCGTCGACGCGGCCCGAGGTCAGGTCGAGGGTGGCCCGGGTCTGGTTGTCCTGGATGAGCAGCTTGATCGGCTGCTTGCCCTCGCCGGTGCACTTCTTGCTGCGGTTCTGCAGGTCGGTGACCTGCACCGTGCCCTTCTGCACCGACATCGACAGGCCGCAGGGGGAGTCGGGGTTGACCTTCTTGGGGTTGCCCTTGGCGGTGACCCACTGGGTGCCGGCGGTGAAGTAGGAGGTGAAGGAGACCGTCTGCTTGCGCTCGTTGTTGATCGTGAACGAGGAGATGCCGAGGTCGTACTTGCCGCCCTTGATGCCGAGGATGAGGCTGTCGAAGCCGGCGTTCTGGAAGTTGGCCTTCAGACCGAGCTTGCCGAGGGCGGCCGTCAGCAGCTCGACGTCCATGCCGACGATCGTCTTGCCGTCGGAGTCGAAGTACTCGTTCGGCGGGTAGGTCGCGTCGGTGCCGACGTTGAGCGTCCCCTTCGACCTGTACTTCTCGGGCACCTGGCCGGCCAGCGCGGTGTCCTTGGTGGCGCTCACCGTCGGGGCGGCGGAGGAGGCGCTGCCGCCCGGCTCGAGGGTGTCGGAGCCGCAGGCGGCGAGGGCGAGCGACGCGGCAGCGGCGGCGGCCGTGACGATCGGGAGGGCAGGACGACGGGTACGACTGCGCATGACGGGGGTCCTTCCACGGGCTGACGCCGGCCGACTGGGTGCCGGACGTGCAGAGTGTGCCAGCAACCCCGCCCGGTGGCCCGGAGCACCCGGAAAGGTTCTCCGCACCGTGACCCGGGTGCGGCCGTCCGCAAGGGTGGCCCGACGCGGTTACGCTGGCGTCATGAAGATTGCCGTGGTCGGTCTGGGTTACGTGGGCCTCGCCAACGCCGTCATCCTCGCGCAGCGCCACCCCGTGGTCGCGCTCGACGTCGATGCCGGCCGGGTCGAGGCCGTCAACGAGCGGCGCTCGCCGATCGTCGATCCCGACCTGGAGGACTACCTCGCCAACCGCGAGCTCGACCTGCGCGCGACCCTCGACGCCGAGGACGCGCTGTCGGGCGCCGAGCTGGTCATCATCTCCACCCCGACCAACTACGACCCGGAGAAGGACTTCTTCGACACCTCCACCGTCGAGGCCGTGCTGGCCCAGGTCGAGAGCGTGGCCCCGCAGGCGAGCGCGGTCATCAAGTCGACCATCCCCGTCGGGTTCACCGACCGGATGCGTGCCAAGCACCCGGGCCTGACCATCCTGTTCTCCCCGGAGTTCCTGCGCGAGGGCCGCGCGCTCTACGACAACCTGCACCCGAGCCGGATCATCGTCGGCGGCGACAGCCCCGAGGCCAAGGTCTTCGCCGACCTGCTGAGCGAGGGTTCGCTCGACGACGACGTGCCGGTGCTGCTCACGGGCGCGGCCGAGGCCGAGGCGATCAAGCTGTTCGCCAACACCTTCCTGGCGATGCGCGTCGCGTTCTTCAACGAGCTCGACACCTACGCCCTCTCCCGCGGCATCGACCCGCGCGCGGTGATCGAGGGCGTCGGGCTCGACCCGCGCATCGGCCTGCACTACAACAACCCCTCGTTCGGCTACGGCGGCTACTGCCTGCCGAAGGACACGCGGCAGCTGCTGGCCAACTACCAGGACGTCCCGCAGAACCTCATCCGCGCGATCGTCGACTCCAACACCACGCGCAAGGACTTCATCGCCGAAGACATCCTGCGCCGCCGCCCCAAGGTCGTCGGCCTCTACCGCCTGGTCATGAAGGAGGGCTCGGACAACTTCCGGATGTCCTCCATCCAGGGCGTGATGAAGCGGCTCAAGGCCAAGGGCGTCGAGGTGCTGGTGCACGAGCCGACGCTGACCGACAAGGAGTTCTTCCACTCCGAGGTGGTGCCCGACGTCGAGGAGTTCATCAGCCGGTCGGACGTCATCCTGACCAACCGCCGTTCGCCGGCCCTGGCCTCGGTCGAGGACAAGGTCTACACCCGAGACCTTTTCGGCCGCGACTGAACCTGACGCTCGGGGGTTAGGCCGACGAGCACCGTCGTGGACGGGTGGTTCGGCCGAGAGGAGCACTGGGAGCAGCCGTGACGCTCGAGGACGTGTGGAGGACGATCCGCACCCACTGGGTGCTGCTCGTCGCGTTCACGCTGGTGGGGACGGCGGCAGCCGCCGGATACTGGCGCTGGCGCGAGCCGGTCTACACCGCGACCGCGGTCGCGTACGTCGTGCCGCAGGACGGCTCGGCCGGCGGTGGGCGCTCGTCGGAGGGGCCGCCGTCGGCGGTCGCCATGGCCAAGGCGCGCTCCTGGGTGCCGCTGGCGACGAGCGTCGACACCGCACGGGAGACCGTGCGGGCGCTGGGGCTCGACCTCGAGCCCGACCAGCTGGCGGCCCGGGTGAGCGCCGAGCACGTGCGCGACACCCCGACCATCTCGGTCAGCGTGACCGGCTCGACGCCGCGGGAGGCCCAGCGGCTCGCCGACGGGGTCGTGCAGGCGATGCGCGGCCAGGCGAGACGCCTCGACGGGGCCTCGTCCGGGGTCGATATCGAGCCGATCCAGAACGCCCACCTGCCCACCCATCCCACCGAGCCGCACCCGGAGTGGATCCTGCCGATCGGCGCCCTGCTGGGGCTGCTGCTCGGACTGCTCGTCGCGCTCGCGCGCCGTCGCCGGGCCGGGCGCGTGCGTGACCAGTCCGACGTCGAGCGGCACATCGGCACCAGCGTGCTGAGCGTGCTGCCGGCGTCGAAGGACCTCGAGGCGCGCGACCGGGTGCCGCGCGGCGCGGGCAGCCACACCACCCGCGACGCCCTGCAGCAGCTGCGCACCAACCTGACGTTCGTCAACGTCGACCACGCGCCGCGCACCGTGGTGGTCACCGCGGCGCGGGCCGGCGAGGGGTCCTCGACGGTGGCCGCCAACCTCGCCCGCACGATGGCCGACGCCGGCCAGCGGGTGGTGCTCATCGACGCCGACCTGCGCGAGCCGGCCGTGGCCGACATCTTCCAGCTCGACGCGCGCGTGGGGCTCACCCAGGTGCTCGCCGGCAGCGTCGCGCTCACCGACGCCGTGCAGGAGGGCGACCGGGCCAACCTGCGGGTGCTCACCGCCGGCCACCTGCCGCCCAACCCGAGCGGACTGCTCAGCTCGGCCCGCATGCACCACCTGCTGCTCACCCTCGGGCGCGACGCGATGGTCGTGCTCGACTCGCCGCCGCTGCTGGAGCACCGTGACGCGGCGCTGCTGAGCGCGAGCGCGGACGGCGCGCTGCTGGTCATCTCGGCGGCGGGCGCCCGCGAGCCCACGCTGTCGCGCGCGGTCGCCGCGATCAACCGGGTCGGCGGGCAGCTGCTGGGCGCCGTGCTGACCCAGGTCAGCGGCAAGCAGTTCAAGCGCATCGTGGCCGCCGACACCCGGTTCGGCTACGGCACCGACCTGTCCCGGCGCGAGCCGGACGAGAGCGACGAGCCGCCGCGGCACGCCCGCGGTGCGATCTTCGACGAGGCCGCCACCGACATACCGGATCAGTCGGGTGCCGAGATCGAGCGGCGGACCGCCCCGGGCGAGGGGGAGCGGTCGGCCTACCGTCGGCGACCGAAGCACGTCTCGTCCTGACCTGCTTGCGCCCGAGAACCCCTGTCGATCAAGGAGATCCGCTGCGATGACCGGCGTGCTGGTGCACGAGTGGATCGAGGCCCACGGCGGCGCGGAGCAGGTGCTCGACGCCATGGCCGCGGAGTTCCCCGACGCCGACATCGCGTGCCTGTGGGACGACGCGCCGCAGCGCTACCCCGGTCGGCGCGTGGTCGACAGCTGGCTGGCGCGCACGCCCCTGCGGCGGCACAAGGCCGCGGCGCTGCCGCTGATGCTGCCCACGTGGTGGCGTCGCCCGGGGCGATACGACTGGGCCCTGATCGGGTCGTACGCCTTCGCCGCTCAGGCGCGCTTCCCGGCCTCGCCCGACCTGCGCAAGCTGGTCTACGTGCACAGCCCCGCCCGCTATGTCTGGGAGCCGGAGCTGGACGGGCGGGGGTCGTCGCGGTTCGTGCGCGCGGTGGCCCCGCCGCTGCGTCACCTGGACCGCCGGCTGGTCTCGGGTGCGCACGCGTTCGCGACCAACAGCGCGTTCGTGCGCGACCGGGTGGCGCGCACGTGGGGCAGGGACAGCGTGGTCATCCCGCCCCCGGTGGCAGCGGGGGCGATCGCGGCCGGAGACGACCACGACCTGACCGACGCCGAGCGGCGGGTGCTCGACGCGCTGCCCGAGGTCTTCGTGCTCGGGGCCTCGCGGTTCGTGGGCTACAAGCGGCTCGACCTCGTGATCGAGGCAGGGGAGCACGCCGACCTGCCGGTCGTGATCGCCGGCGGCGGGCCGCTGGAGCAGCCGCTGCGCGAGCAGGGCGCGGCCGCGGGTGTGCCCGTGACGTTCGTCAGCCGGCCGAGCAGCGCCCTGCTGCACGCGCTGCTGCGGCGGGCGTCGGTGTTCGTCTTCCCGGCGGTGGAGGACTTCGGCATCCTGCCGGTCGAGGCGATGGCCGCCGGCACCCCCGTGCTGAGCAGCGCGCGGGGCGGCGTCACCGAGTCGGTGCTCGACGGCGTCACCGGCGCCCACGTGGCCGAGTGGCGCCGCGAGCCGGTGCGCGCCGCGGTCGAGCAGGCGCTCGCCGCGTCCGCGCAGGACTGCCGCGACCGGGCGATGGACTTCGACGAGCCGGTCTTCCGGCGGCGGCTGCGCGCGTGGGTGGACGAGCAGCTGGCGGGCTGAGGCCCCGTCGTCTCAGAGCTGCAACCACTCCTGCCAGCCGGCGTGCAGCACCAGCCAGGCGATGAGCCCGTAGCCGGCCTGGCCCGGGTGGAAGCCGTCACCGGCCGCGAGGTCGCTCTGCCACTGGTCGTGACCGAGCAGCGGGCGGAAGCAGTCGACATAGGTGATGCGGCGGCGGGCGCACACGTCGGCCTGGGCGTCGACCAGCACCTCGAGGCGCTGGTTGAGGTCGGGGTCGGCGGTCGGGGGCGGCCCGACGACGAACGCCGCGATGCCGGTCGTCGACGCGTCGTCGAGGATGTTGGCGAGGTTGAGCCGAGAGCGGGCGGTGGTCATGCCGGCCTCGACGTCGTTGGTGCCGAAGCCGACGACCAGGCGCTTCTCGTTGACCGGGGGAGCCCAGCGGGGCGCGGTCTCCTGGCGCCAGCGGGCGAGCACGTCGGTCGAGGACTCACCGGCGACGCCGAGGTTGTAGGAGCGCAGGCGTACGTCCGTGTGCGGGGTGCGCGCGACCACCCGGGACACCCAGCCGAGAGCCTTGGGGTCGCCGACCCCGGCGACGTAGGAGTCGCCGACGAAGCACAGCCCGATGTCGCGCGGACCGTCGGTCACGTGGAACTCGGCGCTGGGGGTGAAGTCGGGCTCGCTGCCCTGGTGCGGGTAGGTCATACCGTCGCTCTCGTCATTCGTCCTCGTCGTCCAACCGCGCCAGCCAGGTGGCCAGCCGCTCGACCGGCACCTCGAACTCGGGGTTGAGGTCGACGAACGTGCGCAGCTGGTCGGCGAGCCAGGCCAGCGTCACCTCGTCGTCGCCGCGCCGCTGCGCCAGCTCCTCGATGCCGCGGTCGGTGAAATACACGCGCCGAGATTATCGCGACGGGTGCCCGGGATCCGCGCGGCGCACCGCCCGCGCGCGAGGTCGCTCAGGTGACGTCGATGTCCCGCTGCCACGACTGGGTGCGGTAGTCGGTGACCCAGCCGAGCGAGGTGTAGAGCCCGTCGGCGCCGGTGGGGGAGTCGGCGTCCACCTCGAGGCCCACGCGGCCGCGACCCCGCTCAGCGGCGTCGCGCAGCACGGTGAACAGCAGCGCCTTGGCGACGCCGCGCCCGCGCGCCCGGCGGTGCACCCCGATGTAGTCGATGTAGCTGCCCGGCCGGCCGGAGGCGTCCGGGGGCAGCACGGAGCTGACCACACCGCCGCCGAGCACGGGCCCCTCGTCGGTGTCGACCGTCGCGAGCCACCAGTGGTCCCACCGGTGGCCGGGGTCCTCGCGCAGCCGCTGCGCGAACTCGGCGAAGCTCTCGCGGTAGGAGTTGAAGTGGTCCTCGAAGGACTCCTCGAGCACCTGGTGCACGGCCCGCAGGTCCTCGGCCACCGGCATCCCGGTCTCGTGCGTGGCGACCCGCCGGACGTGCACGCCCTCGCGCGGCTGCGGCAGGTCGGCGTCACCGGGGGCGGTGGGCCGCGTCATCTGCAGCCAGGTGCGGGTGTGCCGCAGCCCGACCGAGGCGTACCACTCCGCCAGCTGCGCGTCGCCCTCGTAGACCGTGGCGTCGAGCTGGGTGTGCTCGACGAAGCGCTGGGCGCCGACGTAACGAGCAGTCGCGACGATCCACTCCAGCAGCCCTGCCGCCAGCGAGTCCTGTTGTGCCGCAGGCAGATCCGGGCACACGGTCAGGTCGATGTTGGTGCGGCCGGCGGCGCGGTCGTGCACCGACGCCCACGCTCGGACGGTGCCCGACTCGTCGACGACGACGACCTGGTCGCGCGTCCACGAGCCGGTGCCGGTGACCTCGGACGCGACGGTGTCGAGGTCGACCGGCGAGGCCTTGCCGCGCACGCGTTCGCGCCGGCGCTGCACCAGGCGTACGAGCGGTTCGACGTCGCCCGCCACCGGCACCCGGACGGCCCAGCCCGACCGGAGGTCGAGCGTGGGCACGTCGGGCTTGGGCGGCGGGGCCATCCGGCTCAGCGGTCGAACGCCTTGGCGACGAGCTCGGCCTGCTGCGCCTGGTGCTTCTTGCTGCTGCCGGTCGCCGGGGAGGCGGAGGCCGGACGGCTCACCACGCGCAGCGGCCGGTTCTCACCGTGCTGCGCGAGCTGACCCGGCAGGTTGAGCGCCATGAACGGCCACGCGCCCTGGTTCTCCGGCTCGTCCTGGACCCACACCAGTTCGGCGTTGGGGTAGGTCTTCACGACCTCGGCGATCTCGGCGCCCGGCAGCGGGGCGAGCTGCTCGACGCGCACGATCGCCGTCGCCTCGTCGCCGCGCTTGGTGCGCTCGGCCTCGAGGTCGTACACGACCCGGCTCGAGGCCAGCAGCACGCGGGTGACCTGGTCGCCGCTCAGCTGGGCGGCGTCGGCGATCACCGGCTGGAACGTGCCGCTGGTGAACTCGTGCGGGCTCGAGGTCGCCGCCTTCAGCCGCAGCAGCTGCTTCGGCGTGAAGACGATCAGCGGGCGGCGGGGCCGGGCGTACGCCTGGCGGCGCAGCAGGTGGAAGTAGTTCGCCGGGGTGCTGGGGTAGGCGATCGTCATGTTGTCCTCGGCGAACATCTGCAGGAAGCGCTCGATGCGTGCCGAGGAGTGGTCGGGCCCCTGCCCCTCGTAGCCGTGCGGCAGCAGCAGCACGACCGACGAGCGCTGCGCCCACTTCTGCTCGGAGGAGGAGATGAACTCGTCGACGATCATCTGGGCGCCGTTGACGAAGTCGCCGAACTGGGCCTCCCACAGCACCAGCGCGTCGGGCCGCTCGACGGAGTAGCCGTACTCGAAGCCCATCGCGGCGTACTCCGACAGCAGCGAGTCGTAGATCCACAGCCACGCCTGCCCGTCGGACAGGTAGCGCAGCGGCGTCCACTCCTTGCCGGTGACCTTGTCGATGAGCACCGCGTGCCGCTGCACGAAGGTGCCGCGGCGGGAGTCCTGGCCGGCGAGGCGGACCGGGGTGCCGTCGAGCATCAGCGAGCCGAACGCGATGAGCTCGCCCATCGCCCAGTCGATGCCGCCGCTGGAGACCATCGCGGTGCGCTTCTCCATGAGCTGCTTCAGCTTGGGGTGCAGCGTGAAGCCCTCCGGCGGGTTGACCCACGTGTCGCCGATGAGCTTCAGGTCGCGGTCGTCGATCGCGGTCGGCCGGTCGATGCTGAGCGCGCCGGCCTCGTCGTCGTCGCGCTGGGCCGACGGACGCTCCAGACCGGTCTCGCCCTCGGCGTCGGTGCCCTGCCGGGCCTCCGACTCGACGTTCTGGGCGGCGTCGGAGCTCGAGGCCGCGGCGGCCTTGCGGGCCTCCTTGGTCTCGACGAACACCTGCTCCAGCTGCTTCTGGTAGTCCTTCAGCGCGGCCTCGGCGTCCTCGACGGTGATGTCGCCACGGCCGATGAGCGCCTCGGTGTAGAGCTTGCGGACGCTGCGCTTGGCCTCGATCAGCTCGTACATCAGCGGCTGGGTCATCGAGGGGTCGTCGCCCTCGTTGTGCCCGCGCCGCCGGTAGCAGATGAGATCGATGACGACGTCCTTGTGGAACTTCTGGCGGAACTCGTACGCCAGCTCGGCCACCCGCACGCAGGCCTCGGGGTCGTCGCCGTTGACGTGGAAGATCGGTGCCTGCACCATGCGGGCCACGTCGGTGGAGTAGGTCGAGCTGCGCGAGCTGCTCGGCGCGGTGGTGAAGCCGACCTGGTTGTTGACGACGATGTGGATCGTGCCGCCGGTGCGGTAACCGCGCAGCTGGCTGAGGTTCAGCGTCTCGGCCACGACGCCCTGGCCGGCGAACGCGGCGTCGCCGTGCATCAGCACCGGCAGCACGGTGAAGGCGGTGCCGGCCAGGTTGATGCGGTCCTGCTTGGCGCGCGCGATGCCCTCGAGCACCGGGTTGACCGCCTCCAGGTGCGAGGGGTTCGCGGCGAGGTAGACCTTGGTCTTCTTGCCGTCGTCGGAGACGAACTCGCCCTCGGTGCCCAGGTGGTACTTCACGTCGCCCGAGCCCTGGACCGACTTGGGGTCCTGGGTGCCCTCGAACTCGCGGAAGATCTGGCCGTAGGACTTGCCGGCGATGTTGGCCAGCACGTTCAGCCGGCCGCGGTGCGGCATGCCGATGCAGACCTCGTCCATGCCGTCGTCGGCGGCCTCGTACATGATCTTGTCGAGCAGCGCGATGACGGACTCGCCGCCCTCGAGGCTGAACCGCTTCTGACCGACGTACTTGGTCTGCAGGAAGGTCTCGAACGCCTCGGCCGCGTTGAGCCGGCGCAGGATGCGCAGCTGCTCGTCGGAGGTCGGCTTGGCGAACGGCACCTCGACCTTCTCCTGGACCCACTCGCGCTCCTCGGGGTCCTGGATGTGCATGTACTCGATGCCGATGGTGCGGCAGTAGGAGTCGCGCAGGATGCCGAGGATCTTGCGCAGCTTCAGGAACGGCTGCCCGCCGAACCCGCCGGTGGGGAAGGTCCGGTCGAGGTCCCACAGGGTGAGGCCGTGCCGGGTGATGTCGAGGTCGGGGTGCTTGCGCTGGCGGTACTCCAGCGGGTCGGTGTCGGCCATCAGGTGACCGCGCACCCGGTAGGCGTGGATCAGCTCCTGCACCCGCGCGACCTTGTTGATGTCGTCGTCGTGGGTGACGGCGATGTCCTGCACCCAGCGGATCGGCTCGTACGGGATGCGCAGCGCGGCGAAGATCTCGTCGTAGAACTCGCCCTCGCCGAGCAGCAGCTGGTGCACCCGGCGCAGGAACTCGCCGGACACCGCGCCCTGGATCACGCGGTGGTCGTACGTCGAGGTCAGCGTGAGGATCTTGCTGACGGCGTTGCGGACCAGCTGCTCGTTGCTCGCGCCCTGCCACTCGGCGGGGTAGTCGAGCGAGCCGACGCCGATGATCGCGCCGGCGCCGCGCATCAGGCGCGGGACGGAGTGGTTGGTGCCGATGCCGCCGGGGTTGGTCAGCGAGATGGTGGTGCCCTGGTAGTCGGACAGCTCCAGCTTGTTGCCCCGGGCCTTGCGGACCATGTCCTCGTACGCCGTCCAGAACTGGGCGAACGACATCGTCTCGGCGCCCTTGATGTTGGGCACGACGAGGGTGCGGGTGCCGTCGTCCTTCTGCAGGTCGATGGCCAGGCCGAAGTTGACGTGGCCGGGCTTGACCAGCGACGGCTTGCCCTTGTCGTCCTCGGTGAGGGCGTAGTTCATCTCCGGCATCGTCTTGAGGGCCTTGACGATGGCATAGCCGATGAGGTGGGTGAAGCTCACCTTGCCGCCGCGGCTGCGGGCGAGGTGGTTGTTGATGACGATGCGGTTGTCGATCAGCAGCTTCGCCGGGATCGCCCGCACGCTGGTGGCGGTGGGGACGCTGAGGCTGTCCTCCATGTTGGTGACGATGCGGGCGGCCACGCCGCGCAGCGGGACGGTGTCGGTCTCCTTCTCCTCCACCGGCTCCAGCGTGGTGCTGAACTCGTCGCGCGGGGTGAGAGCGCTCGCGCTGCCCTCGGCCTCGGACGGCTTGGGCTGGCCGGGCGCGGTGTGGTTGCGCTCGCGCTCCTCGTTGGTGGGCTCGCCCATCGGCAGGTCCGGGGTCACGCCGGTGCCGGTCTCGTCGTCGGCGGCGGGCGCCTCGGGGGAGTCCTCCGGGGGAGCGGCGGGCGACTCGGCCTTGGGGACCGGGCGCCCGGAGCCGCCGGAGCCGGTGTTGTCGACCGAGGCGTCGGCCGCCGGGGCCTCGGTGTCGTCGGCCTCAGGCGCCTGGTCGCGGGAGCTGGTGTCCGCGGCGTCGTCCTGGCTCGTGCTGTTGCTCGAGGACGTCTGCTGCGCGCGGGCGGGGGCCTTCGCCGGGCCGGTGGTCGGCGCCTTCACGCGGCCGCCGGACGCCCCGGACGATCCGTTGGAGCCTGCCGGGGCGGACGGGGCCGAGCGGGCCTCGCCGGCCGAGCTCGAGCCGGACGTGGACGCGCTGCCGGACGTGGGCGCGCTGGCAGAGCCCGGCTCGTAGGTCTCGAAGAACTCCCACCAGGCCTTGTCGACGGAGTTCTTGTCCTGCTTGTACTGCTCGTACAGCTCATCGACCAACCACTCGTTCGGGCCGAACGTTGACAGGGGGTCGCCGCTGCTGGGCTGGTGGGACACGCTGGATGCGCCTCTTTCACGTCTCGTCGTCGAGTGCCAAGGCCCAGCCTACTGCGCAGGCACAGCCCCGGAACCGACGGCTCGGGGTGCGGCCCGCCGAGGCCGGCGGGCCGCACCCCGTGGGCGTCAGGAGACGTCTCGACGCGTCGTGAGGAACGCGCCGATGCCGGCGAGCACGACGGCGTACGCGAGCAGCGTGAGCGAGGACTGCCACCAGTTGAAGTAGGGCGACGCAGCACCCGAGGTGGTCTGCTGGCCGGCCATCGGGTCGCTGGTGACGAGCATGCCGCTGGTGAGGTTTCCCGGCAGGAACTTGGCGGCCGTCTCCCAGCCGCGCGCCGAGAAGAACAGGTTGAGCGCGATGTGCAGCACGAACGCCGCACCGACCGCGGACATGACCGCGGCCACCTGGTTGCGCACCAGCATCCCGAACCCGAAGCCGAGCAGCATCCAGACGGTGTTGGCCAGCACGACCAGCGCCATGGTCTTGAGCACCTCGGGGTCGCCCAGCAGCAGCGGTTCGCCCTTGCTCTTGATCACGAGGCTTGCGAGGCCGACGCTGGCCACGTTGTGGACGACGCCGAACACCACGCCCAGCGGGACGAGCGCGATCATCTTCGAGATGAGCACCACCCAGCGGTTGGGCGTGGCGAGGAAGGTCGAGCTGATCGTCTTGTGGCGGTACTCGTTGGTGATCAGCATGACGCCCAGCGCGAGCGGGACCAGCGTCGTGAGGCTGAACTGGATGCCGGCGGAGTAGATGATCTGCGCCGTCCCCGGCGTCATCCTGGCGAACGGGTTGCCGGCGCCGGGATCGTTGGGGTCGGTGGCGTTCTGCGAGCCGAGCAGCGAGGCGAACATCAGGGAGAGCAGCCCGGCCATGAGCCCCATGCCGATGGCCATCGCCCACCACATCCGGGTCGTGAAGACCTTGCGGATCTCGGACTTGATAGCGGCCCCCATCACTGCATCCCTCCCTCGTGCTGCCCAGGCTGGTCGTCGTCACCCAGGTTGCGGTTGCGGTTCTCCGGCTGGGAGGTGAGCTGGAAGAACAGGTCCTCCAGGTCCGACTTGGAGTCGCGAAGCTCGTAGATCGGGAGCCGTGCCGCCAGGGCGAGGTCGCCGATCTTGCGCGGGTCGTCGCCACTGACCTCGAGCGTGTCGTCACCCGTGCGCTGGGCGTGCAACCCGGCCTGGGCGAGCTGGCGGACCAGCTGCTCGGCGTCGGAGGTGCGCACGAGCGAGCGTCGGGGGCCGTGGAGCTCGGCGATCGAGCCCTGCTTGACCATGCGGCCGTTGGCGATGATCACCACGTCATCGACGGTCTGCTCGACCTCGCTGAGCATGTGGCTGGAGACCAGGATCGTCTTGCCCTCGCTGGCGAGGTGGCGCAGGAAGCCGCGCAGCCACCGGATGCCCTCGGGGTCGAGACCGTTCGCCGGCTCGTCGAGGATCAGCACGCGCGGGTCGCCGAGCAGCGCGGCCGCGAGACCGAGACGCTGCCGCATGCCCATGCTGTAGGCCCCGGCTCGCTTCTTGGCCGCAGCCGAGATGCCGACCAGGTCGAGCAGCTCGTCGACCCGGGAGTCGGGCACCTTGATCGCAGCAGCGATCACCCGCAGGTGGTCGCGGCCGGAGCGCCCGGGGTGGAAGTTGGTTGCCTCGAGCGCGGACCCGACCACCTGGCCAGGGTTGTCGAGGTGCTGATAGGTCTGCCCGTCGATCGTGGCGGTGCCGCCGGTCGGCCGGACCAGGCCGAGCAGCATGCGCAGCGTGGTGGTCTTGCCGGCGCCGTTGGGGCCCAGGAAGCCCGTGACCACGCCCGGCTCGACGGTGAAGGACAGGTTGTCGACCGCCCGGAAGCTGCCGAACGACTTCGACAGCGAGTCGATCTCGATGCGCGCCCCCTGGCGCGGTGGTGACGCGGTGCTGGTCATGCGATTCCCCGATTCGTTGACATGCCAACACCCAATCACCCCCACGCGGGTGAGGGACAACCGACGTGCCCGGCGCTCCTAGGATGTTCATTCATGACCGAGTGGCTGTTGGTGCTCGGCGGTGTGCTGCTGACCGTCGGCACCGCCGTCTTCGTGGCCGCCGAGTTCTCCCTCGTCGCGCTGGACCGCCCGTCGGTGCAGCGGGCCGTGGAGTCCGGCGACTACGCCGCCGGGTCGGTGCTCACCTCGCTGCGCCAGCTGTCGACCCAGCTGTCCGCGAGCCAGGTCGGCATCACCCTCACGACCCTGGTGCTGGGCTATCTCGTCGAACCCTCGCTGGGTCGGTTGCTGGAGAGTCCGCTCGAGGCGATCGGGGTCGGTGGTACGGCCGCGGTCGCCGCCTCCACGACCCTCGCCCTGGTCATCGCGACGATCTTCTCGATGATCTTCGGCGAGCTGCTGCCGCAGTTCCTCGGCATCTCCGCGCCACTGCCGGTCGCCAAGCTGGTCGCCGGCCCGGTGCGCGTCTTCAGCGTGATCATGCGGCCGTTCATCGTCGTGCTCAACGGCTCCGCCAACCGCGCGCTGCGGGCGATGGGCGTCGAGCCGCAGGAGGAGCTGTCGGCGGCCCGCACGCCGCAGGAGCTGGCGTCGCTCGTGCGGCGCTCGGCCGAGGCGGGCACGATCGAGGCCGGCACCGCCCGGCTCCTGACCCGCTCGCTGAACTTCGGCGAGCGCACCGCCGCCGACGTGATGAGCCCGCGGGTGCGCTGCGTCGCGATCGAGCGCACCGCCAGCGCCGCCGACGTCGTCGCTCTCGCGCGCAGCTCCGGCCACAGCCGCTTCCCCGTGATCGGCGACGGCTGGGACGACGTGAGCGGTGTCGTCCACGTGAAGAAGGCGATCGCGGTCCCGCCCGAGCGGCGCCCGGACGTCCCCGTCACCGCCCTGATGATCCCGCCGGTGGTCGTGCCCGAGACGATCCGGCTCGACCCGCTGCTCCTGCTGCTGCGCAAGGGCGGTTTCCAGCTGGCCGTCGTCATCGACGAGTACTCCGGGACCAGCGGCGTGGTCACCCTCGAGGACGTCATCGAGGAGATCGTCGGAGAGGTCAGCGACGAGCACGACCGCGTCCGCGACACCAGCCGGATGCTGCCCGACGGGTCGTGGACGCTGTCCGGGCTCTGGCGTCCCGACGAGGTGCGCGACCGCATCGGCGCCGACATCCCCGACGGCGCCACCTACGAGACGCTCGGCGGTTTCGTCATGGCCCAGGTCGGGCGCGTCCCGCAGGTCGGTGACGAGGTGACGATCGGGCGCTGGCGACTGCGCGTGGTGTCGATGGACGGCCGCCGGGTCGATCGCGTACGGCTGTGGCCGCTCGTCCCCGACCGGCTCGAGGGCGAGGCGAGCGTCTGATGGCCCTGTGGTTCTCGTTGGTCCTGCTGCTGGGCAACGCCTTCTTCGTGGGTGCCGAGTTCGCGGTCATGGCCGCCCGGCGCTCGCAGATGGAACCCCTTGCGGCACAAGGGAGTCGGCGCGCCAAGCTGGTGCTCGAGGCGCTGGAGAACCTCGCCTCGCTGCTCGCCTGCGCGCAGCTCGGCATCACGGTCTGCTCGGTGCTGCTGGGCGCGGTCGCCGAGTCGGCTCTCGAACACCTCATCGCCGGGCCGATGGAGGCCTCCGGGGTGCCCGAGCCGGTGATCAAGGTCGCCGCGCTCGTGATCGCGCTGCTGATCGTCGTCTACCTGCACGTGGTCGTCGGCGAGATGATCCCCAAGAACCTGGCGATCGCGGGGCCGGAGCGGTCGGCCCTGCTGCTGGCGCCGCCGCTGCTGTGGATCACCAAGGCGCTGCACCCGCTGATCCGGCTGCTCGAGACGATCGCGAAGTGGCTGGTGCGGCGGTTCGGCGTGGAGCCGCAGAGCGAGGTGGCCTCGACCTTCTCGGCCGAGGAGGTGCACATGATCATGCAGGAGAGCCACCGCGAGGGGCTGATCGACCCGGGGGCGCAGGAGCGGATGCTCGGCGCTCTTGAGTTCAGCGACCGGGTCGCGGCCGACGTCGCGGTGCCGATCGGCGACGTGGTCACGCTGGCCGTCGGCTCGACCCCCGCCGACCTGGAGCACCTGGTGGCCAAGCGGGGCTTCTCCCGCTTCCCGGTGACCGACCGGCACGGCGAGGTGGCGGGATATCTGCACCTCAAGGACGTGCTGTACGCCACCGACGAGCTCTACGACGAGCCGGTGCCGCCCAAGCGCATCCGCCCGCTCGCGACCGTCCGGCCCGAGGACGAGGTCGAGGACGCGCTGCTGACCATGCAGCGCCTCGGCTCCCACCTGGCGCGGGTGGTCGACGAGCAGGGCCAGGTGACCGGTGTGGTGTTCCTCGAGGACGTGCTGGAGGAGCTGGTCGGCGAGGTCGCCGACACCACCCAGCGCCCCTGACCCCGGCCGTCGACGACGCAGGGCAGGGGAGCTGCCTCGGCGGGCGGTTCAGGCCTGGTAGGTGCCCATGAGGATCGCGCGGCCGGCGGTCTTGAACGCCAGGTTGAACGACATCACGGCGCCGGAGGTGTCCTCGTCGATGCCGAGCTGGGGCTCGGTGACCGCGTGCACCACGAAGAAGTAGCGGTGCGGCACGTCGCCCTCGGGCGGGGCGGCGCCCATGAACCCGTGCTCGCCGCCGTCGTTGCGCAGCATGAACGCCTCGCCGGGCAGCGTCGACCCGGGCTTGCCGGCGTCGCGGGGGAGGGAGGTCGTGTCGGCCGGGAGATCGACGACCATCCAGTGCCAGAAGCCCGAGGGGGTCGGCGCGTCGGGGTCGAAGCAGGTGACGACGAAGCTTTGCGTGCCCTCGGGCGCGCCCGACCAGGACAGCTGGGGCGAGACGCTGCCGCCCTCGGCGGACTGCTCGTCGGCGAGCGGCTGACCCTCGGTGACGTCGTCGCTGGTCACGGTGAACGACGGGACCGCGGGGAGCAGGTCGTAGGGGTTGGGTGCCTGGGGCCGTTCGAGTGAGGTCATGTCCGCCATCGTGGCACGCACGGACGGCATGATCGGCGGCATGGGCGAGACGGCAGTGGTGGACGAGGCTGACTTCGAGGAGATCCTCGCGGCGGTGCGCACGTTCGTGCGCGAGCGCGTCGTGCCGCGCGAGCAGGAGATCGCCGACGCCGACGCGATCCCCGCCGACCTGCGCGCCGAGGTCGCCGAGCTGGGGCTGTTCGGCTTCGCCCTGCCCCAGGAGTTCGGTGGGCTCGGGCTCGACCTGGCCCAGGACGTACGCCTGGCCGAGGAGCTCGGCTACACCAGCCTCGCGGTGCGCTCGCTGTTCGGCACCAACAACGGCATCGCGGGGCAGGTGCTGGTGGGCTACGGCACCGACGAGCAGCGCGAGCAGTGGCTCTCGCGGCTGGCGTCGGGCGAGGTGGTCGCGTCGTTCGCGCTGACCGAGCCGGGGGCGGGATCCAACCCGGCAGGCTTGCGCACCAAGGCGATTCGCGACGGCGACGACTGGGTGATCAGCGGCAGCAAGCGGTTCATCACCAACGCCCCGTCGGCCGACCTGTTCGTGGTGTTCGCGCGCACGGCGCCCGCCGAGCCGGGCCGTCCGGGCATCGCGGTCTTCCTCGTGCCGGCCGACGCCGACGGGGTCGAGATCGGCCCGAAGGACGCGAAGATGGGCCAGGCGGGGGCCTGGACGTCCGACGTCAGTCTCACCGACGTACGCCTGCCGCCGGCCGCGCTCGTCGGCGGCGCCGAGGACGTGGGCTACCGCGCGGCCATGACCAGCCTGGCGCGCGGCCGGGTGCACATCGCCGCCGTCGCGGTCGGACAGGCCCAGCGGGCGCTCGACGAGTCGGTGGCCTGGGCGGCGACCACCACCCAGGGCGGCACGCCGATCGGTGAGTTCCAGCTGGTGCAGGCGATGCTCGCCGACATGCAGACCGACGTGCTGGCCGGGCGCGCGCTGGTGCGCGAGGCGGCTCGGCTGTGGGTCAGCGAGGAGGACCGCCGGGTCGCGCCGTCGGCGGCCAAGCTGTTCTGCACCGAGATGGCCGGGCGGGTGGCCGACCTGGCGGTGCAGGTGCACGGCGGCACCGGCTACATGCGCGGCGTGCCGGTGGAGCGCATCTATCGCGACGTGCGTCTGCTGCGCCTCTACGAGGGCACCAGCGAGATCCAGCGGCTGATCGTCGGCGGCGGGCTGGTGCGCGCGGCCCGGGGACGCTGAGCCCGGCCGCCGGGCCGAGGCCTACGGTGGAGGCATGGCCCTCTCCATCGGTGCGCACGTCGAGCAGGAAGACCCCGTCGCCGAGGCGGTCGCGCGCGGCGCGTCGCTCGTGCAGATCTTCCTGGGCGACCCGCAGAGCTACAAGGGCCCGGTCGTGCGCTTCGAGGGTGGCGCGCAGGCGCTGCGGTCGGCGGTCGCCGACGCCGGCATCGACCTGTACGTCCACGCGCCCTACCCGATCAACGTCGCCTCCTTCAACAACCGGATCCGTATCCCCGGGCGCAAGCTGCTGCAGCAGCACCTGACCGCCGCGGCCGAGGTGGGGGCCAAGGGCGTGATCGTGCACGGCGGTCACATCGGCGTCGACGAGGACTCCGCCAAGGGCTTCGACAACTGGCGCAAGTGCATCGACGGTCTCGACATGCCGGTGCCGCTGCTCATCGAGAACACCGCCGGCGGCGACAACGCGATGGCCCGGCGCCTCGAGGCGATCGCCCGGCTGTGGGACGCGATCGGCGAGGCCGAGGGCGGCGACACGGTCGGCTTCTGCCTCGACACCTGCCACGCGCACGCCGGGGGCATTGAGCTCGCGAGCGTGGTGGAGAAGATCCGCGGGATCACCGGTCGCATCGACCTGGTGCACGCCAACGACTCGCGCGACGCGTTCGACTCCGGCGCCGACCGGCACGCCAACTTCGGGTCGGGCGAGATCGACGGCGAGGAGCTGGCCGAGGTGGTGCGCGCCGCCGACGCGCCGGTGGTGTGCGAGACGCCGGGCGGGGCCGAGGGGCAGGGCGCAGACATCGCGTGGTTGCGCGAACGGGTCTGACGACCAGACATGAGTGAGGCGGACAGGGATGCCTGTCCGCCTCGCGCGCATTCGTGATGGTGTCGTCCGGTCGACGTCGGTGCCCCCTGCAGGATTCGAACCTGCGCACCCGCCTCCGGAGGGCGGTGCTCTATCCCCTGAGCTAAGGGGGCGCGAGGAGAAACTCTAACAGCGCGCGGACGGTGCTCCGAACCGGCCGGTCGCGCCCGACGGCGTCCGGCACGATGAGGCCATGACCACCGAGACCCCGGGCGCGCCGGAGGGGTTCGTGCCCGCCGAGGTCGCCTGATGCGCAACGAGGTTCACGACCCGCAACCGGCCGAGGACCTGCGCCGGGCGGTCGAGGCGCGGCTCGCGGTGCCGGCCGAGCGCGAGCTGTGGCTGACCCGCGACAGCCGGCCGACGACGTACGGCGGGCTGGTGGGCCGGGCGGGGGAGCCGACGGCGCGGTGGGTGCTGCTGCGCTCCTCCGACGGGCGGCAGCTCGACGTCGCGTGGCGCGACCTGCCGACGCAGACCCTGCGCAACCCGGCGTTCGCGGTGGTGCTGGCGCACGCCCGGCTGGTGACGGGGGTCCAGGTCGTGGGCCTCGAGCGCCCGCTGGACCGGGCGGACAGCGCCTGGGGCGCGACCGCGCGCACCGGCCGCACCCGCATCCTCGCGACCGCGGTCGAGGCGGTGGCGGCGGTGGTGCTGGCGGCCCCGGCCGTACCACGAGCTGGTCTGCTGCCGGAGGATCACGAGCGGGCCCGTATCGTGCTGGCGTCCGCACTCCGCCTCGCGGGCATGCCAGCCCCGACCCACGTGTAGAGGAGCCCACGTGAGCGTCCCCGACGTCGACGCGCTCCCCGCGCACGTCTGGCCCGGCAGCGCCCGGCGGCTGCCCGACGGGTCGATCGAGATCGGGGGCGTGAGCCTGCGCCGCCTCGCCGAGGAGGTCGGCACCCCGGTCTACGTGCTCGACGAGTCCGACGTACGCCGTCGCGCAGCGGACTTCCGGGTCGCCTTCGGCGAGGCCTTCGCCGCGATCGGCGCGACCTGCGACGTCTACTACGCCGGCAAGGCGTTCCTCAGCACCGCGTTCGCGCGGTGGATGCACGAGGAGGGGTTGCGGCTGGATGTCTGCTCCGGCGGCGAGCTGGCCGTGGCCGAGCGTGCCGGCTTCCCGGGCGAGCTGATCGGGATGCACGGCAACAACAAGTCCGTCGCCGAGATCGAGGCGGCCGTGGCCTACGGCGTCGGCCGGATCGTCGTCGACTCCTTCGAGGAGATCGAGCGCATCACGGACGCCGCGCGCCGGCACGGGGTGGTGGTGCCGGTGATGCTGCGGGTCAAGACCGGCGTCGAGGCGCACACGCACGAGTTCATCGCGACCGCGCACGAGGACCAGAAGTTCGGCTTCAGCCTCGACCAGGGACAGGTCGCGCAGGCAACGCAACAGGTGCTCGACCGCCCGGATGCGTTGCGGCTGTTGGGTTTTCACTCGCACATCGGCAGTCAGATCTTCGAGACCGACGGCTTCGCCGAGGCGGCTCGGCGACTGGTGAGCCTGCAGCTGCAGGTCGCGCGCGAGCACGGCACGACGCTGCCCGAGCTCGACCTCGGCGGCGGCTTCGGCATCGCCTACCTCGCCGGTGACACCCCGCTGCCGGTGCGCGAGATGGCCGAGGGGCTGGCCGAGATCGTGCGGGCGGCGTGCGCCGACGCCGGCACCCCGGTTCCCCGCATCTCCGTCGAGCCGGGCCGGGCCATCGTCGGCCCCGCCGGGGTGACGCTCTACGAGGTCGGCTCGGTGAAGCCGGTGCAGGCGACCGACCAGCTGGTGCGCACCTATGTCTCCGTCGACGGCGGCATGAGCGACAACCCGCGCCCGGTGCTCTACGACGCCGACTACACCTGCGCGCTCGCGGGCCGCAGCAGCGGCGCCCCGCCGGTGCTGGCGCGGGTGGTCGGCAAGCACTGCGAGAGCGGTGACATCGTCGTGCGCGACGTCGAGCTGGCCGGTGACGTGCAGGCGGGTGACCTGCTGGCCGTCCCCGCGACCGGCGCCTACTGCCGCAGCCTGTCGAGCACGTACAACCACGTGCCGCGCCCCCCGGTCGTCGCCGTCCGCGACGGTCAGGTCCGCACCTTGATCCGCCGCGAGACGATCGCGGACATCCTTGCGCTGGAAGGGGATTCGTGAGCGAGTCCAACGCAACCACCGAGCCGCTGAGGGTGGCGCTGCTCGGGTGCGGCACGGTCGGGTCGAGCGTGGCCCGGCGACTGGTCGAGCACCCCGAGGAGTTCTCCGCGCGCGTCGGCCGGCCGCTGGAGCTGGTGGGGGTCGCGGTGCGTGACCTCGACAAGCCGCGCGACGAGGCGGGCCTGGACCGCTCGCTGCTCACGACCGACGCCGAGGGTCTGGTGACACGGGCCGACCTGGTGATCGAGCTGATCGGCGGCATCGAGCCGGCGCGCTCGCTGATCCTGTCGGCGTTCGAGCACGGTGCCAGCGTGGTGACCGGCAACAAGGCGCTGCTCGGCGAGGACGGCCCGCGCCTCTACGAGGCGGCGTCGGAGGCGGGCGTCGACCTGCACTTCGAGGCGGCGGTCGCCGGTGCGATCCCGCTCATCCGGCCGATGCGCGAGTCGCTCGCGGGCGACCAGGTGCGCCGTGTCATGGGCATCGTGAACGGCACCACCAACTTCATCCTCGACAAGATGGACCGCACCGGCGCCGACCTGGCCGACGTGCTCGCCGAGGCCCAGCAGCTCGGTTATGCCGAGGCCGACCCGACCGCCGACGTCGAGGGCCACGACGCCCAGGCCAAGGCGGCGATCCTGGCCTCGCTGGCCTTCCACACCCGGGTCGCGACGTCCGACGTCAGCTGCGAGGGCATCACCGCGATCACGTCCGACGACATCCGCACGGTGCGCCGGATGGGTTGTGTGCTCAAGCTTCTCGCGATCTGCGAGCGGGTCGAGCGTCCCGACGGGACCGCCGGCGTGAGCGCCCGGGTGCACCCCACGATCGTGCCGCGGTCGCACCCGCTCGCGTCGGTGCGCGAGGCGTTCAACGCCGTCTTCGTCGAGACCGAGCTGGCCGGCGAGCTGATGTTCTACGGCCCCGGCGCCGGCGCCGACCCGACCGCATCGGCGGTGCTGGGTGACCTGGTCCAGGCGGCCCGGCACCGGGTGACCGGCGCGCGCGGGCCGGGCGAGTCGGCGTACGCCCAGCTGCCGGTCGTGCCGCTCGGCGACGTGCGCACGCGCTACGCGATCCGCGTGGACGTCGAGGACCAGCCCGGCGTGCTCGCCCGGGTGGCAACGGTTTTCGGCGACACGGGCGTGTCGATCGAGTCGATGATCCAGGGCATCCGCCGCAGCGACGACGGGCTGGCGCCGCTCACGATCGCGACGCACGAGGCCGCGGAGGGGCGGCTCGCCGAGACGGTCGAGCGGCTGCGCGGGTTGGACGAGGTCGGCACCGTGTCGTCGGTGCTGCGCATGGAAGGACTGTGACGATGGCGCACCAGTGGCGCGGAGTGATCCGCGAGTACGCCGACCGGCTGCCGATGCTCGACGGAGCGCCGGTCATCACGCTGCACGAGGGCGGCACGCCGCTGATCCCGGCCGAGAAGCTCAGCGAGCGGGTCGGCGCCGAGGTGTTCCTGAAGTTCGAGGGGCTCAACCCCACCGGCTCGTTCAAGGACCGCGGCATGACCGCCGCGATCTCGATGGCCGCCAAGGCGGGCGCCAAGGCCGTGGTCTGCGCGAGCACGGGGAACACGTCGGCGTCCGCGGCGGCGTACGCCACCAAGGCCGGCATGACCTGCGCGGTGCTGGTGCCCGACGGCAAGATCGCGATGGGCAAGCTCAGCCAGGCGATCGCCCACGGCGCGACGCTGCTGCAGGTCGACGGCAACTTCGACGACTGCCTCACCGTCGCCCGCAAGCTGGCCGAGGCCTATCCGGTCGAGCTGGTGAACTCGGTCAACCCGGCCCGCATCGAGGGACAGAAGACGGCGGCGTTCGAGGTGGCCGACGCGCTCGGCGACGCCCCCGACATCCACTGCCTGCCGGTCGGCAACGCCGGCAACATCACGGCCTACTGGAAGGGCTACCGCGAGGCGGTCGAGCCCTCGCGCAGCGGGGCGCCGGCGCTGGCCACGCGGACCCCGCGCATGTGGGGGTTCCAGGCCGAGGGCGCGGCGCCGATCGTGCTCGGCCACCCGGTCGACGACCCCGACACGGTCGCCACCGCGATCCGCATCGGCAACCCCGCGTCGTGGAAGCAGGCCGAGGCCGCCCGCGACGAGTCCGGCGGCGTCATCGACAAGGTCTCCGACGAACAGATCCTCGAGGCGCACCGGCTGATCTCCAGCAGCGAGGGCGTGTTCGTCGAACCGGGCTCGGCCGCGAGCGTCGCCGGCCTGCTCCAGCAGCACGAGCGCGGCGAGGTGCCCGCGGGCGCGCGCATCGTGTGCACCGTGACCGGGCACGGGCTGAAGGACCCGGCCTGGGCGCTGAAGCTGGCCGACGGCTCGGAGGTGGTGCCGACCCAGATCCCGGTCGACGCGATGACCGCCGCCGTCGAGCTGGGCCTGGAGGGATGAGCGGCGAGCTGCGCCCGGTCCCGACCGGGCAGCGCGTCGCGCTCCAGGTGCCCGCGAGCTCGGCCAACCTGGGCCCCGGCTTCGACTCGGTCGGGCTCGCCCTCGACCTGTGGGACGACGTCGAGGTCGAGGTCACCGGCGACCGGCTCGTCATCGAGTGCGAGGGGGAGGGTGCCGACCAGGTGCCGCGCGACGCCTCGCACCTGGTGCACCGGTCGATGTCGGTCATGTGGCGCAGCCTCGGGTTCGCGACGCCACGCGGCCTGAAACTGTTGTCGCGCAACAGGATTCCGCACTCTCGCGGGTTGGGTTCGTCCGCCGCGGCGATCGTCGTGGGGGTGGCCGCGGCCGCCGCCACGGTCGGTGTCGACGTCTCCTCCGACGAGGGCCGCCGGCAGATCGGCGACGTCGCCGGAGACCTCGAGGGGCACCCCGACAACTCCTCGGCGAGCGTGTACGGCGGGCTCACCGTCTCGTGGGCGACGGACTCCGACTCCGGCTGGAGCACGGCGCGCCCCGCGCTGCACCCCGACGTCGCGCCGGTGGCGTTCGTGCCCGCCAGCACCCTCGCCACCGACAAGGCCCGGGCGGCGCTGCCGACGCAGGTGGGCCACGGCGACGCCGCACGCAACTCGGGCCGCGCGGCGCTGCTCGTGCACGCGCTGACCCAGGACCCGGCATTCCTGCTGCCCGCGACCCGCGACTGGCTGCACCAGCAGCAGCGGCGATCGGCGTACGTCGAGACGATGCGGCTGGTTGACCGGCTGCGCGCGGCCGGCCACGCGGCCACCGTCTCCGGGGCCGGACCGACCGTGCTCGTGCTCGCGACGCAGCAGACGCGCGCGCAGGTGCTCGCCGCGGTGGGGGAGGGCGCCGGCTGGCGGGCGCTCGCCGGCCCGGTGCCCGACACCGGCGTGAGGGTTGTTTCGCGGCCGTGAGGGCTTCGGTGTAGATTGAAGGTGCATCGAGGCCATCGGCGGTTCAACGCCGGGAGCCGCACCCGTTGAGCGGGTGGATGCGATCTCATCTCACGAGGGCGCACCGCCGACGCATGTCGGCACAGCGCCGTGAGTCTGGCGGCCGGGATCTGACCCGGCCGATGCAGCACCCCAAACCGTGCCCCGCAGAGGGCGCCAGACGAGGGGGAAGGAACCTTCGTGACAGAAACCACCGATCTCGCCGCGCAGTCTGCGGGTGAGTCGAAGCCCCGTGGCAGCCTCAGCGCGATGAAGCTCGACGAGCTCAAGCGCCTGGCCGCCGGGATGGGCATCACCGGCACGTCGAAGATGCGCAAGAGCGACCTGATCGCCGCCATCAACGGCGACCGCTCGGGCGGTTCGCGCCCCGCGCCGACCGTGTCCGGCGGAGCCGGCAGCACCGACCAGGCGAGCGGCCAGACCCCGGCCGAGGGGCGTACGTCCGACGCCGGGTCCGCCGCGTCCGACCGGGCCGGCGACTCCTCGGGCCAGCAGCCCGCGCGCCGCTCGCGCCGCGCTGCCAGCGCCCCCACGGCTCCGGCCGAGCGCTCGCAGGGCCAGGCCCGCGAGGCCGGCGACGGCGACCGCGACGCGCAGCGCGAGGGCCGCGACGACCAGGGGCAGCAGGCCCGCGCCGACCGGCAGCAGGGCGACCGTCAGTCCGACGGCGGCCAGCAGGACGAGCGCCAGCAGGACGACCGCCAGGGTGACCGGCAGCGTCGCCAGGGCGACCGTGACAACCGCCGCGACGACAACCGTCGCGACGACAACCGTCGTGACGACAAGCAGCGCGGCGACCGTGAGCAGGGTGACCGCCAGCAGGGCGGCAACCAGGGCGGCCGCGAGAACCGTCGCGACGACAACCGCCGTGACGACAAGCAGCGCGACGACCGCCAGCAGGGCGGCAACCAGGGCGGCGGCAACCGCGACCAGCAGGGCGGCGGCAACCGTCGCGACGACAACCGTGACGACGACCGCGGCGACCGCCGTGGCCGGCGCCGTCAGCGTGGCCGAGACCGCAAGCGCGGCCGCGGTCGTGGCGACGACTTCGGCGAGGTCGACACCCAGGTGCGCGAGGACGACGTCCTCGTGCCGGTGGCCGGCATCCTCGACGTGCTCGACAACTACGGCTTCGTGCGCACCAGCGGCTTCCTGCCCGGTCCGGGCGACGTCTACGTCCCGATGGGCATGGTCAAGAAGAACGGCATGCGCAAGGGCGACGCCGTCACCGGCAAGATCCGGGCGCTGCGCGAGGGCGAGCAGCCCCCGGCGCGGCAGAAGTTCAACGCGCTGGTGCAGGTCGACACCGTCAACGGCGGCTCGCCCGAGCAGGCCGGCAACCGGGTCGAGTTCGGCAAGCTGACCCCGCTCTACCCGCAGGAGCGGCTGCGCCTGGAGGACGACCAGAAGAACATCACCAACCGGGTCATCGACCTGGTGGCTCCGATCGGCAAGGGACAGCGCGGCCTGATCGTCGCGCCGGCCAAGGCCGGCAAGACCCTGGTGATGCAGTCGATCGCCAACGCGATCACCACCAACAACCCCGAGTGCCACCTGATGGTCGTGCTCGTCGACGAGCGTCCCGAGGAGGTCACCGACTTCCAGCGCTCGGTCAAGGGCGAGGTCATCGCCTCGACGTTCGACCGTCCGGCCTCCGACCACACCGAGGTTGCCGAGCTGGCCATCGAGCGCGCCAAGCGGCTGGTCGAGATGGGCATGGACGTCGTCGTCCTGCTCGACGGCATCACCCGCCTGGGTCGTGCGTACAACCTCGCCGCGCCCGCGAGCGGTCGCATCATGTCCGGTGGTGTGGACTCCGCGGCGCTGTACCCGCCGAAGAAGTTCTTCGGTGCCGCCCGCAACATCGAGAACGGTGGCTCGCTCACCATCCTCGCCACGGCGCTCATCGAGTCCGGGTCGAAGATGGACGAGGTCATCTTCGAGGAGTTCAAGGGCACCGGAAACTGGGAGCTGCGCCTGTCGCGTCAGCTCGCGGAGCGCCGCATCTTCCCGGCGGTGGACGTCAACCAGTCCTCCACCCGCCGCGAGGAGATCCTGCTCGGCCAAGACGAGCTGAAGATCATGTGGAAGCTGCGCCGGGTGCTCGCCGCGCTCGACCAGCAGCAGGGCATCGAGCTGCTGCTCGACCGGCTGAAGAAGACCAAGAGCAACGTCGAGTTCCTGATGCAGGTGCAGCAGACCTCCTCGATCAAGCTCGACGACGAGGACGACTGAGCCCGCGCTCGGATCTCGCACGACGGGTGTGGCCCGCGACGACGGATCGTCGTCGCGGGCCACACCCGTTTCCGGTCGTCGCCTCGGGGCGGCGCGCTGCCGGTCAGGCGAAACGGACCTCGGCGGCGCGGACGTAGGCGAGCCGGTGACCGAGGCTGATCTGGTAGTAGCGGTCCTTGCCGACGATGTCGACGTGGTCGTTCGGGGTGTCCAGGGAGAACGTCTTGGCCTTGTAGTAGTCGGTCACCGGTGACTCGTCGGTGACGACGTAGGCCTGCCCCGCGGGGATCGTGTAGATCAGCGGGCTCACCGGCTGCACGTCGGCGGGGTCGGCGTACGCCTCGGGCTCGGGGTAGCACCGGCCGTACGTCTTCGCGGCCTCCCCGCTCGCCGTGATCACCCGCCGGCGCCCGGCCACCGGCCGCGCGGTCGGCGCGCTCGCGGGGTTGCGGAACCAGCCCTTGACCCCGAGGTACCAGATCGCGGTCCAGTCACCGTCGACCTCGGCCACCACGAAGTCGAGGCCGGCCGTGGCGCGCGCACTGTGGTCGCTGACGTACGTCGTCGCGGGCTGCCCCTGCTGGTGCAGCCCGATGTCGTTCACCAGCGCGGCGTCCTCGCGCGGGGCGACCCGCAGCGTGACGAAGTTGGTGTCCTTGTCGCCGCAGGTGTCACCGGCACCGGCGCACCCGGTCACCGGCTGCTTGTTGCCGACGAAGCCGGGCAGGATGCGCACCACGTCGCCCGCGCGCACCCGGCGGCCGAGCGTGGCCCGGTCGAGCGGGGAGCCGATCAGGTCGAAGTAGTGCTCCCAGTCCCAGAACGGGCCCGGGTCCCAGTGCATCCCGGGGATCGTCGGGGTCGTGGTGCCGGGCACCTGGTCGTGGCCGATGATGTGCGCGCGGTCCTTGGGGATGGCGTACTTGTCGCACAGGTAGCGCACCAGCCGGGCCGACGTGCGATACATCGGCTCGGAGAACCACGGGGCGCCCTCGGCGGCGTAGCCCTCGTGCTCGAGCCCGATCGAGTGGGAGTTGACGTACCAGTTGCCGGCGTGCCAACCGACGTCCTTGGGCAGCAGGTGCTGGGCGATGTGGCCGTCGCTGGAGCGCAGGGTGTACTGCCAGGAGACGTAGGTCGGGTCGCTCACCAGGTCGAGCGCGACGTCGTAGGGGCACTCCGTGTCGTGGATGACGACGTAGTCGATCGTCGGCGACTTCGGCCGGAAGGCCAGGTCGTGGTTGCCGTAGTCGCCGGGGTCGGGACCGAACTGCTCGTACGGCGCCGGCAGCCACTCGACGTCGAGGCCGCGCGGCGCGTCGATCTGCGGTGCGCGCGGGTCGAGCTTGCGGGCGGCGTCGGCCCGGTCGCGCAGGGCGACGCGTTGCTCGCCGGGGGAGCCGACCGCGCGGCGCGCGGTCGCGAGCCGGGTGCCGTCGGGCAGGGTGAGCGCGGCGCCGCTGCGCACGGCGGCGAGCGCGGCGTCGGCGAGGTCGAGCTGGGCCTGGGCGGAGGTGAGGCCGCTGGTGGCGGCGACCGCGGCGTACCAGCTCGCGGGGTCGGTGGACCCGCCGGTGGGCCGGCCGAGCGCGCGCTGCTGCTCGGCGATGATCGCGGCGGCTCCGCGCACGTTGGCGGCGGGGTCGGTGCGCAGCTGCTCCTTGCCGAGCCCGGTGGCGCGGGCGGCGTCGCCGAGGGTGTCGAGCACCGCCGGGGCGGGCTTGTCGGCGCGGGCGTGGGCGCGCCGGGCGGCGTCGCCGTCGACGAGGTGCATCGGCCCGTAACCCTGCGAGGCGCTGGGCCGTCCGTCGTGGTCCTGCCAGCGCGTCTGGGCGTAGGAGACACCCGCGAGCAGCGCCACCGGCAGGCCGTACGCCCTCGCCGCCTCGGTGAAGACCGCGTGCTGGTCGACGCGCACCAGCGCCCCGGCCGGCCCGGCCAGCAGGGCGGTCGCCGGCACGGCGGCGCCGGCCAGCAGGAAGTGTCGCCGCGAGAGTGCGGGGCGGCGCGTGGGCTTCGGTTCGGTGCCGGTCATGAAGGCCTCCTCGGTGAGCCGGTCATCTCGGCACCCTGCCACTGCGCACACCCGCGTGGGGGGGTTGTCGCGCGAGACTCCCACCAGCCGCAGCGACCCGGAGGATCAGCGGGGCGGCCCGGCGGCGACCCGGCGGCGCAGCTCCTCGACCCCGGCGGGGGTGCCGGGCACGTCCCACCACGACTCAACCCACCAGGTCGCACCCGCCTCGGCCCAGCCGGACGGGTCGTGGGTGTCGCCGAAGTCGCCGTGGCTGTCGCCCTCGACGACGACGTCGTAGCCCTCCCACGGCAGCCCGTCCGCCTCGCGCAGCGCCCGCACCCGGTCGACGATCTCGCCCAGCGCGGCGGGGTCGAGGTTGCTGTGGCCCGGCTCGGCGTCACCGCCGACGACCGCGGGGAAGATGCCCTGCCAGCGGGCGGCGCGCTCGAGCGAGGGCTGCCGCTCGCGACCGCGCACCAGCGCCCCGACCGCCCAGACCGGCGGGTGGGGCCGCTGCGCGGTGGGTGGTGGACCGCCCGGCTCGAGCTCGCCGGTGAGGTCGAGCTGGTAGTGCGCACCGGTGTGCGAGAACTTCTCGCCGGCCGACAGCCGCGACCAGATCGCCAGGCACTCGTCGAGCAGCTCGGCCCGCTCCTTGCGCGGCGTCTCGCCCTCGAACGCGGTCCAGTTGGTGTTGAGCGCCCCCAGCCCGACCCCGAGCGTGACTCGTCCGCCGGAGAGCCGGTCGACCGACCCGGTCAGCGCCGCGAGGTCCCACGGTCGGTAGCGCGCGGCCGGCGTGACCACCGTGCCGAGCCGGATGCGCTCGGTCGCCACCGCGGCCGCGCCCAGCTGCACCCAGGCGTCCTGCCGCCACACCCCCTCCCAGCTGAGCACCGCGTCCCACCCGGCCTGCTCGCCCAGCCGGGCCAGCTCGACGAACTCGGTCTCGCTGGCGAACGGCACCACGAATCCATGTCTCATGCCCGGACGCTATGCCCGGCCACCGACAGCCCGCTCGATCCTGGGGGAGATGGGGCGCCGCAGCCCTGGCGCAGCTGGGAATGTCCGGCGCCGGACGCTCGTTTAGGCGTACGTCTGCCGCTCTGGCAGACTTGACCGCTGGTCACCGGTTCACGCCTGGCACAAGCCGGGCGACCCGGAGACGTCGACAGCAAGGAGACCCCCGTGAAGAAGGACCTTCACCCCACGTACGCCGAGACCACGGTGACCTGCACCTGTGGCGCGACGTTCACCACCCGCAGCACTGCCGAGAGCGGCCGCATCCACGCCGAGGTCTGCTCCCAGTGCCACCCGTTCTACACCGGCAAGCAGAAGATCCTCGACACCGGTGGTCGGGTCGCTCGCTTCCAGGAGCGCTACGGCAAGAAGGCCGCCAAGTAGCTCCCGCGCACGCCGGTCTCGCCCTCGACGGGCGGGGCCGGCGTTCGTCGTCTCCTGACCCGCCCACGCCCGTACGCCTCGGGCCCCTCGTGAAAGGACCGGCACCGTGCTGGAGTCTGCCGAGTCCGTCGTCGCGGAGTACGCCGACCTCGAGCGAGCGCTCGCCGACCCGGCGGTGCACGCCGACCCGGCGGCGCTGCGCCGGCTGAACAAGCGCTATGCCGCGCTCGGGCCCACGGTGACCGCCTTCCGCACCTGGCGCGCCGCGCAGGACGACCTGGCCGCGGCCCGCGAGCTCGCGAGCGAGGACGCGTCGTTCGCCGCGGAGGTGCCGGCGCTGGAGCAGGCCGAGCACGACGCGGCCGAGCGGCTGCGCACCCTGCTGCTGCCCCGCGACGAGGACGACGACCGCGACGTGCTGCTGGAGGTCAAGGCGGGGGCCGGGGGCGCCGAGGCGGCGCTGTTCGCCTCCGACCTGGTGCGGATGTACCTGCGCCACGCCGAGCGCGCGGGGTGGCGGGCCGAGATCGTCGACGCGACCGAGTCCGACCTGGGCGGCTACACCGACGTGCGGCTGTCGGTGCAGGCCAAGGGCACGCCCGAGCCGGGCACCGCGCCGTGGGCGCGGCTGAAGTACGAGGGCGGGGTGCACCGGGTGCAGCGGGTGCCGGTCACCGAGTCGCAGGGGCGCATCCACACCTCCGCCGCCGCGGTGCTGGTCACGCCCGACCTGGAGGACGCCGAGGACGACGTCGTCGAGCTGGCCCCGAACGACCTGAAGATCGACGTTTACCGCAGCTCCGGGCCCGGTGGTCAGTCGGTCAACACCACCGACTCGGCCGTGCGCATCACCCACCTGCCCACCGGCGTGGTCGTCAGCTGCCAGAACGAGAAGTCGCAGCTGCAGAACAAGGAGTCGGCGCTGCGCGTGCTGCGGGCGCGGCTGCGGCAGATGCAGATCGATGAGCGCGAGGCGCAGGCCGCCGAGGCTCGGCGCTCGCAGGTGCGCACCATGGACCGCAGCGAGCGGATCCGCACCTACAACTTCCCCGAGAACCGCATCGCCGACCACCGCACGGGCTACAAGGCCTACAACCTCGACGCCGTGCTCGACGGCGACCTGGGCGCGGTGATCGACTCGGCGGTGGCGGCGGACGAGGCAGCGCGGCTGGCGGCGGTCGGCGAGTGAGCGGCGAGGAGCGCGCAGCGCAGGTTGCGGGCGACGAAGGAGCACGCGGCCGGAGCGGAGTGCGACCGAGCGCGACAGAAGGTGTGAGCGGCGAGGAGCGCGCAGCGCAGGTTGCGGGCGACGAAGGAGCACGCGGCCGGAGCGGAGTGCGACCGAGCGCGACAGAAGGCGTGACCGGGGACCCAGCACGCTGGTCGAGTAGCGGCGAGGCGCTAGCCGAGCCGCGTATCGAGACCCCCCGCAGCACGATCCGGGCGGTGGCGGGGCGGCTGCGGGCGGCGGGGGTGGCCTCGCCGGAGTCCGACGCCGCGCTGCTGCTGACGCACGCGTGGGGTCGAGCCGCCGCTGACGTACGTCGGGCTGACCTGCTGGGGGAGACGCCGCCGGAGCCGGTGGTCGAGCGGCTCGAGGGGCTGGTGGCCGCGCGGGTGCAGCGCATCCCGCTGCAGCACCTGACCGGCCGGGCGCCGTTCCGCGACCTGGAGCTGCAGGTGGGGCCGGGGGTGTTCGTGCCGCGCCCGGAGACGGAGATGCTGGTCGACCTCGCGGCGGCCGGGCTGCCGCAGGGTGGCCGCGTCGTCGACCTGTGCACCGGGTCCGGCGCCATCGCGCTGGCGCTCGCGGCCGAACGGCCCGACGCCGTGGTGGCGGCGGTCGAGCTGGACCCGCTGGCGCGCGCCTGGGCCGACCGCAACCGCGCGACGCTGGGGCTCGACCTCGACCTGAGGTCGGGGGCTGCGCAGGACGCCTTCCCCGAGCTGGAGGGTGAGGTGGACGTCGTGGTGAGCAACCCGCCGTACATCCCCGTCGGCATGGAGCCGGTCGATCCGGAGGTGCGCGACCACGACCCGGCGGTGGCGCTCTACGGCGGCAGCGACGACGGGCTGCGCATCCCGCTCGAGGTCGCGGCGCGGGCGCGGGCGCTGCTGCGCCCCGGGGGACTGCTCGTGATGGAGCATGCCGACGTGCAGGGCGCGACCCTGCCGGCTCAGCTCGTGCGGCAGGGCTGGGTCGAGGTGCACGACCACGACGACCTCACCGGCCGTCCCCGGGCGGTCACCGCCCGAGCCCCGCAGGCGTGAGGCGGCCGGGCCTGCGTCACCCAGCCGGGTCCGGCGGACGGCGCTCTCGAGTGGTCACTTGTTGCGGGTGCGAGTCGCGCGGCACCAGCAACGAGTGACCACTCAACCGCCGTGCTGACGTACGTCCTCGCGGACCTGCGGTTGCACGTGCGGCGTGGGGGAGGCGGCCTCGGCCGGGGCCGGGAGCGAGGTCAGCCCCACACCCACCCCGGCGGCGAGCACCGCCACCGCACCCATGACCCGCAGCTGGGCCTTGCGGTCGTCGTTCTTGTTCATCGGTCCACCTCGTGCCATGAGTGACGGACGCTGGAGACCTACTGTGCGCTCCCGCGCTGTCGGAGTGCTGGAGGCGCGCTGCGACCGATCTGTGGGGCTGGGCCCGGCGGGGCCGGCCCGGGCGGCTCACGCCGGGCTGACCACCACGCCCGCGAGGTCCTCGACGATGGCACCGGCCTGGGCGGGGGTGATGAGGGCGCCGCGCAGCGCGCGCAGCCGCGGGACGTCGCACGGACCGAGGTCGGCGCCGCGCAGGTCGGCGCCCTCGAGCTGGGCGTCGGTGAGGTCGGCGTCGCGCAGGTCGCACCCGTCGAAGATCGCCCAGCGCAGGTCGGCGGCCCGCAGCACCGCCTCGGCCAGGCGGCACCCGGTGAGGTCGGCGTGGGGGAGCGGGACGCCGATCAGGTTGGCGGCGAACAGGTTGCAGCGCTCGAGGCGGAACCCGAGGCCGCCCACCCGCTCGAACCGGGCGCCCATCAACCGGCAGCCGGTGAAGACGGTCTCGGCGAGCCGCGCCCCGGTGAGGTCGACGCCGTCCATCGCGCAGTCGACGAAGGCGATCTCGGACAGGTCGGCGTCGCGCAGGCGCAGCTCGCGCAGGTCGCAGCGCACGAACGTCAGCGGCCCGCGCGCCTCGGCCACTGCCGCGAGCACCGCGGCCGGGTCGTCGAACGTCTCGTCCTGGTGCTCCCTGCGCATGCGGTGCAGCATGGCAGCCGCCGCCGACTACGCTCGGGGTCGTTCGCTGATGGACGACGAAGGGGTGGAAGTCATGGGCTTCCTGGACCGACTGTTCGGACGAGACAAGACCGGCCCGAGCCACCAGGCTCCCGGGCCCCAGCCCGGCTGGCAGCAGCCGGCCGGTCAGCCGCCGGCGGGTGGCGCCGTGCCGCCCGGCCAGCAGCCGCCGCCCCCGGGTTACGGCGCCCCGCAGCCGGGTTACGCCGCCCCCCAGCCGGGCGCGCCGCAGCCCGGTCAGCAGCAGACCGAGGACGAGCAGGCCGTCCAGCGCTACGAGTACCTCCTGCGCACGGCCCCGCCCGAGAAGCTCGAGCAGGCGCACGAGCAGGCGTTCGCCCAGCTGACGCCGGCCCAGCGCCAGCAGGTCCTGAACAAGCTGGCCCAGGCCAACCCCGACGAGACCCCGCGCGACGACAGCCCGCAGTCCCTCGCGCGCAGCGCGACGCGCATCGAGATGCAGCGCCCGGGCACCCTGCGCAACGCCTTCGGCGGCCCCGGCGGCGGTCAGCTGCGCGGCGGCATGGGCGGCGCCGGTCTCGGCATGGGCGGGCTGCTGCTCGGCACCGTCGCGGGCGCCTTCGTCGGCACCGCGATCGCGAACGAGCTGTTCAACGACATGGACGCCCAGGGCGAGCTGGCCGACGGCGCCGACCCGGGTGCCGAGGGTGGCGACCAGGGCGGCGACGCGGGTGACCCCGGCGCCGACCAGGGCGGCGACCTCGGCGGCGAGGCGGGCGTCGACCAGGCCGGCGACTTCGGCGGTGGCGACTTCGGCGGTGGCGACTTCGGTGGCGGTGACTTCGGCGGTGGAGACTTCGGTGGCGGTTTCGACGGTGGCTTCTGAGGTGACTCGTTGACCCGGGTCTTCGACTGCAGCGACGAGACGCAGCGCGCCGAGGGGATCGAGGCCGCACGGGCGGCCCTCCTCGAGGGGCGCCTCGTCGTGCTGCCCACCGACACGGTGTACGGCCTCGCCGCCGACGCCTTCGACGTCGCCGGCGTCTCGATGATCTTCGAGGCCAAGGGTCGCGGGCGCGACATGCCGCCGCCGGTGCTCGTGCCCAACCCGCGCACGGTCGACGGGCTCGCGATGGCGATGCCGTCGTACGCCAAGCGGCTGGTCAAGGAGCTGTGGCCCGGCGCCCTCACCATCGTGGTGCGCTCCCAGCAGTCGCTGTCGTGGGACCTCGGCGACACCAACGGCACCGTCGGGCTGCGGATGCCCGACGACGAGCTGACCCTGACCCTGCTGGCCGAGACGGGGCCGCTCGCGGTCAGCAGCGCCAACCGCACCGGCGAGCCCGCGGCCCGCACCGCGACCGAGGCGGGGTTCATGCTCGGCCCCTACGTCGACGTCTACCTCGACGACGGCGAGCGCTCCGGCGGGGTGCCGTCCACGATCGTCGACTGCACCAAGCCCGACCCCGTCGTGCTGCGCGAGGGGGCGATCAGCATCGAGCGCATCCGCGAGGTGCTCGGCGAGGGCATGCACCTGGTGGTGCCGCCGCGCCCCGAGCCGGCCGCGGCCGAGCCCGGTCCCGACCCGGACGCCCCGGTGCACTCCTCGGCCGACGTGCCCGAGGGGGAGGAGGGCTCGCTCGGCCAGCACTGGCACGACTCCGAGACCGGAGCGACCTACGCCGAGACCGACGCCCAGGCCGACGACGACCCGAACTGGTCCTACGGCGACGACGTGCCGCACGTCGCGCAGCGGCCGGTCCCGCCGCCCGAACCCGCGCACGACCCGCAGTCCCCGACCCCGAACGAACGGTGAGCAGATGACCACGCCCTTCTACGGCCCCGACTACTCCGAGCTGCAGCAGTTCGACCCGGAGATCGCCGACGTGCTCGTCGACGAGCTCGAGCGCATCCGCGGCGGGCTGCAGCTGATCGCCAGCGAGAACATGTCGAGCCCGTCCGTCATCACCGCGCTCGGCTCGACGCTCACGAACAAGTACGCCGAGGGTTACCCCGGCCGCCGCTACTACGGCGGGTGCGAGGTCGTCGACGTCGCCGAGAACCTCGCGATCGAGCGGTGCAAGGCGCTGTTCGACGCCGACCACGCCAACGTGCAGCCGCACTCCGGCGCCAGCGCCAACCAGGCGGTCTACGGCGCGTTCATGAAGCCCGGCGAGACGCTGCTCGCGATGGCGCTGCCGATGGGCGGCCACCTGACCCACGGCACCAAGGTCTCCTTCTCCGGCAAGTGGTTCGACGCCGTGCACTACGGCGTCGACAAGGAGACCGAGAACATCGACTACGACGAGGTCGAGCGCCTGGCCAAGGAGCACCGGCCCAAGGTCATCTGCGCCGGCGGCTCGGCGATCCCGCGGCTGATCGACTTCGAGTTCTTCCGCAACCTCGCCGACGAGGTCGGTGCGATCTTCTGGGTCGACGCCGCGCACTTCATCGGTCTGGTGGCCGGCAAGGCGATCCCCTCGCCGGTGCCGTACGCCGACGTCGTCACCTTCACCACGCACAAGGTGCTGCGCGGCCCGCGCTCCGGTGCGCTGGTCTGCCGCGAGGAGCACGCCAAGGCGCTCGACAAGGCCGTCTTCCCGATGATGCAGGGCGGCCCGCAGATGCACACCGTCGCCGCGAAGGCGGTGAACTTCAAGGAGTGCGCCTCGCCGGAGTACGCCGACTACGCCAAGCAGGTCATCGCCAACGCCCAGCAGCTGGCGACCTCGTTGGGGGACAAGGGCATCCGCCCGACCACCGGCGGCACCGACACCCACCTGTCGCTGCACGACCTGCAGGGCATCGGGGTCACCGGCGCCGAGGCCGAGGAGCGCGCCGACGCGGCCGGCATCGTGCTCAACAAGAACGCCATCCCGTTCGACCCGCAGAAGCCCAACGTCGCCTCGGGCATCCGGGTCGGCGCTCCGTGCGTCACGACCCAGGGCATGGGCACCGAGGAGATGAAGACCATCGCCGAGCTCATCCACACGGCGATCACCGAGGGCGACGGCACCCGCGAGCACCCGGCCGCGGTCAAGGTCCGCGGCGAGGTGACCGACCTGGTCACCCGGTTCCCGGCGTACCCGCACTCGGCGCAGGTCTGACCGATCCGTGCGGGAGTACGTCCTCGTCTGCCTGGTCGTCACGGTCGTGACGTTCCTGGCGACGCCGTTCGCCCGGTGGATCGCGGTGCGGTTCGACGCGATCACCCCGGTGCGCGGTCGGGACGTGCACACCGTGCCGATCCCGCGGCTGGGAGGTCTCGCGATGCTGGCCGGCCTGGTGGCCGGCCTCGCGGTGGCCTCCCAGCTGCCGTTCCTGTCCCAGCTGTTCCGGGTCGAGGACGGTCAGGGACCCAAGCTCGCCGGCGTCCTGGTGGGCGCCGTCCTGATCTGCGCGCTCGGGGTCATCGACGACCTTCGCGGTCTCGACGCGCTCACCAAGTTCGCCGGGCAGATGCTCGCCGGCGGGCTCATGGCCTTCTCCGGAGTGCAGCTGATCAGCCTGCCGATCGACGGGCGCACCATCCTGCCGCAGCCGATCCTGGTCGTCCTCACCGTCTTCATCGTCGTGGCCACCACCAACGCGGTGAACTTCGTCGACGGGCTCGACGGGCTGGCCGCGGGCGTGGTCGGCATCGCGGGCCTGACCTTCTTCATCTGGGCCTACTTCCAGCCGCGCTTCGACCCGCCCAACGTGTTCTCGGTGGCGGCGCTGCTGAGCGCGGTGCTGGTCGGGTGCTGCCTCGGCTTCCTGCCGCACAACTTCTTCCCCGCGCGCCTGTTCATGGGCGACTCGGGGGCGCTGCTGCTCGGGCTGCTGCTGTCGGCGGCGACGATCAGCTTCACCGGCGACTACGACCCCGCCATCGCCGAGGTCTCGACGGCGGTGTCGTGGTGGCTGCCGATCGCGCTGCCCGTGGCGATCCTGCTGCTGCCGGTGGTCGACATCCTGCTGGCCTTCCGCCGGCGCGGCCGCAACTTCACCCGCCCCGACGCCAAGCACCTGCACCACAAGATGCTGCGCATCGGCCACACCCACCGCCGCGCGGTGCTGATCCTGTACGCCTGGTCGTTCTCGATCGCGGTCGGAGTCCTGTCCTTCTCCTACACCGCCGTGCCGGTGGCCACGAGCATCCTCGCGGTGCTGCTCGCCGGCTCGCTCGTGCTGACCTGGGGAGTGCCCCGGTGGCTCGACCAGCACCGCTTGTGATAACTTTCACAAGCACGTCCGGCCACCCGCCGGGCCGGCCCTGACCCCGATGGAGAGCCCGTCATGAGCCCCCGCCGCACCCGCTCGTCGGAGACATCCGACCCGGGTCGTCGCATGCTCGTCGGTGGCTCGGTGCCCGCGCTCGTCGCCGCGGCGGCCCTCGCGCTGGTCGGCGCCGTGATCTCCGGAGCCCCCGCCGCGCTCGGCGCGCTCGCCGGGGGAGTGCTCGCCGCGGCGTTCTTCGGCGGCGGGCTGCTCGCGCTCGACCACATCCTGCGCGCCTGGGCGCCCGGCCTGGCGCTGCCGTCCGCGCTGATCGTCTACTTCTGCCAGCTGCTGCTGATGGTGGCCGCCGGCCTCGCGGTCGCGGCCCTGCCAGGGCTCGACCGGACGTACGTCGGGCTCGGGGTGCTGGTCGCCACGCTCGCCTGGATGGGCGGCCAGCTGCGCTCGTTCGTCACGGCCCGGGTGCTGGTCTCCGACGCGCCCCTGCCGAAGGCGGCCCGATGAGCGAGCCGCGCAAGGGTTCGGCCTACCGGCCCACCGAGCCCTCGTCCGACCTGCTGGCCGCGCACGCCACCGCCACCCTGGTCACCGGACCGGCGATGTTCGCCGGGATCGGCTGGCTCGTGGACCGCTGGCTCGGCACCGGACCGTGGCTGCTGCTGGTGGGTCTGCTCGGCGGGATGGCGCTGTCGTTGTACTCCCTGTACGTCCGGTACGGTACGTCAGGACAACCGAGCGCCTCCCCCGGGAAGCCGCGGTCCGCCGAGCGACCGGAACGACCCGATGGGTCCTGAGGCCCCCGTCTTCCGCACCCCGTTGATGACCCTGATCGAGGAGAACTTGTGAGCCTCAGCGCACTGAGCGCCCAGGCCGTCGCGGCCCTTCCTGCAGCCGACGACGGCAGCGGACGGACGGGTCACTTCCCGCCGTCGCCCGAGAGCTTCTGGCTCCCGCTCGTGTCGGTCGGTCCGGTGGCGATCACCCGAATCATGGTCATCGCCCTGATCTCGATGCTGGCGCTCGCCGGCTGGCTGCTGTGGTCGACCAAGAACGCCACGGTCGTCCCGAGCAAGAAGCAGTGGGTGACCGAGCAGGCCTACTCCTTCGTGCGCGGCGGCATCGCCGAGGACTCCATCGGCTCGCGCGAGTTCATCAAGTACGTCCCGCTCCTGTTCAGCCTGTTCCTGTTCATCCTGCTGAACAACCTGATGGGCATCATCCCGCCGTTCCAGATCCCGACGATGTCGCGCATCGGCTTCCCGATCGCGCTGACCGCGATCGTCTACGTCGTCTACCACTGGATCGGCATCAAGAAGCACGGCGGCCTCGTCGGCTACGTGAAGTGGATGATCCCCCCGGGCATCCCCGGCTGGCTGCTCCCGCTGATCGCCTTCCTGGAGCTGATGACCTTCTTCATCACCCGCCCGCTGACCCTGGCGCTGCGACTGTTCGGCAACATGTTCGCCGGTCACATGCTGCTGCTGGTGTTCATCGTCGGCGGTGTCGAGCTGTTCCTCGCCGACAGCATCGCCCTCAAGCTCGTCGCGATCCCCGCCTGGCTGATGGCCGTTGTCATGACCGCCTTCGAGGCGCTGATCCAGTTCCTGCAGGCCTACGTCTTCACCCTGCTGGCCGCCTCCTACATCGGCGGCGCGCTGGCGGACGACCACTGATCTTGCCGGTCCCCCCGGTGCACGGCCACAACTGAACACGCAAGACGAACGCCCTGGGTGCACGCTGCGCCCGGGACACACCGAGAAACGAAAGAGGAACAACCCCCATGGGTTCTGTCACGGGTTCCATCTCCCTGGTCGGCTACGGCCTCGCCGCCATCGGCCCCGCCATCGCCGTGGGTCTGATCTTCGCCGCCTACATCAACGGCGTTGCGCGCCAGCCGGAGTCGGCCAACATGCTGCGCCCGATCGCCATCCTGGGCTTCGCGCTCGCCGAGGCGCTCGCGATCTTCGGTCTGGTGCTCTTCTTCATCAACAACTAGGACCGACACGTGCCGCGCACCATGGGTGTGCCGCGGTTGATGAGGGAGAACCATCATGTTCGTTGAGACCGCAGTGAGAAGCGGGCTCGTGCAGGCCGAGCAGACCGACGAGCCGAGTGCCTCGCTGCCGATCCTGCCGTACTGGCCCGAGCTGGTCTTCGGCCTGGTGGTCTTCGGGATCTTCTACTGGATCGTGAAGACCAAGGTCGTGCCGCGCCTCGAAGAGGTCTACGCCGAGCGCACCGCCGCCATCGAGGGCGGCATGGAGCAGGCCGAGGCCGCTCAGCAGCAGGCCGAGGAGGCCAAGGCCAAGTACGAGGCGCAGCTCAAGGAGGCCCACGCCGAGGCGGGGCGCATCCGTGAGGACGCCCGCGCGCAGGGTGCGCAGATCGTCGCCGAGGCCCGCAACCAGGCGGGCGTCGAGGCGCAGCGCATCACCGAGTCGGCGCAGAAGTCGATCGAGGCCGAGCGTCAGCAGGCCGCCGTCTCGCTGCGCAGCGACGTGGGTCGCATCTCGACCGACCTCGCCAGCCGCATCGTCGGTGAGTCGCTGCAGGACGAGACGCGTCAGCGCGGCATCGTCGAGCGCTTCCTCGCCGAGCTCGGGGCCGGCGACGTGACGCCCGAGAAGGTCGGTGGCCAGCAGGCCGCGGCCCCGCAGGGTGGCGCGACGCGGCAGGGGAGCGAGTCCTAGATGGACGGCTCGTCCCGCGGAGCACTCAAGGCCGGGCGCGACCAGCTCGCGCAGCAGCTCGGGCAGACCGATGCCAAGCAGCTGGCCGACGACCTGTTCTTCGTCGGCCGCACGCTCGACAGCAGCGCGGCGCTGCGCCGCGCGCTGGTCGACCCCTCTCGTGACACCGATGCCAAGCGTCAGCTCGGCGCCCGGCTGTTCGAGGGCAAGGTCGGCGACGCGGCCCTGCAGGTCCTCGGCTCGCTCGTCGGCCAGCGCTGGTCGGCCGAGCGGGACATGTCCGACGCCCTCGACCTGCTGGGCGCCGAGGCGGTCACCGCCGCGGCCGAGCAGGCCGGTCGTCTGGGGCAGGTCGAGCAGGAGCTGTTCCAGGTCGAGCGCCTCGTGGCCGGCACCCCCGAGCTGCGTGACGCCCTGACCAACCGTCAGCGCGGCGGGCAGGACAAGGCCGACCTCGTGGGTCGGCTGCTCGACGGCAAGGCCGCACCGGAGACGGTGCAGCTGGCCCGGCTGGCGGCGTTCAACCCGCGCGGGCAGCGGTTCGACCAGGCGATCGAGCGTTACCAGGGCGTGGCCGCGCAGCGGCGCGAGCAGCTGGTGGCGCTGGTGACCGTGGCCAAGCCGCTGAGCCCCGACCTGGCCGAGCGCCTGGAGCAGGCGCTCTCCCGGACGTACTCCAAGCCGGTGCAGCTCAACGTGGTCATCGACCCCGACGTGGTCGGCGGCCTGCGCGTGCAGGTCGGCGACGAGGTCATCGACGGCACGGTGGCGCGCCGCCTCGACGACGCCCGACGGGCGCTGGCCGGCTGAGCCGGCGGGCGACCCGCACCCCACAACTGCAGCAGACAGACCACACCTCGGGACCACCGGTCCCGGCCATGAAGGAGTAGATGATGACGGAGCTCTCGATCCGTCCGGAGGAGATCCGCGACGCGCTGGACGGCTATGTCCAGTCGTACGAGCCGGGCACCGCCTCGCGCGAAGAGGTGGGCCGCGTGGTCGACGCCAGCGACGGCATCGCCCACGTCGAGGGTCTGCCCTCGGCGATGACCAACGAGCTGCTGCAGTTCGAGGACGGCACCCTCGGCATTGCGCTGAACCTCGACGTGCACGACATCGGTGTCGTCATCCTCGGCGAGTTCGGCGGCATCGAGGAGGGCCAGGAGGTCAAGCGGACCGGCGAGGTGCTCTCGGTGCCCGTCGGCGACGCGTTCCTCGGCCGGGTCGTCGACCCGCTGGGCCAGCCGATCGACGGCCTGGGCGACATCCAGTCCGACACCCGCCGCGAGCTCGAGCTGCAGGCGCCCAACGTGGTGTCGCGCAAGTCGGTGCACCAGCCGCTGATGACCGGCATCAAGGCGATCGACTCGATGACCCCGATCGGTCGCGGTCAGCGTCAGCTGATCATCGGCGACCGCAAGACCGGCAAGACGACGATCGCCACCGACACGATCATCAACCAGAAGCAGAACTGGGAGACCGGCGACCCGGAGAAGCAGGTCCGCTGCATCTACGTCGCCGTCGGCCAGAAGAACTCCACCGTCGCCGAGGTCAAGGGCACGCTGGAGGAGGCGGGCGCGATGGAGTACACCACCATCGTCAACGCCCCCGCGGGCGACCCGGCCGGCTTCAAGTACCTCGCGCCGTTCACCGGCTCGGCCATCGGCCAGCACTGGATGTACGACGGCAAGCACGTGCTCATCGTGTTCGACGACCTGTCCAAGCAGGCCGAGGCCTACCGCGCGATGTCGCTGCTGCTGCGCCGCCCGCCGGGCCGCGAGGCCTACCCGGGTGACGTGTTCTACCTGCACTCGCGGCTGCTGGAGCGCTGCGCCAAGCTGAACGACGAGCTGGGCGCCGGCTCGATGACCGGCCTGCCGATCATCGAGACCAAGGCCGGCGACGTGTCGGCGTACATCCCGACCAACGTCATCTCGATCACCGACGGCCAGATCTTCCTGCAGGCCGACCTGTTCAACTCCAACCAGCGCCCCGCGGTCGACGTGGGTGTGTCGGTGTCGCGAGTCGGCGGTGCGGCCATGACCAAGGCCATGAAGGCGGTCACCGGCTCGATCAAGGTCGACCTCGCGCAGTACCGCGAGATGCAGGCGTTCGCCATGTTCGCCTCCGACCTCGACGCGGCCTCGCGCCACCAGCTGGCGCGCGGTGAGCGGCTGATGGCGATGTTCAAGCAGCCGCAGAACGACCCCTTCCCCATGGAGGAGCAGGTCGTCACGATCTGGGCCGGCACCACCGGCAAGTTCGACGACGTCCCGGTCGACGACGTGCAGCGGTTCGAGTCGGAGTGGCTCGACTTCCTGCGGCACAACGACTCGGGGCTGCTCGACGCGATCCGCGAGACCACCAAGCTCGACGACGACGGCAAGAACAAGCTGGAAGAGCACATGAAGGCCTTCAAGCAGCAGTTCCAGCCGACCGAGGACCGCGGTGGTGAGGGCTCGGAGCGGCACGACGAGATCACCCAGGACCAGATCGACCAGGCCAAGATCGTCAAGCAGGGCTGACGCCCCGCAGGCTGCAACGTTAAGGAGAGTGCCCGATGGCAGGGCAGCAGCGGATCTACCGCCAGCGCATCCGCTCGGTCCAGGCGACCAAGAAGATCACCCGCGCGATGGAGCTCATCGCTGCCTCGCGCGTGGTGAAGGCGCGACAGGCGGTGGAGCGTTCCACGCCGTACGCCCTCGCGCTCACTCGCGCGTGCTCGGCGGTGGCGAGCTACTCCGACACCGAGCACCTGCTGACGACCGAGCGGGAGAGCCCGCGCCGAGCGGCGGTGCTGATCTGCACCAGCGACCGCGGCCTGGCCGGGTCCTACTCGGTCAACGCGATCAAGAAGAGCGCCGAGCTGATCGAGCGACTGCAGAACGAGGGCAAGGAGGTCGTCCCCTACCTCGTCGGCCGCAAGGCGGTGAGCTACTACAAGTTCCGCCGCCGCGACTACGCCGCCGAGTGGTCCGGGTTCACCGACTCGCCCCGGTTCGAGGACGCCAAGGAGATCGGTGAGCGCCTCGTCGAGGAGTTCACCAAGGGCTCCGACGAGGGCGGTGTCGACGAGGTCCACGTCGTCTACACCCAGTTCCGCTCGATGGTGACCCAGGAGCCGCGCGACCTGCGGCTGCTGCCGCTGGAGGTCGTCTCGGCCGACGAGGCCGGCGAGGAGCAGGTGCACGGCCCGCTGCCGCTGTACGACTTCGAGCCGAACCCGGCCGAGGTGCTCGACGCGCTGCTGCCGAAATACATCACGGCGCGGATCTACAACTGCCTGCTGCAGTCGGCGGCCTCCGAGCTCGCCGCCCGTCAGCGGGCGATGAAGTCGGCGACCGACAACGCCGAGGACCTCATCCGCACCTACACCCGTCTCGCCAACCAGGCCCGCCAGGCGGAGATCACCCAGGAGATCTCCGAGATCGTCGGTGGCGCCAGCGCGCTCGCCGAGGCCTGACCCGGAAGTAAAGGAAGCACAGGACAATGACTGCAACCACCGCAGCCCCGCAGCAGGAGCAGAGCTCCCCGGGTGGCGTCGGTCGCGTCGCCCGGGTCATCGGCCCGGTCGTCGACGTGGAGTTCTCCGGCGACTCGATGCCCGACATCTACAACCTGCTGACCACCGACGTCCAGATCGAGGGCGACGAGCCCAAGCGCATCAACCTCGAGGTCGCCCAGCACGTCGGCGACAACATGGTGCGCGCCATCTCGCTGCAGCCGACCGACGGTCTCGTCCGCGGCGCCCAGGTGCAGGACACCGGCGGCCCGATCACCGTGCCCGTCGGTGACGTCACCCTCGGCAAGGTCTTCAACGCGACCGGCGACTGCCTCAACCTCGAGCCGGGCGAGACGCTCGACGTCACCGAGCGCTGGGGCATCCACCGCAAGGCCCCGGCCTTCGACGCGCTGGAGTCCAAGACCCAGATGTTCGAGACCGGCATCAAGGTCATCGACCTGCTCACGCCGTACGTCCAGGGCGGCAAGATCGGTCTGTTCGGCGGTGCGGGTGTCGGCAAGACCGTGCTGATCCAGGAGATGATCGCCCGCGTCGCGCGCGACCACGGTGGTGTGTCGGTGTTCGCCGGTGTCGGCGAGCGCACCCGTGAGGGCAACGACCTGATGGTCGAGATGGACGAGGCCGGCGTGCTCCCGCAGACCGCGCTGGTGTTCGGCCAGATGGACGAGCCGCCGGGCACCCGCCTGCGGGTCGCGCTGTCGGCGCTCACGATGGCGGAGTACTTCCGCGACGTGCAGAACCAGGACGTGCTGCTGTTCATCGACAACATCTTCCGGTTCACCCAGGCCGGCTCGGAGGTCTCGACGCTGCTCGGCCGCATGCCGTCGGCCGTGGGCTACCAGCCGACCCTGGCCGACGAGATGGGCGTGCTGCAGGAGCGGATCACCTCGACGCGCGGTCACTCGATCACCTCGATGCAGGCGATCTACGTGCCCGCCGACGACTACACCGACCCGGCGCCGGCCACGACGTTCGCCCACCTCGACGCGACCACCGAGCTCTCGCGTGACATCGCCTCGATGGGCATCTACCCCGCCGTGGACCCGCTGACGTCGACCTCGCGCATCCTGGACCCGCGCTACATCTCCAAGGAGCACTACGACACCGCGGTGCGCATCAAGGGGATCCTGCAGCGCAACAAGGAGCTGCAGGACATCATCGCGATCCTCGGCATCGACGAGCTCTCCGAGGAGGACAAGATCCTCGTCAACCGGGCCCGTCGCATCCAGCGCTTCCTGTCGCAGAACACCTACGTCGCCAAGCAGTTCACCGGCATCGAGGGCTCGACCGTGCCGCTGGCCGACACGATCGAGGCGTTCACCAAGATCGCCGACGGCGACTACGACCACGTCCCGGAGCAGGCGTTCTTCATGTGCGGTGGCCTCGACGACGTCGAGCGCAAGGCCAAGGAGCTCGAGCAGAACGGCTGAGCCCGCTCGCCTCGCGACGCACGCAGGATGCACCCTCCCGACCCGCTCGGGAGGGTGCATTCATGTCTGCTCCCGGTGGGTTAGGGTCGGGCTCGTGGCCGAGAAGTTGTTCCTCGAGTGGCCGGTCCTGCGACAGCTGAGGTCCGGTGACTGGTTCGGTCGTGGACCCACGTCCACGTCGAAGAAGACGCGCGCGATCCAGCCGCGCACCGCCACCGCCGACCGGGTCGTGCAGAGCGTCTGCCCGTTCTGCGCCGTCGGCTGCGGCCAACGGGTGTACGTCAAGGACGAGCGCGTCATCGGCATCGAGGGCGACCCCGACTCGCCGATCTCCCGCGGGCGGCTGTGCCCCAAGGGCGCCTCCAGCGAGCAGCTGGTCAACAACCCGCTGCGCCAGACCACGATCCGTTACCGCGCGCCGTACGCCACCGACTGGCAGGACCTGGACCTGGACACCGCGATCGACATGATCGCCGACCGGTTCCTGGAGTCGCGTCGCCGCGGGTGGCAGGAGCTCGACGACGAGGGCCGCAAGCTGCGCCGCACGATGGCGATCGCCTCGCTCGGCGGCGCGACCCTCGACAACGAAGAGAACTACCTGATCAAGAAGCTGTTCACCGCAGCAGGCGCGATCCAGATCGAGAACCAAGCTCGCATTTGACACTCCGCCACCGTCCCCGGTCTGGGGGCTTCTTACGGTCGAGGCGGCGCGACCCAGTCGCTGCAGGACATGGCCAACGCCGACTGCGTCATCCTCATGGGCGGCAACATGGCCGAGGCGCACCCGGTGGGCTTCCAGTGGGTCTCCGAGGCGCAGGCCAAGGGGGCCAGGGTCATCCACATCGACCCCCGCTTCACGCGCACCGGAGCGGTGGCCGACCGGCACGTGCCGATCCGCGCAGGGTCCGACGTCGTGCTGCTCGGCGCGCTGATCAACCACGTGCTGAGCAACGACCTGTACTTCCGTGACTACGTCGTGGCCTACACCAACGCCGCGACGCTGGTGAACGAGAGCTACCGCGACCCCGAGGACCTCGGCGGGCTGTTCTCCGGCTTCGACCCCGAGACCGGCACGTACGACCCGGCGAGCTGGGCGTACGACCACCCCGACGTGGAGCAGGGCACGGTCGACTCTCCCGGCAAGGACGAGGACGGCGCCGAGGCGACCGCCCGTGCCGCGGGTGACCAGCACGGGTCGGGAGGCCCGTCGCTGGAGAGCGCCGAGGTGCTGCGCGACGAGACGCTGGAGCACCCGCGCACGGTCTTCCAGATCCTCAAGCGGCACTACGCGCGCTACACCCCCGAGATGGTGCGCGACATGTGCGGCATCAGCCTCGAGGACTTCGCCTACGTCGCCGAGTCGATCACCAGCAACTCCGGCCGCGAGCGGACGACCTGCTTCGGCTATGCCACCGGCTGGACCCAGCACACGTTCGGCGCGCAGTTCATCCGCACCGCCGCGATCCTGCAGCTGCTGCTCGGCAACGTGGGCCGCCCCGGCAGCGGGATCATGGCGCTGCGCGGGCACGCCAGCATCCAGGGCTCGACCGACATCCCGACGCTGTTCAACCTGCTGCCGGGCTACCTGCCGATGCCCTCGGCCGGCCAGCACGACACGTTCCAGGACTACCTCAGCTCGCTGTTCTCCAAGGAGCAGAAGGGCTACTGGGCCTACGCCGACACCTACGCCGTGAGCCTGCTCAAGGCGTGGTTCGGCGACGCGGCGACGGCCGAGAACGACTGGTGCTACGACTACCTGCCGCGTCTCACCGGGCCCGCGGGGACGTACCAGACGACGGTCAACATGCTCGACGACGTGGTCGAGGGCTACTTCGTGCTCGGCCAGAACCCGGCCGTCGGCTCGGCGAACGGGCGGCAGGCGCGGCTGGGCATGTCGCACCTGAAGTGGCTGGTCGTGCGCGACCTGAACATGATCGAGTCGGCGACCTGGTGGAAGGACAGCCCCGAGATCGCCTCGGGCGAGCTGCGCACCGAGGACATCGGCACCGAGGTGTTCTTCCTGCCCGCGGCCACCCACGTGGAGAAGGCCGGATCGTTCACCCAGACCCAGCGGATGCTGCAGTGGCGCCACCAGGCGGTGCAGCCGCCGGGCCAGGCGCAGAGCGAGCTGGACTTCTTCTTCGAGCTGGGCCGGCGCATCCGCGCGCGGCTGGCCGACTCGACCGACGAGCGCGACCGTCCGCTGCTGGACATGACCTGGGACTACCCGCTCGACGCGCACGGCAACCCCGACCCCGAGGCGGTGATGTCGGAGATCAACGGCTTCTACGTCTCCGGTCCCGACAAGGGCAAGAACCTGTCGGCCTACGGCGAGATGCGGGCCGACGGCTCGACCGCCGGCGGCTGCTGGATCTACACCGGCGTGTACGCCGACGGCACCAACCACGCCGCCCGCCGGGTGCCGCAGGGCGGGCCGGGGCAGGCGCAGTCGGAGTGGGGCTGGGCCTGGCCCGCCGACCGGCGGATCCTGTACAACCGCGCCTCGGCCGACCCCGAGGGCAAGCCGTGGAGCGAGCGCAAGAAGTACCTGTGGTGGGACGAGCAGGAGCAGCGCTGGGTCGGTCCCGACGTGCCCGACTTCCCGGCCGACAAGGCGCCGGGGGAGCGACCTCCGGTCGGAGTGGGCGGGGCCGAGGGCCTCGCCGGTGACGACCCGTTCATCATGCAGGCCGACGGCAAGGGCTGGTTGTTCGCGCCGCGCGGTCTGGTCGACGGGCCGCTGCCGACGCACTACGAGCCGCAGGAGTCGCCGGTCGACAACGCGCTCTACCCGCAGCAGCAGGCGCCGGCTCGCATCATGTTCCCGCGCGAGGACAACCTCGACGCCCCCAGCGCGGGGGAGCCCGGGGTGGAGGTCTACCCGTTCGTCTTCACGACCTACCGCCTCACCGAGCACCACACCGCGGGCGGCATGAGCCGCTGGTCGCCGTTCCTGGCCGAGCTGCAGCCGGAGATGTTCTGCGAGATCTCGCCGGCGCTGGCCGCCGAGCGCGGCCTGACCAACGGCGGGTGGGCGACGATCGTCTCGCCGCGCGCCGCGATCGAGGCGCGGGTGCTGGTCACCGACCGCATGACGCCGCTGCGCATCAACGGCCGGGCGGTGCACCAGGTGGGGCTGCCCTACCACTGGGGAGTCGGGACCGAGGCGGTCGTGCAGGGTGACGCCGCGAACGACCTGATCGGCGTCACGCTCGACCCGAACACCCAGATCCAGGAGTCCAAGGTCGGCTCGTGCGACATCGTCGCCGGCCGCCGGCCGCGCGGCGCGGCGCTGCTGCAGCTGGTGCGCGACTACCAGGAGCGCGCGGGCGCCACGACCCAGACCGACAACGTCCGGCTCACCGAGCAGCCGACCAGTCCCGAGGAGGGAAGGACGACCGATGGGTGAGTTCTCCGGCCCGTCCGACCCCGCACCCGACGCGGGGTGGACGGACGACCTGCCGCGCAAGGGCTTCTTCACCGACACCTCGATCTGCATCGGGTGCAAGGCCTGCGAGGTGGCCTGCAAGGAGTGGAACCACAACCCGCGCGACGGCGACCTGGAGCTGTCCGGGATGTCGTACGACAACACCGAGCAGCTCGGTGCGAGCACGTGGCGGCACGTGGCCTTCATCGAGCAGGGGCGTGAGCGCATCGAGGAGGCGCGGGCCAGCGGCCAGCAGCTGATCGACCTCGGCATGCCGCGGGTGGGGCCTCCCGAGACCCGCGCCGCCGCGCAGACCGACACGCTCGTCGACACCACGCCGCCGGACACCCCGGAGTTCCGCTGGCTGATGTCGTCCGACGTGTGCAAGCACTGCACGCACGCCGGCTGCCTCGACGTGTGCCCGACGGGCGCGCTGTTCCGCACCGAGTTCGGCACGGTCGTCATCCAGGACGACGTGTGCAACGGCTGCGGCACCTGCGTGGCCGGCTGCCCGTTCGGGGTGGTCGAGCGGCGCAGCGACGGCACGGCCGCGCCCAAGACCGACAAGCGCGGCCCGCGCGAGCAGCCCGACGTGCCCAACGTGGGCGTCGCCCAGAAGTGCACCCTGTGCTACGACCGGCTGCTCGACGACGAGACGCCGGCGTGCGCCAAGACCTGCCCCACGACGTCGATCAAGTTCGGCGACCACGACGACCTCGTGGTGACCGCGCACGAGCGGCTCGCCGAGCTGCAGGCGCAGGGCCGCACCGAGGCGCGGCTCTACGGCGCCAACGAGCACGACGGCGTCGGCGGCACCGGGTCGGTCTTCCTGCTGCTGGACGAGCCCGAGGTCTACGGCCTGCCGCCCGACCCGCGGGTGCCCACCGCGGACCTGCCGGAGATGTACAAGCGGGTCGGCATGGCCATGGCCGGGATGGCCGCGGCCGCCGCGCTCGCCTTCGTGAAGGGAGGGTGATGACCACCTCGGAGTTCGACGCCTACCGCCCGCCGGAGAAGCCCCGGCGCCGGTTCGGACGTCGCCCCGGTGGACGGCGCCGGCACGGCAACCTCGGCACCCAGCCCGGGGGCGACGGCACCCGCGAGGTGCCGATGGTGCCCGACGCCGAGTTCGTCTCCTACTACGGCAAGCCGGTCGTCAAGCCGCCGCCGTGGGAGTGGCCGGTCGCGCTCTACCTGTTCGTCGGCGGGGTCGCCGGCGGCTCCGGCGTGATCGCCGCCGGCGCGCAGCTGGCCGGGCTCGACACGCTGCGCCGCAACGCCCGGCTCGGGGCGATGACCGCGGTCGGCATCTCCGGTGCCGCGCTGGTCGCCGACCTCGGCCGGCCGGAGCGGTTCTACAACATGCTGCGCACGTTCAAGATCACCTCGCCGATGAGCGTCGGCTCGTGGATCCTCACCGGGTTCAGCTCGGGCATGGGCGTCGCCGTCGCGAACGAGGTGGACCGGATCAGCGGCAACCGGCTGCCGATCGGCCCGGTGCGTCCGGTGCTGCGCGCCGTCGAGGGTCCGGCCGGCATCGGTGCCGGCGTCTTCGGGCCGCCGCTCGCCGGCTACACCGCCGCGCTGCTGTCCAACACCGCCGTCCCGACCTGGAACGGCGCCTACAAGCACCTGCCGTTCGTCTTCGCCAGCTCCGCGAGCCTGGCCTCCGGCGGCCTCGCGATGGTCACCACGCCGACCTCGCAGACCCGGCCGGCGCGCACGCTCGCCGCCATCGGCTGCGCCGCCGACCTGGTCGCCACCAAGGTCATGGAGCGCCAGATGGACCCGGTGCTGGTCGAGCCGCTGCACCACGGCACCCCCGGGAAGCTGCTGCGCTGGAGCGAGCGGCTCGTGGTGGCCGGCGGCATCGGCACCCTGTTCGCCGGTCGGTCGCGCGCGGTCGCCGTGGCCTCGGGCCTGGCGCTGATGACCGCCTCGGCGTTCACCCGGTTCGGGGTGTTCGAGGCCGGGCTGGAGTCGGCCAAGGACCCGCGCTACACCATCGAGCCGCAGAAGCGCCGGCTAGCCGCCCGCCGCGCCGCCGGCATCACGGGCGACTCCATCACCACCGCCTGACCCGCCCGCCCCACCCCGCCCCACCAGCATCAGGGCGCAGGTACCCCACCCGGAGGTGCGCCTCCACCCGCGCATGAAACCGGGTTACGTGCGTTTGACCTCGATGCATCAGGGTCAAACGCACCTAACCCGGTTTCATGCGGGCGTTCTCCGGAGCTGCGGCGGTGGTCCCTAGACTGCCGCGGTGATCCAAGGACTGGGCCGGCTCGGCCTGAGCTGGAGCGTGCACGGAGGCGACGGCCGGTTGCGGCCCGGCGAGGTCGTACGTCCGGGGGAGCGGCTGACCTGGCCGCGCACCGTCGGCATCGGGGCCCAGCACGTGGTGGCCATGTTCGGCGCGACGTTCCTGGTGCCGCTGATCACCGGCTTCCCGCCGGCGACGACGCTGTTCTTCTCCGCGGTCGGCACGATGATCTTCCTGGTCGTCACCGCCGGCCGGGTGCCGTCCTACCTCGGCAGCTCGTTCGCCTTCCTGGCGCCGATCGGCGCGGCCAAGGCCGAGCACGGGATGGCCGGGGCGCTCGGCGGCGTGGTGCTCACCGGCATCGCCCTGGCGGCCGTCGGGCTCGTCGTCCAGGCGGCCGGCGCCGGGTGGCTGCGGGCGCTGATGCCGCCGGTCGTCACCGGCGCCATCGTGGCCCTCATCGGCCTCAACCTCGCGCCCGCGGCCAAGGACAACTTCGTGAAGTCGCCGCTCACGGCGCTCGCGACCCTCGTGGTGATCCTGCTCGTCACGGTGCTGGCGCGCGGCATCCTCGGCCGGCTCTCGATCCTGGTGGGCGTCGTCGCGGGGTACGCCGTCGCGGCCGTGCGCGGGGAGGTCGACCTGGCCGCCGTGGGCCGGGCCGGCTGGGTCGGGCTGCCGGAGTTCACCACTCCGACCTTCCACCTGGACACCGTGGGCCTGTTCGTGCCGGTCGTGCTGGTGCTGGTCGCCGAGAACATCGGCCACGTGAAGTCGGTCGCCCAGATGACCGGTGACGACCTCGACCCGATGTCCGGGCGGGCGCTGATGGGCGACGGGCTGGCCACGACGCTCGCCGGGCTCGGCGGCGGGTCGGGCACGACGACGTACGCCGAGAACATCGGGGTCATGGCCGCCACGAAGGTCTACTCCACCGCGGCCTACTGGGTCGCCGCGCTCGTCGCGCTCGGGCTGTCGTTCTCGCCCAAGTTCGGCGCCGCGATCTCGACCGTGCCGCCGGGGGTGCTCGGCGGGGCCGCCGTCGTGCTCTACGGGATGATCGGGCTGCTCGGCGCGCGGATCTGGGTCGAGAACCGGGTCGACCTCGGCAACCCGGTGAACCTGATGACCTGCGCCGTGGCGCTGATCATCGGCATCGCCGACTTCACCTGGCAGGTCGGCGAGCTGCAGTTCGCGGGCATCGCGCTCGGCACCGGGGCGGCGCTGCTGACCTATCACGTGATGCGCGCGTTCGCCCGGCTGACCCGAGCGGTGCCCGACCCGCAGGCGCCGGTACGATAGTTGAAACGCTGCCCCACCCATCGGAGGATCCCGTGAGCCAGCTGACCGTCGAGGTCGTCGCCGCCGACCGCAAGGTCTGGGAGGGCGAGGCCAGCCGGGTGACCGCTCGCACGCTCGACGGCGAGCTGGGCATCCTGCCCGGCCACGAGCCGATGCTGTCGCTGCTCGCGGAGAGCGACGTCAAGGTCGAGCCGCTCGACGGCTCCACCCGCACGGTCCACGTCGACGGCGGTTTCCTCTCGGTCGACCACGACACCGTGCGGATCGTGTCCGAGACGATCACCGACGGCGCCTCGGCCTGACCGAGGCGGTGTGACCGGGTGGGCGAGCTGGTCGTCACAGGAGAGATCCTCGGCGGCCTGCTGCTGCTCTTCGCCCTGATCCTGGCCCTGCTGCTCCTGCGCCGCTCGCGCATCTCCCGCGGCGGGCCGATGGTCCTGATGTCGCTGCACCGCGACGGCTCCTGGCGCTCGGGCATGGCCCGCGTCGGCGGCGAGGACATCGCCTGGTTCCCGTTGTTCGGGGTCACCACGCGCCCCGCGGCCCAGTGGGAGCGCGGCCGGCTCGCGCTCGGCGTGCCGCGCGACAGCGACTACCGCCCCACCGGCATGCCCGACCCGGTGCTCGTGCCGCTCGAGCTGCCCGAGCAGACCGTCGACGTGGTGCTCAGCCGCGCCGACTACACCGCGGTGCGGTCGTGGTCGGAGTCGGCGCCCCCGGGGCTCAACGCCAACAACGTGGCCTAGCGCCCGGGCGCGCGCTCAGCGCTCGCCGCCGGGCACCCAGGGCACGTCGCCCTGGGGCAGGTTGGCGACCCGGCCGAGGATGAACAGCAGGTCGGAGAGCCGGTTGAGGTACTGCGCGGTCAGCGGGTTGACCCCGCCGACGCCGCGCTCGCTGCCCGCGGAGGCGACCTCGGTGCCGTACTGCTCGATGGCGGCCCAGGTGGCGCGCTCGGCCCGGCGGACGACCGTGCGGGCGACGTGCAGCTGCGCCGCGGCGGGGGTGCCACCGGGCAGGATGAACGAGCGCATCGGCTCCAGGCCCTCGTTGTAGGTGTCGCACGCCTCCTCCAGCGCGTCGATCCACTCCTGCTGCACCCGCAGCGGCGGGTGCTCGGGGTTCTCGACCAGCGGGGTGCACAGGTCGGCGCCCACGTCGAACAGGTCGTTCTGCACCCGGGTGAGCAGCGCGCGTACGTCCTCGGCCACCTCGGTGGTCGCGAGGACCACGCCGATGCTGCTGTTCGCCTCGTCGGTGTCGGCGTAGGCCACCAGCCGCGGGTCGGTCTTGGACGTGCGGCTGAAGTCGCCGAGCGCCGTCGTGCCCTTGTCGCCGGTGCGGGTGTAGATCCGGGTGAGGTTGACCATGGCGACGATCGTCGCAGACCCGTGACGAGATCGTGACCGCAGCACAGGGCAACTCGTGGGCTCGTCGTGCGTCAATACGCATACACGCGACGGACGACGATCGGGGACGTGATGCGGGGGCACACGGCGAGGGACCAGGTCACGGCGACGATGGACGTCGAGGGCATCACGCTGCAGGGCAGTCTGGGGGTGGCGACCGCCGCCGACGTGCGCGCGCTGCTGCACACCGCGATCGACACCGGCTCGGGCGACCTGGTGCTGCACCTCGGCGAGGCCGAGGTCGAGGACGCCACCGGCCTGGGCGTGATCGTCGAGGCCCACCGGCGGGCCCGGCGGGCGGGGCGTCAGGTGGTCATCGCCGACGCCACGCCGCGCATGCGCCGGCTGCTGCGGGCCACGAAGCTCAGCCGGATCATCCCGACGGCCCCGGTGGCCGAGGCCGTCGCGGTCGCCGGCCCGGTCCCGGCCTGAGCCGGGTCACCCGGTTCGCCGGGCCCGGCCGGTTCACCCCACGGCGGTCGCTGCGGCCCGGCGCGGGTCGCCCGCGGCGCTGAGGTCGCCCTCGCGCGACACGAGCGCGCCGCCCACGCCGCCGAAGTACATCGCGACCGGGTCGTGCACGTTGCTCGGCCAGCCCAGAGCCTGGACCGCGGCGTCGATGCGCGGGTCGGGCTCGTGCTCGACCACCACCTCGTCGCCGGCGAGCACCCGCAGGTGCAGGCGCGGGTGGTCGATGGCCTGCTGCAGCCCCAGCCCGCCGCACAGGAACCACGCGAGCGTCTGCTGCAGCGCGGTGGTGATCCGGTCGGCCCCGGGGCTGCCGACCGCCAGGGTCGAGCCGTCGGGGTGGCGCGCGGTCGTGGGGGCCATGTTCGACGCCAGGCGGGTGCCCGGCGGCAGGGCGTGCACCCCGTGCCGGTTGAGCTCGGGCTCGCCCAGCGAGTTGTTGAGCAGCAGGCCGGTGCCCGGCACCGTGACGCCGGAGGAGTAGCCCGAGGAGGCGGTGATCGCGCAGGCCAGGCCGTCGGAGTCGACCGCCGACACGTGGGCGGTGTTGGGGGAGCGGGGGACGCGGTTCAGCGACAGCGCGTCCAGCGAGGCGAGCAGCTCGGGCCCGGCCACCTCGAGATCGGCGGCGGTGTCGAGGTTGTCGCGGCGATAGGTCAGCACCTCCCGCTGCACCCGGGCCAGGGTCTCCGGGTCCGGGGTGCCGTCGCCCATCAGGCGCAGCATCGTGGCCAGCACCGGGCCGCCGATCGACGGCGGCGGGTTGGTGGCCACCTGCCAGTCGCCGACCGCGCTGAGCGTCGCGGGGCGCACGACCACCTCGTAGTCGGCGAGGTCGGCGCGGGTGACGAGCCCGTCGAGCTCCTGCAGGTGGTCGGCGATGCGGTGGGCGAGGTCGCCGCGGTAGAGCGGCGCGGTGCCTTCCTCCGCCAGCTGCGTCAGCACTCGGGCCATGTCGGGGTTGGTCAGCGCCGCCCCCGGCCCGTGCGGCACGCCGTCGTCGGTGAGCGCGGCCCGGGTGTCGGGGTCGAACGTGAACAGCCCCTCGCCCACCTGCTGCAGGTAGCTGCCGGCGGCCGCGCCGACCCGCCACCCGCGGTCGGCGACGTGGATGGCCGGCGCGAGCACCTGCGCCCACGACGCCCCGCCGAACATCTCGTGCGCGCGCTCCATCGCGGCGAACGCGCCCGGGGTCGCCACGGACCCGGCGCCGGCCTGGATCTCCATGCCGCCGGCGTAGTCGAGCCAGACGTTGCGCACGCCTCGGCCGAACCGCTCGGGCGGCAGTCCGCGTCCGGGCATCTCGGCGTTGCCGTCGACGACCACCGGGTCGCCCTGCACCGGCCAGACCGCGACGAACGCGCCGCCCATCGCACTGACGATGCCGGGCTCGCTGACGAAGGTGACGGCCATGGCGGCCAGGGCCGCGTCGACGGCGGTGCCGCCGAGGGCGACGGCGTCGACACCCGCCTGGGCGGCGAGGGCGTTGGGGGCGGCCACGGCCGTACGTCGTGCTCGGGTCATGCGGGCGATTCTGCACCGTAGGTTGGACCGACCATGACGACATTCACCACTCGACCCACGCTGGCCGGAACCTTCGGGATGGCCGCGAGCACCCACTGGAGCGCGACGGCCACGGCGATGAGCGTGCTGGAGCGGGGCGGCAACGCCGTCGACGCGGCGTGCGCCGCGGGCTTCGTGCTGCAGGTGGTCGAGCCGCACCTCAATGGCCCCGGGGGCGACGCCCCGATCATCGTCTCGGTGCGCGGGGAGCGACCCCGCGTGCTGTGCGGGCAGGGTGTCGCCCCGGCGGGCGCGTCGGCCGAGCACTACCGGGGGCTGGGGCTGGACCTGGTGCCCGGCACCGGCCCGCTCGCCGCGGCCGTCCCCGGGGCCGTCGAGGCGTGGCTGGTGCTGCTGCGCGACCACGGCAGCTGGCCGCTGCGCGACGTGCTCGACCACGCCATCGGTCTCGCCGAGCGCGGGCACCCGTTCCTGGAGCGGGCGAGCGGCACGGTCGCCTCGGTGCGCGACCTGTTCACCGAGCACTGGCCGACGTCGGCGCAGGTGTGGCTCCCCGGCGGCGCGGTGCCGGCCCCGGGGCGGTTGTTCACCAACCCGGCGCTGGCCGCGACGTGGCAGCGGGTGCTGCGCGAGGCCGAGGCCGCCGGCGCCGACCGCGAGGCGCAGATCGAGGCCGCGCTGCGCACCTGGAAGACCGGCTTCGTCGCCGAGGCGATGGTGCGCACCGCGCAGACGCCCGCGATGGACTCCAGCGGCGAGCCGCACGCCGGCACGATGACGGCCGACGACCTGGCCGCGCCGCAGGCCCGCTGGGAGGACACGGTCGACGAGCGCTGGGGCGACTGGACGGTGCACAAGGCGGGGGCGTGGAGCCAGGGCCCGGCCTTCCTGCAGCAGCTGCAGCTGCTGAACGACGTTGCGCCGCAAGACATCTCGGACTTCGACCCCGATCTGATGCACCGGCTGGTGGAGGGCACCAAGCTCGCGCTGGCCGACCGCGACGCCTGGTTCGGCGACGCCGCGCCGGTCGACGTCGCCGCGCTGCTCGACCCCGGCTACGCCCGCGCGCGGGCCGGGCTGATCGGCGAGAAGGCGTCGGGCGAGTGGCGGCCGGGGCAGCCGTACGGCCGGGAGGCGCAGCTGCCCGCGCACGTCCGGCGGTTGCTGAGCGGCGACGTGGTGCCGGTCCGGGGCGAGGGCGCGGGCGAACCCACCGTGCAGGACCACGCGGCCCCGCGGGTCGACCGCGTCGGGCGCACGGCCGGCGACACGTGCCACCTCGACGTCGTCGACCGCTGGGGGACGATGGTGTCGGCGACGCCGAGCGGCGGCTGGCTGCAGTCCAACCCGGTCGTGCCCGAGCTCGGCTTCCCGCTCGGGACCCGGCTGCAGATGACCTGGCTCGACGAGGGGCTGCCGAACACCCTGACGCCGGGCCGTCGGCCGCGCACGACGCTGAGCCCGTCGATGGCCTCGCTCGGCGGGGTGCCGACGATGGCGTTCGGCACGCCGGGCGGCGACCAGCAGGACCAGTGGTCGTTCCACCTGTTCCTGCGGGTGGCGGCCGGCCACGCGCGCACGGGCGAGCTCGACCTGCAGGGCGGCATCGACGCACCCGACTGGCACACGGACGCGCTGATCGGGTCGTTCTGGCCACGGGCGTACGTGCCGAGATCCGTCGTGCTGGAAGCGAACCACGGGCCGGGCGTGGCTGCGGCGCTGCGCGCTCGCGGGCACCAGGTGAGCGTCGGACCGGCGTGGTCGGAGGGCCGGCTGAGCGCGGTGGCGCGCGACCCCGAGACGGGGATGCTCTATGCCGGTGCCAACCCGCGAGGGATGCAGGGGTACGCCGCCGGGCGCTGACATTCGGGTCCGTAGGGAGGTTCCTCGGGGGTCCTGCTGGTGGTTGGCTGGCCGGCATGACGACGCAGGTCACCTTGCAGGTCGACGGTGCCGCACGCACCGTCGACATCGACGTCCGGACCACCCTGCTCGACGCGCTGCGCGAGCGGCTCGGCGAGACCTCTCCGAAGAAGGGCTGCGACCACGGGCAGTGCGGTGCGTGCACGGTGCTGCTGGACGGGCGCCGTCACCTGACCTGCCTCAGCCTCGCGATCGACCACGACGGCGCCGAGATCACGACCGCGGCCGGGCTCGCCGACGGGGAGCGGCTGCACGAGGTGCAGGAGGCCTTCGTCGAGCGCGACGCCCTGCAGTGCGGCTACTGCACCCCCGGCCAGGTGTGCAGCGTGGTCGGCATGCTGGCCGAGGTGCGGGCGGGGCAGCCCAGCTATGTCAGCCCCGACCTCTCCGCCGCGCCGGAGCTGGGCGAGGCGGAGGTGCGCGAGCGGCTGAGCGGCAACCTGTGCCGCTGCGGCGCGTACGTCAACATCTGCGCCGCCGCGCTCGACGTCGCCGACGCCGATGTGGACCCGGTGACCGAGGAGGTGGCCGGATGAGCGCCCCGACGTATGCCCGCCCCACCTCGCCCGACGAGGCGGTCTCGGCGGTCGCGGACGACCCGAACGCGGTCTTCCTCGCCGGCGGCAGCAACCTGGTCGACCACCTCAAGCTCGGCATCGTCGCGCCCAGCGCGCTGGTGAGCGTCGCCGACCTGGGGCTGGACGAGATCACCGAGCAGGACGGCGGCCTGCGCGTCGGCGCCCGGGTGCGCAACAGCGACCTGGCGTCGGATCCGCAGGTGCGACAGCGCTATTCGGTGCTGTCGCGGGCACTCCTGTCGGGCGCTTCCGCGCAGATCCGGCACCAGGCCACGACCGCCGGCAACCTGCTGCAGCGCACCCGCTGCGTCTACTTCCAGGACCGCACGGTGCCGTGCAACAAGCGCGAGCCGGGCTCGGGCTGTCCGGCGATCGAGGGCTACGGCCGCTACAACGCGGTGCTCGGCGCCTCCGACCGCTGCGTGGCGGTGCACCCCTCGGACATGGCCGTCGCGATGCTCGCGCTCGACGCGCAAGTGGGCGTGCTCGGGGCCGGCGGCGCGCGGTCGCTGCCGATCGCCGAGCTGCACCGGCTGCCGGGCGACGACCCGTCGCGCGACACCGCGCTCGAGCACGGTGACCTGATCACCCACGTCGACCTGCCCGCCCAGCCCGAGGGTGCCCGCTCGGACTACGTCAAGGTGCGCGACCGCGCGTCCTACGCCTTCGCGCTCGTGTCGGTCGCGGCGAGCCTCACCGTCGACGACGACGGCACGGTCACCGACGTACGCGTGGCGTGGGGTGGCATGGCCCACAAGCCTTGGCGCGCAACGCTTCTCGAAGATGCGATGGCAGGAGGATCGGTGACCGCGGAGAACGTCCGGACGGCCTGCGCACGCGAGCTGGAGCAGGCCTCGACGAGCCAGCAGACGGCGTACAAGCTGCCGATGGTCACCGAGGCCACGGCGATGCTGCTGACCAAGCTGGCCGCCGGCGAGGGAGTGGACCGATGAGCGAGGCGACCCTGCCCGAGCAGATCCGGGCCCACGCGATGGGCCGGCCCGACCGGCGGCGCGACGCGCGCCTGAAGGTGACCGGACGGGCGACCTACGCCGTCGAGCACGAGACCGACGACACGCTGCAGGCCCACCTGGTGCTGTCGACGGTGGCCAAGGGGCGCATCCGGCAGATCCACGCCGACGAGGTGCGCGAGCTGCCGGGCGTCGTCGACGTCGTCGACCACACGAACGCGCCGCGGGTCGCGAGCGACGCCGACCCGGAGCTGGCGATCCTGCAGGACGATCGGGTGCACTATCGCGGGCAGGTCGTGGCCGTGGTGCTCGCCGAGACCGCCGAACAGGCGCGGGCGGCCGCGCAGCAGCTGCGCGTCGACTACGACGAGGAGCCGGCACGCACCGAGTTCGACGCGGACTCCGAGGGCTACGAACCGGATTCGGTCAACGCAGGGTACGAGACCGCCACCGACAAGGGTGAGGTCGACGCGGCTCTGCGCACGGCGGCGGTGGTGGTCGACGAGACCTACCGCACGCCGTACGAGCACCAGATGCCGATGGAGCCGCACGCCACGCTCGGACGGTGGCGGGGCGAGGGGGAGACCGACGAGGACCAGCCGACGCTCTGGCTCTACGACTCCACCCAGGGCGTGCACCCGGCGGCGTCGACGGTGGCCGAGCTCATGGGGCTCGACGCGGCCGACGTGCGGGTCACCGCGCCGTACGTCGGGGGCGGCTTCGGGTCCAAGGGCCTGCCGCACCCGCAGGTGGCGACGGTCGCGCTGGCGGCCAAGAAGCACGCCGGTCGGTGGGTGCGGCTGCCGGTCACCCGGCAGCAGATGTTCACGGTGACCGGGTACCGCACGGCCACCGTCCAGCACGTCCGGCTCGGCGCCGACTCCGACGGCAGGCTCACCGCGGTCGACCACCGGGTGCTCGAGCAGACGTCAGCCATCAAGGAGTACGGCGAGCAGACGGCAGAGGTGACGCGGCACGTCTACGCCACGCCCAACCTGCGCACGGCCCACCGGCTGGTCGAGCTCGACGTGTCGGTCCCGACCTGGATGCGGGCGCCCGGCGTCATGCCCGGGATGGTCGGTCTCGAGATCGCGATGGATGAGCTCGCCGAGCGTTGCGGGATCGACCCCATCGAGCTGCGCCGCCGCAACGAGCCCGAGGTCGACCCGGAGTCGGGCAAGCCGTTCGGCCACCGTCGGCTGATGGAGTGCTTCGACCGGGGAGCGCGCGAGTTCGGTTGGGAACAGAGGGCTTCCGAGCCCCGACAGACGCTCGAGGGCGACTGGTGGGTGGGGCTCGGGGTCGCGACGTCGACGTATCCGGCGCACCCCGCGCCGGGCAACACCGCGACGGTGCGGTCAGAGCCGGGGGAGCGCTACACCGTCGCGATCGGCGCCGCCGACATCGGCACCGGCGCCTGGACGGTGCTCGCCCAGATCGCTGCCGACGCGCTCGAGGTCGACGCCGACCGGGTGGAGATGCGCATCGGCGACACCCGCGACCCGAAGGCCACCGTGGCGGGCGGCCCGACCGGCACCAGCGGGTGGGGGTCGGCGATCGTCGCCGCGGCGCTGGCCTTCCGCAAGGAGCACGGCGACACCCCGCCGCCGGGGCTCGAGGCGACCGCCGACGCGGCGAGGAACCCGGCGTACAAGACCTTCTCGCTGCACTCCTTCGGCGCGCAGTTCGCCGAGGTGCGGGTCAACCGCTGGACCGGGGAGATCCGGGTGCCGCGGATGCTCGGGGTCTTCTCGGCGGGGCGCATCGTCAACCCCCGGCTGGCGCGGTCACAGCTCATCGGAGGCATGACGATGGGCATCGGCGCAGCGCTGTTCGAGGAGTCGGTGCGCGACCCCCGCTTCGGCCACTTCGTCACCCAGGACCTCGCGAGCTATCACGTCCCGGCCCACGCGGACATCCGCGACGTCGAGGCGGTCTGGTTGGACGATGTCGACCCGCGCGCCAACCCGATGGGGCTGCGCGGGGTCGGTGAGATCGGCATCGTCGGAGCGACCGCTGCGGTGGTCAACGCGATCCACCACGCCACGGGCGTGCGCGCCCGCAGCGTCCCGGTCACCGCGGACGAGCTGCTGCCCCGTTCCTGACCGCTCGGTACCACTCGGTCTCGATACGCGCTCGCCCAGCGGCTCGCGCTGCTCGACCAGCGTGGGCTCGCGGTCAGAACAGGCGGGTGGTGGCGTCGTCGATGCCGCGCAGCTCGTCGTAGTCCAGCGTCACGCACCGGATCCCGCGGTCGGTGGCGAGGGTGCGGGCCTGCGGCTTGATCTGCTGGGCGGCGAACACCCCGCTGACCGGGGCCAGGTGCGGGTCGCGGTTGAGCAGCTCGAGGTAGCGGGTCAGCTGCTCCACCCCGTCGATGTCGCCGCGGCGCTTGATCTCGACCGCGACCGTCGCGCCCGTGGGGTCCTTGGCGACGATGTCGACCGGGCCGATGGGGGTCTGGTACTCCCGGCGCACCAGCGTGTAACCCTCGCCGAGGGTGTGGATGTGCTCGGCGAGCAGCGCCTGCAGCTGCGCCTCGACCCCGTCCTTGACCAGGCCCGGGTCGATGCCGAGGTCGTGGCTGCTGTCGTGCAGCACCTCGTGCAGCAGGATGCGCAGCCGGTCGTCGGACTTGGCGTGCTGGACCTGCCAGCACTGGCGTACGCCCTCGGCACGTTCGTCGTCGGTCGGCTCGACCTCGGCCATCGCGCACGGCGGCGCCATCCAGTTGAGCGGCTTGTAGGAGCCGCCGTCGCTGTGCACCAGCACCGACCCGTCGGCCTTGACCATGAGCAGCCGGGTCGCGAGGGGCAGGTGGGCGGTGAGACGGCCCATGTAGTCCACGGAGCAGCGGGCGATGACGACACGCACCCGGACAACCTACCGACCGCCCGCCTTGGAAGACTGGCCCCCATGAGTGATGAGCGCACGAGCGGCATCGACCGCGTCGGAGTGGTCGGGCTCGGCACCATGGGTGCCGGCATCGTCGAGGTGTTCGCCCGCGCCGGGCTGAGCGTCGTGGCAGTGGACGGTACGCCCGAGCTGGCCGAGCGCGGACGCGGCTTCCTGGAGAGGTCGACCGGCAAGCAGGTGCAGCGCGGCCGGCTGAGCGAGGCCGACCAGCAGGCGCTGCTCGAGCGGGTCACCTTCGCGCACGAGCTCACCGCGCTCGCCGACGTCGACCTGGTGGTCGAGGCCGTGCCGGAGCGGATGGAGATCAAGCACGACATCTTCGGCACGCTCGACGGCATCGTGCGCGACGACGCGATCCTGGCCTCCAACACCTCGAGCCTGTCGCTGACCGAGATCGCCGCCGCGACCGCGCGCCCCGAGCGGGTCGTCGGCATGCACTTCTTCAACCCCGCGCCGGTGCTCAAGCTCGTCGAGGTGATCACCACCATCCTCACCGACGAGGCCGTCGTCACGAGCGTGCGCGACCTGGCCGAGCGGCTCGGCAAGAAGCCGGTCGTCGTGCGCGACCGGGCGGGCTTCGTCGCCAACGCGCTGCTCATCGCCTACCTGGCGCGGGCGATCCGGACGTACGAGACCGGTCACGTCACCCGCGAGGACCTCGACGCCGCGGCGACCGCCGGCATCGGGCTGCCGATGGGGCCGCTCACCCTCAGCGACCTCATCGGGCTCGACGTGGTCAAGGAGGTCTGCGACGTGCTCTACGCCGCGACGCACGACCCGGCGTCGGCGCCGCCGGCTCTGCTGCAGCAGATGGTCGCGGCCGGTCGGCTCGGCCGCAAGACCGGTCGCGGGTTCTACGACTACGCCGACGGCGCCCCCGAGACCCCGGCCCCCGAGGGAGAGGTGGTCACCGCCGACACCCCGGAGGCGCTGGCCCAGGCGCTCGCCGCCGACGGGGTGCGGGTCGAGCTGCACACCGAGTCGCCCAAGGGCCGACTCGCCGAGATCGTCTGCGGCGCAACGGCTTCCGAGGCCGACGTCGCCAAGGCGCGGGCGAGCCTCGCCGCCGCCGGGCTGGTGCCGGTCGTGTCGCGCGACCGGGCCGGGCGGGTGCGTGACGCGCTGCTGCTGCCGCACGTCAACGAGGCCGTGAAGATGCTCGACTCCGGCTATGCCTCGGCCGAGGACATCGACACCGCCATGACCGCCGGCTGCGGCTACCCCGAGGGCCTGCTGCAGATGCTCGACCGCTGGGGCGCCCAGCGGGTGCTCGAGGGGCTGCGGGAGATGACGGCCGAGACCGGCGAGCCGGCGCTGCACCCCTCGCCGCTGCTGGTCGAGCACGCCGCCACCGGCCGCCCGTTCCGCGGCTGAGCGATGCCGCGGCGCAACCGCCCGAAGCGGACCGAGCCACGCGGCGATGTGGCCCGGGCCTTCGGCGGGGGCACCCGGCGCGAGGCGTACGCCGGTCGCACCTACGAGGTGCGCTCGGTGCGCGGCAACGACGCCGGGCGCAGCTATGTCTGCCCCGGCTGCCAGTCGCAGGTCAGCAGCGCGGTGCCGCACGAGGTCGTCTGGCCCGCCGACGGGCTGGGCGACGTGAGCGATCGCCGGCACTGGCACACACCGTGCTGGCGGGCGCGCGACCGCAGGCCGCCCCGGGGGTCGTGGCGCTGAGTGGGCTCGCCCCGAGCGCTCAGGCGTGCGCCTGGCGCGGCACCAGCACCTCTTCGTAGAGCAGCAGCAGCCCCGCGGCGATCGGGATCGCCAGCAGCGCGCCGAGCACCCCGAGCAGCGTGCCGCCGGCCAGCGCCGCCACGACCGTGACCGCGCCGGGCACCGACACGGTGCGCTGCATGACGCGCGGGACGATGACGTAGTTCTCGAACTGCTGGTAGATCAGGTAGTAGATGCCGACGACCAGCGCCGTCTGCGGCGAGACGAAGAACGCCACGATCGCCACGATCACGGCGCCGATCGTCGCGCCGACCATCGGGATCAGCCCGAGGAAGCCGACGACCACCGCGAGCACCGCCGCGTAGGGGACGCCGAGCAGCGTCATCATCACCCAGCTGCAGACGGCGTTGATGCTGGCGACGATGACCTGGCCGATGGCGTACGACCCCGTGCGCCGCATGATCTCCTCGGCCAGCGACACGAAGCGGGGGCGGCGGCTGGCCGGCACCATCGCGTAGACCGCGCGCTTGACGGTGGGGAAGGAGGCGAGGAAGTACAGCGTCAGGATCAGCACGGTGAACGCCTGGAACAGCCCGCTCGCGACCGCCTTGCCGGCGCCGAGCACGCCGCCGAAGACCTGGCTGACGAACGCGCCGTCGGTGGTCTTCTCGGTCACCTGCTCGTTGATCTTCTGCCCGATCTGGTAGTCGTGGTCGAGCTGCTGCACCCACTCCTGCTCGGTGAAGCTCTCGGCATAGCTCGGGGCGTTCTCGACCAGCTGCGTGGTCTCCTTGATCAGCGGCGGCACCACGACCCACGCGAGGATCGCGAAGACGCCGACGAGCCCGAGACAGACCAGGGTGACCGCGAGCGAGCGCCGGGCGCCGCGCCGCTCCAGCGCCTCGACGATCGGGTTGAGCGCGAGGGTCAGGAAGAACGCGACGAGCAGCACCGTGAGCGTGGTCTGCAGCTCGGTCAGCATCTTGACCAGGCCGTACGCCAGCGCCACCCCGATCGCGGCCGTGAACCCCAGGTAGAGGGGGGAGTGGCGGTTGAACGCCTTCCCCAGCTGCCCGTACGCCGTCGCCGCCCGACGCCCGGACGTCGCGTGGGCCGCTCGGCTGGCTCCGTGCCCGCCGGCCTCAGCGGCCTCGTCGTCGGTCGCCTGTCCCGCGCTGGCTCGTCCCGCAGCCGGCTGCCTCGCGTCGTCCCCCGCGGCGTCGTGCTCCGCGGGGTCGTGCTCCGTCGCGTCGCGCTCGACGGCGTCGCCGAGCTCGGTGCGCCCCTCGTCGGGGTGGTCCGCGCCGGTCCGGCGGGCGTCGTCGACGGCTGCGGTGCCGGGGACGTACATCTCGTCGGGGTCCGCCGGCCCCGTCGGCCCCCCGCTCACCGGGTGGGTGTCGGGCCGCTGGATGCGGTTGCTCTCGCGCAGCGTCTGCAGCTGCTGCTCCTGGAACTGGCGCCAGCGGCGCATCGCGTCGCCGGGCCGGTACCCACGGCGCGCGGCGCCCTCGGCCTGGGCGTCGGTGCCGGACCCCGGCCCGGTCCCGGAGCCGTGCTCGCCCGCGGGGGTCGCCGCGTCGTCGATGGGCTGTCCGGGGCGCTCCACGGAGAGGCGGATGCGCGGCAGCTGGGGACGGGGCAGGCGCGGCACGACGGCGACTGTGCCACACCCGGGCAGGGACACACAGTGTCCTTGGGGGTGATGTCGTCAGGTGCGGCCCGGCCGCGCGCCGGGTGCTCGCGCGGTGCCTGCGGAGGGCAAGACTTACAGTGGTGCAGGTCACGCCCTCGCGTGCACCCACGTCACCACCGCCGTCGCTGGAGGCTCTTTCGTCATGGCGCAGAACGCTGATCGCACCCCCGTCCTGGTCGCCGGGGCCCGCACCCCGATGGGCCGGCTGCTGGGTTCGCTGAAGGACTTCTCCGGCGCCGACCTGGGTGGCGCGGCCATCCGGGGCGCGCTCGACAAGGCCGGGGTCACGCCCGAGCAGGTCGACTACGTGATCATGGGCCAGGTGCTCACCGCCGGCGCGGGCCAGATCCCCGCCCGGCAGGCCGCGGTCGCCGCGGGCATCCCGATGAGCGTCCCCGCGCTGACCATCAACAAGGTCTGCCTGTCCGGCGTCGACGCCGTCGCCCTGGCCGCGCAGCTGGTGCGGCTCGGCGAGTTCGACATCGTCGTCGCGGGCGGCCAGGAGTCGATGAGCCAGGCGCCGCACCTGCTGGAGAAGAGCCGCGAGGGGTTCAAGTACGGCGACGTCACCATGCGCGACCACATGGCCTACGACGGGCTCTGGGACGCCTTCACCGACCAGGCGATGGGCAACCTCACCGAGTCCGCGAACACCGGGGACCAGGGGTTCAGCCGCGAGGAGCAGGACGCCTTCGCCGCCCGCAGCCACCAGCTCGCCGCGCGCGCCTGGAAGGACGGGCTGTTCGACGACGAGGTCGTCTCGATCTCGATCCCGCAGCGCAAGGGCGACCCGATCGAGTTCAAGTCCGACGAGGGCATCCGCGCCGACACGACCACCGAGTCGCTGGCCAAGCTGCGCCCGGCGTTCAGCAAGGACGGCACGATCACCGCGGGCTCGGCGTCGCAGATCTCCGACGGTGCCGCCGCGGTCGTCGTGACGAGCAAGGCCAAGGCGGAAGAGCTGGGTCTGGACTGGCTGGCCGAGATCGGCGCCCACGGGGTCGTCGCGGGCCCCGACTCCACGCTGCAGTCGCAGCCCGCCAACGCGATCAAGGTCGCCTGCGTCAAGGAGGGCATCGAGCCCACCGACCTCGACCTGGTCGAGATCAACGAGGCGTTCGCGGCGGTCGGCCTGGCCTCCACCAAGGAGCTCGGGCTCGACCCCGACAAGGTCAACGTCAACGGCGGCGCGATCGCCATGGGCCACCCGATCGGGATGTCCGGCGCGCGCATCTACCTGCACCTCGCCCTCGAGCTCGCGCGCCGCGGCGGCGGGGTCGGCGCGGCGGCGCTGTGCGGTGGCGGGGGCCAGGGCGACGCCCTGGTCGTACGCGTGCCGAAGGCTTCGTCCTGACCGACCAGCAGGCGCGGCCCGCCCGGCGGCGACGCCGGGACACCGACGTCACCGGCCTGGTGGCGCAGGCCCGCGAGGGCTCGCCGCGCGCGGTCGCCCGGCTGATCACCCTCGTGGAGAACGCCGACCCGGCGCTGCGCGAGGTGATGGCGGCGCTCGCGCCGCACACGGGGCACGCGCGGATCATCGGGCTCACCGGCTCGCCCGGCGTCGGGAAGTCCACGTCGACGTCGATGCTGGTGCGGGCGTACCGCGACCAGGGGCTGCGCGTCGGGGTGCTCGCGGTCGACCCGACCTCGCCGTTCAGCGGCGGGGCGCTGCTCGGTGACCGCATCCGGCTGGCCGAGCACGCCACCGACCGGGGCGTCTACATGCGCTCGATGGCCAGTCGCGGCCACCTCGGCGGGCTGTCCTGGACCACGCCGCAGGCGCTGCGGGTGCTCGACGCCGCCGGGTGCGACGTGGTGCTGCTGGAGACCGTCGGTGTCGGCCAGTCCGAGGTCGAGGTCGCCGGGCTCGCCGACACCACCGTCGTACTGCTCGCGCCGGGCATGGGTGACGGGGTGCAGGCCGCCAAGGCCGGCATCCTCGAGATCGGTGACGTGTTCGTCGTCAACAAGGCCGACCGTGAGGGCGCCGACGTCACCGTGCGCGACATCCGCGGCATGATCAGCCTCGGCGACCGCACCGAGCCCGGCCTGTGGCGCCCGCCCGTCGTGAAGACCGTGGCCGAGCGCGGGGAGGGCGTCGAGGAGGTCCTCGAGGCGCTCGACAAGCACCGCGCGTGGATGGAGCAGACCGGCACGCTGCGCCAGCGGCGGCTCGACCGGGCCGCGCGCGAGGTCGAGGCCATCGCGGTGCGCACGCTGCGCGACCGGATGGGCGACGTGCGTGCGGGGCGCGGCCTGGACGAGCTGGCCGCCCAGGTCGTCGACGGCCGCACCGACCCGTACGCCGCCGCCGGCACCCTCGTCGCCGAGATCTGATTCCGCTGGCCTCGGTGGGGCGGGCAGGTGGGGTCGGTATCGACCCGAGGTGCCCGGTTTCGTCCGTTCGGGGCGGGCAGGTGGGGTCGGTATCGACCCGAGGTGGCCGGGGCCGCCGCGTAGCCTTGAGGCCATGCTCTTCGCCTTCTCCGTCGCCCCGTCCACGACCGACGACCCGGAGGGGTCGGTGAGCGCGGCCGTCGCCGACGCGATCGCCGTGGTGCGCGACTCCGGCGTGCCCTACCGGCTCGACTCGATGTTCACCACGCTCGAGGGCGAGTGGGACGAGTGCATGCCGGTGATCAAGGCCGCCTGCGACGCCGTCGCGAAGCACTCCCCGCGGGTGAGCCTGGTCGTCAAGGCCGACCTGCGGCCGGGGTTCACCGGGCAGCTGGACGCCAAGGTCGAGCGCGTCGAGCAGCGCCTGCGCGACGCCGGCGCATGAGCGAGGAGCTGGTCCTCTACACCGTCCGCCCACCGCGGCTCGCCGACGCCCCGCAGCTGGGTGAGCTGCACGTGCAGGTCTGGCGCCAGGCGTACGCCGGGATCATGTCCGAGGAGTACCTCGCCGGCCTGCGTCCGGCCGACCGGGCCGAGCGCTGGCGGGCGATCGCGGCGGAGGAGGCCGAGGGGGTCGCGGCCGCCGACGGCAAGGTGACGCGGGTCGCGCAGCACCCCGACGGCCGCCTCGTCGGCTTCGCCACGGTGGCACCGGCGCGCGACGACGAACCGCCAGTTCCGTTGGAGCTGTGGGCGATCAACGTGCTGGCCGAGTTCCACGGCACCGGAGCCGCGGGGCAGCTGCTGGCCGCGACCCTGGGCGACCGCTCGGCATACCTCTGGGTCGTCGAGGGCAACCAGCGCGCCATCGCCTTCTATCGCAAGCACGGCTTCGAGCTCGACGGGGAACGGGCCGTGCACGACGCCAGCGGGACGCCCGAGGTGCGCATGGTGCGCCGCCCCGCCTGAGGCGAATCGGTCCAGGACGACGGCGGCCGCTAGTTTGGCGCCGTGCCGAAACCGTTGCCGTTCGACCCGATCCGCCGCGCGGCGCAGCTGTGGGAGGAGCGGTTCGGCGAGGACAGCCCGGTGGCGGCGATGGCCTCGGCCACGTCGGTCATGCGGGTGCAGCAGATCCTCGTCGCCCGCCTCGACGCCGCCGTCGCGCCGTTCGACCTGACCTTCGCGCGCTACGAGGCGCTGGTGCTGCTGAGCTTCAGCCGCAACGGCGAGCTGCCGATGAGCAAGGTGGGGGAGCGGCTGATGATCCACCCCACGAGCGTGACCAACATCGTGCAGCGGCTGGCGGCGCAGGGTTATGTCGAGCGGGTGCGCAACCCGCGCGACGGGAGGGGGATGCTCGCGCGGCTGACCCCGCAAGGACGTACGGCGATGGAGCGGGCCACCGAGGCCCTGCACGAGATCGAGTTCGGGCTGGGTGCGCTCGACGACGACCAGCACCGCGACCTGTTCCGGCTGCTGCACGCCGTGCGCACCGAGCAGGGTGACTTCGAGGAGGGCGAGGCATGAGCGAACGCCTGGACGTGCTGGTCTTCTACGTCCCGGTCGAGGACGCCGAGCGGGTGCTGGCGGCGGTCTTCGCGGCCGGCGGCGGCCGCATCGGTGCGTACGACTCGTGCGCCTACCGCCAGACCGGCACCGGGCAGTTCCGCCCGCTCGACGGCGCCAACCCCGCGATCGGGCGCGTCGGCGACGTCGAGCAGGTCGCCGAAGAACGGTGCGAGCTGGTGCTGCCGCGCCGGCTGCGCGCCGAGGTGGTGGCCGCGCTCGTGGCCGCGCACCCGTACGAGACGCCCGCCTTCCACGTGCTCGAGACGGCCGACATCGACAACTACTAGGACGTCCTAGTATTCTGGGGTCATGTCGACGCAGCCTGACCCCACCACCGGCCGCTCCCGCTGGGAGCAGCGCTTCGCCGCCGCGCAGAGCAAGGGGCAGGTGCGCGACGCCGACTTCACGACCCTGTCCGGCATGGAGGTCGAGCCGGCCTACGGCCCGACCAACGGCGAGGCCCCCGAGCGCATCGGCTGGCCGGGCGAGTTCCCTTACACCCGAGGGCTCTACCCCACCGGCTATCGCGGCCGCACGTGGACGATCCGGCAGTTCGCCGGGTTCGGCAACGCGGTGCAGACCAACCAGCGCTACAAGATGATCCTCGAGCGCGGGGGCGGCGGGCTGTCCGTCGCGTTCGACATGCCGACCCTCATGGGACGCGACTCCGACGACGCGCTGAGCCTCGGCGAGGTCGGCCACTGCGGCGTCGCCATCGACTCGGCGGCCGACATGGACCTGCTGTTCTCCGACATCCCGCTGCAGGACGTCACGACGTCGATGACGATCTCCGGCCCGGCCGTGCCGGCCTTCTGCATGTACCTCGTCGCGGCCGAGCGCCAGGGCGCCGACATCAGCAAGCTCAACGGCACCCTGCAGACCGACATCTTCAAGGAGTACATCGCGCAGAAGGAGTGGCTGTTCGCGCCCGAGCCGCACCTGCGGCTCATCGGTGACCTCATGGAGTTCACGACCGCGAACATCCCTGCGTACAAACCACTTTCGGTCTCCGGCTACCACATCCGCGAGGCCGGCTCGACCGCCGCGCAGGAGCTGGCGTTCACCCTCGCCGACGGCTTCGGCTACGTCGAGCTGGGCCTCTCGCGCGGGCTCGACGTCGACGCCTTCGCCCCGGGCCTGTCGTTCTTCTTCGACAGCCACCTCGACTTCTTCGAGGAGATCGCCAAGTTCCGCGCCGCCCGCCGCATCTGGGCGCGCTGGATGCGCGACGTCTACGGCGCCAAGAGCGAGAAGTCGATGTGGCTGCGCTTCCACACCCAGACCGCCGGCGTCTCGCTCACCGCGCAGCAGCCGATGAACAACGTCGTGCGCACCGCCGTCGAGGCGCTCGCCGCCGTGCTCGGCGGCACCAACTCCCTGCACACCAACGCGCTCGACGAGACGCTCGCGCTGCCGACCGACCAGTCGGCCGAGGTCGCCCTGCGCACCCAGCAGGTGCTCATGGAGGAGACCGGCGTCGTGAACGTCGCCGACCCGCTCGGCGGCAGCTGGTACGTCGAGGCGCTCACCGACAAGATCGAGGCCGAGGCCGAGAAGATCTTCGACAAGATCCTGCAGCTGGGCGGCAGCGACCTCAGCTCCGCCGACCACGCCGGCCTGGCCGCCAAGGTGCGCTCCTCGGTCGGCCAGGGCGGCGACGGCGACTGGCCGATCACCGCCGGGATCCTGCGCGGCATCGAGGACGGCTGGTTCATGTCCGAGATCGCCGAGGCCGCCTTCCAGTACCAGACGGCGCTGGAGAAGGGCGACAAGAAGGTCGTCGGCGTCAACGTGCACACCCACTCGCTGGCCAACGAGCTGGAGATCCTGCGGGTCAGCCACGAGGTCGAGCGCGATCAGGTGCGCGAGCTCGGCGCCCGGCGCAAGGCACGCTCCCAGGCCGACGTCGACGCGGCGCTGCGCACCATGACCGAGGTCGCGCGCGGCGAGGGCAACCTCATCCCGCCGATGCTCGAGGCGGTGCGCGCCGAGGCGACGCTGGGCGAGATCTGCGACGCGCTGCGCGACGTGTGGGGCGTCTACCGCGAGCCCGCACGGTTCTAGATTCCTTCTGGTTCAGCTCCTCCTCCGGGAGCCGCTTGCTGCGCTGCGCGTCTCCCGGCATCGTCGCCGAACCGCTGCGTCCAGGTGGACTGGGTACTCCTGCTCCGGGAGGCGCTTGCTGCGCTACGCGTCTCTCGGCATCGTCGCCGAACCGGGTTCCCGCCGGGGTGAACCATCGGTGAGAATGACGGCATGACTCAGCAGCCTCTGAACGCCGCGCTGCGCGGTGCGGTGGACCTGTCCGGACTGGCCAACAAGCGCCCCGACGCCGGCGGCGCCGCAGCCGGAGCCCCCGGGGCGGGCGGCGGAGGCGGCTCGACCGGCGGCATGGTCGTCGAGGTCGCCGACGCCCAGGCGTTCAGCTCGCTGGTCAGCGCCTCGGTGCGCTACCCCGTGATCATCGCGCTCTACTCCGCCTCGCAGCCCGGCACCCGCACGCCGGTCGACGAGCTGGCCACCGCCGTGCGTGCCCAGGGCGGCAAGATCCAGCTCGGCGCGGTCGACATCGACCGGGTCCCCGAGGTCGCGCAGGCCTTCGCCCAGCTCGGGCAGCAGGTCGCCCAGCAGGGGCAGCTGCCGCCCGGCACCCAGGTGACCACCGTCGCGTTCCTGCAGGGGCAGCCGATGCCGCTGCCGCCGCTGCCCGACGCCGAGGCCGCGACCCAGCTGGTCGACGAGCTGCTGAAGGTCGCCGTCGCCAACGGCATCGCCGGTCGGGTGCCCGACCCGGGCGCCGACGAGGGCGCGCAGGACGACGCCGAGGGGGAGGGCGCCGAAGAGGCGCCGCTGTCGCCGGAGCTGCAGCAGGCGTACGACGCGATCGAGGCGGGCGACTACGCCGGCGCCGTGACGGCGTACGAGTCCGCGCTCGCGAAGAACCCCGCCGACGAGGAGGCGCGGCTCGGCCTCGGGCAGGTCAAGCTGCTGCAGCGCACCGAGGGGCTCGACGCCACGGCGGTGCGCGCCGACGCCGCGGCCGACCCGAGCAACCTCACGCTTGCCGCCCAGGTCGCCGACCTCGACGTGCTCGGCGGCCATGTCGAGGACGCCTTCTCGCGGCTCGTCGACCTGGTGCGCACCACCTCCGGGGACGAGCGCAACGCGGTGCGCGAGCATCTCGTGGGGCTGTTCGACATCGTCGGCGCGAGCGACCCGCGGGTGAAGAAGGCGCGCACCGCGCTGATGTCCGCGCTCTACTGAGCGCACCCCGCGCACGGTGGCTGCACGGCGAGAGCCGGCCTGGCTGAGCGCGCCCGCGACCGGCGGGCGCTCGGTCGACCTCGCGCTGGCCAGCGCGCTCGCGCACCCGTTGCCGGTGACGCTGTGGACGCCGGACGGGCTGGGCGACGCCGACGCCGCGCCGCTGGTCTGGTGCCACGACGGCCCGGAGTACGCCCAGCGCGCCGCCCTGCTCCAGTGGGCCGGCGCGCACGTCGAGGACGGTTCGCTGCCGCCGTTCCGGCTGGCGCTCGCGCAGCCGCAGCGGCGCAACCAGATCTACTCCGCCTCGCCGCGCTACCTGCGCTCGTTCGACCGCGCGGTCGCCGACCTGCGGGATCGGGTGCCGGTCGAGTCGCCCCTCGCGGTGATGGGCGCGAGCCTCGGCGGGCTCACCTCGTTGCTCGTCGCCCTGCACGACCCGGGCGTGGGTTGCGTTCTGTCCCAGTCGGGTTCGTTCTTCGAGGCCGGCGGCGAGGACCGCGCGTGGCGGTGGTTCGAGCGGGTGGTGGGCGCCGCCGACCGGGTGCGCGACGGGGCGTTCGCCGACCGCAGCGACGACCTGCTGATCGGGCTCACCTGCGGGCGCGACGAGGGCAACCTGGCCGCCAACCGGCGGATGCGCGACGCGTTGCGGCGCCAGGGGTTCGACGTCGCGTGGCAGACCGCGCGAGGCGGCCACGACTGGGACACCTGGCGCGACACCCTCGACCCGGTGTGGCCCGACCTGCTGCGCCGCGCCTGGTCCGGCTGAGCCGGACCGTCAGGCGCAGGCGGCGGAAGCGGCCTCGGGGCAGGTACGCCCACCGCCCGACCCGCGCTCGACCCGCCAGCTGGCGGTGGCGACGGTGAGCGACGTCAGGCCGAGGGCGATGGCGACCCAGATCGGTGCGCGCAGGCCGAGGCCGGCGTCGATCACCAGCCCGCCGAGCCACGGGCCGGCGGCGTTGCCGACGTTGAAGGCGGACACGTTGACCGAGGCGGCCAGGGTCGGAGCCTCGCCGGCGAAGGCGAAGACGCGGCCGTTCAGCGCGGCGGCGATCGAGAACGAGGTCGCGCCGAACAGGAACGTCGCGACCACCACGCCGACCGGGGACCCGGCGAGCGTGACGAGCGCCAGCAGCGCGAGCACCATCGCCCCGAGGCTGACGAACACGTTGAGCAGCAGGTTGCGGTCGGCGAACCGTCCACCGATCGTGACACCCACGAACGTGCCTACCCCGAAGAGCAGCAGCACCAAGGGAACTCGCGAGGCGGAGATGCCCGACACGTCGGTTAGCAGGGGCGCGAGGTAGGAGAAGCAGGCGAACACGGCCGCCTGGAAGGTCGCGGTGGTCGCCAGAGCGAGCCACACGCGGCGGTCACGGAAGGCGGCCACCTCGCGGCGGACCAGCACCCGCATCGGCGTCGACGCATCGGCGTGCTCCTGGGCGGGAACCATCACCCGCAGCACCACCGTCACCGCGAGCGTGGCAACAGCGACGGCGACGAACGCCGCCTGCCACCCCAGCTGCTCGCCGATCCACGTGCCGAGCGGGACGCCGAGCACGTTGGCCAGGGTGAGCCCTCCGACGATCGCTGCGAGTGCCCGGGCCGTCTGGCCCGGCCCGGCGAGGCGTACCGCGATGACCGCGCCCACGGCCCAGTAGGTCGCGCACGCGACGGCGGCGACGACACGGCCGACCAGGATGGCGGCGTACCCGTCGAACGCCAGCGGGAGCAGGTGCACCGCCGCGAAGACCAGCGCGGCTCCGAGCAGCGTCGCGCGGCGGGGGAGGCGCAGGGTGGCCAGGGTCATCAGCGGCGCGCCGAACGTCATGCCGAGCGCGAACGCCGTGATGAGCAGGCCCGCGCGCGCGATGGACACGTCGAGCCCCGCGGCCAGCTGCGGCAGCAGCCCGGCGAGCATGAACTCCGAGGTGCCGATGCAGAAGGTGCCGAGCGCGAGCACGTAGACGGCCAGCGGGAGGCGGGTGCGGGTGGGTGAGGTTTGGGTCGCGAGGGACACGACGGGACCTTTCTGGACGGATCGGTTCAGAAACATGCCGGGCGTCGATGCCGAGCAGTTCGGGCGGGGCGGGGGTCAGAGGAGCGAGAGGAGCGTGTGCAGTGCCTTCGTGTGGGCCGCCGGGTCGCTGCTGACGCGGGCGCTGATCTGCAGGCCGCTGAGCGTGGCATGGACCACGGCGGCGAGCTCGGCGGCAGGAGTGGTGGCGCTGATCGACCCGTCGTCCTGGCCGCGGGCGATCAGCGCGGCGACCACCGCGCGGAAGCTGTCGAAGCTCGCCCGCGAGAGCGCCGCGATCTCGGGGTCGCTGTCGCCGAGCTCGACGGCAGCGTTGATCGCCATGCAGCTGCGCCGCTCGGGGCTGTCGCACTGCGCATGGAGCACGTCGCCGAGCAGTGCGGCCAGCACCTCACGCCCGGTGCCCGCGCGGTCGAGGTAGTCGCCACGCTCCGCGGCGCGCAGCTCGTCGTAGCGCTCGAGCGCGCGGCGGTAGAGGTCGGACTTGCAGGTGAAGGTGTTGTAGAGGCTGCTGCGGGACAGGCCGGTGGAGGTGCACAGGTCCTGCGTGCTCGTGGCGGCGTAGGTCCCCGACCAGAACGTCTCGAGCGCATGGTCGAGCGCGCGCTGCTCGTCGAACTCCTTGTGCCGGGCCACGGGCTGAGCCTGGCACGTTCTGTACCGATGTGTCCAGAATCGGTCTCGTCAGGCGTCGGACGACCTCGCCCAGATGTTGATGCCCGCGTCGACCGCGTGCTTGTCGATCTTGGCCAGCTCGGCGTCGTCGAACGCGAGGTTGTCGAGCGCACCCACGCTGTTCTCCAGCTGCTCCACGCTCGAGGCGCCGACGAGCACCGACGTCACCCGCGGGTCGCGCAGCACCCACGCCAGCGCGAGCTGCGCCAGCGACTGGCCACGCGACCGCGCGATGCGGTTCAGCGCCCGGATGTGCTTCAGCGCCGTGTCGTCGATCATCTTCGGGTCGAGCGACTTCCCTTGTGCCGCACGGGAATCGGCGGGAATCCCCTTGAGGTACTTGTCGGTGAGCATGCCCTGCGCCAACGGCGAGAACGCGATGCAGCCGACACCCTCCTCGCCGAGCACGTCGAGCAGGTCCTCCTCGACCCAGCGGTTGAGCATCGAGTACGACGGCTGGTTGATCAGCAGCGGAGTGCCCAGGTCGCGCAGGATCCGGACCGCCTCGCGGGTGCGCGGCCCGGAGTAGGAGGAGATGCCGACGTAGAGCGCCTTGCCCTGTCGCACCGCCGTGTCGAGCGCGCCGAGCGTCTCCTCCAGCGGCGTGGTGTCGTCGAAGCGGTGGCTGTAGAAGATGTCGACGTAGTCCACCCCCATCCGGGAGAGCGACTGGTCGAGCGAGGCGAGGACGTACTTGCGCGAGCCGCCGCCCTGGCCGTACGGCCCCGGCCACATGTCGTAGCCCGCCTTGGTCGACAGGATCAGCTCGTCGCGGTAGCGACGGAAGTCCTGGGCGAAGACCGTGCCGAAGTTGCGCTCGGCCGAGCCGTACGGCGGGCCGTAGTTGTTCGCCAGGTCGAAGTGGGTGATGCCGAGGTCGAACGCCCTACGGAGAGTAGCCCGCCCGCGCTCCAACGGGACGTCGTCGCCGAAGTTGTGCCACAGGCCGAGCGAGACCGCGGGCAGATCGAGACCGCTCCGCCCGCAGCGGCGGTAGAGCATCGAGTCGTAGCGCGAGCGGTCGGCCTGGTAGTCGTCGGCGTGCAGCGTCATGCCCACCATCCTGGTCCCGGTGTCAACGCTCCGCCGCCGGTGCCGCCCCGGAGTGCGCGCATGAAACCCGGTCAGGTGCCTATGACCCTGATGCATCGAGGTCAGACGGGCGTAACCGGGTTTCATGCGGGGTGGGGGGTGTGCGGGGGAGTGCGGGGGATCAGGCGGAGGCGGGGACCTCACCGTCAGCCCGTACGCCTTCGCCGGCTCCCGCGACGGGCGCCGGCTCTCCCCGCAGCTGGGTGGCGACGAGCAGCGCGGCCGCCGCGACGACCGCTGCGTCGACGCCGATCGCCACGCGCAGCGCGCCCAGCGACTCCAGGGAGCCGACCGTCGTGGCGACCGCGCTCATGACCGGGACGCCCATGGCGACACCCACCTGCTGGGTCATCGTGGCGAGGCCGGTGGCCAGGCCCTGCTCGTGGTCGGGCAGCCCGGAGGTGGCCGCGACCATGAAGCCGACGATCACGCACACGTGGCCGATCGCGCCGAGGAAGGTGGCGCCGAGCACCAGCCAGATCCAGCCCACCGCGGGGCCGACGAGCAGCAGCAGCGCGGTGAAGACCGCCTGCACAGACAGCCCGCCGACGAGCGCACCGCGCACCCCGAAGGTGGCGATGACCCGCGGCCCGGTCACGCCGCCGAGGATCGCGCCCAGCCCGAGCCCGCCGAGCGTGAGCCCGGTCTGCAGCGGGGTCAGGTCCAGCACGTGCTGCAGGTAGAGCGTCAGCAGGAAGACCAGCGAGCTCTCCATCGAGAAGGTGACGAAGCCCGCGGCGTTGCCCCAGCCGATGGTGCGCCGGCGCAGGATCGCGGTCGGCACCAGCGGGTGCGGGTGGTGCGACTCGGCGCGCCAGAACGCGACGAGCAGCACGACCGAGGCCAGCATCGCCGCGACGGCCCACGGGTCGGTGAAGCCCTCCTCGCCGGCGCGGGTCACGCCGAACACCAGGGCGAGCAGGCCGGTGGTCACCAGCACCGCCCCCGGGACGTCGAGGGGCGACCGTTCGCGGTCGGCGCTGTCGGTGAGCAGCAGCGGCGCGAGCAGCACCACGACCGCGGCGACGGGCACGTTGACCAGGAACGCCCAGCGCCAGCTCAGCAGGTCGGTGAGCACGCCGCCGAGGATCGCGCCGGCGGTGAAGCCGGTCGACATCATCACGCTGTTGAGGCCGAGCGCGCGGGCACGCAGCGGACCCTCCGGGAACGAGGTCGTCAGCAGCGACAGGCCGGCGGGGGTCACGGCCGCGGTGGCGAGGCCCTGCGCCACCCGAGCCGTGAGCAGCATGGCCGGGTTGGTCGCGAGTCCGCCCACGAGAGAGGCGATCCCGAGCGAGGCCATGCCGATGAGGAAGATGCGCCGGCGGCCGACGTAGTCGCCGACCCGGCCGAGCAGCAGCGTGAACCCTGCCGCGCACAGCGCGAACGACGTGGCGATCCACTGCAGGTCGGCCTCGGCGAAGCCCAGGCCGGCGCCGACGGTGGGCAGCGCGACGTTGAGGATGGAGAAGTCGACGGCGAGCATGAACTGAGAGGCCAGCAGCAGCAACAGGATCAGCAGCTGCTTGCGGGTCATCGAGGTGGGGGCCTCGACGGGTGGTGCGGCGGTCACGGGGATCCCCTTCGGGGTCGACGGTCGTGGAACGACCACCAACCTCGGCCCGCGCGGCCGGGCCAGCCAGACCCCCGCGCTGCCTACCCACCGCGTGACTATCACTGACAGGGACAGGCAACCCCGGGCGTACGTCCGCACAATGGTGGGCATGACGACCGAGCTGGGCGAGTTCCTGCGGATCCGACGGGCCGCGATCAACCCCGAGGACGTCGGCGTGGTGTCCTACGGCGCGCGCCGGGTCCCCGGTCTGCGCCGCGAGGAGCTGGCGCAGCTGGCGGGGGTGAGCGCGACGTACTACACGCGGCTGGAGCAGTCGGCGTCGCACAACGCCTCCGACGGCGTCATCGACGCGCTGGCCCGGGCGCTGTCGCTGAACCCGCAGGAGCACGAGCACCTGCGCCGGCTGGCCCACCCCGAGCCCGGTCGGGTGCCGCGGCGGCCCAAGCCGACGCAGGCCCGCCCGGAGACCGTGGCGATGATCAGGTCGATGCACAACCCGGCGGTGATCCTCGACCACTGCAACGACGTGCTGGCGTGGAATCCGTTGGGGCACAAGCTGATCGGCTACCAGACCTGCTTCGAGCACCCGCGGCAGACGCGCAACCGGCCCAACCTGCTGAAGATGTTCTTCCTCGACCCGGACGGCCGCGACCTGTATGTCGACGCCGACCAGGTCGCCAAGGACATGGTCGCCTTCCTGCGCTTCTCCTCCGGCAACAACCCCGAGGACCCGGCGCTCACCGCGCTGGTCGGGGAGCTGTGCCGCAAGAGCGACGAGTTCGCCAGGCTGTGGTCCAAGCACCTGGTGCAGGACTGCGGGTTCGGCGTGAAGCGCTTCCAGCACCCGCTGGTCGGGCGCATCGACGTGGCGTTCGAGGTGCTCAGCCTCTCGGACAGCACCCACCGCATCGGGATCTATCACGCCGAGCCCGGCACGCCGGCCGCCGACGGGCTGGAGCTGCTCGCCCGCAGCTGACCGGAGCGCCGACGCGCGCTCAGACCTTGCTGTGCGCCCCCGTCATCAGCCCGGCCAGGTCCTCCGGCTGCAGGAACGACGGCGGCGGGGGCGGACCCCAGCTGAACAGCCCGCGCGCGCCGTCCAGCACCTCCGGCTCCCAGATCTCCTCCTCGGGGATGCAGTCCATGTCGGAGAAGTACTCCGAGAAGTTGCCGGCCGGGTCCTTGAGGTACCAGAAGAAGTTCGAGCCGGCGTGGTGCCGCCCCAGACCCCACACGTGCCGCTCGGGGTTGTCCTCGAGCATGGCGTACGCCCCGCGCCCCACGTCGTCGATGTCGTCGACCTGCCAGCTGGTGTGGTGCAGGTAGTTCACCGGCGACTGCAGCGCCAGGAAGTTGTGGTGGTCGTTCGAGCAGCGCAGGAACGCACCCTTGTCGCCGATGTAGTCGGACACCTTGAAGCCGAGCCCGTCGACGAAGAAGCGCATGGTCGCGGCCAGGTCGGTCGTGCCGGCGACGGCGTGGCCGAGGCGACGCGGACGTACGGGCTCGGTGCGCAGCACCCCGGGCGCCCGCCCGACGCGCTCGATGCGCCCGGGCCCGTTGTACGGCGTCGCAGGCGTCTCCTCCTGGCGCAGCCTGGGCAGCACGGCCAGGCGGGCGCGGAAGCCGCCGACCGGCTCGGTGGCCACGAGCTGCTCGCCCTGCAGGTCGACCGCCACGCCGAGGCGCTGTAGGTTCACCGCGACGCGGGCCAGGTCGTCGGTGTCGTCGACGGCGACGCCCACCTCGACGAGCTGGCGGCGCGGCGCCGCGACGATGCGCAGCTGCTCGCCGCCGTCGCGCGTGCTGAACCCGCCGTCGGCACCCTGGCTGAGGCCGAAATCGCTGTAGTACGACTGGGTCTCGGCAACGTTGGGCACGCCGATGACCACGTGGCTGAGGCGGTGCAGGCTCATGATGCGTCCTTCCCGTCGACGGCCGCCACGAACGTCTGCCGCAGCTCGCCGATGCCTTCGATGGTGCTGACCAGGACCTCGCCCGGCCGGATGAACCGTTGCGGCGAGCGGCCGAGGCCGACGCCGTCGGGGGTGCCGGTGAACACCAGGTCACCGGGGTAGAGCGTGACGACCCTGGACAGCTCGGCGACCAGCCGCGGCACGGGGACCAGCAGGTCGGCCGTGCGCCCGTCCTGGACCACCTCGCCGTCGAGCGAGCAGGTGAGGCGCAGGTCGTCGCGGTCGGGTAGCTCGTCGGGCGTGACCAGCCAGGGGCCGGTCGGGGCGAAGCCGGGGTAGGACTTCCCGAGCCCGAACTGCGGTGCCGGACCTGCCAGCTGGATGACCCGCTCGGAGATGTCCTGCCCGACGGTCAGGCCGGCGACGTGGTCCCAGGCGTCGTCCTCGGACACCTGCGACGCGGTGCGCCCGATGACCGCGACGAGCTCGACCTCCCAGTCGGTGTTGCCGCCCTCGGGCAGCGTCACCTCGGTGACCGGACCGGAAAGGCTGGACAGGAACTTCGGGAACACCGGCGGCAGGCCGGTCGGGGAGTCGAACCCGGACTCCTTGGCGTGCGCGCCGTAGTTGAGCCCGATCGCCAGGATCTGGCGTGGCTCGGGGGAGGGGGCGCCGAGGTCGGCAGCGTCGTAGGGGACGGCGTCGTCGAGCGGGGCCTCCTGCGCCCAGTCGCGCAGCTGCGCCCAGCTCTCGTAGACGGCGCGCAGGTCGGGGCCGAGGCGGCCGTCGCTCGCCTTGTGCACGTCGAGCGCGCGCCCGTCGGTGGTGATGAGCGCGGCGCGCCCACCGAGGTTGGCCAGTCTCATGTCAGCTCCTCGTGTCTGTGGTGGTCTCGGGGATCGGGTCGGTCGGGTCTGTCGTCGCTGCGGGGGAGGCGAGCGAGAGGGTGTGCCGCACGGCGCGCTCGAGGTCGGTCAGCGGGCTGCCGGTGAGCTCGGGGGCGCGCCAGGCGACGTGGTGGTCGGGCCGCACGAGCAGCACGCCGTCGTCGGCGATCTCGCGCAATGCCCGCCAGCGACCGGAGGTGTCGGCGTGCGCCTCGCCGTGGGCGATGACGTGCGCGGTGATCGGCACCCCGAGCTCGGCGGCGACCTTGTCGGCGGCCTCGACCCACGCGGTGCCGCCCACGCCGGTGAGCACGGTCAGCGCCCCGTGGCCGGCGAGGTCGATCGTCGAGACGTCCTCGCCCGCGCCGGTCAGCCAGGCGTGCGGCAGCCGGGCGCCGGGGTGGGTGGTCGGGTGGTGGTAGAGCTCGGGGTCGCGCGCCGGCTCGGGCCAGCTCGTGCCGTCGTCGAGCACCGCGCCCGAGGCGTAGCGCTGGTCGAGCTCCACGCCGTGCGCGTTGAACTGGTAGTTCTGCAGACGTACGGCCTCGTCCAGCGTGCGCCGGCGCATCGCCGCCTCCGGGGTCGCGCCGTACAGCCCGGCCAGGGCGGCGAGCCCCTCCTCGCGGGTCTGTCCGGGCGCGAAGCCGAGGGCCTGGGAGATCGGCAGCATGTCGGCGACGCTGCGCATGGCGCGGTCGACGACCTGCTCGCCCACAGGTCGCCGCTCGGCGTCGTAGCTGTCCAGGAGCGCGTCGCCGGCCCGGCCCTGGAGGACGTACGCCAGCTTCCAGGCCAGGTTGAACGAGTCCTGGATCGAGGTGTTGGTGCCGAGCCCGTTGGCGGGCGGGTGGCGGTGCGCGGCGTCGCCGACGAGGAAGGCGCGGCCGCGGCGGTAGGTCTCGGCGACCTGGCGGTTGATCTGCCACAGGCTGGTCGCCTTGATGCGCACGTGGACGCTCGGGTCGCCGATGGTCTGCTGCGCCCGGGCCACGAGCGACTCGTGGGACATGTCGGGCTCGCCCTCGGCGGGGTCGTACATGAACAGCAGCACCCACTCGGTCCACGGCTTGACGCAGATCCAGGTGCCCGAGCCGACCCAGTAGTCGTTGCCCGGCTGGCACATCCAGTACAGCGTGCCGGGGCGGTGCGCGGTGTAGGCCGTGAGGTCGGCCTCGAGCCAGACGTTGGCCGCGGCGCCGAGCCCGGCCTCGCCGCTGAAGGTGAAGCCCAGCTGGTCGGCCACCGTGCTGCGCCCGCCGTCGGCGCCGACGAGGTAGCGGGCCCGCACGCGCTGCTCGGTGCCGGTCTCGCGGTGACGCACCAGTGCGTCCACCCCGTCGTCGTCCTGGGTCACGCTCACCAGCTCGGTGGAGAACCGGATGTCGGCGCCACGGCGCTGGGCCGCCTCGAGCAGCACCGGCTCGAGCACGTGCTGGGGGATGTTGCACATCTGGCTCGGGCTGGCCAGGTCGTAGTCGCCGTGCCGCTCCGGCCCGCTGCCCCAGGTGAGCAGCCGGGCGATCTCCCGCTCGGCGAAGCTGGTGGCCCACACGTTGGTGCCCATCAGCTCGTTGGGCGTCGCGACGGCGCGCACGTCCTGCTCGATGCCGAGGTCGCGGAAGACCTCGACCGTGCGCTGGTTGGTGATATGCGCACGCGGGGAGTGGGCGGTGCCGGCGTACTTCGTCACGGTGACGGCGTCGACGCCGTGGCGGGCGAGCAGCGCAGCCATCGCGAGTCCGGCGGGTCCGGCGCCGACGACCAGCACGTCGGTGCGCAGGTCGGGGGCGGTCTCGGGTGCCGCGTCGGGCGGGCGGGTCGTGTCCATCGGGTCCATCGGGGGCTCCTTCGCGAGGTCCGTGACCTACCTCACTGTTGTACGCCTCGATGTGTGAATGTTCAACAGATATTCGAATATTTTTGGAAAATCGCATGCTGGTACGCTCGTGGCATGCCCGAGACCAAGCAGCGCGCCAGCACCGAGGCCGTGCACGCCGCCCTGCGCGCGGACCTGATCGCGGGCGCGCACGCCCCGGGCGAGCGACTGAAGTTCGCGCCGCTGTGCGAGCGCTACGGCGCCAGCGTCAGCGTGGTGCGCGAGGCCCTGACCCGGCTCGAGCAGCAGGGGCTCGTCGAGTCCGAGCCGCGCATCGGCTTCCGGGTGCGTCAGGTGTCGTTGGCCGACCTCGATGACCTCACCGAGACGCGAATCGACCTGGAGGCGTTGGCTTTTCGCCGTGCGATCGATCGAGGCGACGTCGACTGGGAGACCGCGCTGGTCGCGGCCCACCACCGTCTCGAGCGCACCGAGATGCTGACCGACGACGACCCACCCCAGCTGCGCGACGACTGGGAGGGCGCACACCTGGCCTTCCACGACGCGCTGCTCGCCGGCTGCGACCGGCCCTGGCTGCTCGGCATGACGCGCACGCTGCGCGACGCGGGGGAGTTCTACCGCCGGCTGTCCCACCTGCAGGAGCCCGGGCGCGACGTGGCCGGTGAGCACCGTGGCCTGCTCGAGGCCGCCCTGGCCCGCGACGCCGACGAGGGGACCCGACGGCTGCGCGAGCACTACGAACGCACTGCCGCGATCGTCCGCCGCACGCTGCCGTAGTCGCCGCCCCGGGCGTACGTCCTGCGCGGCTCGTTCGACAGGCGGACCCGTTCCCCGTGAACGCTGTGCGCGGCCTCACCCGTAGGACAGGATGTCCCCGTGGACGGCGAGCGGACCCAGCTCCAGGTCCCGGGCACCGACGTCGAGCTCGGGGTGATCCGGCACGGCCACTGGGGCCGGCCGGTGCTGGTCTTCCCCAGCGAGGCCGGGCGGGCCGAGGACTTCGCCGACAACGGCATGGTCGAGGCGGTGCGCGACCTCGTCGACGGAGGGCGGGTCAGCTTCTTCTGCGTCGACTCCGCCGACCGCTGGTCCTGGTCCGACAACGCCGCCACCACCGAGGAGCGCGCGCACCGGCACCAGGCGTACACCCGGTGGCTGGAGCACGCCGTGGTGCCGTGGATCCGCAGCCAGGTGGGCGACCAGGCGCCGCCGCTGATGACCCTCGGGGTCTCGCTGGGCGCCTACCACGCGGTGCACTTCACGCTCACCCACGCGCACGTCGTCCCGCTCGCGATCGGGATGTCCGGCAGCTACGACGTGACCAGCTGGCACGGGCACGGCGACCACGGCGACGCGACCTACTTCGCCAACCCGATGAGCTATGTCGCCGGCATGCACGGCGAGCACCTCGAGTGGCTGCGCCGGCACGCGTCGGTCCTGCTGACCGTCGGGCAGGGGCCGTTCGAGGTGCAGCCCACCCGCGCGCTGCCCTCGACGCAGGAGCTCGCGGAGCTGCTGCAGCGCAAGGGGATTCCCTGCGAGCTCGACCTGTGGGGCCACGACGTCGCGCACGACTGGCCGTGGTGGCGCAAGCAGCTGGCCCACCATCTGCCGCGGTTCTGCTGACCGCCGAAGCTGCCCGAGAGTCCGCCGAACCGAGCGAAGGAGCACGATGACCGAGCATCTGATCGGACTGCTGCTGGGGGCCGAGGAAGACTGGCCCCAGGCGCTGGAGGAGCTCGTGCGCCGAGTCGGCCCGATCGCCGGGCCCGACGGCGACAAGCACGAGCTGCGCACCGAACGGCTCACGATCGAGCCGTTCAACCTGCGCTCCACGCCACGGCAGCAGCTGGTCATCGATCGGTTGGCGCACTGGTACTACCACCCGCGCGAGTGGCTCAAGAAGGCCGCGCTGATGGACGACGTCTACCTGCTCAACAGCCCGTTCACGTTCCAGTCGATGGAGAAGCACTCGGCCTACTGCGCCCTCATGCGGCTCGGGATGCACGTGCCCGAGACGGTGCTGGTGCCCTACAAGAACCCCCTCGACAACGTGCGCTGGGCCTACACCTCCTCGAAGTACAACCGCTCGTTCGACCTCGACGCGGTCGCGGCCGAGCTGGGCTACCCCATGTTCATGAAGCCGTTCGACGGCGGCGCCTGGCGCGGGGTCTCGATGATCCGCGACGAGCGCGACCTGCACCGGTCGTACGACGACTCCGGCGAGATGCTCATGCACCTGCAGAAGGCCGTCGACGGGTTCGAGGTGTTCGCCCGGGCGCTCACCATCGGCCCCGAGACGATGGTCATGAAGTTCCGCCCCGACGAGCCGATGCACGAGCGCTACGCGGTGTCGTACGACTTCCTCTCGCCCGAGGTCGGGCAGGAGACGGTGACGATCGCCCAGACGGTCAACGCCTTCTTCCGGTGGGAGTTCAACTCCTGCGAGATGCTGGTCAAGGACGGCGTCGTCTATCCGATCGACTACGCCAACGCCTGCCCCGACGTCGCGCTCACCTCGCTGCACTACTACTTCCCCTGGGCCATCAAGAGCCTGCTGAAGTGGTCGGCCTACTGCGTGGTGTTCGACCGCACCGCCAAGACCCAGATCGACACCGGGCCGTGGTTCGAGGTCGCCGACGACGACGCGCTCGACTACGGCGCCAAGCTGCAGGCCTACCAGGAGCTGGCCGACGACCACTTCGAGACCGAGCGATACCGGGAGTTCGTCGACGACGCCCTCGGGCACGTCGACGAGATGGTGCTCGACTGGGTCGTGTCCGACGACTTCGACCGGCTGCTGGTCGAGACGGTGCGCTCGACCTACCCCGCCCACGAGCACGAGAAGTTCCTCGGGCACTTCCGCGGCCTCACCGGGCTGTGGGCCAAGGACGAAGCCGGCCGGCTGGGCTGATCGACGTGCAGATCGGCATTCCGCGGGAGACCGCGACGGATGAGACGCGCGTGGCCGCCACCCCCAAGACCGTCGGGCAGATCCGCGACCTCGGCTACGACGTGGTCGTCGAGTCGGGTGCGGGGGAGCGGTCCTCCTACCCCGACCAGGCGTACGCCGACGCGGGCGCGACGATCAGCGACGCCGCCGCCGTGTGGGCGAGCGACGTCGTGCTCAAGGTGCGCGCACCGTCCGAGCCCGAGGTGACCGCGCTGCGGCGCGGGGCGACGCTGATCTCGCTGCTCAGCCCGGCGCTGTCGCCGGAGCTGGTGCAGCGGCTCGCCGACCAGGGCGTCATCGCGCTCGCGATGGACGCGGTGCCGCGCATCTCGCGCGCGCAGTCGCTCGACGTGCTCTCGTCGATGGCCGGGCTCGGCGGCTACCGCGCGGTCATCGAGGCGGCGCACGAGTTCGGGTCGCTGTTCACCGGGCAGGTGACCGCCGCCGGGAAGGTGCCGCCCGCCCGGGTCTTCGTGATCGGTGCGGGCGTCGCCGGGCTGGCCGCGATCGGCACCGCCTCCAGCCTGGGCGCGGTGGTGCGCGCGTTCGACGTGCGGCCCGAGGTGGCCGAGCAGGTCGAGTCGATGGGGGCCGAGTTCGTGCGCCTCGACGTCGACGCCTCCAGCGACTCCGGCTATGCCACCGAGCTCACCGGCGACGCCGAGCGGATGACGATGGAGCTGTATGCCGCCGAGTGTGCCGCCGCCGACATCGTCATCACCACGGCGCTCATCCCCGGGCGGCCCGCGCCGCGGCTGATCACCGCCGAGACGGTGGCGGCGATGCGGCCCGGCTCGGTGATCGTCGACATGGCCGCGGCCAACGGCGGCAACTGCGAGCTGTCCGAGCCCGACCGGATCGTCATGAGCGACAACGGAGTTCGCGTCGTCGGATACACCGATCTGCCGGGGCGGCTGCCCACGCAGGCGTCGCAGCTGTTCGGCACCAACATCGTCAACCTGCTGAAGCTGCTCACGCCCGAGAAGGACGGTGAGCTGCGGCTCGACCTGGACGACGTCGTACAGCGGGGGCTGACGGTCACCCGCGACGGCGAGGTGCTCTGGCCGCCCCCGCCGGTGCAGGTGTCGGCCGCCCCGGCGCCGGCGAAGGCCGCGGAGCCGGTCGAGACCGAGCCGCCCCCGCCGCCCGACCCGCGGCGGCGATACGTCGCGATGGCGCTCGGCGCGGCGCTGTTCGCGCTCGCCGCGGCGTTCGCGCCGGCGTCGTTCCTCGGGAGCTTCACGGTGTTCGCGCTCGCGGTGATCGTCGGGCTGTACGTCATCTCCAACGTCGCGCACGCGCTGCACACGCCGCTCATGGCCGAGACCAACGCGATCAGCGGCATCATCCTGGTCGGCGCGTTGCTGCAGGTGGGCAGCGACGACCTGCTGGTGCGCACCCTCGCGTTCGCCGCGGTGGTGGTCGCGAGCATCAACATCTTCGGCGGCTTCGCGGTGATGGGCCGGATGCTGCGCATGTTCACCCGGGACGACACCCGATGAGCGGCAACCTCGTGCAGGCGGCGTACGTCATCGCGGCCGTGCTGTTCGTGATGTCCCTCGCCGGGCTGTCCAAGCACGAGACGGCCAGGCGCGGGAACGCGTACGGCGTGATCGGGATGGTCGTCGCGCTCGGCGCGACGATCTGGCTGGCGGCCGACCGGGCGAGCAACCCGGGGCTGACGGTGCTGCTGATCGCGGTGGCGATGTCGATCGGCGCGGCGATCGGTCTGTGGCGCGCGCGGGTCGTGCAGATGACCGAGATGCCGCAGCTGATCGCGATGCTGCACAGCTTCGTCGGCCTCGCGGCGGTGCTCGTGGGCTACAACTCCTACCGCGAGTCGCACGGGCTGACCGGCGCCGAGGCCAACGTGCACCTGGTCGAGGTGTTCCTCGGGGTGTTCATCGGTGCGGTCACGCTGTCCGGCTCGGTCGTGGCCTTCCTGAAGCTGTCGGCCAAGATGTCGTCGAAGCCGCTGATGCTGCCGCGCCGGCACCTGCTCAACCTGCTCGCGCTGATCGTCTGCGCCGGGCTGCTGGTGTGGTTCGTCGCGGCGCCGTCGTTCGTGCCGCTGATCGCCATGACCGTGATCGCGCTCGCCTTCGGGTGGCACCTGGTCGCCTCGATCGGTGGCGGCGACATGCCCGTCGTGGTGTCGATGCTCAACAGCTACTCCGGGTGGGCCGCGGCGGCCGCCGGCTTCATGCTCGGCAACGACCTGCTGATCGTCACCGGAGCGCTCGTGGGCGCCTCGGGTGCGATCCTCAGCTACCTGATGTGCAAGGGCATGAACCGCTCGTTCGTGTCGGTGATCGCCGGCGGGTTCGGTTCGGACGGAACGGTTTCCGGCGAGGAGCGCGACTACGGCGAGCACCGCGAGACCTCCGTCGACGAGGTGGCCGAGCTGCTGCGTGAGGCGAGGTCGGTCGTCATCGCGCCCGGCTACGGCATGGCGGTGGCCCAGGCGCAGTACCCCGTCGCCGACCTCACCTCGCGCCTGCGCAAGGCCGGCGTCGACGTGCGCTTCGGCATCCACCCGGTCGCCGGCCGGCTGCCCGGCCACATGAACGTGCTGCTGGCCGAGGCGAAGGTGCCCTACGACGTCGTGCTCGAGATGGACGAGATCAACGACGACCTCCCCGAGACCGACGTGGTGCTGGTGATCGGCGCCAACGACACGGTCAACCCCTCGGCCGCCGAGGAGCCCGGGTCGCCGATCGCGGGGATGCCGGTGCTGCACGTGTGGGAGGCCAAGGACGTCGTCGTGTTCAAGCGTTCGATGGCCACCGGCTACGCGGGGGTGCAGAACCCGCTGTTCTTCCGCGACAACACCCGGATGCTGTTCGGCGACGCCAAGGAGCGGGTGGAGCAGATCGCCGCGGCGCTCTGAGCGGTCGACGCCCCTCCTCGTCAGGGGGTGCTGCTGACCACCCAGGCGATGCCCGCGGCGAAGCACAGGAGCATCGCGAGCCCGGCGTACGCCATCGGCCGGCGCGGGTGCGCCCGTCCCTTGCCTCGACGGAGCCAGGCGAGCGCGATGCCGACCACGGCGAGCGGGATCTGCGGGGCGGCCGCGAGCACGCTGCCGCGTGCGACGCCCGTCTCGCACGCGACCTGCGCGCAGTCCACGGCCAGGACCCGCGAGCTCATGCCCACCCACGACAGCACCAGCGCCAGCAGGGCCAGGATGATGGCGGCGCCCTCGATGTTCTGCTGCGGCCCGGGCTGCTGCGGCTCGGGCTGCTGCGACTCGCTCTGCTGCGGGCCGGGTTGATCGGGAGTCGCCACGGCCTCAGCGCTCCGGGGTCTCGACGACGGCCTCGTGCTGGCGCTTGATGATCTCCAGCACCGTCTCCGGCACGTCGCGCTCGGCCGGGTCGAGCCGCAGGCCGACCGCGTCCGAGCCGCCGGTCGCACCTGCGTCGCCCGTCGGTCCGAGCAGCACCAGGTGCAGCGTCTCGGGGGCGGCGATCTCGAGGTAGTCCTCGAAGAACAGGCTCGGGATCTCCTCGGCGATCACCGCGTCGAACCCGGCGGCGCGGTAGGTGTCGGCCAGCACCAGCCCGCCGGCGTAGCGGAAGAGCAGCTGCTCCACCGCCTCGCTGCTCGGCTCGTCGCCCACCTCGGCGCGACCGCTGACCACGACGTCACCGACGACCTCGCCGTCGATGAACACCGCCTTGGTCAGCGTCTCGGCCAGGGCACGCCCGACCGTGGTGCGCGCCGGCTCGGCGCTGCTGATGACGAACAACCGCCCCGTCTCGGTCTGGTCCTCCACGGGCGCCACTCTGGCACAGGCGCGCTCAACCCAGCGCCGCGCCCACGACCTCGCGCGCCTCGGCCTGCACCTGCTCGAGGTGCTCGGGGCCGCGGAAGGACTCGGCGTAGATCTTGTAGACGTCCTCGGTGCCCGACGGGCGCGCGGCGAACCAGGCGTTCTCCGTGGTGACCTTCAGCCCGCCGATCGCGGCGCCGTTGCCTGGCGCCTCGGTGAGCTTCGCGGTGATCGCTTCGCCGGCGAGGGAGTCGGCCTCGACGTCGTCGGGCGATAGCGCCTTGAGCTTGGCCTTCTGCGCGCGGTCGGCCGGTGCGTCGACCCGGGCGTAGGCCGGATCGCCATGTGCCGCAACGAGATCGGCGTAGTGCTCGCTGGGGCTCTTGCCGGTGGCGGCGAGGATCTCCGAGGCGAGCAGCGCCAGGATGATGCCGTCCTTGTCGGTGGTCCACACGGTGCCGTCGGTGCGCAGGAACGACGCGCCCGCCGACTCCTCGCCGCCGAACCCGACCGAGCCGTCGAGGAGTCCGGGCACGAACCACTTGAACCCGACGGGCACCTCCCACAGCTCCTTGCCGAGGTCGGCGGCCACCCGGTCGATCATCGAGGAGGAGACGAGCGTCTTGCCGACGCGGTCGGAGCGCCAGCCGGGCCGCGCGCCGCCGTAGAGGTACTGGATCGCCACGGCGAGGAAGTGGTTGGGGTTCATCAGGCCGCCGTCGGGCGTGACGATGCCGTGCCGGTCGGAGTCGGCGTCGTTGCCGGTGGCGATCTGGAACTCGTCCTTGCGCGAGATCAGCGACGCCATGGCGTACGGCGAGGAGCAGTCCATCCGGATCTTCTCGTCCCAGTCCAGCGTCATGAACCGCCACGTCGGGTCGACCAGCGGGTTCACCACGGTCAGGTCGATCCCGTGCCGCTCGGCGATCTCGCCCCAGAAGGCGACGCTCGCACCGCCCAGCGGGTCGGCGCCGATGCGGATGCCGGCCTCCTTGACCTTGGCCAGGTCGACGACGTTCGGCAGGTCATCGACGTAGGTCCCGAGGAAGTCGTACGTCTGCGCGGCCGCGCGCGCCTGGGCCAGCGAGACCCGGCGCACCTGCTCGTCCTTGCCGCGCAGGTAGGCGTTGGCGCGGTCGGCGATGACCGTCGTGGCGTCGGTGTCGGCCGGGCCGCCGTGCGGCGGGTTGTACTTGAAACCGCCGTCGGCCGGCGGGTTGTGCGACGGCGTGACGACGATGCCGTCGGCGAGCCCGATTCCCTTGCGGCTCAGGTCTTTTCCGCGGTTGGCGCGCAGGATCGCGTGCGACACCGCGGGCGTCGGGGTGAACCCGTCGCGGTCGTCGACCAGCACCGTCACGTCGTTGGCCGCGAGCACCTGCAGCGCCGACGACCACGCCGGCTCGGACAGCCCGTGCGTGTCGCGGCCGAGGAACAGCGGCCCGTCGATGCCCTGTTCGCGGCGGTAGTCGCAGATCGCCTGCGTGGTCGCGAGGATGTGCCCCTCGTTGAACGCGCCGGCGAACGAGGAGCCGCGGTGCCCGGAGGTGCCGAACGTGACCTGCTGGTCGACGTCGTCCGGATCGGGCTCGGTCATGTAGTACGCCGTGACCAGTGCGGCCACGTCGACCAGGTCGCGCGGCTCGGCCGGCTGCCCTGCACGGGAGTCACTCATCGTCGCCATCCTTCGTTCGAACCATCATCGGGGTCTCGATACGGCCTCCGCAGGCTCCGGCCTACTCGACCGGCTTGGTGGTCTCGGCCGGCTTGGTCGTCTCGACCGGCTCGGCCTCCTCGGGGACGAACCACACGGTCGACAGCGGACCGAGCGTGACGCGGGCGGAGGCGGGCTGGCCCTGGTGCGGCTCGGCGACGGCCTCGACCGCGCCGAGGTTGCCGGCGCCGCTGCCGCCGTACGCCTCGGCGTCGGTGTTGAGCACCTCCAGCCAGCGGCCCTGGTGCGGCATCCCGATGCGCAGGTCCTGACGCTGCGACCCGCTGAAGTTGCAGATCGCCACCACGCTCGGCCGGTCGGCGCCCTCGCCCTCGCCGTAGCGCACGAAGGCGTAGGTGTTGCCGGCCGCGTCGTCGGCGTCGAGCCACTGGAAGCCGTCGGGGACGTGGTCGTACTCCCACAGCGCCCGGTGCTCGCGGTAGATCCGGTTGAGGTCCTTGGTCAGTGCGTGCACGCCCCAGTGGGCCGGCTGGTCGAGCAGCCACCAGTCGAGGCTGCGCCCGTCGGCCCACTCGGCCTCCTGCGCGAACTCGGTGCCCATGAACAACAGCTGCTTGCCGGGGTGGGACCACATGAAGCCCAGGTAGGCGCGCAGGTTGGCAAGCTGCTCCCACCGGTTGCCGGGCATCTTGCGCAGCAGCGAGCCCTTGCCGTGCACGACCTCGTCGTGGCTGATCGGCAGCACGAACTTCTCGCTGAAGGCGTACGTCAGCCCGAACGTCATCTTGTGGTGGTGGTACTTGCGGTAGACCGGCTCCTTGGCGAGGTACTCCAGGGAGTCGTGCATCCAGCCCATGTTCCACTTCAGGCCGAAGCCCAGGCCGCCGTCGCTCGTCGGTGCGGTGACCCCCGGCCACGAGGTGGACTCCTCGGCGATCGTGACCACGCCGGGCACCCGCTTGTAGACCGTCGCGTTGGTCTCCTGCAGCAGCTGGACGGCCTCGAGGTTCTCCTTGCCGCCGAACTGGTTCGGCACCCACTGGCCGTGCCCGCGGGCGTAGTCGAGGTAGAGCATCGAGGCGACGCCGTCGATGCGCAGCCCGTCGACGTGGAACTCCTCGAGCCAGTAGACGGCGTTGGCGACCAGGAAGTTGCGCACCTGCGGCCGGCCGAAGTCGAAGATGAACGAGCCCCACTCGGGGTGCCAGCCGCGCCGCGGGTCGGGGTGCTCGTACAGCGGGGTGCCGTCGAAGCGGGCCAGCGCCCACTCGTCGGTGGCGAAGTGGCCGGGCACCCAGTCCAGGATCACGCCGATGCCGTTCTGGTGCAGCGTGTCGACGAGCTGCTTGAAGTCGTCGGGGCTGCCGAACCGGGCGTTCGGGGCGTAGTAGCTGGTGACGTGGTAGCCCCAGCTCGGCGGGTAGGGGTGGTCCATGACCGGCATCAGCTCGACGTGGGTGAAACCCAGGTCCTTGACGTAGTTGACCAGGTGCTCGGCCAGGTCGAGGTAGCCGTGGTCCTGGCGCCAGCTGCCGAGGTGGACCTCGTAGGTGCTCATCGGCCCGTGGTGCGGGTTGTGCTCGACCCGTCGCCGCATCCACTCCTCGTCGTCCCACTCGTGGGTCGAGTCGGTGACGACCGACGCCGTCTGCGGAGCCACCTGTGCGCGCCGCGCCATCGGGTCGGCCTTCGCGCGCCACTCGCCGTCGGCGCTGAGGATGTTGAACTTGTACGCACTCCCCGGCTCGACGCCGGGCACGAACAGCTCCCAGACGCCCGAGCTGCCGAGCACCCGCATCGAGTGCCCGCCGCCGTCCCAGCGGTTGAAGTCGCCGACGACCTGCACCGCGCGGGCGTGCGGCGCCCACACCGCGAACGAGGTGCCGCGCACCTCGCCCAGCTCGCTGGGATAGGTGCGCACGCGGGCGCCCAGCACCTGCCACAGCTGTTCGTGCCGGCCCTCACCGATCAGGTGGATGTCGATCTCGCCGAGCGTCGGGAGGAAGCGGTAGGGGTCGTCGGCGACGTGCTCGACGCCGTCGTCGTACGTCGTCACCACCCGGTAGTCGGGCACCCCGTCGCCGGGCACCAGGCCCGACCAGATGCCCTCGTAGTCGTGCTGCAGGTCGACCGTCTCGCCGTCGGCCAGGCGCAGCTGCACGCGGTCGGCGAGCGGGCGCAGCACGCGCACGGTCGCTCCGTTCTTGCTCGGGTGCGCCCCGAGGAGGGAGTGCGGCCCGCGGTGCAGCCCGCGCAGCAGAAGGTCGGCCTCGGCGTGGTCGAGCGGGGCCGGACCCGAGCCGTCGGCGCGGTCGCCGCCGGTGGTGGGCGCGGGCGCGGCTGCGGGGGCGGCGGCCCGACCGGGCAGGGGAGCCGCGAGGCGACCCTGGCCCCCGCCGCGTGCGAGGTAGACCGACGACGCGGTGGAACCGGTCCGCGCACCTGCGGTGGTCGGCGAATCTCCTTGCGGTCGTTCGGTGTTCATGTCATCTCCAGTCGACTGTGCGGTGGCCAGACGGTCCACCGCAGCACGCGGGATCCCGACCCAGTCGGGCCGGTGGCGGGTCTCGTAGACGAGCTCGTAGAGCGCCTTGTCGAGCTCGTACGCCCGCAGCAGCGGGTCCTGCTCGCTCAGTCCGCCGTCGGCGGCGTACCCCTCGAGGAAGGCGGTGCGCGCGTCGCGCGCCCAGGCCGTGCGGTCCAGGCCGTCGGTCTGCTGGACCGACCCGGCGGCGTAGTCGAACGAGCGCAGCATGCCGGCCACGTCGCGCACGGCGGCGTCGGGCTCGGCCCGCTCGGCCAGCGGCCGCAGCGGCTCGCCCTCGAAGTCCAGCAGCACCCAGCCGAGGCCGGGGGCGTCGAGCACCTGCCCGAGGTGGTAGTCGCCGTGCACCCGCTGCAGCGGCGGCCAGTCGGCCGACTCCAGCCGCTGGAAGACCCGCTCGACGGCGTCGCGGTGCTCGGCCACGGACGGGTCGGCCGCGATCGCCTCCTCGAGCCGGGCGCGCATCCCGGCGATGGTGCCGGCGACGCGCTCGGCGTCGGCGTCGGCGGTCGGCTGCCCCGCGGCGAGCTGGGCGTGCACGTCGGCCGTCGCCTCGCCGAGCGCGCGCGCCTCACGGGTGAAGTCGCGGTTGTCGGTGGCCGCGCGCAGCGCCTCGCGCCAGGCGTCCTGCACCCCGGGGAGGAACTGCTGGGCCATCGCGAGGTCGCCGGTGTGGCGGGTCCCGGTGGCCTGGTCGGTCCAGCCGCCCTGCAGCCACCCGAGCATCCGCGGCACCCGCGTGCTGCCCGCGGCGGTGAGGCTGCCCTGCAGCTCCACGTCGGGGTTGCGCCCGTCGTGCAGCACCCGGAACACCTTGGTGATGACCTGCAGCTCCTGGCCGTCGAGGGTCACGTTGGCGATGAGCGAGGTGTTGGACTGCTCACCGGTCAGCACCCGCGCGCTGGTCACCGCCAGGTCGTGCTGGGTGCCGTCGCCGTGCCGCGGACGGGTGCCGAGCAGGCCGCTGCCCTTGCACGTCGCGGTGCTGGGGCGGGACTCGCCGGAGTCGGCGACGACCTGGCCCGCCTCGCTGCCGCCCTGCACGATCGCGCGCAGCAGCTCGGTGGCGTACACCGGGTCGTAGGCCGCGTCGTAGACGTAGCGGGTGCCGAGCACCGAGTGCTGCATCTCGCCGAGGAACGCGCGCTCGGGCGCGCTCTCCAGCGGCGCGCCGCGATAGCTGAGCGGCACCTGGTAGAGCACCGGCGAGGCCCCGGACTCGTCGAGCAGCAGCAGGGTCTCCAGGCCCACCTCGCCGTCGGGGTCGTCGAACCGGTACGCCGCCAGCTGGCGCAGCGCGGGCGTGCCGGTGCCGGCGTACCACCGACGGTCGGCGATCCAGCGGGAGACGATCGTCACCTTGTCGGGCTCGAGGGTGGCCCGGTGGATGGTCGCCATGTCAGTCCTTGTCCTGGGTCGTGAGGGAGAACCAGAAGAAGTCGCGCGACCCCAGGGTCAGCTGCAGCGTCCCGTCGTCGGCGACGTCGGGGAAGCCGACCCCGCCGAACAGGTCGCCGACCTCGGCCCCGGCCAGCTCCTCGGGCAGCTGGATGCGGGTCGCCTGCGGGCGGGAGGACAGGTTGTTGACGCACAGCACCCGGCGGTGCCGGGCGTTCTCGGACTGGGCGTCCGCCTTGCTCATCGTGCGCGTGTAGGCGAGCACCGCCTCGTTGTCCGCGGGGGCGACCACGAAGTCGCCGAGCCCGAAGACCGGGTGCTGCGCGCGTACGGAGAGCATGCCCCGGACCCAGTGCAGCAACGAGGAGCTCGACGCCATCTGCGCCTCGACGTTCACGTTGTTGTAGTGGTAGACGAGGCTGGACACGATCGGCAGGTAGAGCTTGCCCGGGTCGGACGCGGAGAACCCGGCGTTGCGGTCGGGCGACCACTGCATCGGGGTGCGCACCGCGTCGCGGTCGTCGAGCCAGATGTTGTCGCCCATGCCGATCTCGTCGCCGTAGTACAGGCACGGCGAGCCGGGCAGCGACAGCAGCATCGCGTGCGCCAGCTCGATCTCCGGCCGCGAGTTGTCCAGCAGCGGAGCCAGCCGCCGACGGATGCCGACGTTGGCGCGCATCCGGGCGTCGGGGGCGTACCAGCCGTACATCGCGGCGCGCTCCTCGGGCGTGACCATCTCGAGCGTGAGCTCGTCGTGGTTGCGCAGGAACGTGCCCCACTGCGTGCCGCCCGGGATCGCGGGGGTCTCGGCGAGCACGTCGATGATCGGGGCGGCCTTCTCCTCGCGCAGCGAGTAGAACAGCCGCGGCATCACCGGGAAGTGGAAGCACATGTGGCACTCCGGCTCCTCCTCGGTGCCGAAGTAGTCGACCACCTCGTGCGGCAGCTGGTTGGCCTCGGCGAGCAGGATCCGCCCGGGGTACTCCTCGTCGACCTTGGCGCGCAGCCGGGCGAGGAACTCGTGCGTGCGCGGGTGGTTCTCGCCGTTGTGCCCGTCCTCCTCGAACAGGTAGGGCACGGCGTCGAGCCGGAACCCGTCGATGCCCATGTCCAGCCAGAACCGCATGACGTCGAACATCGCCTCGGCCACGGCCGGGTTCTCGAAGTTGAGGTCGGGCTGGTGGGAGAAGAAGCGGTGCCAGAAGAACTGCCGGCGCACCGGGTCGAAGGTCCAGTTCGACACCTCGGTGTCGACGAAGATGATCCGCGCGTCGGGGTAGCGCTCGTCGGTGTCGGACCAGACGTAGAAGTCGCCGTAGGGGCCCTCGGGGTCCGAGCGCGACGCCTGGAACCACGGGTGCTGGTCGCTGGTGTGGTTCATCACCAGGTCGGTGATGATCCGGATGCCGCGCGCGTGCGCCTGGGTGACCAGCTCGGTGAACTCCGGCAGCGTCCCGAACTCGGGGAGCACCGCGGTGTAGTCGCTGATGTCGTACCCGCCGTCGCGCAGGGGAGAGGCGTAGAACGGGGGCAGCCACAGGCAGTCGACGCCGAGCCACTGCAGGTAGTCGAGACGTTGCAGCAGGCCGGAGAAGTCGCCCGAGCCGGACCCGGTCGAGTCGCCGAAGCCGCGCACGAGCACCTCGTAGAACACGGCTTTCTTGAACCACTGCGGGTCGTGCCGCAGACCCGGCTGCTGCAGGTTGAGACCTTGCACCACTGCTCAGAACCTCCTGACCTGGACGATGTGCACGGGTTCCTTCCCTGCCCCCAGCTCCACCCAGTTGTGCTGCCCCCAGCGCCACTCCGCGCCCGTGATCAGGTCGTGCGCGGTGAACGACTCGTCGGGCTGCAGCCCCAGCTCGGCCAGGTCGAGGTGGATCCAGGTCTGCCGCGTGCTGTGCGGGTCGCAACCGGCGACGACGACGATGACGTCCTCGGTCCCGTCGTCGAGCACCCGCCGCTTGGAGAAGCACAGCACCGTCTCGTCGTCGGTCTCGTGGAAGCGCAGGTTGCGCATCCAGTCCAGGGCCGGGTGCTGGTGGCGAATCTCGTTGAGCCGCGTGAGGTACGGCGCGAGCGACTGCCCCTCGCGGGGACCGCCCGGCTCGTAGTCGGCCCAGCGGCGGTCCTTGAACTCGTACTTCTCGTTGTCGATCTGCTCCTCGGCGCCCGGCCGCGCGACGTTCTCCATCAGCTCGTAGCCGGCGTAGATGCCGTACGTCGGCACCAGCGTCGCGGCCAGCGCCGCCCGCATCTTCCAGGCCGTCGGGCCGCCGTACTGCATGAACGGGGTGAGGATGTCGTGCGTGGTCGGCCAGAACGAGGGCCGCATGTAGTACGACGCGTCGCCGGCGAGCTCCTCGCAGTACTCCCGCAGCTCGGCCGCCTCGTTGCGCCAGGCGTAGTAGGTGTAGCTCTGCTGGAAGCCGACCTTGGCCAGCGTGTGCATCATCGCCGGGCGGGTGAACGCCTCGGCCAGCCAGATCACGTCGGGGTAGGTCTGCGCCACGTCGGCGATCAGCCACTGCCAGAACTCGGTGGGCTTGGTGTGCGGGTTGTCGACCCGGATGATCCGCACCCCGTGCTCGAACCAGACCTCGAGCGCGTCGCGCACCGCGCGGTAGAGCCCGTCGGGGTCGTTGTCGAAGTTCAGCGGGTAGATGTCCTGATACTTCTTCGGCGGGTTCTCGGCGAAGGCGATCGTCCCGTCGGCGCGCGTGGTGAACCACTCGGGGTGCGTCTGCACCCACGGGTGGTCGGGCGCGCAGTTCAGCGCCAGGTCGAGCGCGACCTCCATGCCGAGCTCCTCGGCGCGCTCGCGGAAGGCCTCGAAGTCGGCCCAGCTGCCGAGCTCGGGGTGCACCGCCTCGTAGCCGCCCTCCTTGCTGCCGATGGCGTACGGCGAGCCGGGGTCGCCGGGCTCGGCGGTGAGGGTGTTGTTCTTGCCCTTGCGGTTGACCGCGCCGATCGGGTGGATCGGGGTCAGGTAGACCACGTCGAAGCCCATCGCCGCGATGCCGGGCAGCCGGTCGGCGGCGGTGCGCAGCGTTCCGGTCGTCCACTCGCCGGTCTGCTCGTCGCGGTGCGCCCCCTCGCTGCGGGGGAAGATCTCGTACCACGCGCCGGTGAGCGCGCGCTCTCGCTCGACGAGCCAGGCGTACGTCCGGCTCGCGCTCACGACGTCGCGCAGCGGGCGGCGCACGGTCAGGTCGCGCAGCTCCTGGCTGAGTCCGGCGCCGAGCCGCGCGTCGACCGGCAGGTCGGTGTCGCGCAGGTCGCTCGTGGCGCCGGTGACCAGCGTGCGGTCGGCCGGCTCGAGGTCGAGCTCGGCAGCGAACCGCTCCAGCAGCCGGGCGCCCTCCTCGAGCATCAGCTCGGTGTCGACCCCGGCGGCCACCTTGATCGCGGCGTCGTGCGCCCACGTGCCGTAGGGGTCCGACCAGCCTTCGATGCGATAGCTCCACAGCCCCGTGCGGTCGGCCGCCACCTGCGCCTCCCACCGGTCGAGACCGGGGTTGGTGCAGGTCATCGGGACGTAGGTGACGGCTCCGTCGGGGTCGGTCACGACGACGCTGGCGTTGACCGCGTCGTGCCCCTCGCGGAAGACCGTGGCGCTCACCTCGAGCGGCTCGGCCACGACGCTCTTGGTGGGCAGCGCGCCCCCGTCGACGGCAGGACGGACGTCCTGGACGGGGATGCGACCGATCGGTCTGGGCTCGGGCGCGCCGGAGCGGGTCGTGGCGGTCGTGGCGGGCAGTCGGTACGAACGTTGCTGCTGCTCAGTCACGTCGCCGACGCTACTCGTTCCGGGCAGGGCACAGCACCCCGATCCCGCCGGTGGGTCCGGTGAGCTCGGGGGAGGTGCGGGGTGCGGATGCCTGGGGCGTCCCACCCGACCGCGTTGCTGACTGACCCCGACGGTTCTGACCCGCCCCCGCGTTCCTGACACACCTGCCTGCTGCAGCACACCGGTGTGTCAGAAACGTCGAATCGGGGTGTCGTCGGGGCGTTCTCGACGTACCGCTACGCGTGACCCGACAGGATGCCGCCATGCTGAGACTGCTCGAGGCGGCGCGCGCCCGTCCGTTCGGGCGACGCTGGCGCCGTTTCGCGCGGTGGCGTCACGAACGGGGGCAGCAGCCCGGTGCGGTTGGTTCAGTGCTGGGCACGCTGGACGAGGGGCCCAAGGACTGGCGCGACCGCGAGGTCGTCAAGCTCGTCGCCGTCGCGGTTCTCGCCATGCTGCTGGTCGCGGTGAGGTTCTCGACTCGGGACGCCTGGGCGTGGGTGGCCCTGCCGGCCGTCGTGGCTTTCCTCGCCTGGTGGGCGCTCGAGCTGGGTGTCGTCCGCCCGGACGCTCGGAGCGCGTGTTCGATCTGGGCGCTGATCGACGATCGGCTGGTGTCCGGTGGCGAGGTGCCCACGCCGGCCCCGGGCGTGGTCGTGCCCCAGCGCGCCATGCGGGCCGGCTGCTCGGAGCTGCTGCGATCGCGTGAGCGGGACGCGCCCGCCCAGCTGCGGCGCATCGAAGGCACGCGACTGACGTACGCCTTCACCGGAGTGATCGAGTGCTCGCGCCCACCGAGCGCGGCCGTGCTGAGCACCGCGCTGGCGACCTTCGTCGCGGTGCCGGACGAGGCGCGGCCGGCTCGCCTCCGCGACGGCACGGTCGCGTCGATCTCGCCACGCTTCCTCGCACCGGAGGTCGGTTCGGTCGCGGCGGGTCGGTGCACCTTCCGGCTGATGGCCGACGACGAGCCCGGCGGTCTCGACCAGTCGGACGTCCGACGCGACTGGCGCGTCGTCGAGGTCGTGGACGATGCCGCCTCGGCGGCGCGGCGGGGGACGTGGGAGGTCCGGATCGAACCGGTCCACGTCATCGGTGAGCCGGATCGGTGACCAACCGTGCGCTCAGCCGCACGCCTGCTCACCGATCCGACTCACCGATCCCGGTGGCACGCCGCTCAGGCGAGCCAGACGCGGTCCAGGTAGTCGCGCATCGAGCGGTCGCTGGAGAAGAAGCCGGTGCGGGCGACGTTGAGGATCGCCGACCGGGTCCAGGCGTCGCTGTCGCGGTAGGCCTCGTCGACCCGCGTCTGCGCGTCGAGGTAGGACCGGAAGTCGGCGAGCGCCATGAACGGGTCGTCGTGCAGCAGGTTCTGCACCAGCGGGGCGCTGGCCGAGGCGTCGCCGCCGGTGAAGATGCCGGAGCCGAGCAGGTCGAGGGTGCGGCGCAGCTTCTCGTCCGAGCGGTAGAACGCCTTGGGGTCGTAGCCGTCCGCGCGCAGCTGCTCGGCCTCGGGCTCGGTGAGCCCGAACAGGAAGAAGTTGTCGTCGCCGACCAGCGCCCGGATCTCGACGTTGGCGCCGTCGTCGGTGCCGATCGTCAGGGCCCCGTTGAGCGCGAACTTCATGTTGCCGGTGCCCGAGGCCTCCTTGCCGGCGAGCGAGATCTGCTCGGACAGGTCGGCGGCCGGGACCACCTTCTCGGCCAGGGTCACGTTGTAGTTCGCCGGGAACGCGACCGACAGTGCGCCCTCGATCCGCTTGTCCTCGTTGATGGTTCGGCCGACGGAGTTGATCAGGTAGATGATCTCCTTGGCCATGTAGTAGCCCGGCGCGGCCTTGGCGCCGAAGACGAACGTGCGCGACACCATGTCGGCGGGTGAGACGTCCCCGGAGATGAGGTCGTCGTACAGCGAGACGATGTGCAGCAGCTTGAGGGTCTGGCGCTTGTACTCGTGGAGCCGCTTGACCATCACGTCGAGCATGGCGTGCCGCGGCAGCTCCAGCCCGTCGCGGGCGCGCAGCTCGCGGTAGAGCCGCTCCTTGTTGGCCTGCTTGACCGCCTGGAACTGCTCGCGGAAGCCGGCGTCGTCGGCGTAGGGCTCCAGCCCGCGCAGCTGCTCCAGGTCGGTGACCCACGACGGGCCGATCGCCTCGGTGATGAGGGTCGACAGCAGCGGGTTGGCCTGGTGCAGGAAGCGGCGCGGCGTCACGCCGTTGGTGATGTTGGTGAACTTGTCCGGCCACAGCTCGGAGAAGTCGGGGAGCACCTTCTCGCGCAGCAGCTGCGACTGCAGCTCGGCCACACCGTTGACCCGCGAGCCACCGATCGTCGCGAGGTACGCCATCCGCACCGCGCGCTGCGGACCCTCGGCGATGATCGACATCCGGCGGACCCGGTCGGCGTCACCGGGGTAGGCCTCGCGCACCTCGTCGAGGAAGTTGTCGTTGATCCGGTAGATGATCTCCAGGTGGCGCGGCAGCAGCCGCCCGAGCAGCTCGACCGGCCACACCTCCAGCGCCTCCGGCAGCAGCGTGTGGCAGGTGTAGGCGAAGCACTCGCGGGTGATGTCCCAGGCCTCGTCCCACTCGAATCCCTTGAGGTCCACCAGGATTCGCATCAGCTCGGGGATGCCGATGACCGGATGGGTGTCGTTGAGCTGGAAGATGATCCGCTCGGGGAGGCGGCGCAGGTCGAAGTCGCGGGGGAGGGTGTTCTCGATGAAGTCGTGCAGCGAGCAGGCCACGAAGAAGTACTGCTGCTGCAGCCGCAGCTCCTTGCCCTGCGGCGTGGAGTCCTCGGGGTAGAGCACCTTGGAGATGTTCTCCGCGAAGGTCTGGGAGCGGACGGCCTCGGCGTAGTCTCCGGAGTTGAAGATCTGCAGGTCGAACGCCTGGGTGGCCTTCGCGCTCCACAGCCGCAGCGTGTTCACCGAGCCGTTGCGATAGCCGGGAACCATGTAGTGGTAAGGGATTCCGAGCACGTCCCACGCCGGGATCCAGGTGGTGCGCTCGCGGCCCTGCTCGTCCGTGGTGGTCTCGGTGCGGCCGCCGAACGCGACGCGCACCTGACGCTCGGGGTGGGGGAACTCCCACGGGCTGCCGAGCGACAGCCACGAGTCGGGCACCTCGGCCTGCCGGTCGTCGACGAAGGTCTGGCGGAAGATGCCGTACTCGTAGCGGATGCCGTAGCCGATGCACGGCACGTCGAGCGTGGCCAGGGAGTCCACGAAGCACGCCGCCAGGCGCCCGAGGCCGCCGTTGCCCAGCCCCGGCTCGATCTCCTGCGCGCGCAGCCGCGCCAGGTCCAGACCGCACTGGGTCATCGCCTCCTCGGCGATCTCGCCGAGCGTCGTCGCCATCAGCGCGTTGTCCAGCTGGCGCCCGAGGAGGTACTCGGCCGAGAGGTATCCGATGATCTTGCGGTCGCCCTGGCGCCGCCGCGCCCCGGTCTCGAGCCAGCCGGCCACGAGGTATTGCTGCACCGTGCGGGCCAGCGCGAGGTACTGGTCGTTGACGGTCGAGCGCGACAGCAGCACGCCCTGCCCGAAGTTCAGCTCGCGCAGGAACGCCTCGACGAACCCGTCGACCGTGTGCGCGGGCGGGTTCACCGGCCCCTGGGCGACCGGGTTGCGCACCGGCATCGTCGGACCGACCACGTTGGCGTCGGTCGTCTGCAGTTCGTCGGCGGCGGACTTGCCCGTGTTCGCATCAGTCACGGCGTACAGATTGCCGCACTGCCCGCCGCCGCGCGTAGTGCGACCGGTGATCAGGCCGTTCGTGTCGAGGACGTACGCTTTCCTGCCGTGGTCCCCGTCCTCACCGGCGCCCTCGTGGCCAGCCTGCTGCTGCTCGCCGGGCTCGCCGCCCTCGCCACCGCGCGCGGGCGGGCGGTGGACAACCCCACCTTCTACGCCGCCGCGCTGGTCGAGCTGCTCCTCGTGGTGCAGGTCGTCGTCGGGATCGCGCTGCGCGACGACGCCCCGCACGGCCTCTCCACCGGCCTGTTCGTCGCCTACCTGCTCGGCATGGCCGTGGTGCCGCCGGCGGCGTTCTACTGGGCGCTGGCTGACCGCGAATCCCGTTGGGGCACAGGAGTTCTCGCGGTCGCGGCGCTCGGGCTCATGGTGATGGTCGGCCGCCTCCTGCAGATCTGGAACGGCCAGTGAGCGGCGACGGCCGCGTCGAGCGGCGCAGCACCAGCAGCGGCCCGGGCCGCGTGCTCGTCGCGGTCTACGCGTTGTT